>NZ_JACSZV010000098.1 GCF_014472415.1 Pseudomonas sp. N40(2020)
TTTTGAATCTATGCATAGTCAGTAGAGAGAGTAAGAAGTATGGAGATGGGAGTGAGCGCATGAGGAGATGGTGGCTACTGCTGGGCAGCCTAGTCCTGGTCCTTGGGATAACCGGCTGCGGAGACAAGAAGAGCTACTCGATGGACCGCGTGGAATCCAGGGCTTACCTCGGGCCGGATGGAGACTTGTATGTCGAAGAACTGTTTACGTATACCTTTAAGGGCAGCTTTAATGGAATGACGCGTGCGATTGATCGGGCGGATCAGAAGGGGGTTGAATTTTTTGAAGCTTATGTACCCCCGGAACATCCGAAGCTAGGCAGTTTCTCCTACGAAAACTTGCAGCGGCTGGATGTCCAATGGGACGACGACAATGATACGTATTACATATACGATGCCGCGCAGAACGAAACGAAACAGGTCTATTACCGCTACCGGAT
>NZ_JACSZV010000099.1 GCF_014472415.1 Pseudomonas sp. N40(2020)
GCCTACAGTCTTGCGCCATGCTGCGGCGCTGGCTTGCGTCGCGCTGGCGCTGCTGCTTGGCCTGCAGGGCGCCGTCCGCGCCCAGTCGGTCGGCAGCGATGCGCAGGCAAAGGCCCGGCTGGTCGCCACGTTTGCCCGCTTCGTGCAATGGCCCGCCGCCGCCTTTGCCGGCGACGACGCTCCGCTGCTGCTGTGCGTGGCCCAGGACAGCCCCGCCCTGGCCGATGCTTTCCGCCGCCAGCTCGCGGCGCCGCCCGCTGGCCGCCCCATGCAGCTGGTGCTGACGAGTACCGGCGCGCCGGCGCGCGGCGGCTGCCACCTGCTTTACATCGACGACAGCGCGCCGCGCCGGTTAGCCGTGCCGCTGCCGCCGGCCGATGAACCGGTGCTCACGATGGCGCTGATCGACGGCTTCGCCGGCCGCGGCGGCAT
>NZ_JACSZV010000100.1 GCF_014472415.1 Pseudomonas sp. N40(2020)
TTGTTGATTCGAGAGGGATTAAAGGTCGCGGTTATTGCGGTCGATCCCAGCAGCCCGGTCACTGGCGGTAGCATTCTCGGGGATAAAACCCGCATGAATGACCTGGCGCGTGCCGAAGCGGCGTTTATTCGCCCGGTACCATCCTCCGGTCATCTGGGCGGTGCCAGTCAGCGAGCGCGGGAATTAATGCTGTTATGCGAAGCAGCGGGTTATGACGTAGTGATTGTCGAAACGGTTGGCGTCGGGCAGTCGGAAACAGAAGTCGCCCGCATGGTGGACTGTTTTATCTCGTTGCAAATTGCCGGTGGCGGCGATGATCTGCAGGGCATTAAAAAAGGGCTGATGGAAGTGGCTGATCTGATCGTTATCAACAAAGACGATGGCGATAACCATACCAATGTCGCCATTGCCCGGCATATGTACGAG
>NZ_JACSZV010000101.1 GCF_014472415.1 Pseudomonas sp. N40(2020)
TCCCGGTCACGTACCGGTTCACCTCTTCGAAGTCCATCAGCTTCGAGAACAGTTCGCGCAGCGCGGTCGCCCCCGGGTCGCTGCCGAGCAGGGTGATCTGCGCCCTGGTGTTGTCCAGGACGCGGGCGCCCACCGGGTGCCGCTCAGCGTGGTAGGTGTCCAACAGGTCTTGCGGGGCCCACCCGTTGACCGCGGCGGCCAGCTTCCAGCCGAGGTTGAACGCGTCCTGCACACCGAGGTTCATGCCCTGGCCGCCGGTCGGCGGGTGGATGTGCGCCGCGTCGCCCGCCAGCAGCACCCGGCCCACCCGGTAGCGCTCGGCCTGCCGGGTGGCGTCGCCGAACCGGGACAGCCAGCGCGGCGAGTGCACGCCGAAGTCGGTGCCGGCGAACGCCCGCAGCTGCTTCTTGAAGTCGTCGAGGGT
>NZ_JACSZV010000102.1 GCF_014472415.1 Pseudomonas sp. N40(2020)
GTTATACCGGTGGTAAGCTGGTAGGCGGCGAACGTGGCGGCGTAGTCGGTGCCATCACCACCATGGGCGTTATCGTCGGCGCAGACATGCCGATGTTCCTCGGTTCTATGATTGCAGGTCCGCTGGGCGGCTGGTGCATTAAGCACTTCGACCGCTGGGTAGACGGTAAGATCAAATCCGGTTTTGAGATGCTGGTGAAGAACTTCTCCGCAGGCATCATCGGGATGATCCTCGCTATTCTGGCATTCCTCGGCATTGGCCCGATTGTTGAAGCCCTGTCCAAAATGCTGGCTGCGGGCGTTAACTTCATGGTTGTCCATGACATGCTGCCGCTGGCGTCTATCTTTGTTGAACCGGCGAAAATCCTGTTCCTCAACAACGCCATTAACCACGGTATCTTCTCGCCGCTGGGTATTCAGC
>NZ_JACSZV010000103.1 GCF_014472415.1 Pseudomonas sp. N40(2020)
ACAATGCTCCGTCGCTGCTGTTCCCGATGGAGGCAGTATTCGAAGCGTTTGTATCCAAGCATCTCGCGAAACAACTGGTGCGGCCGCTTGTCCTGAAAACCCAAGCACGCAGTCATCACATGGTTCACCATCGAGAGCAGAACTGGTTTTGTCTAAAGCCAGACCTTTTGATCCGGGATACCAACAAGGATCTGCTGGTCCTGGACGCAAAGTGGAAACTGCTGGATGGACTGAAGGCCAATGGCACGAGCAAGTACGGCCTCGCGCAAGGCGACTTCTACCAGTTGCAGGCCTACGGCCAGAGCTACCTGAATGGAACGGGGGATGTGGTGTTGATTTACCCCAAGACGGCCGCATTCGACCGGCCGCTATCAGTATTCGAGTTCCCTAAAAT
>NZ_JACSZV010000104.1 GCF_014472415.1 Pseudomonas sp. N40(2020)
CACAAGAACGAATGTGGTCAGCGATTACGCGCAGCGATTTATTGCTCAGATCGGTTGCGCCAGTGACTTTCGCTACCGCCTGGATCAGCGTGCGGAACAGGTCGATGTCATAGTTAGAGTTAACGTGTTGCAGCACCGCAGCAATACGCTCCAGACCCATACCGGTATCTACAGACGGCTTCGGCAGCGGTTCCATCGTGCCATCGGCCTG
Source organism: Pseudomonas sp. N40(2020) (assembly GCF_014472415.1). Taxonomy (GTDB): domain Bacteria; phylum Pseudomonadota; class Gammaproteobacteria; order Pseudomonadales; family Pseudomonadaceae; genus Aquipseudomonas. The sequence continues at coordinate 212 of NZ_JACSZV010000104.1, forward strand.
GCGGTTGAACTGCATGAAGACGATGTTCCAGATCTCAATGTAGCGGTCGCCGTCTTCTTCCGGGCTTCCCGGAGGGCCCCCCCAAATGTGGTCGCCGTGATCGTAGAAGATTTCGGTGCACGGGCCGCACGGACCAGTGTCACCCATCTGCCAGAAGTTGTCAGATGCGTATGGCGC
>NZ_JACSZV010000105.1 GCF_014472415.1 Pseudomonas sp. N40(2020)
CTCTTCAGTTCAAACATCTTTGGGTTTTTAAGAAACCCTAAACTTGGCTCAGCAATCGTTGGTTACATCTTTGATTTCTCGCGGAGTAACTTGTGATGCTGATAATCTTGTTGACTACCAGTCTGACTCCACAAGCACCCACACGAATTGCTTGATTCAGTTGTTAAAGAGCGGTTGGTTAAGATCTTTCGTCTCAACCGAGGCGCGCATTCTACAGCAGCCTCATTTGCTGTCAAGTGATTATTTTCGGAAGTTTTCGAAGAATTCTTCAACAACTTCAACCACTTGCGCTTCCGATCTCTCGTTAGCGGGAGGCGAATTCTACAGCGTTACTCGCTGTTGTCAACACCTCTTTTTCTCCGCTTTCGACCGAGAA
>NZ_JACSZV010000106.1 GCF_014472415.1 Pseudomonas sp. N40(2020)
AAACTCTTCAGTTCAAACATCTTTGGGTTTTTAAGAAACCCTAAACTTGGCTCAGCAATCGTTGGTTACATCTTTGATTTCTCGCGGAGTAACTTGTGATGCTGATAATCTTGTTGACTACCAGTCTTACTCCACAAGCACCCACACGAATTGCTTGATTCAGTTGTTAAAGAGCGGTTGGTTAAGATCTTTCGTCTCAACCGAGGCGCGCATTCTACAGCAGCCTCATTTGCTGTCAAGTGATTATTTTCAGAAGTT
>NZ_JACSZV010000010.1 GCF_014472415.1 Pseudomonas sp. N40(2020)
GCCGAAGGCTGCGATCTTTTGATCTTCAAAACAAAACCAAAAGATCGCAGCCTTCGGCAGCTCCTACAAGGAATGCGTTCAATTCTTCAGGCAGTAATGTTCAATCAGCTGTCGCAATAGATGCACGGTAGGCTGTAAACGTGACATTTCAAGGTACTCGCCGGGCTGATGCGCGCAGGCGATGTCGCCGGGGCCGAGCACGATGGTTTCGCAGCCAAGGCGCTGAAGATAAGGCGCTTCGGTGCCGAACGCTACTGCTTCGGCCGCGTGGCCAGTGAGTTTTTCCGCTATCCGCACCAGTTCAACGTCTTCAGCCTGCTCGAACGGCGGCACTTCCGGGAACAGTGGCTTGTAATCGATCTTCACCTGATGACGCTCGGCAACCGGTTTGAGCTTGCGCAGAATCTCGGCGCGCAGCACTTTCGGGTCCATGCCCGGCAGCGGTCGCAAGTCAAACTCCAGCGAACACTGGCCGCAGATGCGGTTGGGGTTATCGCCGCCATGGATGCAGCCGAAGTTCATCGTCGGTTGCGGCACGCTGAATTGCGGATTGTTGAATTCGCGCTGCCATAACAGGCGCAGACCACGCAGTTCACCGATGGCATCGTGCATGGCTTCGAGGGCGCTGTGGCCCAGGCGCGGATCCGACGAGTGGCCGCTCTGCCCGAGAATGTCGATGCGCTCCATCATGATGCCTTTGTGCATGCGGATCGGTTTGAGCCCGGTCGGCTCGCCGATCACTGCAGCACGGCCTAGCGGACGTCCGGCCTCGGCCAGCGCACGGGCGCCGGACATCGAGCTTTCTTCATCGCAGGTCGCGAGGATCAGCAGCGGTTGCTTGAACGGCTGATCGAGCAGCGGTTGCACGGCCTCGATGATCAGGGCGAAGAAGCCCTTCATGTCGCAACTGCCGAGGCCGACCCAACGGCCATCGACTTCGGTGAGTTTCAACGGATCGGTCTGCCACAGCGCGTCGTCGTACGGCACCGTGTCGCTATGCCCGGCCAGCACCAGCCCACCGGGGCCGCTGCCGAAGCTGGCGAGCAGGTTGAATTTTCCGGGGCTGACCTGCTGGATATCGCAACTGAAGCCCAGATCACCCAACCATCCGGCGAGCAAATCGATCACGGGCCGGTTGGACTGATCCAGGCTCGGTTGCGTGCAGCTGACCGACGGCGCAGCAATCAGCGCGGCGAACTGGTCTTTCATGGACGGCAAAGGCATCGCTGACTCCAACTCCCGAATTGAGGTTCATCATAGAACCATCCGGCGTCAGGAATAAACCGCCGCAGGGCGTAGGACGAATCAGTCCTGTACACTGCACGGCCTTGGCAGCCACACATTCCCCCGGCTGCGCTCCCGATCCTGGATTTTCCGGCCATGCAGAAAGAAACCGAAATCAAACTCCGCGTCAGCCGCGAAACCCTCGCTGCCCTGCGAGAGCACCCGTTACTGAAAAAACGCAACAAAAATGGCTGGGAACGCCGTGAGTTGATGAACCAGTACTTCGACACTCCTGAGCGTGACCTGGCCCAGGCCAAAGTCGCCCTGCGCCTGCGCAAGGATGGCGATGAGGTGATTCAGACCCTCAAAACTCGCGGCCAAAGCGTCGCCGGTCTGTCCGAGCGTAACGAGTACGACTGGAAATTGCCCAAAGCCAAACTCGACGTGAAGAAACTCGACGGCGAATGCTGGCCCGAGTCGCTGGCCGAGCTGGACAAGAAAACCCTGAAGCCGATCTTCACCACCGATTTCGTCCGCGAGCGCGCCGAAATCGCCTGGGGCCGCGGCAAGGCCAAAGTGGTCATCGAAGCCGCTCTGGATCTGGGCCACGTCGTGGTCGGCAAACAGAAAGAAGAAATCTGCGAGCTGGAACTGGAATTGCGCGAAGGCGAGCCTGCCGCGCTGCTGGAGCTGGCCGCCGAACTGGCTGAAACCCTGGCCCTGATGCCGTGCGACATCAGCAAGGCCGAGCGCGGCTATCGTCTTTACGACGCCAACAGCTACTCGCTGAGCCTGCCGGCGCCACAACTGACGACCGAAACCCAGCTGGACGATGCATTCGCCGCGCTGTGCTGGCATTTGCTCGGTAGCAGCCAGCGTCTGGCTGAGCAATACCGTTTCAACGGTCACTGGCGCCTGCTGCTGGACTGGGTCGAGAACCTTGCCGAAATGCGCGCCCTGCTCAGCAGCCTCGGCCAGGCCGCACCGCGTCCGTCGACCCACGACCTGCGTGTGGCCCTCGATGCACTGCTGGAAGACTGGCGCCCGCTGGTTCAGGCCGGTATCGAAGATGAAGACGTGCGCAAAGCCGCGCCGGAGCAATTCCTCGAAGAACTGGAAGACCCACGCTGGGGCCTGTTCTCGCTGAACGCGTCCCGCTGGTTACTGGCTCGCACCTGGACCGCCGAGCGCAACACTCGTGGCAACCGTCAGGGCGCCGCACAACTGCACAGTTGGTTGCCGCGCATGCTGGGCGAAGAAGCCACCTCCCTGCAATTGCAGCGCTATCAGCAGCAGCCGGAAGATCTGGCTGAGCAACTGCCGCGTATCGAGCGCATTCAGGTTTGGCTGCACCACGCGCGTAACGTGCTGGAGATCCCGGAAATGGATCGCCTGTACGGCGAGCTGAACAAACTGGCGCAACTGGCCAACGAGCCGACGATCACTGACGAACTGCTCGATGCGCGCAAGCAGCAGGCGATTGCCGTTTATCAGAATCGTGCGTGGAAAATGCTGCTGCGTATGTGATTACTTTGTGGTGAGGGGATTTAGCGAAACGTCGCACCGCCCCGATGGGTCGCGAAGCGGCCCGCTTTTATTAGAAAGCTGGGACTGCTCCGCAGTCCATCGGGGATAAATCCCCTCACCACAGTAAATCCCCTCACCACAAAGGCTTTCAGCGCAGTACCGGCAAACTGGTGGTGGACTTGATCTCCGACAACGCCACAATCGAATTCACTTCCTGTATCCCCGGCACCAGCGACAGCTTCTCGAAGAAGAACCGCTCATACGCCTCGATGTCCGCCGCGACGATGCGCAACAGAAAATCCACCGCGCCCATCAGCACATAACACTCCAGCACTTCCGGAAACCCACGAATCGCCTCGGTGAATTCGGTGAAGTTCGAACGCCCGTGCGCATTGAGTTTGATCTCGGCAAAAATCTGCGTGTTCAGACCGATTTTCTTGCGATCCAGCAACGTCACCTGCCCGCGAATGATCCCCTCTTCTTTCATCCGTTGAATCCGCCGCCAGCACGGCGATTGCGACAGTCCCACCTGCTCGGCGATCTGCGCACTCGAAAGAGAAGCGTCCTCTTGCAGCAGGGCGAGAATCTTGCGGTCGTAGCTGTCCAGCTCGCTATGCATAGGAAAACCTCTAATCAACCATCTTACGAATTGATCAATTCGATCATTCGCCAATAACGCCCATCATAGATAAGAAATACCCGGCACCGAATGTAAAAATTCCTCCAGTGATTTTGGAGACCCGCCATGCCCCACCTCGAAGCCGTCAACAGCAGCCCGACCCGCGCCGATGTCTGGAACGTCAGCAACCCCCACTGCCTGGCGCAGTATCAAATCCTCGCCGAAGCCGAGCCGGATGTGCTGGTGCGGGTGCTGAATTTATTCGCGCTGCAATTCCTCACGCCCGAGCAGGTCAACGTGCAGCGAATGGACGATCTGCTGTCGATCGACTTGGTCATGAGTGGCCTGAGCTGGCATCGCGCACAAGTGATTGCGGAAAAACTTCGTAACCTGATCAGCGTCTGCTCGGTGAATCTGCAAAACGCCGACACGGTGTGGGATGCGCCGGCGCAAGCGGCCGGCTGAAAAATCCGGCAACGGCTTCGTCGGGTAGTGGCCCAACGGTCTGCGGGGCCACGACTATCCTTTGCGCAATGTCGCTCAAAAGGAAGCCCGCATGTCCGTTCAACTCGCCACTCAGGACCGCTGGCTGGAACTCAACGATGTATTGCGTGAACTGGTCGCCCAAGGCTTCATCAGCCAGGACTCGGCGGAACAGGCGCTGAATGCCCGTCGTCGCCACGCCGCACATGGCCAGAAGCATCCGCTGGAGTTCATCGCCGGCCAACAACTGGACGACCTCAGCCGACCGGGCAAACACCTCGATCTGGAAAGCCTGACCCTGTGGCTGGCGCAACAGGCCGGGCAGCCGTATTTGCGCATCGACCCGCTGAAGATCAACGTCGCCGCCATCACGCCGCTGATGTCCTATGCCTTTGCCCAACGCCACAAGATTCTCGCCGTCGCCGTCGACCGCGACACGGTGACCGTGGCCAGCGCCCAGCCCTACGTGAATGGCTGGGAAGCCGACCTGACTCACGTCCTGAAGCTGCCAGTCAAGCGGGTGGTGGCCAACCCGGCGGACATACAGCGTTTCAGTGTCGAGTTTTTCCGCTTGGCCAAATCGGTCAGCGGCGCCAGCAACGCCGATCAGCAGAGCGGCAATCTCGGCAACTTCGAACAACTGCTCAACCTCGGCGCCAGTGATCAGGAGCCGGACGCCAACGATGCGCACATCGTCAACATCGTCGATTGGCTGTTCCAATACGCCTTTCAGCAGCGCGCCAGCGATATCCATATCGAGCCGCGCCGCGAGCAAAGCACCGTGCGTTTTCGCATCGACGGCGTATTGCACAACGTCTATCAATTCCCGCCGCAAGTGACCATGGCGATTGTCAGCCGCCTGAAAAGCCTCGGCCGGATGAACGTCGCCGAGAAGCGCAAACCCCAGGACGGCCGGGTCAAGACCAAGACCCCGGACGGTGGCGAAGTCGAGTTGCGCCTGTCGACCCTGCCCACCGCGTTCGGCGAAAAAATGGTCATGCGGATCTTCGACCCCGAAGTGCTGCTCAAGGACTTCGATCAGCTCGGGTTTTCAACTGACGACCTGCGCCGCTGGCAAGACATGACCCGCCAGCCCAACGGCATCATTCTGGTTACCGGCCCCACCGGTTCGGGCAAGACCACCACGCTCTACACCACGCTGAAAAAACTGGCGACGCCGGAGGTCAACCTCTGCACCATCGAAGACCCGATCGAGATGGTCGAACCAGCCTTCAACCAGATGCAGGTCCAGCACAACATCGACCTGAGTTTCGCCGCCGGAGTCCGCGCACTGATGCGGCAGGACCCGGACATCATCATGATCGGCGAGATTCGCGACCTCGAAACCGCCGAAATGGCGATTCAGGCGGCGCTGACCGGTCACCTGGTGCTATCGACCTTGCACACCAACGACGCCCCCTCCGCGATCAGCCGCTTGCTGGAACTCGGCGTGCCGCACTATCTGATTAAAGCCACCGTTCTCGGGGTGATGGCGCAACGACTGGTGCGCACCTTGTGCCCGCACTGCAAGGCACCGCTGACCCTGGACGAAGAAGACTGGCAAACCCTGACCCGTCCTTGGCAGGCGCCGTTGCCGAACAATGCACAACGCGCGATCGGCTGCGTGGAGTGCCGCGACACCGGTTATCGCGGTCGCGCCGGGGTCTACGAAATCATGCAACTGAGTGACAGCCTCAAGGCCTTCATCACCCCCGACACCGACCTCACGGCGATCCGTCGCCAGGCGTTCAAGGAGGGTATGCGCAGCTTGCGTCTTTCGGGTGCACAGAAAGTTGCGGCCGGGCTGACGACGATTGAGGAGGTGTTGCGGGTGACGCCGCAAAGCGAGCAGAAATAGCCAAATTGCCATCAAGCGGTTCTTAACCCCGGGCCACGCCGTTACACTTGCGCCATTGCAACTCTATTGATCCATCCAACAAGGAATCGTTATGCAGACCGGAAGTGTGCTTTTACTGTTTGTGGCCCTGGCAATCGCCATTCTGTTCATGGGTTTCAAAGTCGTGCCACAGGGTTTCGAGTGGACGGTCGAGCGCTTCGGTCGCTACACCAACACCCTTAAACCGGGCCTTAACATCATCATTCCAGTGATGGATCGCATCGGTCGCAAGATCAACGTGATGGAAAGCGTGCTGGATATCCCACCGCAGGAAGTCATCACCGCCGACAACGCCACGGTACAGATCGATGCCGTGTGCTTCTTCCAGGTTGTGAACACGGCCCAGGCCGCTTACGAGGTAAACAACCTCGAACACGCCATTCGCAATTTGCTGCAAACCAACATCCGCACCGTGCTCGGTTCCATGGAACTCGACGCCATGCTCAGCCAGCGTGACAACATCAACGAAAGACTGCTGCGCACCGTGGACGAAGCCACCGCACCGTGGGGCATCAAGATCACCCGGATCGAAATCAAGGACATCAGCCCGCCTGCCGACCTGATGGCTGCAATGTCCGGCCAGATGAAGGCCGAACGAATCAAACGCGCGCAAATCCTCGAAGCCGAAGGCCTGCGAGCCTCGGCGATTCTCACCGCAGAGGGCAAAAAGCAGGCACAGATTCTGGAAGCAGAAGGTAGTCGTCAGGCCGCGTTTCTTGAGTCCGAAGCCCGGGAGCGTCAGGCCGAAGCCGAAGCCCAGGCGACCAAAGTGGTGTCCGAAGCCATCGCCGGCGGCAACGTGCAGGCGGTCAACTATTTCGTCGCGCAGAAATACATCGACGCGCTGGGCAAGCTGGCTTCGGCCAACAACAGCAAAGTCATTCTGATGCCTCTGGAAGCCAGCTCGATGATCGGTGCAGTGGGTGGCATCGGCGAGATCGTCAAAGCGACCTTTAACGGCAAGAAGGCCTGAGCCATGCCAGCTGAACTGTTCACCTTCTGGAGCTGGCTGGGGCTGGGCACTGTGTTGCTCATTCTTGAAGTGTTCGGGGCTGGCGGTTACCTGTTGTGGATCGGCATGGCCGCCGCCGCAGTCGGCGTCACGACGTTTGTCCTGCCGACGCTGCCGTGGGAAATCCAGCTGGTGCTGTTTGCGCTGTTTTCGATCCTGACCGCGCTGTATTGGTGGCGACGCCAACGCACTGCGGTGCGCCGCAGCGATCAACCGAATCTGAATCTGCGGGGCCAGGAGCTGATCGGCAAAGTGTTCGTGGTCAGCGAGGCGATCGTCGACGGCCGCGGCAAAATCAAAGTTGCAGATGGCGTCTGGATTGCCCGTGGGCCTGACACACCGGTCGGCGAGCGCGTTCGCGTAACGGGACAACAAGGCGTGATATTCCTGGTGGAACGTGCCGATTAGTGTGCATGGAACCGGATCGGTAAATGACGATCCAACGCCGTAGTTAACCCCCAGGAGTCACCTAAATCATGCGTCTCAAACTTGCTGTCGCCACTCTGGCCTTGCTGTCCCTTCCCGTTGGTTCAGCGATGGCCGACAGCTTTTGGCGTAACGTCATTTCGTCCGGCGCTACCACTGGCTCGACTTACCTGACCTTCAAGGATCACAAGCTGATCGTCGCTGCGCAGGATGATGCCGGCAGCTTCGTTGCCAGCGATGGCGGCATTCGTGGGCCGTATCTGGAAGCAGCGATGCAGAAAGTTCGCGCCGACAACCCGGGCCTTCAAGCGACGGACATGGAACTGGCGAATGCGATTCTGGCGAAGAATGCCGTGGCTTCCGAGTAAGCCTTTCGCCCACAAAAATGCCGCTCATATGAGCGGCATTTTTTGTGGAACAAAATCAAAAGATCTTTAGCGGTAATCGTCCACGGGGACACAAGCGCAAAACAGATTGCGATCCCCATAAACGTTATCCACCCGATTCACCGCCGGCCAATACTTGTGAGCCTTGGTGTGCGCATCCGGCGTGATGCCTTGCTCGATGCTGTAGGGCCGCTCCCAGACTCCGGTGACATCCGCCAACGTGTGCGGCGCACGTTTGAGCGGGTTGTCTTCCGCCGGCCAGTTGCCGTTCTGAACTTCGGTGATTTCTGCACGAATGCTCAACATGGCGCCGATGAACCGGTCCAGTTCAGCCTTCGATTCACTCTCGGTCGGTTCGACCATCAATGTCCCCGGCACCGGGAATGACATGGTTGGCGCATGGAAACCGTAATCCATCAAACGCTTGGCGACGTCCTCTTCGCTGATGCCGGTCTGTGCCTTCAACGGCCGCAGATCGAGAATGCATTCATGGGCCACCCGCCCGTTGCGCCCGGTGTAAAGCACCGGGAACGCTCCAGATAAATGCTGCGCCAGGTAATTCGCCGCCAAAATGGCCACTTCGCTAGCGTCCGCCAGTTGCGGGCCCATCATGGCGATGTACATCCAGCTGATCGGCAGAATACTTGCGCTGCCCCACGGCGCCGCGCTGACCGCGCCGTTCTGCGCCAGTGGCCCGTCAATCGGCACCACCGGATGATTGGCGACGAACGGAGCGAGATGCGCGCCAACCCCGATCGGCCCCATCCCTGGCCCACCGCCGCCATGAGGAATGCAGAAAGTCTTGTGCAAATTCATGTGTGAGACATCGGCGCCAATATCGGCCGGGCGCGCCAGCCCGACTTGTGCGTTGAGGTTGGCGCCGTCCATGTAAACCTGACCGCCGTGCTGGTGGATAACCTCGCAGATTTCGCTGATGCCCTCCTCGTACACGCCGTGGGTCGATGGATAGGTCGCCATCAGGCACGACAACCGGGCCCCGGCTTCGGCGGCCTTCGCCTTCAAATCCTCCAGATCGACGTTCCCCGCTTCATCGCACTCGACGATCACCACACGCATCCCCGCCATCTGCGCCGAGGCCGGGTTGGTACCGTGGGCCGAGGACGGAATCAGGCAGATGTCCCGCGTACCCTGCTGGCGGCTCTCGTGATATTTGCGGATCGCCAGCAACCCGGCGTACTCACCCTGTGCGCCGGAGTTTGGCTGCATGCAGATCGCATCGAACCCGGTGATCGCGCACAGCCAACGCTCCAGTTCTTCGATCATCAACGTGTAACCGACCGCCTGCTCTCGCGGCGCAAACGGATGCAGATGGGCGAACTGCGGCCAGGTGATCGGGATCATCTCGCTGGTGGCATTGAGTTTCATGGTGCAGGAGCCCAGCGGGATCATCGACTGATTAAGCGCCAGATCCTTGTTCTCCAACTGCTTGAGATACCGCAGCATCTCGGTTTCGCTGTGATGGGCGTTGAACACCGGATGGCGCAGATAAGGCGTCTTGCGCTGGAGGTTTTCGGGAATGCCGCAAACCAGTGCCTCAGCGTCAAGATCGTCGACGATCAGCCCATGATCAGCACCGAGCAACACATCAAACAGCTTCGCCACGGTGTGCTCATCGCACGTTTCATCGAGGCTCAGGCCGACTCGACCACGGCCCAGAATTCTCAGGTTGATCTGCGCGGCTTGCGCGCTTTCGATGATCGCAGTTTGCGCGCCGCCAACCTCCAGCGTCAGCGTGTCGAAAAACTGCGCGTTGACCCGTTTGATGCCGTTGCGCTCAAGGCCGGCAGCCAAAATGCAGGTCAGCCGATGCACGCGCTGGGCGATGCGTTTCAAGCCTTCCGGTCCGTGATAGACCGCATAGAAACTGGCGATGTTGGCCAGTAAAACCTGCGCCGTGCAGATGTTCGAATTGGCTTTTTCGCGGCGAATATGTTGCTCGCGGGTCTGCAGGGCCATGCGCAGCGCCACGTTGCCCCGAGCGTCTTTCGACACACCGATGATCCGCCCGGGGATTGCCCGTTTGTATTCCTCGCGACTGGCGAAAAACGCGGCGTGCGGGCCGCCGTAGCCCATCGGCACGCCAAAGCGTTGGGATGAACCGAACACCACATCCGCACCCAGTTCGCCCGGTGGTGTGAGCAACAGCAAACTCAGTAGATCGGTGGCAACACAGGCCAGCGCTTGCTGCGCATGCAAATGATCAATCAATGGCCGCAAATCCCGGATCTCGCCATGGCTGTCAGGATATTGCAGCAGCGCACCGAACACCTGGTGCTGCCTCAAGTTATCGACAGCGTCGACGATCACTTCGAAACCGAAGCCTTCGGCGCGGGTCTGCACCACGGAAATGGTCTGGGGATGACAGTTCTCATCGACGAAAAACAGATTGCTCTTTGACTTGGCAACGCGCTTGGCCAGCGCCATGGCTTCGGCTGCGGCGGTGGCTTCATCGAGCAGCGAGGCGTTGGCCAGTTCGAGGCCGGTGAGGTCGATGGTCAGTTGCTGGAAATTGAGCAGCGCTTCGAGCCGGCCTTGGGCGATTTCCGGTTGGTAGGGCGTATACGCGGTGTACCAACCGGGGTTTTCCAGCACATTGCGCAGGATGACGGTCGGCGTCAGGGTGCCGTGATAGCCCATGCCGATCAGGTTGGTCCAGACCTGATTCTGCTCGGCATACCCGCGCAGTTTCGCCAGCGCGGCTTGCTCATCCAGCGCTGGCGGCAGATCCAATGCGCGATTGAGGCGGATGCCCGGCGGTACCGTTTGCTCGATCAGCTCGGCCCGGCTGCCGAGGCCGAGGCTGTCGAGCATCGCCTGTTGCTCGGCGGCATCGGGGCCGAGATGACGGCGCAGGAAGGCTTCGGGATCACGTAACTGGCTCAGGGACGGCAACTGGGACATGACGGGCTCTCTCTTGGCTGGCGCTCGGCGTCAATGCAGCACGGTCAAACCAGCATAGCAGCCGCCCAAAATCCGAAACTCCCGGGCATAAAAAAGCCCCGACAGGTCGGGGCTTTGGGGCGCAGCGTTGGGCTTACTCGCCGATGGCGGCCTTGTAGCCTGCTGCGTCGAGCAGCTTGTCCAGCTCAGCAGTGTTGCTTGGCTTGAGCTTGAAGATCCAGGCGCCGTATGGTTCGGTGTTCAACAACTCCGGCGAAGCACCCAGATCTTCGTTGATCGCGATCACTTCGCCGCTGATTGGGGCATAGATATCGGAAGCGGCTTTTACCGACTCGACCACACCGGATTGGTCGCCTGCGGCGAAAACCTTGCCGACTTCGGTCAGCTCGACGAACACCACATCACCCAGCGCTTCCTGCGCGTGATCGCTGATGCCCACGGTAACGGTGCCATCGGCTTCCAGACGCGCCCATTCGTGACTTTCGGCAAAACGCAGTTCGGCAGGGATATCGCTCATCTTCGGTGTCCTCGAGAAATTGTCAGCGGTCGTGCCCGCCGGGAAAGGTTAGATCAAAGTTTTGCCATGGCGAACGAAGGTCGGTTTGACCACTCGTACCGGATACCACTTGCCACGGATTTCCACTTCGGCGCGGTCGGCGGTTGCCATCGGAACACGCGCCAGAGCAATCGATTTGCTTAGCGTAGGAGAGAAACTACCACTGGTGATCTCCCCTTCGCCAACATCGGCGATGCGAACCACTTGATGAGCGCGCAAAACACCCCGCTCTTCCAGCACCAGACCGACCAGTTTGTGCGCAACGCCGGCGGCTTTTTCCGCCTCTAGCGCGGCGCGGCCGATGAACTGACGCGAGACTGGCTCCCAGGCAATGCTCCAGGCCATGTTCGAAGCAAGCGGCGAAACATCCTGATGAATGTCCTGACCGTAGAGGTTCATCCCGGCTTCCACCCGCAGGGTGTCCCGAGCGCCGAGACCAATCGGGGAAATACCGGCGCCCACCAGATCGTTGAAGAACGCCGGCGCCTGATCGGCCGGCAGGGCGATTTCCAGACCATCTTCACCGGTGTAGCCGGTGCGGGCAATGAACCAGTCGCCGTCGGCGTGGGCTTCGAAAGGCTTGAGGTGCTGGATCAGCGCGGCGCGGGACTGGGTCACCAGTTCGGCAATCTTGTGCCGGGCCTGCGGCCCCTGAATGGCCAGCATCGCCAGCTCAGAGCGTTCGTGCAATTGCACGTCGAAACCGCCGAGCTGCGCCTGCATCCACGCCAGATCCTGATCGCGGGTGGAGGCGTTGACCACCAGGCGATAACCGTCGTCGAGGCGGTAGACGATCATGTCGTCGACGATGCCGCCACGCTCGTTGAGCATGGTGCTGTACAAGGCACGGCCGGGGCGGTGCAGGCGTTCGACATCATTGGCCAGCAAATGCTGGAGCCAGGCTTTGGCCTGGGCACCGGTGACGTCGATAACGGTCATATGGGAAACATCGAACACCCCGCAATCGCGGCGCACTTCGTGGTGCTCCTCGACCTGCGAGCCGTAATGCAGTGGCATGTCCCAACCGCCAAAATCGACCATCTTCGCGCCAAGGGCGAGATGCAGGTCATACAGAGGCGTACGCTGTCCCATGGGTTTCTCCTTCCGGGCGTGGCGAGGGTGCGGACAGCCGCTGCACGGGTGAAAGCCTTGAAATAGAGGGCTTTCAGCCAATCCCAGCGAACAGATCTGTCAGACGAACCGCACCGAATGCCGCGCATTGTAGCCGCATGATTCAGGACTGACGACTAAGTGTTTCGATGCGCCGAGCGGCGGATCAGGCCAATGACCGGCAATAGTCCGACCAAGACAAGCGTCAATGCCGGCAGCGAAGACCTCGCCCACTCGCCTTCGCTGGTCATTTCAAAGATGCGCACCGCCAGCGTGTCCCAGCCAAACGGGCGCATCAGCAGGGTCGCAGGCATTTCCTTGAGCACATCGACGAACACCAGCAACGCCGCACTCAGGGTGCCGGGTAGCAACAGCGGCAGATACACTTTGAAAAACAGTCGCGGCCCACTGACACCCAGGCTACGTGCCGCTTCGGGCAAAGACGGCCGTATACGCGCCAGACTGTTTTCCAGCGGGCCATAAGCAACGGCAACAAAACGCACCAGATACGCCATCAGCAACGCCGCCAGACTGCCGAGCAGCAGCGGTTTGCCGGCACCACCGAGCCAGCCGGAAAGCGGGATCACCAGTTCGCGATCCAGATAACTGAACGCGAGCATGATCGACACCGCCAGAACCGACCCCGGCAAGGCGTAGCCAAGGTTGGCCACACTGACGCCTGAGCGGATCGCCCGGGTCGGCGCCAGCCGTCGGGCGAAGGCCAGCAATAACGCGACGCTGACGGTGATCAGCGCAGCCATCCCGCCCAGATACAAGGTATGCAGGATCAACCCGGCGTAGCGCTCGTCCAGATCAAAGCGACCGCGCTGCCAGAACCACACGATCAGTTGCAGCAGCGGAATGACGAAGGCGCAGGCGAATACCAATCCGCACCAGCTCATTGCCGCGAACGCCTTTAACCCGCGCAGGTGATACAACGCCTTGACTCGCGGCCGCTCGTTGCTAGCCCGATTGGCCCCGCGTGCGCGACGTTCGCCGTAGAGCACCAGCATCACCACCAGCAGCAACAGGCTGGCCAGTTGCGCCGCGCTCGACAGGCTGAAAAAGCCGTACCAGGTTTTGTAGATCGCGGTGGTGAACGTGTCGAAGTTGAACACCGAGACCGCACCGAAATCCGCGAGGGTTTCCATCAGCGCCAGCGCCACACCCGCACCAATGGCCGGACGCGCCATCGGCAACGCCACACGCCAGAACGCTTGCCACGGCGACTGGCCAAGCACCCGCGCGGCTTCCATCAGGCCTTTGCCTTGAGCAAGGAACGCAGTGCGCGCCAGCAGGTAGACGTAGGGATAGAAAACCAGCACCAGCACCACGATCACACCGCCGGTGGAGCGCACGCGTGGCAGGCGCAGGCCAGTGCCGAACCATTCGCGCAGCAGGGTTTGCACCGGGCCGGCGAAGTCCAGCAGGCCGACGAAGACAAACGCCAGCACGTAGGCAGGAATGGCGAACGGCAGCATCAGCGCCCAGTCGAGCCAGCGTCGGCCGGGGAATTCGCAGAGGCTGGTGAGCCAGGCGAGGCTGACACCGAGCAGCGTCACACCGATGCCGACGCCGAGTACCAGCGTCAGAGTGTTGCCCAACAGGCGCGGCATCTGGGTTTCCCACAGGTGCGACCAGATCTGTTGATCGATGGTTTGCCATGAGAGCAGCAGAACGCTCAGGGGCAACAGCACCAACGCGGCGATGGCGAAGACGATGGGGTACCAGCGGCGTTGGGCGGGGTGGGCCAAGGAAACTATCTCGTTCAAATGATTGTGCCCACGCTCTGCGTGGGCACACATCCTGTGACGCTGCTCGTCACGGTTTCAGCGAATCGACGCGGAGCGTCGAGGGATGCATTCCCACGCGGAGCGTGGGAACGATCAAATTATACGAAAAGCCTCAGTTCCAACCCGCCCGATCCATCATCCGGATCGCCTCGGCCTGGCGCTTGCCCGCCACTTCCACCGGCAAGGTGTCGGCAATGAACTTGCCCCACGCCGCCACTTCTTCCGAAGGCGCAACCTTCGGGTTGGCCGGGAACTCCTGGTTCACGTCAGCGAAGATTTTCTGCGCTTCGGGCGTGGTCATCCACTCGACCAAAGCCTTCGCCGCTTCAGGGTGCGGTGCATGTTTGGTCAGGCCAATACCCGATAGATTGACGTGCACGCCGCGATCCGCCTGGTTCGGCCAGAACAGTTTCACCGGCAGCTCCGGCTTCTGCTTGTGCAGGCGGCCGTAGTAGTAAGTGTTGACGATGCCGACATCGCACTGTCCGGCGTTGATCGCTTCCAGCACCGCGACGTCGTCGGAGAACACATCGGTGGACAGGTTGTTGACCCAGCCCTTGAGGATTTTTTCCGTCTTCTCGGCGCCGTGGACTTCGATCATGGTCGCGGTCAGCGACTGGTTGTAGACCTTCTTCGCCGTGCGCAGGCACAGGCGCCCTTCCCAGTTCTTGTCGGCCAGCGCTTCGTAGGTGGTCAACTCGCCCGGCTTCACGCGCTCGGTGGAGTAAGCGATGGTACGCGCGCGCAGGCTCAGACCGGTCCAGGCGTGAGTGGACGAGCGGTATTGCGCGGGAATGTTGGTGTCGATGGTTTTCGAGGTGAACGGCTGAAGAATGCCCATTTGCTCGGCCTGCCAGAGGTTGCCGGCGTCGACGGTCAGCAGCAGGTCAGCGGTGGCGTTTTCGCCTTCGGCCTTGATGCGCTGCATCAGCGGCGCTTCCTTGTCGGTGATGAACTTGATCTTCACCCCGGTCTTGGCGGTGTAGGCATCGAACACCGGTTTGATCAGCTCATCGATACGCGAAGAGTAAACCACCACCTCGTCGGCGGCCTGGGCAGTGGTGCTGCCGATCAGGGTCAAGGCCAGTGCGGTCAGAAGACGCTTGGGTGCCAACATGGGAGTGGTCTCTCGGTCGGGAAATGTGGGTCAAATGATAAGGACTCACATTTAGCTTCTCAATCGAACACTTTCCCAAGGAGTTACCAGATGTTGCACAAATGTAGACCTTAGGGTTTAGCGAGCGCCGGAAGGTCGCCGGTCAACCCGAGTGCTTCGCGCACAAACAACGCCTTGGCCTCAGGCATTTGCTCCACCAGCTTCAACCCGGCATTACGCAACCAGCGCACCGGCAGCGGATCAGCCTGGAACAAGCGCTCGAAGCCTTCCATCGCCGCCATCAGCGCCAAATTGTGCGGCATGCGCCGACGCTCGTAACGGCTCAGCACCTTCACATCTGCCAGTCGCTCGCCACGCTCGACCGCTTGCAACAGCACTTCGGCCAACACCGCGGCGTCGAGGAAACCCAAGTTCACGCCCTGACCGGCCAACGGGTGAATGGTGTGCGCCGCATCGCCGATCAGCGCCAGCCCTTCGGCCACATAACGCTTGGCGTGACGCTGACGCAGCGGCACGCACAGTCGCGGATCAGCACTGATGACTTCGCCGAGGCGACCCTCAAAGGCACGCTCCAGCTCACGGCAGAAGTCCGCCTCACCCAGCGCCATCAAACGCTCGGCTTCGCTCGGCGTGGTCGACCAGACGATCGAGCACCAATCCTGCTGCCCGTCGCGTTCCAGCGGCAGAAACGCCAGCGGCCCGTGATCGGTAAAGCGCTGCCACGCAGTCATCTGATGCGGCTTGCTGCTACGCACGCTGGTGACGATGGCGTGATGCAGGTAATCCCACTCACGGGTGGCGACGCCGGTCAGGCGACGTACTGCCGAGTTGGCGCCATCCGCCGCGATCACCAGCGGCGCGCGCAATTTGCGACCATCGGCCAGGGTCAGCAGCCAGTCGTCACCGGAGCGGCGCATCTGCTCCAGCCGCGCGTTGGCCAGCATGCCGAGATCGCAATCGTGCAAACGATCGAGTAAGGCATCCTGCACCACGCGGTTTTCGACGATATGGCCGAGTACCTCGGCATGCACACTGTTCGCCGAGAAGTGAATCTGCCCGGTGCCGCTGCCGTCCCAGACGTGCATGTCGGTGTACGGACTGCTGCGTCGCTGGGCGATGCCGTCCCACACGCCGAGGCGTTCGAGAATGCGTTGGCTGGCCGCCGACAGCGCACTGACACGCGGCTCAAATGGCGCTTGAGCATCGAACGGTTTGACGCTCAAAGGGCTGCCGTCGAGCAGCAGGACTTCCAGCCCGCTGTCCTGCAACGCCAGCGCCAGGGCGCTGCCGACCATTCCGGCTCCGACAATCAGCAGATCTGCGCGCATTTCCATGCTTTAAGCCTGTCTCGCTTGCGGCTTGAGCCGCACGTAAAGGGTTTTACCGACCCGCGCGACAAGGTTGCCGGCGCCGTCATGAATATCGACCTGCAACTGCGGCAGGTATTTCTCGCCATTGGCGGTCTGCCGGCGGATCTCGTCGAGCAAGGTCTCGTCGATGTTGAACCGGGCGAACACCGGGCCTTTGCCCGGCGCGATGAAATCGATGTCGGCGGCCTTGTCCCAGACGATGTAACGCGAGCCGAGGTTCTCCATCAGCATCAGCATGAAAAACGGATCGACCATCGAATACAGACTGCCGCCAAACTGGGTGCCAACGTAGTTGCGGTTGTACAAGCCCAGGCCCATCGACACCTGTACATCGCGAAAGTCATCACTGATGTGCCGCACACGCACACCGGCGCCGAGATAGGGCGGATAGAACGTCATGATCCAACGCATCAACCGCGCCTTGCCGAACGTACGGATCAGCCAGTTACGCATCCGGGCGTGTTCCCAGGCCCATGGCCTGACGGGCGAACCAGCGCTTGGCCGGCGGTAGCAGATCGAGACCGAGCAGGCCGATGTTGCGACCCAGCGAGACCAGCGGCTGGGTGCTGCCGAACAGGCGCGTAACCTGATCGGAGAAGCCCACGGTGAGGTCTTGATCCAGACGCTGACGCTCGCGATACGCCTGCAACGTGGCGAAGTCGCCCGGCGGTTTGTCGCTGGCCAGCAACGCGGCGGCCAGAGCATCGGCATCGCGCAGGGACAGGTTGAAACCCTGCCCGGCAATCGGATGCAGGCTGTGCGCAGCGTTGCCGAGCACGGCCAGATGCGAACGCACTTGCTCTTCAGCTTCCACCAGCGACAGCGGATACAAATGCCGCGCGCCGACTTGTTTCAGGGTGCCGAGGCGGTAACCGAACACGCCCTGCAATTCACTGAGAAAATCGCGCTCACTCAAGTCGGCCAGACGTTGCGCGTCCATGCCCAAACGGGTCCAGACCAATGCGCAGCGGTTTTCCGGCAGCGGCAGCAGTGCCATCGGCCCGTCGTCAGTGAAGCGCTCGAAGGCCATGCCGTTGTGCGCTTCGCTCGGGGTGATGTTGGCGATCAGCGCACTCTGGTTGTACGGACGCTTGCGCACGTTGATGCCTAACTGCTCGCGCAGCCCCGAACGGCCGCCATCAGCGAGCACCGCGAGGTCGCACTCAATGGTGGTTTCATCGTTGAGGGTCAGGCGATAACCGTCAGGCAGCGGCTCCATGCGGGTGACTTCTGCCGGGCAGCGCCAAGTGATCACATCTTTATCAATGTGTTGCCACAGGCACTGGCCGAGCCAAGCGTTCTCCACCACATAGCCAAGCGCCGGCACGCCCTCTTCCATCGCCGACAAACGCGCGGTGGAGAAGCGGCCACGGTCGGAGACGTGAATCTGTTTGATCGGCTCGGCGCGGCGGGAGATTTCCTGCCAAACGCCCAACCGCTGATAGATTTGCCGCGAACCGAAGGACAGCGCCGACGAGCGCGCATCGTAGCTCGGCTGCCAACTGTCGCCGGGGGCGAACGGTTCGATCAGCACGATCTTCCAGCCACGGGCCTTGGCCCCGGCCTGCAAGGCCAACGCCAGACTGGCGCCGACCAGACCACCACCGATGATTGCCAGATTGACTCGACTCATGCCGCGTGTGTCCGCGCTTGCGCCATCAGTGCTTCAATGTCGGCGACGGTTTTCGGTACGCCGTTGGTCAGGATTTCACAGCCAGTCTTGGTCACTACCACGTCGTCCTCGATGCGCACGCCAATGCCGCGCCATTTCTTCGCTACGTTCTGATTGTCCGGGGCGATGTAGATGCCCGGCTCCACGGTCAGCGCCATGCCGACTTCAAGCACGCGCCATTCGCCGCCAACCTTGTACTCGCCGACGTCGTGTACATCCATGCCCAGCCAGTGGCCGGCGCGGTGCATGTAAAAGGCTTTATAGGCTTCCGTCGCGATCAACTCGTCGACGTCGCCTTGCAACAGCCCCAGTTTCACCAACCCGGTGGTGATCACTCGCACCGTGGCTTCGTGCGCTTGGTTCCAGTGTTTGTTCGGGGCGATTTCGGCGAATGCGGCTTCCTGCGAAGCCAATACCAATTCATAGATCGCTTTCTGCTCGGGCGAAAACCTGCCGTTGACCGGCCAGGTGCGAGTGATGTCGCTGGCGTAGCAGTCGATCTCGCAACCGGCGTCGATCAGCACCAGATCACCGTCCTTGAGCAACGCGTCATTCTGCTGGTAATGCAGGATGCAGCTATTGCGCCCGGCGGCGACGATGGAGCCATAGGCCGGCATCTTCGCCCCGCCCTTGCGGAATTCGTAATCGAGTTCGGCCTCCAGGCTGTACTCGTAGAGCCCGGGACGACTGGCCTGCATCGCGCGGATGTGGGCCTGGGCCGAGATTCGCGCAGCCTCGCGCATCACCTTCACTTCTGCCGCCGATTTATACAGGCGCATGTCGTGGAGCAGATGATCCAGGGCAACGAATTCATTCGGCGGCTGGGCGCCGAGGTGCGCTTTGGAGCGGATCACGTTGATCCAGTCCATCAGGTGTCGATCAAATTCAGGGTTGCTGCCCATCGCCGAATACACCCGGTCGCGCCCTTCGATGAGGCCCGGCAGGATGTCGTCAATGTCGGTGATCGGGAAAGCATCGTCGGCACCGAAGTCGCGGATCGCGCCTTCCTGCCCTGCGCGCAGGCCGTCCCACAATTCGCGTTCGGCATTGCGTTCACGGCAGAACAGCACGTATTCGCCATGCTCGCGGCCGGGCATCAAAACGATGACGGCTTGCGGCTCGGGGAACCCGCTGAGGTACTGAAAATCGCTGTCCTGACGGTAGACGTGCTCGACGTCGCGGTTACGGATAGCAACCGCGGCGGCGGGCAGGATCGCGATGCTGTTGGGTTCCATCTGCGCCATCAGGGCCTTGCGGCGACGGCTGTATTCCGCTTTCGGGATATGGGTCATGGGCAGATGGCTTTCCCTGGCTCGCGATTAATGCAGCGACGGCTTGGCGGCTGGCGGCACGTCGGCTTTTTTGGTTTCCGAAAACAGCAGCAACGGCGCAACGCGCAGGTACTCCATGACTTCCATGTAATCGGTTTCGCCGTCTTCGGATTCTTCCAGGGCGTCTTGCACTTGGGAAATTGCTGCCAGATCCTGCAGCACTTCGGTGGCTTCGGTGCTGAGCATGCTGCTGTCGCGGCAGTTCAGGCCGAACCCGCTGAGGAAGCCCTGGCACCATTCGCCCAGTGCGGCGGCGCGGTCAGCAAGAGGCGCGTCATCGGTTGGCAGCAGCAGGACGACAGTGACGTCGTCGCCGGTCAGCTCGCCTTTGACCATCTCTTGCAGGCCGATCAGGGCGTTGCGGACGTTGTCCTGAATGTCGCCTTCGAGCAGTTCGGCGGCGTCGATCAGCCAGCCTTCGTTATCGAAGCCGGCACCGGCGCAACTGCGTCCGAGCAACTGGCCATGCAGTTCGGCAGGCGAGACGTTGTGGCCGCTGGAGGTCAGCAGGGTGGCAAAGGCTTGGTACGGGGAATTCGCAATGGTCATGGGCAGCTAGGCGCCAGACGGCGCTATGTCTAGAATGAAGGCCTTGTATCCTACATCGACAGACTCGCCAAGACTATTAAAGGCTGTCCGCCAGCTAACCCATCAGACAGTGAACCCAATGGAAGACAACGACCTGCAAGCGCTGATGGCCAGACTCGAGCTGCTGATTGGCCGAGTCGAGCAACTAAAGAGTCAAAACGCACTCTTACTAGCTCAGGAAAAGACCTGGCGCGAGGAACGCGCTCACCTCATTGAAAAAAACGAAATCGCCCGGCGTAAGGTCGAATCGATGATTTCGCGCCTCAAGGCCCTGGAGCAAGACTCATGAGTTCAAGCAATAGCGTTACCGTGCAGATCCTCGACAAAGAATATTCGATCATCTGCCCGCAGGAAGAGCGCAGCAATCTGGTCAGTGCCGCGCGCTACCTGGACGGCAAGATGCGCGAGATCCGCAGCAGCGGCAAAGTTATCGGTGCCGACCGCATCGCCGTGATGGCCGCACTGAACATTACCCATGACCTCTTGCACAAAGAAGAGCGTCCGGACATCCAGGCCAGCGGCTCGACCCGTGAACAGGTGCGCGACTTGCTCGATCGTGTCGATCTGGTCCTGGCCGACAATCCGGACATCAGCAAGGGCTGATTCGCCAGACCGCTTGAGGTATACTCGCGGCACTCCCTGGGGTGCTTGCCAGTTGACGATGTCCCTGAGCCGATTCGCACTACCCTGGAAGTTGCACGTTGGGCTGGTGTGCATGTCCGCCAGACGGAAAGCCTTAAAGTCTACTGCATCTTCCACCTTGAACTTTCGGGTTCAAGGGCTAAGTTGACAGCGGTTCATCTGGGGAGCCTGATTCGAATCCGATGTCGGTGTATGCCGACATCGGATTTTTTATGCGTACGTTTTTGCACCCACCCTGCCGAAGCCGAACCATGACCGAACCCTCGCTGCTGCCCCGCGCGCAACTCCGCCGCCTGCTGCGCAAGGCGCGCCGCTCACTGACTCCCGGTGAACAACGTCAGGCCGCCAAAGGGCTGTTTCGGCAATTGGCACAAGACCCGCACTTTCGTCGGGCCAAACATATCTCCCTGTACCTGCCTACCGACGGTGAAATCGATCCGCGCTTGCTGCTGCGTGAAGCCCAGCGTCGGGGCAAGGCCACGTATCTGCCGGTGCTCAGCGCCTGGCCGCGAACCAAAATGGTCTTTCAGCGCATCCATCCAGGCGAAAAACTCAAACCCAACCGCTTCCGCATTCTCGAGCCACGCGCCAATCTGGCTCGCCAGCGCAAGATCTGGACGCTGGATCTGGTGTTGTTGCCGCTGGTGGGATTTGACGACGTCGGCGGACGGCTGGGGATGGGCGGCGGTTTCTATGATCGCAGCCTGGCGTATCTGGCGCGGCGCAAGAACTGGCGCAAGCCGACGCTATTGGGCCTGGCCCATGAATGTCAGAAGGTCGAACGACTGGCGCAGGCGAGCTGGGATGTGCCGTTACAAGGCACGGTCACCGACAAGGCGTGGTATTTCGCGGGATAGACGCCGCAGGGTACAGCGGCGTCGGGAGAGCAGTTTCAGCGCTTGAAGGCTGTCGACTGTTGAACCTGTTGCGCCACTTCAATCGGCGCGTCGGTCTTGTTGGACCACAGGCTCTGCGCATAACCGGTGGTCACGACGCCCAAGCCGAACAAAATAACCAAAGTCCATAGCAAATCCGGTTTGCGTTTCATCGATTGCCCCCCTCAAGGCACATCATCACGATGACAGCAGCGGTTTCCGTTCGTAGGCCGTGCAGCAGCGTCAAGCTTTAAAGGCCGGCATTTTGCGACAACGTGAACCTGCGCGCAAACGCTGACGTCAACCGACTGTCGGTTTGTCATAAAATTGCCCGACAACTTGCCCAAAGAACGCTTCAGGAGCAAAAACCATGGCCTATTGGCTGATGAAATCCGAGCCGGACGAACTCTCGATCAAAGGCTTGGAAAAACTCGGTAAAGCGCGCTGGGACGGGGTTCGCAACTATCAGGCGCGCAATTTCCTGCGGACGATGGCGGTTGGCGATGAGTTCTTTTTCTATCATTCCAGCTGCCCGGAGCCGGGGATTGCCGGGATTGGAAAAATAATCGAAGCGGCGTACCCGGATCCCACCGCACTGGAACCGGAAAGCCACTACTTCGACCCGAAGGCTACCCCCGAGAAAAACGCCTGGAGTGCGATCGATGTGGCGCATGTCGAGACGTTTGGGCGGGTATTGAAGCTGGATTATCTGAAGCAGCAGACGGCGTTGGCGCAAATGCCGCTGGTGCAGAAGGGTTCGCGGCTGTCGGTGATGCCGGTGACGGCGGAGCAGTGGGCGGCGGTGCTGGGATTGCGGTAACGGCCACAAAAAAGATCGCAGCCTTCGTCAGCGCCTACAGGGGAACGCATTCCAATGTAGGCGCTGACGAAGGCTGCGATCTTTTGACTTTCAGAATTTGTATTACTGAATGATCAGGTTGTTGAACAACAGATCCTCAACCACCGGTTTGCCGGTCTCGTCATTCATCACTTGCTGAGTCTGCTTCAGCGCTTCCTGACGCAGCTTTTCCTTGCCCTCGATGCTGCCCATCGCCTCGGTGCTCTGCTGGGTGAACAGCGCCACCAGCTGATTGCGGATCAGCGGCTCGTTTGCCTTGACCAGTTTGGTCGCCTCTTCGCCAGTCACGCGCAGCGCCACGTCGGCCTTGTAGACCTTCAGTTTTGGCGTGCCGTCCAACCCGTAATTGCCCACGAACGGCGGGCTCAGGGTGATGTAGTTGACCTTCGGCGCCTCGCCTTCTTTGGCTTCTTCGGCCTGCGCTGCCACAGGCAGAGACAGGGCCAGCAACAACATGATCCACGCTTTCACAATTCGCTCCTTATCCGGTTTGCGGCCTAGCATAACGACCCGCCGCGCAAGCACAAGCTTATGGCTGACTATCAGGGCCGGGCATGCTCGTTGACCCGTTGACTGACACACCTACACTTATCGGCCATCACTCCCAAAGGAATAGCCCTGATGAAAGCCGTGCTGTGCAAAGCCTTCGGCCCTGCCGAATCGCTGGTGCTGGAAGACGTCGCCAGTCCTGTCGCCAAGAAGAACGAAATCCTGCTGGACGTGCACGCCGCCGGGGTCAACTTCCCGGACACGCTGATCATCGAGGGCAAATACCAGTTCAAGCCGCCCTTCCCGTTTTCTCCGGGTGGCGAAGCGGCCGGCGTGGTCAGCGCTGTGGGTGAAAAGGTCAGCCATCTGAAAGTCGGCGACCGGGTCATGGCCCTGACCGGTTGGGGCAGCTTCGCCGAACAGGTCGCGGTGCCCGGCTACAACGTGCTACCGATTCCGCCATCGATGGACTTCAACACCGCCGCCGCTTTCAGCATGACCTACGGCACCTCGATGCATGCGCTCAAGCAGCGCGGCAACCTGCAACCGGGCGAAACCCTGCTGGTGCTCGGTGCGTCCGGCGGCGTCGGCCTGGCGGCGGTGGAAATCGGCAAAGCCATGGGCGCACGGGTCATCGCCGCCGCCAGCAGCGCGGAAAAACTCGCCGTGGCCAAAGCCGCCGGCGCCGATGAGCTGATCAACTACAGCGAAACCAATCTCAAGGACGAAATCAAACGCCTCACCGATGGCCAGGGCGCCGATGTGATCTATGACCCGGTGGGTGGCGACCTGTTTGACCAGGCCGTCCGTGCCATCGCCTGGAACGGCCGACTGCTGGTGGTCGGTTTCGCCAGCGGGCGCATTCCCGAACTGCCGGTCAACCTCGCCCTGCTCAAGGGCGCAGCGGTGGTCGGCGTGTTCTGGGGCTCGTTCGCCCAGCGTCAGCCGCAGGACAACGCGGCCAACTTCCAGCAGCTGTTCGGCTGGTTCGCCGAAGGCAAGCTGAAACCGCTGGTGTCGCAGGTGTACCCGCTGAGTCATGCGGCGCAGGCGATCAATGATCTTGGACAGCGCAAGGCTGTGGGCAAGGTCGTGGTGCAGGTGCGCTGAGTTTTCTTTTTAAAAAAGCCAGAACTGTTCGCGTGGTAGTTCTGGCTTTTCTTTAGATACGCAGACCCGAGATCAAAGCAACTCCCGAATTTCCACAGGCAACAGGCTCATGTATTTACGTGTCGGACTGTCCCGACAGCCCCGCACAATCGCGGGCACGCGTTTGTTCATCTTGGCGATCATCGCCAGACGCTGCTCATCCGGTAGTTGTTTCTTGTGGAATACATTCGAAAGATAAGCGCGAGTCTGCGCAAACACCGGCGAATCGATCCACGAATACTCGTCAATGTTTGCAAGGTTTTCGTTAATCGCACGGCATCTCAGCGCCTTCAGCTGCTGGTTGACATGAATCGGCTGGTTCAGATCAAGCCGGAAAACCATCGGTGCGAGGAGTGCCTTTTCAGCGGGCTTGCCCGCATCAACCGCCCAAGGCTTGAAACGCCACTGTTCTACCGCGACCCTGACCGCTTCGGCCATATCGGGGTGATCACTTTGCACAATGGCGATCTCGTTGACCGAGCCATCCGCCCTGACGTTGAAACGGACCTTCACCTCACCCGTAACGCCCGCCCTAGACAGTGCTTTTGGATAAATCGGTACGGGATTGTTTTCGGGTATCAACAACACCTCTGAAGCCTGCGCAAAACCAGCAACCGCCAACAAACACAAAGCAAAAATCCATCGCATGATCCCGCCCCTTCATTACTGAAATGCCCTTCCAGGCAACAGCTCAAAGGTTACGGAGCAATGGTTTTTAACTGAATGGCGCTGCTTCGCCTTTATGCGCAGGACATTTCCTAAACCCATACGGTAAAACGGGCAAAAACGCCGTGTGGCCGTTCGCAGGTAATTTTTCTGACGGACGTTTAGCCTCCGCTGGTGGAGCCAACATCCCCCGGCAGCAGGTGTTCTTGAATCTTCTGACTGCGGGACTGCATCAGTTGTCCCTTGTCATCGAAGCGCAGCACGATGAGCCAGTCATAGGTATCCACTGGCCATTTCGCTTGGCCGATCAGTGCCGGGCCATCACCGCCGAAAGCTGCGATGAGTTTGTTGATGTGCCCATGGTGCCAGGCAATCAGCACTGTCTTGGCCTGATTGCTCTCGCGCAACAGACTCACCAGCTTATCGACCTTGCTATTGGCAAATGGCTGTTCGATCGGCAATTGCAGACGTTGTGACAGAGGGATTAGCGTCTGACGAGGGCGGATGCTTTCCGGGCTGTCGGCGGTAGCAATGAGGCGCTGGGGCGTGAGTGTCTCGCCAGCCAGTTTCAGCGGATTGAAGTAGTCGGCATAGGCGGCGGCGCGCTGTTCACCGCGGGCATTGAGCTCCCTGCCGACATTGGGTTTTTCCGCATGCCGGACGATCAGCACCGTGACATTGCGCAGCCCCGGTGCAGCAGAACCTTGCGCGAAACTCAATGCCAGAACAGAAACGGTAAGGGCTACTGCCACCAACAATCGCGGCAGCAACATGCGAACCTTCAAGTCCATTATTTATCTCGGTTGACTCAGTCGGAGTGACTGATCACGAGTCTATGACAGCCATCGTCAACCGCTTCAAAAACGCCCTGTTCTTACAGCTGAGCGACAGGTTCGTAAAGGAACATGCGACTTCCAACATTTTCCGCTGTTTGGTCGATGCGAACCGGTGCTATTTTCGGTAACGAAACTGTAACATTCGCATCCGCAGTCAAAACAAGAAATCTGGAGCTCTTGAATGTTTGCTTTCTTTCGTCCTGCCGCACATCAGGCTCCATTGCCTGAAGAAAAAATAGACAGCACGTACCGACGCCTGCGTTGGCAGATCTTCGCCGGCATTTTCATTGGCTACGCGGGTTATTACCTGCTGCGCAAAAACTTCTCCCTGGCCATGCCGTACCTGATCGACGAAGGCTACAGCCGCGGTGATCTGGGGCTGGCGATGTCGGCCATTGCCATCGCGTATGGCTTGTCGAAATTCCTCATGGGCCTGGTCTCCGACCGTTCCAACCCGCGTTACTTCCTGCCGTTCGGCCTGTTGGTATCGGCCGGGGTGATGTTCGTTTTCGGTTTCGCGCCTTGGGCGACGTCCAGCGTGACCATGATGTTCATCCTGCTGTTCATCAACGGCTGGGCCCAAGGCATGGGCTGGCCGCCGAGCGGACGCACCATGGTGCACTGGTGGTCGCAGAAGGAACGTGGCGGTGTGGTTTCGGTGTGGAACGTGGCGCATAACGTCGGCGGCGGCCTGATCGGCCCGCTGTTCCTGCTCGGCATGGGCCTGTTCAACGACTGGCACGCGGCATTCTACGTACCTGCAGCGGTGGCGCTGGGTGTGGCGGTGTTTGCCTTCATCACCATGCGCGACACCCCGCAATCGGTCGGCCTGCCGCCGATCGAGAAGTACAAAAACGACTATCCGGAAGGCTACGACGCCAGCCACGAAGACGAATTCAGCGCCAAGGAAATCTTCGTCAAATACGTGCTGCGCAACAAAATGCTCTGGTACATCGCCATGGCCAACGTCTTCGTCTACCTGCTGCGCTACGGCGTACTGGACTGGGCGCCGACCTACCTCAAGGAAGCCAAGGGTTTCACCGTGGATAAAACCTCGTGGGCCTATTTCTTCTACGAGTGGGCAGGTATTCCGGGCACGCTGCTGTGCGGCTGGATGTCGGACAAGATCTTCCGTGGCAACCGTGGCCTGACCGGCATGGTGTTCATGGCGCTGGTGACTGTCGCGACGCTGGTTTACTGGCTGAACCCGGCCGGCAACCCGACCGTCGACATGATCGCGCTGTTCTCGATCGGCTTCCTGATCTACGGCCCGGTGATGCTGATCGGCCTGCAAGCGCTGGAACTGGCACCGAAAAAAGCCGCCGGCACCGCTGCGGGCTTCACCGGTTTGTTTGGTTACTTAGGTGGTTCGGTGGCGGCCAGCGCAGCCATGGGCTACACCGTCGACCATTTCGGCTGGGACGGCGGTTTCGTCCTGCTGGTGGGCGCTTGCCTGTTGGCGATGGCCTTCCTTGCCCCGACGCTATGGCACAAGCAAGTCGCCAGTCAGAGCCGCGAAGCCGTCGCCTGATCGGCTTGTGACTGACAGCGCTTGAGCCGCGCCTCCAGATTCCGGTCTGGCATGGCGTGGCTGCGCAGGGCGTGGGCGGTCTGCTCGACATAATCGCGAGTGGTGCCGTAACGCCCTCTCGCGCTTTCGAACACCTGGCTCAGCACATGATCTGGCAAGTTGCCGGCATAGCTGGGCAGGTGTCGCTCCAAAACAAATCCCAACGCCTGCACCTGAGTGCCATCTTCGAGCCGGCAGTTGAGCCAGTGCGGCCGATACGACGGCACCGGCATCTCGCGTTTCCACAGGGCATACAGCGCGCTATCGAGATTGTCTTCCGGCAACCGGTAGGCGAAGCCGCTGCAAGAGCCGCCACGATCCAGACCAAACACCAGCCCCGGCATTTCCGGCGTACCCCGGTGCTCGTGCGACCACAGGTACAAACCGCGATGGTAGCCATGCACGCGTCCACGCACTCGCTCCACCGCTGAGCACTCCGGGCGCCAGATCAGCGAACCGTAGGCGAACAGCCACACCGGCCCGCCCTTATGGCGCGCCATTGTCGATTGCATCGAGGCGAGAAGTTGTTCGTGCGTCAGCTGCGGCCCAAGATCGAGCCGCGGAGGGTAATTCAAATTCAGAAAAGCGTTTTCAATGGCGCTCATGGCGAATAGCGTTCAGCTCCCCGCGGGTAAAGAATTACTTAATAGAACGCACCGCTGTAACAATAAGGCACATATGTTTTAAGGCAATTTAAGTGCCATGGCACAGTTCTTAATTAATTGCCTGATGGGTATATAACCTACCGATATTTACGTCATTGCATAAATACCGATCGGCTATATATGGAGTTATAAAGAATCAGCCACGTCGCTTAAGAGCGAGGTGCGTAGGCGAATACGTCGGCGCGCATTTGATGAGCATCCATACCCGCTTCCACCAGCGCGTCCAGCGTGCCGTAGACCATGGCCGGCGAGCCGCTGGCGTAGACGTGCAGAGGTTTGAGATCCGGGAAGTCTTCGCAGACCGCCTCGTGCAGCATCCCGCAGCGCCCTTCCCAGCCGCATTGGTCGCTGACGACTTTGTGCAGGAACAGATTGGGCAGCTTCAGCCACTCGTCCCAATGTTCGATGTCATAGAAGTCTTCCGGACGGCGCACACCCCAATACAGATGCACCGGGTGTTTGAAGCCCGCAGCGCGGCAGTGCTCGATCAGGCTGTGAATCTGGCCCATGCCGGTACCGGCGGCAATCAGCACCAGTGGCCCGTCGGGCAATTCGGCAAGGTGGGTATCGCCGAACGGCAGCTCGACGCGCACCATCGCGTTGCGTTGCAGCTGCTCGATCAGGCTCAGCGCACTGGCTTCGCGCGCCAGCACGTGGATTTCCAGATCGCGCCCACCGTGCGGGGCCGAGGCCATGGAGAACGCCGACTTCTCGCCGCTCTCGCGCTCGATCATCAAATACTGCCCGGCGTGATAGCGCGGCGGTTTACCGGCCGGGGCTCGCAGGCGCACGCGCCAGGTGTCGCCACCCACGTCCCGGCATTCGATGACCTGACACGACAGGCTGTGCACCGGCAGTTCTCCCAACGCGAGCACGCCATCCCACAGCAGGATGCAGTCTTCCAGCGGCTCGGCTATGCAAGTGTAGAACTCGCCATGGTCATGCACCTCGCCAGCCTGTTCGACCCGGCCTTCCACCAGCAGCGCCGCACACACGTGGCAATTGCCGTTGCGACAGCTTTGCGGGCAGTCGTAGCCCAGGCGCCGTGCACCATCGAGAATTCGCTCACCGGGCTTTATCTCAAGCACCGCTCCGGAGGGCTGCAGGGTTACACGCATCAATCTATTCCTAACTGATTCCAGATGGCATCGATCCGTTGGGTGACGGCGTCGTCCTTGACGATCACGCGGCCCCACTCGCGAGTGGTTTCGCCCGGCCACTTGTGGGTAGCATCCAGGCCCATTTTCGAACCCAGGCCGGAAATCGGCGAGGCGAAGTCGAGGTAGTCGATCGGCGTGTTATCGATCATCACCGTGTCGCGCTTGGGGTCCATGCGCGTGGTGATGGCCCAGATCACATCGTTCCAGTCCCGAGCGTTGATATCGTCGTCACAGACAATAACGAACTTGGTGTACATGAACTGTCGCAAAAACGACCAGACACCCAGCATCACGCGCTTCGCATGCCCCGGATAAGACTTTTTCATGGTCACGATGGCCATGCGATACGAGCAGCCTTCCGGCGGCAGGTAGAAGTCGGTGATTTCCGGGAACTGCTTCTGCAGAATCGGCACGAACACTTCGTTCAGCGCCACGCCCAGGATCGCCGGCTCATCCGGCGGACGGCCGGTGTAGGTGCTGTGGTAGATCGGTTTGATCCGGTGGGTAATGCGCTCGACGGTGAACACCGGGAAGCTGTCAACTTCGTTGTAGTAACCGGTGTGATCGCCGTAAGGGCCTTCATCGGCCATTTCGCCCGGGTGGATCACGCCTTCGAGGATGATCTCGGCAGTGGCCGGCACTTGCAGGTCATTGCCACGGCACTTGACCAGTTCGGTGCGGTTGCCGCGCAAGAGACCGGCGAAAGCGTATTCAGAAAGGCTGTCCGGCACTGGCGTCACAGCGCCAAGGATGGTCGCCGGATCGGCGCCAAGGGCCACGGACACCGGGAACGGCTGGCCCGGGTGCTTCTCGCACCACTCGCGGTAATCCAGCGCGCCGCCACGATGGCTGAGCCAGCGCATGATCACCTTGTTGCGGCCGATCACTTGCTGACGGTAAATGCCGAGGTTCTGCCGCTCTTTGTTCGGACCTTTGGTGACGGTCAGGCCCCAGGTGATCAGCGGGCCGACGTCTCCGGGCCAGCAGGTCTGCACCGGCAGCATGGCCAGATCGACGTCGTCACCTTCGATGACCACTTCCTGGCACACCGCGTCTTTGACGACTTTCGGCGCCATCGAGATGATCTTGCGGAAGATCGGCAGTTTCGACCACGCGTCTTTCAAGCCCTTCGGCGGCTCCGGCTCCTTGAGGAATGCCAGCAGCTTGCCAATTTCGCGCAGTTCGCTGACCGACTCGGCGCCCATGCCCATGGCCACCCGCTCGGGGGTGCCGAACAGGTTGCCGAGCACCGGAATGTCGTAGCCCGTCGGCTTCTCGAACAGCAGCGCCGGGCCCTTGGCCCGTAGCGTGCGGTCGCACACCTCAGTCATCTCCAGCACCGGCGAGACGGGAATCTGGATGCGTTTCAACTCTCCGCGCTGCTCAAGCTGCTGCACGAAATCCCGAAGATCCTTGAATTTCATTGACGATGGCACCCTCAAAATAGGCGTACATCCTACCTGCTCTGACGGGCAAACAGCAGCCCGTCAGAGCCTGGCATCGCTCAATTTTGACTAGCACCCAACAGCAACGGCGCAAACAAAGGGCTCAGTCGGGCGCTGCCCACGTCCGAAAGATGATCCGCATCCTTGTACTGTGAGTGGCCGTCGACATCGATGGCGCACAAGCCGTCCTTGCACATCAGCGGCGTCGGATCGATGACATGAATGCCGGGATCGGCGGCGCTCATCGAGCCAAACAGCGAAGTGAAAAACTGCTGGCGAGCCAGGTGTTCGTTGAGCGGGCGACCGAGACCTTCTGCCGAACGGCCGATACGCGCCAGGCTGGTCAGGCGGTCGATGAAGCTCTTGTGTTGCAGCGGCACCTCCTTGAACAGCCAGACTTGCACACCGGCTCCACGCAGCTCAGCCACTTGCGCCTTGATGGCGGCGGCCATGCGCTGCTCTGCCTGGCGTGGATTGTCTTTGCGATCAAGCAGGAACTGCAGGTCGCCGTCGCCGTCTTCACGACCATAAACGTACAGGCTCCAGTTCGCTGCCAGCACCACGTCCTTGATACCCAGGCTGATGACGCGCTCCATGTTGCGCTTATTGAAGTCTTTGCACTGCTGGCGCAGCTTGTCATCGATAATCGGCGGGCAACCCGTCAAGCTGTACAGCCACGCCGGCTGGACATTACGACCGGTGTTGCCTTCGATGGCCGGCAACAATGCGGCGGCGTGGCTGTCGCCCCAGAACAACTTTGTCGCCCCACTCTCCGGATCGCCGCCCACCAGACATGACTTGGTCAGCGTCTTGTCTGTGCTCAAGTGCATGCATTTCGACTGCCCGGCGTTCCACTCCCGGGACTGAGCGTACTCCAGCGCCTTGCCGCTCAGACGCTGTGGAACACCGTCTGCCGAGCGAATCGCCGAACCGGTGATCGCCAGAACGGTGATCGATACCAGACCGCCGACCAACACCGAGTTACGGCTGGCGAATACTCGCTTTTCCCGAAACGACAGTTCGATATAGCGCAGGCTCAGCCATGCCAGGCCCAGCGCCAGGGCCATCCAGCCCAGCGCCTCAAGCGGCTGGATGCCGTCGATGGAAATCGCGTTGGCATACACGTAGACCGGCCAATGCCAGAGATAAAGCGAATAGGACAGCAGGCCGATCCACACCAGGACTTGCATACTCAACAGCCGGCTAGTCCATGTCGCGCCCTGCGCGCCCGACCAGATCAGCGCCGTCGTGCCCAATACCGGCAGTAATGCTGCCCAGCCCGGAAACACCGTGGATCGGTCAAAGGTGAAGATCGCCACCAGCACCGCAGCCAATCCGGCCAGGCCGACAGACTGCCGAAGCCATGCGCGTGGGGCCTGCTTCTGCGCAGGCACCACCGCCAGCATGGCGCCGCACAGCAACTCCCAGGCGCGGGTAGGCAATGAGAAAAAGGCAAACTCGGGCCGACGCTCGATGTAGACGATGTTCAGACCGAACGACACCAGCAGCACGGCGAACAGCATCCAGCGCCAATGCCGGACATAGCGCATCAGCAACACCATCATCAGCGGGAAGAAGATGTAGTACTGCTCTTCCACCGCCAGCGACCAGGTATGCAGCAGCGGTTTGAGCTCCGACGCCGGCGCAAAGTAGCCGTCTTCACGCATGAACAGGATGTTGGAGATGAACAACGACTGGTAACGAATCGTGCGCCCCAGTTCGGAAAGGTCTTTGGCCGTCAACAACAGCCAACCCAGCGCCAGCGTTACCACGACCACTACGGTCAAGGCGGGCAGGATGCGTCGGGCGCGGCGCCCCCAAAAATCAAGGAAGCTGAAACGCTGCGCACTGATTTCACGGAACAGGATGGTGGTGATCAGAAAGCCGGAAATGACGAAAAAGACGTCAACGCCGACAAAGCCGCCACTGAATGTATTGAAGCCGAAATGAAACAGCAGGACCGGGATGACCGCCAGTGCCCGTAATCCGTCGATATCACGGCGATTGCCAAACGTATGCATAACTCTTCTTGTCCTTGTAGATACATGCGATCAAACAAGGACACTAGCGGCTGGCGAAAGTTATGCACCGCTAGCGCAAAAAAAAACGCCCCTTTCGGGGCGTTCTTTTAAACAGCTGCGTATTACTTGCGCTTCATCGACAAGAAGAACTCGTCGTTGGTCTTGGTCGTTTTCAGCTTGTCGATCAAGAACTCGATGGCGGCAACTTCGTCCATCGGATGCAACAGCTTGCGTAGAATCCACATGCGCTGCAGTTCGTCGTCGGCAGTCAGCAACTCTTCGCGGCGGGTGCCGGAACGGTTGATGTTGATCGCTGGGAACACACGCTTCTCGGCGATCTTGCGATCCAGAGGCAGTTCCATGTTGCCGGTACCCTTGAACTCTTCGTAGATCACTTCGTCCATTTTCGAGCCGGTTTCAACCAGCGCGGTGGCGATAATGGTCAGCGAGCCGCCTTCTTCGATGTTGCGCGCAGCGCCGAAGAAACGTTTCGGTTTCTCCAGGGCGTGGGCGTCAACACCACCGGTCAGCACCTTGCCGGAGCTCGGGATCACGGTGTTGTAGGCACGGGCCAGACGAGTGATGGAGTCGAGCAGGATCACCACGTCTTTCTTGTGTTCGACCAGGCGCTTGGCCTTCTCGATCACCATTTCGGCAACCTGTACGTGACGGGTCGGCGGCTCGTCGAAGGTCGAGGCAACCACTTCGCCGCGCACGGTGCGCTGCATTTCGGTCACTTCTTCCGGACGTTCGTCGATCAGCAATACGATCAGGTGAACTTCAGGGTTGTTACGGGCGATGTTCGCTGCGATGTTTTGCAGCATGATCGTTTTACCGGCTTTCGGCGGTGCAACGATCAGACCACGCTGGCCTTTGCCGATCGGAGCGCACAGGTCGATCACACGACCGGTCAAGTCTTCGGTGGAACCGTTACCGGCTTCCATCTTCATGCGCACGGTCGGGAACAGCGGGGTCAGGTTCTCGAAGAGAATCTTGTTTTTCGCGTTCTCAGGACGATCGAAGTTGATCGTGTCGACCTTGAGCAGGGCGAAATACCGCTCGCCTTCCTTCGGAGGGCGAATCTTGCCAACGATGGTGTCACCGGTGCGCAAGTTGAAACGGCGGATCTGGCTTGGCGAGACGTAGATATCGTCCGGGCCGGCCAGGTAGGAAGCGTCAGCGGAGCGCAGGAAGCCGAAGCCGTCCTGGAGAATCTCCAGCACGCCATCACCGGAGATTTCCTCGCCGCTTTTAGCGTGCTTTTTCAGCAGGGAGAAAATCACGTCCTGCTTGCGCGAACGGGCCATATTTTCTATGCCCATCTGTTCGGCCAATTCGAGCAGTTCGGTAATCGGCTTTTGCTTGAGTTCAGTCAGATTCATATAGGAATGACGTAATCATTTATGGAGGGGGGGAAATTAAGCTTTTGGCTTAATGAGGCCGCGCCGCGGAGAAGGCGACAGGATCGCGAACTAATTCGAAAAGGAGTGCGTCGGCGACGGCTAGCAGGGGGCAATGGAGAAACCAGTGCGGGGCCGAATGTACCACCTGAATTTCGGAGCGTCTAGCCCTGAATACGCAAAAAGCCCCGCTGGTTGCGGGGCTTTTTTTCAGGCACTTTACTGCGACGCTTAGATGTTGGCGTCGAGGAAAGCAGCCAGTTGCGACTTCGACAGGGCGCCGACTTTGGTCGCTTCAACGTTGCCGTTCTTGAACAGCATCAGAGTAGGGATACCACGCACGCCGTGCTTGGCCGGGGTTTCCTGGTTCTCGTCGATGTTCAGTTTGGCAACGGTCAGCTTGCCTTTGTAAGTCTCGGCAATCTCGTCCAGAACCGGAGCGATCATTTTGCAAGGGCCGCACCATTCAGCCCAGTAGTCGACCAGTACAGCGCCTTCGGCCTTGAGTACGTCGGCTTCGAAACTAGCGTCGCTAACGTGTTTGATAAGATCGCTGCTCATGGAATTCTCCAGGTTGTAAGCAAAAAAACGTGGCCCATCATATCCGCCCTTCCCCCGTTCAGGAAGCCGCAGATGATTGAGTCTTGCTATGGTGCCCCATGAGTTTGGGTATAGCTCAAGTCACGCCGTGGCGGGGGCGATGAAGGCGATTCCGGTGCGCAACGCAGCGTTGCGCACGTGTTCCTGCATGGCTTTTTGCGCGGCACCGGAGGCTCGACGGGCCAAAGCACGAAGGATCTTGCGGTGTTCCTGCCAGGTTTCCATGGCGCGCTCGGCGCGGATGAACGGTAGTTTCTGGCTTTCCAGAAAGATTTCCGCGCTGGCGGTAAGGATGCTGAGCATCGCCTGATTGCCGCTGGCCAGCAGGATTCGCCGGTGGAATTCGAAATCCAGCTTCGCCGCCGCCTCGAAGTCGCCGACCTTCAGTTGCTCGCGCATGGCCGCGACGTTGTCTTCCAGCGCATCCAGATCAAACGTGCTCAACGTTACCGCCGCTAGCCCCGCCGCAAAGCCCTCCAGCGCATAGCGCAATTGAAAGATATCCAGCGGCGACGCCTGCGCTGCGAACGACCAGCCCGGCGCGCTCTCACCGCGCGACAACTCCACCGGCGACTGTACGAAAACACCCTTGCCCGGCTGAATGCTCACCACGCCGAGCGCACTCAACGACGACAACGCCTCACGCAACGAGGCCCGACTGACGCCCAACTGCAACGCCAGATCCCGTTGCGACGGCAAGGCATCGCCCGCGCCGAAACCTTGTTCGGTGATCAGTTTGCGGATCGCTTGCAGTGCCACTTCGGGTACCGCGCGGGAGATCGAATTCATGGTTTTTCAGACGCACCAGGCCAATGTGCGGCTAGTTGTAAAGCTATTCGCCGAGTCCGGCAAGTCGTGCCCCAGCGGGGTTCGGCGATTTCGGCCGATGCGCCATCGCAGTGCGAAAAACAACCTGACTGTTCAGACCAGTAAGACCGAACAAAACCGCTGAAACCGCGGCCTGCCGAGGCAAAACCCACGTATTGGCACGGCCCATGCTCTGTCCGATCGCAGAAATCACTTCCCGCCGATCCGGAGATTGTCCATGACCCAGCGTTACAGCGCCCTCCTCGCTTCCCTGTTTGCCGGCCTGCTGTTGTGCCAAGCCCCCGCCCACGCCGACGGTCTGGACGACGTGGTCAAACGTGGCACGCTGAAAGTCGCCGTGCCTCAGGACTTCCCGCCGTTCGGTTCGGTCGGCCCGGACATGAAACCCCGCGGCCTGGACATCGACACGGCAAAACTGTTGGCCGATCAATTGAAGGTCAAACTCGAACTGACCCCGGTCAACAGCACCAACCGTATTCCGTTTCTGACCACCGGCAAGGTCGACCTGGTGATTTCCAGCCTCGGCAAGAACCCTGAGCGGGAGAAAGTCATCGATTTCTCCCGCGCCTACGCACCGTTCTACCTCGCCGTGTTCGGCCCACCAGACGCTGCGATCACCACCCTCGACGACCTCAAGGGCAAAACCATCAGCGTCACCCGTGGCGCCATCGAAGACATCGAATTAAGCAAAGTCGCCCCCGAAGGCGTGACCATCAAGCGCTTCGAAGACAACAACTCGACCATCGCCGCCTACCTCGCCGGCCAAGTCGATCTGATCGCCAGCGGCAACGTGGTCATGGTTGCTATCAGCGAGAAGAACCCGAAGCGTGTGCCGGCCCTGAAAGTGAAGCTCAAGGACTCGCCGGTCTATGTCGGCGTGAACAAGAACGAAGCGGCGCTGCTGGCCAAGGTCAACGACATCCTGACCACCGCCAAGGCTGACGGCGCGCTGGAAAAGAACTCACAGACCTGGCTGAAAGAGCCGCTGCCGGCCGATCTCTGATCGACTGCGCGGGAGACCTTCATGGCTTATCAGTTCGATTTCATGCCGGTGGTGCAGAACACCGACCTGCTGTTGCGCGGGGCGCTGTTCACCCTTGAGCTGACGGCCATCGGTGCGGTGCTCGGGGTGGGCGTGGGCATCGTCGGGGCGCTGGTGCGGGCGTGGAACATTCGCCCGTTCTCGGCGATCTTCGGCGTCTACGTCGAGTTGATCCGCAACACGCCGTTTCTGGTGCAACTGTTCTTTATCTTCTTCGGTCTGCCGTCGCTCGGCGTGCAGATTTCCGAGTGGCAGGCGGCGGTGCTGGCGATGGTGATCAACCTCGGCGCGTATTCGACCGAGATCATCCGCGCCGGCATCCAGGCGATTCCCAAAGGACAACTGGAAGCCGCAGCAGCGCTGGCAATGAGTCGCTTCGAGGCGTTCCGCCACGTGGTGCTGCTGCCGGCGCTGGGCAAGGTCTGGCCGGCCCTGAGCAGCCAGATCATCATCGTCATGCTCGGCTCGGCGGTGTGCTCGCAGATCGCCACCGAAGAGTTGAGCTTTGCTGCCAATTTCATTCAGTCGCGCAACTTCCGCGCCTTTGAAACCTATGCGCTGACCACATTGATCTACCTGTGCATGGCGCTACTGATCCGCCAACTGCTCAACTGGCTCGGTCGCCGCTACATCTCCAGGAGCAGCCAATGAGCGACTTCACGTTCTGGGACATCCTGCGCAACCTGCTGATCGGCCTGCAATGGACACTGGCATTGTCGCTGGTGGCGTTTATCGGCGGTGGGCTGGTCGGGCTGCTGATCCTGATCATGCGCATCTCGAAAAACGCCCTGCCGAGCAGCATCGCGCGCACCTGGATCGAGCTGTTCCAGGGCACGCCGCTGCTGATGCAACTGTTTCTGGTGTTCTTCGGCGTGGCGCTGGCCGGGATCGAAATCTCGCCGTGGATGGCGGCAGCGATTGCGCTGACGTTGTTTACCAGCGCTTATCTGGCAGAGATCTGGCGCGGCTGCGTCGAGGCGATTCCCAACGGTCAGTGGGAAGCTTCGTCGAGTCTGGCGCTCAATCCGCTGGAGCAATTGCGCTACGTGATCCTGCCACAGGCCCTGCGCATCGCCGTGGCGCCGACCGTGGGCTTCTCGGTGCAAGTGGTCAAAGGCACCGCTGTGACCTCGATCATCGGCTTCACCGAGCTGACCAAGACCGGCGGCATGCTCGCCAACGCCACGTTTGAACCGTTCATGGTCTATGGCCTCGTCGCCCTCGGCTACTTCCTGCTCTGCTACCCCTTGTCCCTCAGTGCGCGCTACCTGGAAAGGAGACTGCATGCCTCTGCTTAGAATTTCCGCCCTGCATAAATACTACGGCGATCACCACGTACTCAAAGGCATCGACCTCAGCGTCGAGGAAGGCCAGGTGGTGGCGATCATCGGCCGCAGTGGCTCGGGCAAATCGACCCTGCTGCGCACCCTCAATGGTCTGGAGTCGATCAACGACGGGGTGATCGAAGTCGACGGCGAATACCTCGACGCCGCACGCGCCGACTTGCGCAGCTTGCGGCAGAAGGTCGGCATGGTGTTCCAGCAGTTCAACCTGTTCCCGCACCTGACGGTTGGCGAAAACGTGATGCTCGCGCCGCAAGTGGTGCAGAAAGTGCCGAAGGCCAAGGCGGCGGAGCTGGCGCGCAAGATGCTTGAGCGTGT
The DNA here is from genome assembly GCF_014472415.1 of Pseudomonas sp. N40(2020). Lineage (GTDB taxonomy): Bacteria > Pseudomonadota > Gammaproteobacteria > Pseudomonadales > Pseudomonadaceae > Aquipseudomonas. Next base: position 37,942 of record NZ_JACSZV010000010.1, read on the forward strand.
GGGTCTGGGCGAGAAGTTTGATGCCTTTCCGGATCGGCTGTCCGGTGGGCAGCAGCAACGGGTGGCGATTGCCCGGGCTTTGGCGATGTCGCCGAAGGTGCTGCTGTGCGACGAGATCACCTCGGCGCTGGACCCGGAGCTGGTCAACGAGGTTCTCAGCGTGGTTCGTCAATTGGCCAGGGAGGGCATGACGCTGATCATGGTCACCCACGAAATGCGTTTTGCCCGCGAGGTGGGGGATAAGTTGGTGTTCATGCATCACGGCAAGGTGCATGAGGTGGGGGACCCGAAGGTGTTGTTTGCCAATCCGCAGACGGCGGAATTGGCGAACTTCATTGGCACGGTAGAAGCGACAGCCTGAGAGAAATACAGGGGCCTGATCGTTCCCACGCTCCGCGTGGGAACGCAGCCAGGGACGCTCCGCGTCCCAAAAGCGGACGCAGAGCGTCCGGTGAGGCATTCCCACGCAGAGCGTGGGAACGATCAGGTTCGGGGTGCGCGCTCCGGCGGTTTGAACCATGCGCGTTGGCGCCAGCGTTTGATCGTGGCACGATGTCGGGGTTATCGACCGAGACCCCCTGACCATGCCGCAATCCCAAGCCAAGAATCTGTCCCTGATCGCCGCAATCGACCTGGGCTCGAACAGCTTTCACATGGTCGTGGCCAAGGCCCAGAACGGCGAGATCCGTATTCTCGAGCGCCTCGGCGAGAAGGTTCAACTGGCCGCCGGCATCGACGATGAGCGCAAGCTCAACGAAGAATCGATGCAACGTGGCCTCGATTGCCTCAAGCGTTTTGCCCAACTGATCAACGGTATGCCGCTGGGCGCCGTGCGCATCGTCGGCACCAACGCCCTGCGCGAAGCGCGCAACCGCCTCGAATTCATCCATCGCGCCGAAGAAATCCTCGGCCATCCTGTGGAAGTCATCTCCGGGCGTGAAGAAGCGCGTCTGATTTATCTGGGCGTGTCGCATACCCTCGCCGACACCCCGGGCAAACGTCTGGTCGCCGACATCGGCGGCGGCAGTACCGAGTTCATCATCGGTCAGCGCTTCGAACCACTGCTGCGCGAAAGCCTGCAAATGGGCTGCGTCAGCTTCACCCAGCGCTACTTCAAGGACGGCAAGATCACCCCGGCCCGTTATGCTCAGGCGTACACGGCGGCGCGGCTGGAGATCATGAGCATCGAACACGCCCTGCATCGCCTGACCTGGGATGAAGCCATCGGCTCCTCGGGCACCATCCGCGCCATCGGTCTGGCGCTGAAGGCCGGCGGGCATGGCACAGGTGAAGTGAATGCTGAAGGCCTTGCGTGGCTCAAGCGGCGACTGTTCAAGCTCGGCGACGTCGACAAGATCGATTTCGACGGCATCAAACCTGACCGCCGGGCAATCTTCCCGGCCGGTCTGGCGATTCTCGAAGCGATTTTCGACGCGCTCGAACTGCAACGCATGGATCACTGCGAAGGCGCGCTGCGAGAAGGCGTGCTCTACGACCTGCTGGGTCGCCATCACCATGAAGACGTGCGCGAACGCACCCTGACCTCGCTGATGGAGCGCTACCACGTCGACCTGGAACAAGCGGCGCGGGTTGAACGCAAAGCCCTGCACGCCTTCGATCAGGTGGCCGTGGATTGGGAACTGGATGACGGTATCTGGCGCGAACTGCTGGGCTGGGCAGCGAAAGTGCACGAAGTCGGCCTCGACATCGCCCACTATCACTACCACAAGCACGGCGCCTACCTGATCGAACACTCGGATCTGGCCGGTTTCTCCCGCGAAGACCAGCAAATGCTCGCCCTGCTGGTGCGCGGCCATCGCCGCAATATTCCCAAGGACAAATTCGCCGATTTTGGCGAAGACGGCGACAAGCTGATCCGCCTGTGCGTACTGCTGCGCTTTGCGATCCTGTTCCACCACATCCGCGGCACCCAGGCGATGCCGCAAGTGGTGCTGCATGCCAAGGGCGACAACCTTGATGTGGAGTTCCCCGAGAATTGGCTGGATGAGAATCAGCTGACTCAAGCGGATTTCGGCCTCGAAGCCGATTGGTTGACGCGGGTTGGCATCACCCTCACCGTTCACTGATAACCCTGTGGTGAATGACAGGTACAAAAAAGGCGATCCCTCAGGATCGCCTTTTTTATTGGGCTGAAGGTCAGCTGCTCACCGGCAAAATCGGACTACCCAACCGCTCCAGCAACGTCGCCTGCGCACTGCGCGGGTTCTGGTTACCGGTTGGTGTGTTGCGGATGTAACGGCCATCCGATTGCAGGCTCCAGCTGTGGGTGTTGTCGGTCAGGTACAGCTCCAGCTCTTTCTTCACCCGGGTCAGCAGCTTCTTGCCTTCCACCGGGAAGCAAGTCTCGACGCGCTTGTCGAGGTTGCGCTCCATCCAGTCGGCGCTGGAGAGGAACATCTGCTCCTCGCCGCCGTTGAGGAAGTAGAACACTCGGGTGTGTTCCAGGAAGCGACCAATGATCGAGCGCACATGAATGTTGTGCGAAACCCCGGCAATGCCCGGCCGCAGGCAGCACATGCCACGCACCACCAGATCGATACGCACGCCCGACTGGCTGGCCTTGTACAGCGCGCGGATGATCTTCGGATCGGTCAGCGAGTTGAACTTGGCGATGATGTGCGCCGGTTTGCCTTCGACGGCGAACTGGGTTTCGCGGGCAATCATGTCGAGCATGCCCTTCTTCAAAGTGAACGGCGCATGCAACAGCTTCTTCATGCGCAGGGTTTTACCCATGCCGATCAACTGGCTGAACAGTTTTCCGACGTCTTCGCACAAGGCGTCGTCGGAGGTCAGCAGGCTGTAGTCGGTGTAGAGCTTGGCGTTGCCGGCGTGGTAGTTACCGGTGCCGAGGTGCGCGTAACGCACGATCTCACCCTGTTCGCGACGCAGAATAAGCATCATCTTGGCGTGGGTCTTGAAGCCGACCACGCCGTAGATCACCACTGCCCCGGCCGCTTGCAGACGGCTGGCCAGTTGCAGGTTGGACTCTTCGTCGAAGCGCGCCCGCAGCTCGATGACCGCCGTCACTTCCTTGCCGTTACGCGCGGCATCCACCAGCGCATCGACGATTTCCGAGTTGGCGCCGGAGCGATACAGCGTCTGGCGCACGGCCAGAACATGCGGGTCTTTCGCGGCTTGACGCAGCAAATCGACCACCGGGGTGAACGACTCGAACGGGTGCAGCAGCAAAATATCCTGCTTGCTCACCACGCTGAAAATGTTCTCGCTGTTTTGCAGCAGTTTCGGGATCTGCGGGGTGAACGGCGTGTATTGCAGCTCCGGATGGCTGTCCAGGCCGGTGATGCTGAACAGTCGCGTCAAGTTGACCGGGCCGTTGACCTGATACAGCTCGGTCTCGCTCAGATTGAACTGCTTGAGCAGGTAGTCCGACAGATGTTTCGGGCAGGTGTCGGCGACTTCCAGACGCACCGCATCACCGTAGCGACGCGAGAACAACTCGCCACGCAGAGCGCGGGCCAAGTCTTCGACGTCTTCGGAATCGAGCGCCAGGTCGGCGTTTCGGGTCAGACGGAACTGGTAGCAGCCCTTGACCTTCATGCCTTGGAACAGGTCATCGGCGTGGGCGTGGATCATCGACGACAGGAACACATAGTTGTCGCCAGCGCCGCCGACTTCTTCCGGCACCTTGATGATGCGCGGCAGCAGGCGCGGTGCCGGGATGATCGCCAGACCGGAGTCGCGACCGAAGGCGTCGATACCTTCAAGCTCGACGATGAAGTTCAGGCTCTTGTTCACCAGCAACGGGAAAGGGTGCGTCGGGTCGAGACCGATCGGGGTGATGATCGGCGCGATCTCGTCGCGGAAATAACGGCGAACCCAGGTCTTGAGCTTGGTCGTCCAGTTGCGGCGACGGATGAAGCGCACCTGATGCTTTTCCAGCTCTGGCAGCAGGATGTCGTTGAGGATCGCGTACTGGCGATCAACGTGACCGTGGACCAGTTCGCTGATCCGCGCCAGGGCTTGATGCGGTTGCAGGCCATCGGCACCGGCCTGTTCACGGGCAAAGGTGATTTGCTTTTTCAGGCCGGCAACACGGATTTCGAAGAATTCGTCGAGGTTGCTGGAGAAGATCAGCAGGAACTTCAGCCGCTCCAGCAACGGATAGGACTCGTCCAGCGCCTGTTCCAGCACGCGGATGTTGAACTGCAGTTGCGAGAGCTCACGGTGGATGTACAGGCTGCTGTCATCCAGGCCTGGAATCGCAATCGCCGGCACCGCCGCAGCGGGTTCGGTGACCGGCGCGGGTGGCGCTGGCTCCAGCTCCGGCGGGGTTTCGGTGATTTGTTCCACCACCGGCTGAGCTTCTTTTACTGCAACTTCAGTGAGTCCTTCGGTATTCATTGAATGTTCCTGGGAGGGCTATTTCTGCTCTCGTAACAATTGAGCGGCGCGGACAGCAAAATAAGTCAGGATGCCATCAGCACCGGCACGTTTAAAGGCGGTCAGTGATTCGAGAATCACCGCCTCGCTCAACCAGCCATTCTGGATCGCCGCCATGTGCATGGCGTATTCGCCGCTAACCTGATAGACGAAGGTCGGCACCTTGAAGGCATCTTTTACCCGGAAAAGAATGTCCAGGTACGGCATGCCCGGCTTGACCATGACCATGTCCGCGCCTTCAGACAAGTCCGCGCCGACTTCGTGCAGCGCTTCGTCGCTGTTGGCCGGATCCATCTGATAAGAAGCCTTGTTCGCCTTGCCAAGGTTCGAGGCCGAACCCACGGCATCGCGGAAAGGCCCGTAATAGGCGCTGGCGTACTTGGCCGAGTAGGCCATGATCCGCACGTTGACGTGGCCGGCGATTTCCAGCGCTTCGCGGATCGCCTGGATGCGCCCGTCCATCATGTCCGACGGAGCAACGACCTGAGCGCCGGCCTCGGCGTGGGACAGCGCCTGGCGCACGAGCGCATCGACGGTGATGTCGTTCTGTACGTAGCCTTCCTCGTCGAGAATGCCGTCCTGACCGTGAGTGGTGAACGGATCGAGCGCGACGTCGGTGATCACGCCCAGTTCCGGGAAGCGATCACGCAGGGCGCGAGTGGCGCGCTGGGCGATGCCTTCGGGATTCCAGGCTTCGGCGGCGTCGAGGGATTTGAGTTCTGCAGGCGTGACCGGGAACAATGCCAGCGCCGGAATCCCCAGTTCGACCCACTTGGCGGCTTCTTCAAGCAGCAAATCGATGGTCAAGCGCTCTACACCCGGCATCGAGGCCACGGCTTCGCGGCGGTTTTCACCGTCGAGCACAAAGACGGGCAGGATCAGGTCGTCGACCGTCAGTACATTTTCCCGCACCAGCCGACGCGAAAAATCATCACGGCGATTGCGACGCAGGCGGGTGGCGGGGAACAAACGGTTGGCAGGGGTAAAGCTCACGGCAGACTCCTGAGCCCGCGCAAACGGGCGAGCGTGACAGTTATAGACGGCCATTATGACGAACAGATTACAGTTGTGCGTGCCCCGTGACATGTAGCCGCATTCCATTGTCTGTGTAGGAAATGTTCACGTCGAGACACATTTGGACACTTTCCTGAATGTGTTCGAAGGGTTAGGCTGCGCGTTCATTTCGCCAGCACCCAGACAATGCTCCAACAATTTCTGCATGACTTCGGCTACTTTGCCCTTTTTCTCGGCACGTTCTTCGAAGGCGAAACCATCCTGGTGCTCGCGGGTTTCCTCGCGTTTCGCGGATACATGGATATCAACCTGGTCGTGGTCGTGGCGTTCTTCGGCAGTTATGCCGGTGATCAGTTGTGGTACTTCCTGGGGCGCAAGCACGGGCGCAAATTGCTTGCACGCAAACCGCGCTGGCAATTGATGGGTGACCGGGCGCTGGAGCACATCCGCAAGCATCCGGACATCTGGGTTCTGAGTTTCCGCTTCGTTTATGGCTTGCGCACGGTGATGCCCGTGGCGATCGGCTTGTCGGGTTATCCGCCGGGACGTTACCTGCTGCTGAACGGTATCGGCGCCGCGATCTGGGCCACCGCCCTGGCCGCTGCCGCTTACCATTTCGGCGCTGTGCTCGAAGGTATGCTCGGCAGCATCAAGAAATACGAGCTGTGGGTACTCGGAGCGTTGCTGGTGCTGGGTGTTGGCCTGTGGCTGCGCCGCCGCTTCAAGAATGCCCGTTTGGCGAAGCAGGTTTACGCCGACGAGCAAGCAGCGAAAGCCGCGCAGTTGCATCAGATCGAGCAGGCCAAAGTCGCCGACCCTAAGACGCCAAACGAGTAATTCGCTGGCGAACGCCATACAGCCCGATGCCGCTGAGCAGGCTGTAACCGAGCAAGCCAGCCCAGGCCACCGGGCTGGCCGGCCATAGCCCGACCAGCGGCGCCAGCCACACCAGCGGCAGATTCGACGCCAACCGCAACAGCTCGACCTTCAGCGCCCACGGGCGATTCTCCAGGGCCACGCCCAACGCAAACAGACCGAACGCCACCGCCCCCCAACCGAGCACCAGCGCGGCGCTCGGCAGAGTGGTTTCCAGATTCATCAGGTAACTGCCCAGCGCGATATAGACGCAGAATTGCGCCGCCACGTACCACTGCTGGCGGCTCTCGAGCGGTATGTCGAATTTGCGAAACCGGGTCAGGTCCGGCTTGTTCAGCGGGTACTTCGCCGCCACATCCGCCGGACGCCAACCGGTGCGCATAAACCAGATCCGCAGCTTGTCCCACATGCTCTCCGTGCGCCGCGCGTCATCCCACAACTGCGCATAAAACTGCAGGTTGGCCCACAACGGATTCCAACTCGCCAATGGCGTGGTCACGCCGAAAATCACCGGTTCGTTGTCGTCCTCTTCCTGGAACGAGCCAAACAGCCGATCCCAAATAATGAACACCCCGCCGTAGTTGCGATCCATGTAGAGAGTGTTCTGTGCATGGTGAGCCCGATGATTGGATGGCGTCACGAAGAACCATTCGAACCAGCCAAGCTTGGGAATGTGCTGGGTGTGCACCCAAAACTGATAGAGCAGATTCAGCGCCGCAACGCTGACGAACACCAGCAGCGGCACGCCAAGTACGGCCATCGGCAGGTAGAAGATCCAGCTCAGCAGAAATCCGGTGCTGGTCTGGCGCAACGCCGTCGAGAGGTTGTACTCCTCGCTCTGGTGATGCACCGAATGCGCCGCCCAGAGGATGTTGCGTTCATGGCCCATGCGGTGCAGCCAGTAATAGCAGAAGTCATAGAGGATGAAAGCGAACACCCAGACCCAGAGGCTCTGCGCCGGCAGCCTGAGCAACGCCAGATGTTCCAGGGCAAAGGCATAGGTCACAAGGCCGACGCCTTTGGTCAGCAGCCCGGTAGTGGTCGACAGCACACCGGTGCTGATGCTGTTCACCGCATCGGCCAGGCGATAGTGGCTGACCCCGCGCCAACGGTCGGCGATCAGCTCCACCACAATCAAAACGAAGAAAAACGGCACCGCATACAGAATGAAGTTCATGACGTGTTCCGAGCCAATTCCATGCAGCAGATCGTAGGCCTGAGCGCGAATTTACCCTATGGCAACGCGCGACAAATTAGTGGACATTTAGCGCCATGAAACTGGAGAGAAACCCATGAGCAAAAAAGTTGCAGTGATCCTGTCCGGCAGTGGCGTTTACGACGGAGCCGAAATCCAGGAAAGCGTCATCACCCTGCTACGCCTTGATCAACGCGGCGCGCAGGTACAGTGCTTCGCCCCGAACATTGCGCAATTGCATGTAATCAATCACCTGACCGGCGAAGAAATGCCCGAGTCGCGCAACGTGCTGGTGGAGTCGGCGCGCATCGCCCGGGGCAACATCAAGGACATTCGTGAGGCCGACGTCGACGACTTCGATGCGCTGATCGTGCCGGGTGGCTTTGGGGCGGCGAAGAACCTGTCGAACTTCGCCATCGAAGGCGCCGGCTGCACCGTGCAGCCAGACGTTCTGGCCCTGGCCGAAGCGTTTGCCGAAGCAGGCAAACCAGTGGGGCTGATCTGCATCTCGCCGGCACTCGCGGCAAAGATCTACGGCCCGGGCGTGACCTGCACCATCGGCAACGATGCCGACACCGCCACCGCGATGAACAAGATGGGCGCCACCCACGAAGAGTGCGCAGTGACCGACATCATCGAAGACAAGGCACGCAAACTGGTGACGACCCCGGCTTATATGCTGGCGCAGAACATCAGTGAAGCGGCTTCGGGGATTAACAAACTGGTCGACCGCGTCCTTGAGTTGACTCACGAGAACGACGCCTGATCCCCCTCGTATGATCGTTCCCACGCTCTGCGTGGGAATGCTGCCATTGGCGCTCCGCGCCTGCTCACTCTGGCGCGACATTTGCGGTGAGACCGGAACGCGGAGCGTCCCAAGATGCATTCCCACGCGGAGCGTAGGAACGATCGTAGCCTCAAGACTGGCGTGAAAGACGGGTGAGGATTCGATCCAGCGCATTGGCAAACGCCTGCTTCTCGCGCTCGCCAAACGGCGCCGGGCCGCCGCTCATCTGGCCTTGTTCACGCAGATCGGTGAACAGATTGCGCACGGCCAGGCGCTCGCCCATGTTCTGCGCATCGAACTCTTTGCCTCGCGGATCAAGCGCCGCCACACCCTTTTTCACCAACCGATCGGCCAGCGGAATATCGCTGCAGATCACCAACTCACCGGGCACGGCGTGCTCGACCAGATAATCGTCCGCCGCATCCGGGCCGCTGGGCACCACGATCAACTTGACGATGGCCAGCCCCGGTTTGGTCTGCGGCTGCCCCGCCACCAGCACCACTTCGAACTGGCGCTTGAGCGCGAACTTCACCACCAGATCCTTCGCCGCCCGTGGACAGGCGTCGGCATCGATCCATACACGCATTTTCAACCTCCAAAAAATTCGCGAGCAGGCTCGCTCCCACAGGATATACGCCATCCATGTGGGAGCGAGCCTGCTCGCGATTATGAGCGCAGCGAATGCCGTCAGGCGGCGACTCGCTTCTTCTCAGCCAGCCGACTACGGCTATACAGCACGATGATCGCCACAATCGCCACCGCCTGCGCCGTCAGCGAATAGGCATCGGCATGAATCCCCAGCCAGTCGAAATCGAAGAACGCCACCGGCCGCGTGCCGAAAATCCCCGCTTCCTGCAACGCCTTCACGCCATGCCCGGCAAACACCACCGACAGCGCGCACAGCAGCGCGGCGTTGATGCTGAAGAACAGTGTCAGCGGCAGTTTTGCCGAACCGCGCAGGATCACCCACGCCAGACCGACCAGCAGCACCAGCGCCGTCGCACCACCTGCCAATACCGCGTTGTGCCCGGCAGGCCCGGCCTGCAGCCACAGGGTTTCGTAGAACAGGATCACTTCGAACAACTCGCGATACACCGAGAAGAACGCCAGGATCGCGAAGCCAAAACGCCCGCCACCGCCGACCAGACTGCTCTTGATGTAATCCTGCCAGGCTGCTGCGTGACGGCGGTCGTGCATCCACACACCGAGCCACAACACCATCACACTGGCGAACAGCGCCGTAGCGCCCTCGAGCAATTCACGCTGCGAGCCGCTGACATCGATCACATACGCCGCCAGCGCCCAAGTCCCCAGGCCGGCCAGCAACGCCAGGCCCCAACCAACGTTAACGCTACGCACCGCCGATTGCTGACCGGTGTTGCGCAGGAACGCGAGGATCGCCGCCAGCACCAGAATCGCTTCCAGCCCTTCGCGCAGCAGAATCAGCAGACCGGAGATAAAGCTCAGCGACCAGCTCAAACCATCGCTGCCGAGCAGACCGGCGGATTCCTTGAGTTTGGCCTTGGCCGCGTCCAGACGCTGTTCGGCCTGGGCCACCGGTAACCCGTCCTGCAACGACTGTCGATAAGCCATCAGGGATTTTTCAGTGTCTTTGCGCACGTTGGCGTCGACGTTATCCAGCGAACTCTCGACCAGTTCGAAGCCTTCCAGATACGCCGCCACCGACAGGTCGTAGGCCTGATCGTGGTCGCCAGCGCGGTAAGCCGCGAGGCTCTTGTCCAGCGTTGCAGCGGTGTAGTCGAGCAACTGCGCCGGGCCACGCTTGACCTGCGGCGGCTGCGCACGCTGGGCGCGGAACGTCGCGGCGGCTTGCGCGCCTTCGGCAATTTGCACTTCGGCCGGGGTCTGGCGGGCCAGATCGGCGATGTTGTAGGTCTGCTCGGATTTGGCTGCCGAGGCATCGGCGCTGAGCCCGGCGACGTATGTCGCCATGTCCCAGCGCTGGCGATCATCCAGTTGATCGGCAAACGACGGCATATCGGTGCCTTCGACGCCTTGACCGAGGGTGCTGTAGATCGCGTAGAGGCTCAGGTGATCCAGACGGGCGGCGTCGCGCAGGTTGGCCGGGGGCGGTGTCAGGCCGACACCGGCCGGGCCATCGCCCGCGCCGGTTTCACCGTGGCACACCGAGCAGTGCTGGGCGAAGAGTGGCGCGGCCCGCGCCGGATCGGGCGTGATGACCGGCGCCTGGCTGACTTCATAGGCCACGGCCAGTTTCGCCCCCAGTTGCCGCGCCTGACGGGCAACTTCCGCGCCGTCCTGCCGAGCGGTGACCGCCGCGCGCAAGGCAATCACACCTTGCTCCAGCCCGGCCTTTTCCGGTTTAACCGGCAAATCCGCGATCAGCCCCTGCAACACCTGAATGAATTCCAGTTGCTCACGGTATTCAGAGTCGTCGACGACTTTGCCCGCTTCCACCGTCGGCGGATAGTCGGCACTGATGTAATCGAGCATGTGCAGCGCTTGCGGCGCGCATTCCACCGTATCGGCCAACAGGTTTGAGCAACTCAGGGCGCACAACGGGAACAACAGCCAGGCCAGAAAACAGGACGGCGCAGTCATGAACGAATCTCAATTGGTAATACGAAGTAACACATTGTTCACTTCCAATGAGATTCCCTCAAGCTTTGTCAGCGCGGCGGTCGTTTTTTTCGGCGTAACGGTGCAGCTTTTGTCCGGTAATGTGCGTGCATGAACTCGACGAACACCTGCACCTTGAGTGAGACATGCCGGGGCAAACAGCCCTTATACTGCGTAACCTCCCGCCCTTGCCGTTCAAGGAAGAACCTGTCTCCATGCGCCGTAGCCTGCCGTTTTGCCTGTTGTTCAGCGCCCTCATGCAACTGAACGGTTGCGCCGCTTACCGCAATTACGATGCAGAGATGCAGCAGACCATCGATCAGATGTCGGCGGGCAATCTCAACGAAGCGCTCTACCTGATGGAGCTGAATAATCCCTGGGAAGACAAGGATCTGCTGTATTACCTGGAAAGAGGCGCCATTCTCAGCGCCGGCACGGCCCTGCCAAAAAGTCAGGAAGCCTGGCGCGCGGCTGACCGGATGATTGTCCAGCGCGAAGAGGCCGATCCCTCCGCAGGCATGAAGCTGCTGGCCCGGTTCGGCAATGAAATGGGCACCATGCTGGTCAACGACAAGTTGCTGCGCTACGAAGGTTACGACTACGAAAAAGTCATGCTGACCACCGAGATGGCGCTCAACCAACTGGCGGAGAACGATTTCGACGGTGCGCGCGCCGACATCAAGAAAACCCACGAACGCGAAACCCTGATTGCGCGCCAGCGGGAACGGCAATACGAAGAAGCTGAAGAGCAGGCCAAAAGCCAGGGGATCACGCTGCATTACAAGGATCTGCAAGGCTACCCGGTCGCCGTCCTCGACGCCCCGCAAGTGATTGAACTGAAGAACGGCTATCAGAGTGCATTCAGCCATTACCTGGCGGGCTTCACCTATGAAGCGTTGGGCGAACGCACGCTCGCGGCACCGGGTTATCGCCAGGCCATTGAGTTACGCCCGGGTGTGCCGTTTCTCGAGAAAGCCTTGCGCAATCTGGACAAGCCCGCCCCGGCAGCGGATGAAAGCGAGATCCTGGTCGTTGTCCAGGCCGGTTTCGCGCCGGTGCGCAGTTCGGTGCAAGTGCCGATCCCGGTGCGGCTGAACGAAAACCTGACGATTGTCGCGCCGATCTCGTTTCCGGTGATGGTGCCCGATACGATCACACCGCCTGTTCCGAGTGTGCTCGTCGACGGCAAACAATACCCATTGACGATGATCAACAGCGTTACTGACATGGCCATGCGTACCTTGCGCGATGACATGCCGGCGATCATCTCGCGCGCCATGTTCCGCGCCAACATGGCCGCCATCAGTCAGGCTCAAAAGAATGAACGCGATCCGGCCAAGGCTTCGCTGGTGGTTACTGAACACGATCCTTTCGAAGAGGCGGATACGCGCACCTGGCGCACCCTTCCGGACAAAACCCTGGTCGCCCGTCTACGCCTTAAAAAAGGCCTGCATCGCGTGAGCTTCCCGTACTTGCGTGCAGCGGACGGGTTCACCGTGCGTGTCGACCAGAACCATCAGGTGTTCAACCTGCGGGTATTCATGGGCGTGAACTACTACGTGGGGTCTTCGCTGGTGCTACCCGAAGTACCAGAGCCTGCTAACGTTGGCAGTCCCGGGCAGTAATGGCACCTAACTAACCGGTGCAATTAAAAAGCCATTACATAGCCACTAACACCCGCTTATAATGCCGCGCCCCCGCTATCGCGATGCGGCATAAAAGCTCCTCTGGTTATGAGGAATTGGCAGGAGGCCAACGCCACTGTCGATGGGTCACACCAGCCCGACCAGCATCCGCGGCTGTAGTTACTCCAGGGAAGAAGTACCCCCATGGCATTCCGCGCCCCCACTCTGATTGCGCTCAGCGCCGTCACCCTGCTGTCCGGCTGTTCGGCGTTTCGCAACTACGACTCCGAACTGGCCCAGACCAACCAGCAACTGGCTTCCGGCAACGTCGATGCCGCGCTGACCCTGCTGGAAAAGAACAACACCAGCGCCGACAAAGACCTGCTCTATTACTTCGAGAAAGGTGAACTGCTGCGCGCCAAGGGCGACTTGTCCGGCAGCCAGAACGCCTGGACCAGCGCCGACCAGGTGGTCGGTAAGTGGGAAGACGCGGTCAAACTCGACACCGGCAAATACCTCGCCCAGTTCGGCAGCTTCATCGTCAACGACAAGGTCCGTCGTTACGAAGGCTACGACTACGAAAAAGTCATGCTGACCACGCAAATGGCCCTGAACCTGCTGGCGGTCAATGACTTCGACGGCGCGCGCACTGCGATCAAGAAGACTCACGAACGTGAAGCGGTGATCGCCGACCTGCGCGACAAGGAATACCTCAAGAGCGAGGAAGAGGCCGAGAAAGAAGGCATCAAGACTCAGTACAAGGATCTGCAGGGCTATCCGGTCGCCAGCCTCGATGCGCCGGAAGTGGTCGGCCTGAAGAACAGCTACCAGAGTGCGTTCAGCCATTACCTGGCCGGTTTCGTTTACGAAGCCCTTGGCGAAAAAGACCTGGCTGCACCGGGCTACCGCAAGGCCGCAGAACTGCGCCCGAACACGCCGCTGCTGGAACAGGCGCTGGTCAACCTCGACAAACCGACCAAGAGCGATGACAGCGACATCCTGATCGTGGTGCAAAGCGGTCTGGCGCCGTCCCGCGATTCGATTCGCGTGCCACTGCCGCTGCCAATCTCCAACAACGTGGTGATCACGCCGCTGTCGTTCCCGATCATCAAGCCTGACACCTCCACCGCGCCGTTCGCGCAGATCGGTGTCGACGGCCAGCAAGTCAACCTGACCGGCCTCAACAGCACCACCGCTATGTCTCGCCGCGCCCTGCGCGACGACATGCCGGGGATTATCCTGCGCACCACCGTGCGCGCGATCACCAAAGGCGTGGCGCAGAAGCAGATCAACGAAACCAATCCACTGGCCGGTCTGGCCGTGGGTATCTCTTCAGCTGTGCTCGAAGGTGCCGATACCCGTACGTGGCGCACGCTGCCGGACAACACCCAGGTGGTGCGTCTGCGCTTGAAGAAAGGTGAACACCAAGTCACTCTGCCGAGCGCTGTGGGCGGTTCGGTGGTCAAGGTCACCGTCGATCAGCGTTATCAGGTGATCAGCCTGCGTGCCGTGGGCAATCAGGTGTTTGCTGGCGGTCTCGCCGCCCACGTGATCCCGAGCGCCGCTGCGACCAACGTCGCCAGCCTCAAACAACCTTAAGAACGGAGTCTTTGCATGCGCTTCAAACTCATCGCCGTCGCCGCCCTCGCCGTGCTGGCCAGCGGCTGCGCCACCCCGCCACCTCCTGAGCCGGGCAGCGCCGCGAGCAAAGTCGTGGCCATGGGGCCGCAAAAACACATCGTCGTCGGCGCCATGCGCGTCGCCCGCGAAAACGGCTTCATGACCGTCAATGTGCAGTTGAGCAACACCCTCAACAGCAACAAGATTTTCTACTACCGCTTCGCCTGGCTCGGCCCTGAAGGCTTCCCGGTCGCGGAAGAAGAAGTCTGGAAAAGCCAGATGATGTACGGCGCGCAGACCAGCTTCGTCCAGGCTATCGCCCCGACGCCGAAAGCCGTGGATTTCCGTCTGGAAATCAAGACGCCTTAAGTCCGCTTCCCCCTATTCCTGTTTTAGAGAGCACTGTCATGTTTGCACGCTTTTCCTGCATCGCCGTTATCGCCCTGCTGGCTTCCGGTTGCGCCAACACCTCGCCAACCCTGGGCAGCAAGAACATCAGCTACGGCGACACCAAGGCTGTTGAAACCGTCACCAACGAATTCGGTTCGACTGACCTGCAAATGATCGCCGAGTCGATGACCCGCTCCCTGGCCCAGTCCGGCATTCTGCAGGGCCGCCCGGTGGTTCAGGTCTACGACGTGAAGAACAAGACCAGCGAGTACATCGATACCCGCGAAATCACCACCAGCATCAAGACTCAGCTGATGAAAACCGGCGTTGCGCGCTTCGCCAGCGACAACAATGCGATGCAGAGCCAGGTTGACCAGCTCAAGCTGCAAAACCAGAGCGGCCTGTACAAGAAGAGCACCGTGGCCAAGACTGGCAACATGGTCGCCGCCAAGTACCGCATCGAAGGTTCGATCAGCTCGATCGTCAAGCGCAGCAGCGATTACAAGGACGTCTTCTACAAGTTCAGCCTGCAATTGATCGACGTTGAAAGCGGTCTGGCCGAGTGGATGGACGAAAAAGAGATCCGCAAAACCACGGAGCGTTAATCGATGCGCACATGGATTGGCATGATGGCCCTGGCTTGCGCGTTTGGCGCGCAAGCGGCCCCGAAAGTCGCGGTGACGGATCTGGCGTATCAGGAACGTGTGGAGCAATACATCCACATCGTTTCGGCGCAGAACAATTATCGCGAGGGTTACTACAGCTCCAGCGGTTCTTCGAGCTATAACGAGATCGAAGCGACCACCAGCTACATCGAGCAGACCGAGCTGCGCAAATTCACCGGCGACATCAAGGGTGAAATTCTGCGTACCGGTATGTTCCAGCTGGTGCAGGGCACGCCGTACACCGCGTCGTCCAAGGGTGACATCTACGACGTGATCAAGCGGATCAAGGCCGGCAACTTCAAGGGTGCCGACTATGTTCTGTTTGGCACCGTGTCAGACATCGACTTCACCCAGGACATGAACGAGCTGGCGCACACCGACAGCTATTCGGCGGTACTGGGCCTGACGCTGGTGGCGGACTTCAGCCTGATCAACACCAAGACCTTCGAAATCACGTCGGCCTTCACGGCGATGGGTGAAGCGCAGGACACCAAGTTGGTGAACCACCGCGACATCAAGATCTCGCTGAACCGCCCACGGGTGGTGCGCGAGGTGTCGAAGGCGCTGGGTGAGGACGTGGCCGGACAACTGAGCCAACAGCTCGGAGGCGGCGGTTACGAGCAGCCGCACGAGCCGCAGCAGCGTAACAACCTGCCGCGCGATACCGCGCCGGTGATTCTGCGCTAAGCATCATTCCCACGCTCTGCGTGGGAGTTGCGCATAAAAAAGGCGACCTCAGGAGGTCGCCTTTTTTGTGCCTGCGGGGTTTATACCGCCGCTTTACGCAACGTCGCCATAAACGCCGCCGCACCGATGAACAGCCCTGCAAACGTGCGGTTCATGCGTTTCTGCTGTGTTGGCGTGCGCAACAGGCGCAGCACTTTCGACGCCAGGCCGGTATAGCCAGCCATGACAATCAGGTCGACAAAGATCATGGTCGCGCCGATCACCAGATACTGGATCAGCAGCGGCGCGTGGGGATTGATGAACTGCGGCAGCACCGCCAGCATGAACACCAATGCCTTGGGGTTGCTGATATTCACCAGAAAACCGCGGAAGACCAGCGCCAACGGCTTGCCGATCGGCCGCACCGCTGCGTCATCGCTCATGTCCATGGGCAGCGCGCGCCATTGCTTGATCGCCAGATACACCAGATAGGCCACACCAAACCATTTGATCGCATGGAACGCAGTGGCCGAAGCGGTAAGAATCGCGCCGACACCGGCGCCGACAATCGCGATCTGCACGGCCAGGCCGATTTGCAGGCCCAGGGCATTCCAGTAACCACGCCAGAAGCCGTATTGCAGACCGCTGGACATCGACGCAATGGCGCCAGCGCCCGGGGAAAGACTGATCACCCAGCAGGCGGCGAAGAACGCCAGCCATGTTTGTAGCTCCATCGCACACCTCGACTCTGACTCGTGACAGACGTCCAAGCTAATGCGATCTATTGATCTTGAAAAGCCTTACTTCTCGAAACCGCTCGAAGGGAACACATCAGTCCCCCGCCAACGCCGCACCGAACGCTGGAAGAACAAGCTGTTCGGCACCTGCACCATCGCGCTGCCGGTGCCCAGTTCTTCAGCTTCGATCAACGTGGTGTAGAGCAGATTGATCGCCACCACCCGTCCTTTGACGCCGGGCTTGTCGGTGGTGTCGACCAACTCGACCACATCACCGAGGCGAAACGGCCCGACGGTGAAGATCAGAATCGCGCAGAGCAGATTCGACAGCACACTCCACATCGCGAAGAACGCCACCGCCGCCACCGCGACGAAACCCGACAGCGCGGTCCACAGCACCGTGGCCGAGACGCCGAGGCGCTGCAGGACAAAGATCACCGCACTGCCCATGATCAGCCAGCGCAACACGCCACGCAGCGGCATCAGCAGTTGCGGCGGAAACGGGTAACGCTCGCCCAGACGGGTCAGGCATTTGGCGACAAAGCGCTGGGCAATGTAACCGGCCAGCAGGATCAGCAGAATCTGCACGCCAAGCCAGATCGGCTCGACCCACATGGCGGGCAGCGGCAGCTTGAACGCTTCCATCAGGACAACGCCTCCAGCTCCGCCTGCATGCTTTCCAGCATTTCGAGGGCTTCCATCCACGCCTCTTCAAGTTCCGCTTCGCGCACTTTCAGCTTGGCCTGCTCGGCCAGCAGATCACGCAACTCGTTCTTGCGTGCCGGCTCGTAGATTTCGCTGTCGCCGAGACTGGCATCGACCTTGGCCAGTTTTTCGTGGAGCTTGCCCAGTTCGGCTTCAAGCTTGTCGGCTTCACGCTTGTGCGGTGCCAGTTGCTGACGCAACGCAGCAGCGGCCTGACGCTGAGCCTTCTTGTCGGTTTTGTCCGGGTTCACCGGGGTGTTGCTGACCGGCGCATTGCGTTGACGGTATTCCACCAGCCAACGCGCATAGTCTTCGAGGTCGCCGTCGAATTCTTCGACCTTGCCGTCGGCGACCAGATAGAAGTTGTCGGTGGTGCTCTTGAGCAAGTGACGATCGTGAGAGACCACGAGAACCGCGCCACTGAACTCCTGCAACGCCATGGTCAGCGCCAGGCGCATTTCCAGATCGAGGTGGTTGGTCGGTTCGTCGAGCAGCAACAGGTTCGGCCGCTCCCAGGCGATCAACGCCAGGGCCAGACGCGCCTTCTCGCCACCGGAGAAATTCAGTACCGGCTCGTCGAGCCGCGCGCCACGGAAGTCGAAACCACCGAGGAAGTCACGCAGGGTCTGCTCACGCTCGGTCGGCGCCAGACGCTGCAAGTGCAGCAACGGGCTGGCCTTGGAGTCCAGTGAGTCGAGTTGATGCTGGGCGAAGTAGCCGACCACGGTGTTCTCGCCTCGGGTCAGGCGACCGGCCAGCGGTTGCAGCTCACCGGCGAGGTTCTTGATCAGCGTCGATTTACCCGCACCGTTGGGCCCGAGCAGACCGATCCGCGCGCCGGGGGTCAGTTGCAGCTTGACCTTCTCCAGCACGGTTCGGTCGCCGTAGCCCAGGTTCGCATCGGACAAATCAATCAACGTGCTGGAAATCTTCGTCGACTCGCGGAACACGAAGTCGAACGGCGAATCGACGTGAGCCGCCGACAACTCTTCCATGCGCTCCAGCGCCTTGATCCGGCTCTGGGCCTGACGGGCCTTGGTGGCCTGAGCCTTGAAGCGGGCGATGTAGCTTTCCATGTGCGCACGCTGCGCCTGTTGCTTCTCGTAGGCCTGTTGCTGCTGGGCCAGACGCTCGGCACGGGCGCGTTCGAACGCGGTGTAGCCGCCCCGATACAGGGTGATTTTGCGTTGATCGACGTGGGCAACATGGTCGACGACTTCGTCGAGGAAATCGCGGTCGTGGGAAATCAGCAGCAAGGTGCCCGGATAGCTCTTCAGCCACTCTTCGAGCCAGATGATGGCGTCGAGGTCCAAGTGGTTGGTCGGTTCGTCGAGCAGCAGCAAGTCCGATGGGCACATCAATGCCTGCGCCAGATTCAGACGCATCCGCCATCCACCGGAGAAATCTCCTACCTGGCGATCCATCTGCTCATTGGTGAAACCCAGACCGGCGAGCAACTTGCGCGCCCGCGCGTCGGCGGTGTAGCCGTCAGCGCTGTCGAGTTCGGCGTGCAGGCGAGCCAGCGCCACGCCGTCATGGGCCGCTTCGGCCACTGCAAGGTCGCGTTGCACCTCACGTAGACGCAGGTCGCCATCGAGCACATAGTCGACCGCCAGGCGCTCGAGGGTATCGACCTCCTGACGCATGTGCGCGATCCGCCAGTCAGCCGGAAGCAGGCAATCGCCCGAATCGGGGTGCAACTCGCCGCGCAGCAAGGCAAACAGGCTGGATTTGCCGGCGCCGTTGGCACCGATGAGGCCGGCTTTGTGGCCGGCGTGCAGGGTCAGCTCGGCGTCTTCTAGCAGACGTTGCGGGCCACGCTGTAAAGTCAGGTTCTGAAGTCGGATCATAATGGCGGCGGAGTCTACCAGCTTCGCTCACAACTGGCGCGAGTAGCACGATGTCCTCTGACCTGTGGAGCTTTTCCCTTGCCACCTACGCCCGCCCGGGCGTGGAAGACGCCTGCCTGCAACTGCAAACGGCGGGGGCCAATGTGTGCCTGCTGCTGTGCGGTTTATGGCTGGAACAACGCGGCGTGGCCTGCGATCAACAGCGCGTGCAACAGCTTCAGGCGTTGACCGAGCCTTGGGATATCGAGGTCGTGCAGCCGTTGCGTGCACTGCGCATGCAATGGAAGGCGGGGGCTATGGAAGATGCGGTGTTGAAAGGCATGCGTGACCAAGTCAAGGCGCTGGAGCTTGAGGCTGAGCGTGCGTTGTTGTCACGGCTGGAGGGGATTGCGCAGATGTGGGCGCGCAATGTATCGGGGTCGATGGCATGGCTGGAGGCGCTGGCAGGCCCAAGAGCCAGCCCGAACCGCGATGCGCTGCAAGTGCTGCGCATCGCGGCGACCGGTACTTAGGAAGCGCTGGTCGGGTTGCTGGTGACGCTCGACGCAGCGGCTGGCGTTGGCGCAGTCGTAGAGGTCGAGGTAGTGGCAGCTGGCGCAGGTGCTGCTGGCGAGGCCGAGGTTGCCGGTGCGGCAGGCTTGGCAGCTGTCGCGGTGGCCGGTTTGGCAGCGGCTGGTTTGGCAGCTGGTTTTGCTGCGGGCTTGGCAGCCGGTTTTGCGGCAGCAGGTTTGGCAGCGGCGGCCGGTTTAGCGACTGGCTTGACTGCTGGTTTAGCAGCAGGCTTGGCGGCGGCTTTCACTGCAGGTTTTGCAGCAGGCTTGGCAGCTGGTTTTGCGGCGACTTTGGCAGCTGGTTTTGCAGCCGCTTTAGCAGCAACTGGTTTGGCGGCGGACTTGGCGGCAGGTTTTGCAGCGGCAGTTTTAGCGGCTGGTTTCACTGCGGTTTTAGCGGCCGGTTTTGCAGCTGCGGTTTTCGCTGGAGTCGCTTTGACTGCGGCTGTTTTTGCAGCGGGTTTTGCCGCAGCAGTTTTGGCGGCAGCAGGTTTTGCCGCAGTGGTTTTAGCCGCCGGTTTCGCAGCGCTCGCCGCAGCCGGTTTTTTTGCCGCAGGCTTGGCAGCGGGTTTTGCTGCAGCTTTCACGGGCGCTTTGGCCACTGGTTTTGCGGCGGCTTTAGCGGCTGGTTTTGCAGCAGCGGTTTTCGCCGGCGCCTTGGCTGCAGCAGGTTTGGCTGCGGCTTTCTTGGCAGGTGCCGCCGCTGGTTTGGCCGAGCGGGACGACAATACTTTGCCCACTGCTTCCTGGACACGACCAACACCCTGGGCCAGTTTCAGGCTTTCCTGGGCATCGCGCTTGAGTTGCAGAATGTAGCTGCGAGTGTCGGACTGACGCTCTTTCAGCGCATCGAGCAGGTCTTCAAGTTCTTTCACCGCGCCTTTGGCTTTGGTCTGTGCCTTGGCTTTGCCGGCGGCAGCTGCGTCCTGCAATTTGGTGCGGGATTTGTGCAGTTTTTCTTGCGCCTTGCCGCGTTGCTTTTCCAGTTTGGCGAGCAGTTTTTCAGCATCAGCCAAGGCTTGGGAGCAAGCGTTTTCCAGATGCTCGAGCAAGCTGCCCGAGAGTTGTTGGAGTAAGTGCAACGGAGTGTTTACAGGCTTCTTGGTGGCCGACATGGTTTACCTCCTGGCTGACGTGAGTGCGGCTCATACTAGACCTCTGCAGTTACCGCCGCTAGGTCATCTTGACAGTATCGAAACCGTTGCGTTGCAACGAAGTGAAAATGTTCTTCAACAAGTCAAAAGCAGTTCACCGTTACAGACGTTCGCGCTGGCATAATCCACCGCAATTCAGGACGGAGAGTGCCCATGTCGCGCTACCTTTTTTTATCCCTCTGCGTGATTTTTTCAGCGGCCCACGCCGACGAAAAAACCACGGCGAACGACGCTCATGATCTGGCCTATAGTCTCGGTGCCAGCCTGGGCGAACGCTTGCGTCAGGAAGTCCCGCAGTTGCAGATCCAGGCACTGGTAGAAGGTTTGCAGCAGGCCTATCAAGGCAAGCCGCTGGCGCTGAGTGAGGCGCGCATCGAACAGATTCTGGCCGACCATGAATCGCAAAATGCCGAGCACGCCGCGATGCCTTCGAGCGACGCCGCGATGGAAAACGAGCAGCGTTTCCTGACGGCTGAAAAAGCCAAACCGGGAGTGAAGCAACTGGCCGACGGCATCCTGCTCACCGAGCTGACGCCAGGCACCGGCGCCAAGGCAGGCCCTGATGGAAAAGTCCAGGTGTTGTACATCGGTCGTTTGCCGGACGGCACCGTGTTCGATCAGAACACTCAGCCGCAATGGTTCAACCTCGACAGCGTGATCGCCGGTTGGCGCACCGCGCTGCAAAATATGCCGGTGGGTGCGAAATGGCGACTGGTGATTCCATCGGATCAGGCTTATGGCGCCGACGGTGCCGGCGACCTGATCGCACCGTTCACACCGTTGGTTTTTGAAGTCGAATTACGTGGCGCGACGAGTTGATCAGGCATAAAAAAACGGTGCGCCTGAGCGCACCGTTTTTTGTTGAAAGCGTCAGTCAGGCCTCAACCGAATCTTCTTCCTTGTGTGCCGTATGCAGCACTTCAATCAGGCAGTCTTCCAGTTCAAAACGTTCGTGAAGCAGGCCACCGAGTTCCTTGAATTTCTCCGCAACGCATTTGCCTTCGTCGCAAAGGTCGTTGAACGCGAGGAGTTTTTCGGTGATGACATCGATGCGCGGATAAATTGTCTCGGCCAATTCAAGGCCGCGCTTGTCGTTGAACGCCTTGGCTTCACCGGTCAGTTGTTCGTAGATTTCGAAGTGCCCGGCTGATACGTAGTCGACCAGCACACCGCAGAATTCCTGCAAGGGCTTGCGGTTCTCGCTCAACTTCTCAGGTTTCGCACCAAGAGCATCATAGGCCCGAACCAGTTCATGCCGCTCTTGCAACCAGCGGTCGATCAGCAGATGAACTCCACCCCAACGTTCCTGAGCATTCTGACAACTTTCGAGCATGGCGATCTCTCTTCCCTTGTGGGTCATGCTGCTCTACACCCGCGTCCCGCCTCTGGTTTTGGCTTGGGGGACGGTCGGGCAGAGCGTCATCGAGCAACATAAATCCAATGACACGTGCGGGCCAGATTATGCCCGCACGCCTATGGCTTCAAGGTACGCAGGAGATAAAGTTCATACAAGTGTTTAATCCCGGACCAGCGCTGAGTGCGACGCTTCGCCGCTGAGCGGTCGCTGCAGAGCGCCCCAGCCCAGGCGCAACAATTGATAAATGGCAAGAATCGACACCGCGACAAAGAACAACAGACTCCACTCCGGGACACTCAGATCGAACAGCGTCCAGGAAATTTCCGCGCAGTCTGCGCCACCGTTAGACATCCTTTGCAGCGCGCAGAGCCACGGAAAGCCGCTGAACAGCGTCTCGGGCGCCGGTGAGCAATTCAACAGTTGCAGCACCGGATCGCTTTGTATCAGCACCTGCCGCCAGGCCGCCGTGGTGCCGCCGAGGCTCGTCAGCAGCGCAAGCAGCCAGTAAAGCGAAAGGCCGACACGTTTGGGTCCGTGGATCGCCGCCAGACCGCAAAATGCCGACAGCAACGTCAGGAACAGCCGCTGCACCAGGCAGAGACTGCACGGCGTAAGGCCGACCACGTATTCAAGATAATAGGAAGCTCCCAGAGCAAAGGCTCCCGCAGTGAAAGCCATGAAGAACAAGGAGCGTGAGCAGGCCAACGACATGGCTTTTCCGTAACAGTAGAGACAGGCGGTTACGGTAGAGGAAAGCGTGTCAGCCTTTCAAGGCGACACCCTGCCGACAGTTCACCAGAGGTGTAGGGAAAACCCGACAGGTTCGAGAGGAATTGGTGTAGTCCGCTGTAGGACTTTGCCCTTAGCACTCACTGAAGTTGAATTTAGGGTCACCAAAAGTGAGCGAGGGAGCAACCTCCCTCGCGACTTCAAACGTGAGCCGGAACCGGCAGCGGCGCGGCCAAAAGGCGCTCATCGAGCAGACCCAGACCTTCCTGAAACAACTGATTGCTGCGCTCGGTATCGCCCAGTTGTGCGAGCAAGCGCGCCAGTTCCGCACAAGCTTCCGGATTGCGCTGCACGCGCAGGCTGTTTTCAAGATAGTCCCGCGCCTTGCCCCACAGGCTGGCTTGCAGACACAGACGCCCCAACGTCAGGAGCAGGCTCGGATCGTGCGGATGATCCTTGAGCCAGCCTTCGGCGATTTGCAGCTGGCGTGCCGGATCAATGCCGCGCACTAAACCATAAAGACGCGCCAGATGGCTGTCGTACTTGCGTTTGAGAGCGGTACGCAGCACTTCTTCCGCCTCGACCTGAGCACCCAGCTGGCGCAGTTGCTCGGCATAGGCCAACACCAGCGGCGGCTCCTGACGTTGCGCCGAGGTGAGCTGTTGCCATGCCCGGTTGAGCGACTGCAAGCCGACTGTGCCGTCCTCTTCGCGCTGTGCAGCCAGTGAAAGGTTTTCACCCCAGGCACGACGCTCAAGCTCAGCCAGTTCGGCAGGTGGCAGGACTTTGTCCTTGCGCAGTTCGGGCAACAAACGAATCACCGCAGACCATTCGCCGCGCTGCTGATACAGACGCTGCAACTGGCGCAGCGTCTGCACATTATGTGGATGACGCTCGTGCATCGCCTGCAAAGTCACTAGCGCACCGTCGGTGTCGCCACGATCGGTCTGCAATTGTGCGTGGCTCAAGGCAATCGCCAGCTCTGCCTGCGGCTGACGCTCCAGCGCTCGCTCGAGCAGATGATCGGATTCCTCGTAATTGCCTTGTTCGTTCGCCGCGCGGGCAGCGCCGAGGTAATACAGCAGCGGTTGGCGTTCGGCCTCAGCGGCTCGATATAGATGACGCTGGGCGCTGGCCCAACGACCTTCAGCCAAGTCCAACTGACCATGCTCGATGGCCACCTGCACCCGGCGACTGCGGTTGCGCCGCGACCATGGATTGACCACGCCGCTGGAGGCCATGACCAGCTCGACCAAAGCCTTGATGCCCCAGATCAGCAGCCACAGCATCGCGATCAGCGCCAGAGTCGCCCACAGGCTCGACTCGTAACGGAAGGACTTGTAAGCAACCAGCACGTAACCGGAATGCTCGGCAATCGCCAGGCCCAATGCCGCCGTCGCGGCTATCACCAGAAACACGATCACATAGAGGCGTTTCATGGCGTGGCCTCCTGCGCGGTGTTGGCGGCAGGTTTGGCGAAAGGTTTCACCGACTCTTCGGCATTGACATTACGCCGTTCCAGATAGGCCTGAACCGCACTCAACGTGCCGGTCAAATCCGGGGTGTTGACGGTGACCGGTTCCTTGCTCAGCTCGCCGACTTGTTCCAGCATCACTTTGCTTTGCGGATTGTCCGGATTGAAATTGCCTTTCAGGACGTCGCGCGCCTCGGCCATTGCCTGGGTGTACACCGCCGCCTGGCCATTGAGGGCCGCCCACTGCGCCTGCTCCAGCGCCAGACTCAAGGCCAGACGCACTTGGCTCAGACTCTGTCCGGCCAACAGCGGCTTCACATTCTTGTCCGCGTTGAAATCGATACGAATGTAACGCGAGACCTGATCCCACCACTGCGCCCAACGACTGGCGCCGTCACCATCGGCAGTCAGGCCGAGCAGCGACTCGCCGCGATCCTTGTATTCCGGCGCCAGTTCGGTGAGGTCAATAACCTGATCACGCAAGGCGCCCAGGCGCAGGAACAACCCGGTGCGATCAGGCTGCGCGGTGCTGCGCAGCGCGACCAGGGTTTTCGCCACTTGTTCACGTGCAGCGAACGAGCCGGGGTCGTTCTGTTCGCGAAGGATTTCGTCAGCGCCTTGCACCAGGGCCTGGGCGCTGCTGATGTCCTGCAAGGCCGAAAGGCGCAGACTGGCCAAACGCAGCAGATGTTCGGCCTCAGCCAGTCGCCAGTCCTTGCGGCTGGCGCCGAGGACGGTTTCCAGACGTTGATTGAGGCGCTGCTGATCGCCCTGAAGCTGCGTCACCAGACGCTGGCGATCGGCGAGCTCGTCGGCCCCCGGCAACTGCGCGAGGCGCTCGGTCAGGCGCTGTTCGTTGAGCTTCAGGCTCTGCGCCTGATCGTTCAACGCCTGCACCTGACCCGACTGTTGTGCGGTGTTGGTCTGCAGGTGACGCACCTGCCAGGCACCCCAGCCACCGATCGCCACGCCGGCAGCGCCGAGCAACAGGGCGACAATGGCCAGTCCATTGCCTCGGCGCGGCTCTTTGGCCGGCGGTGGAGTTTCAACCTGAGCATCAATCACAGGTTGGACGTCATCTTTAGGCAAGGCTGTTTCGCTCACGTATCCATCCTTTGCATTAGAAAACGGGCACGGGTTGCTCCCGTAACGCCGTCAGCAAAGCCGCGGCACTCGCGCCGCGGCAATCCACAACTGTTTGGGCCCCGGCGGCACGTGCCTGCTCGGCGACCCTCGGGCTTGGTACAAACAACGGCAACTGCGCAATCACAGGCCAGGCATCGCCGGCCATCTGACGCAGGTGCTCGAAACCCTGTCCACTGCTGACCACCAGCCCGTTCAAGCGTTCCGCTTCGATCCGCCGCGGCAATGTTTGCGGCGCATAAGCTGGCAGGTCGCGTCGATACAATTCCAGATACTCGACACTAGCACCAAGCTCACGCAGGCGCTCGGCGAGCAGCTCGCGACCGCCCTCCCCGCGCAGGATCAACACTTGCGCACCGGGCCGGGCCACCGCCTCACGCAGACGCGACAACTGCAGCAACGCCTCGCTGTCATCACCCTCGACCGGGAAGCTCACGTCGAGACCATGATCCTTGAGAATCTGCGCCGTCGCTGCACCGACGCTGAACCAAGGGTTCGCCAGTGACTGCAAGCCATGAGCCTTGAGCAGATCCACCGCAATGCGTGCCGCCGGTTTGCTCACCACGATCACGGCGCTGCAACCGGGCAGCCGTGTAATCGCCTGACGTATTTTGTCAGAGACCGGCAACGGTGCAATTTCCAAAAGCGGCAGGCAACTGCTGAAAATCCCCTGCCCGGCCAACGTTTCGGCGAGCGCCGCACAGTCGTCCGCAGGGCGCGTCAGCAGCAGGCGCCAACCGGTCACTCGTGGCCTGCCTCGCCGTAAACTGCCTTGAGAATTTCTTCAGCGCCCTGGCTGAGCAAATCTTCGGCAACCTTCACACCCAGCGCTTCGGCATCGGCGCGCGGAGCTCGGGCTTCGGCGCTGATCAGTCGGCCGCCACTCGGCTCGCCCACCAGACCACGCAGCCACAATTGCTCGCCTTCGAGTACGGCGTAGCAAGCGATTGGCACTTGGCAGCCGCCATTCAAATGCTTGTTGAGGGCGCGTTCAGCCGTGACGCGCGAGGACGTGTCCGCATGATGCAGAGGAGCCAGCAAGGCGTGGATTTCACTGTCGACGCTGCGGCATTCGATACCGACTGCGCCCTGGCCACCGGCCGGCAGGCTGTCATCGACGCTGATGGCCGAGGTGATACGGTCTTCGAAACCGAGACGGATCAGACCGGCTGCGGCGAGGATGATCGCGTCGTACTCGCCGGCATCGAGCTTGGCCAGACGGGTGTTGACGTTGCCACGCAGGAAGCGGATTTCCAGATCCGGGCGGCGAGTCAGCAACTGCGCCTGACGACGCAGGCTGGAGGTGCCGACGATGCTGCCGGCCGGCAATGCCTCAAGGCTAGGGTAGGTATTGGAAACGAAGGCATCACGCGGATCTTCGCGCTCGCAGATGCAAAACAGGCCAAGGCCTTCGGGGAAGTCCATCGGCACGTCTTTCATCGAGTGGACGGCGATGTCGGCTTCGTTTTCCAGCAGTGCGGTTTCCAGTTCCTTGACGAACAGGCCCTTGCCGCCAATTTTCGATAGCGGCGAATCGAGCAACTTGTCGCCGCGACTGACCATGGGCACCAGCGTCACCAGCAGACCCGGATGGGCCGCTTCCAGACGGGCTTTGACGTATTCGGCCTGCCAGAGGGCCAGCGCACTTTTACGGGTGGCGATGCGGATTTCGCGAGAGGACATGGATCAATCCGTACTGAATAGATACGGCGGATAATAACAGCTCAGCCAAATCCACTTTGACTTGAATCAGAAACGGCGTGGCCTCCCTGGCCTGCAATGCCTGGTAACGAGATGAAAGCAACCCGGAATGACCGGGTTAAAGGCCCTGCATCATTTTGCGCACACCCGCCACATGCCGACGGCTGACAATCAACGCGTCACCATTGAGGCCTTTGAGGAACAGCTGGAAATGTCCCAGCGGCGTGCGTTGCAGACGTTCGATGCGGTCGCGGGCGACCAGCGCGTTGCGGTGGATGCGCACGAAGCGTTCACCGAATTCGTCTTCCAGAGCCTTGAGCGGTTCGTCCAGCAGCACTTCGCCGGTTTCATGGCGCAAGGTCACGTATTTGTGGTCGGCAATGAAGTAGACCACCTGATCCAGCGGGATCAGTTCAATGCCTTTGCGGGTACGGGCGCTGATGTGACTGCGCGGGCCATTGCCGCTTTCGGCGGCGGGGCGGGTCAGGGCCGAGAGTTGCGTCCGGTTGGGACGCTCAGCCCTTTTCAGGGCGTCATGCAGGTGTTCGGTTCGCACGGGTTTCACCACATAGCCCACGGCGCTGGCCTGCAGGGCTTCCACGGCAAATTCATCGGGACTGGTGCAAAACACCACGGCCGGTGGTGTTTCGCGCTCGCACAGACGGGCAGCAACCTGCAGGCCATCCAGGCCCGGCATGCGGATATCGATAAGCACGATATCCGGTTTGTGGCTGTCGATCAGCACCAACGCCTCTTCGCCATTCGTGGCGCTGGGCTCCAGGACTGTGTAACCCTCGAGCTCGCTCACCATTCGGCTGAGGCGCTCGCGAGCCAGTGGTTCGTCATCAACGATCAGGACATTCATATTGCGCTGGATTCCTGCGTGAGTCTCGCACAAGGATAGCGTAGACAGGTGAAGTGACGTCCGTCACCGCGATCCACGCTAAGACTAGCCCGAGCGCCAAAAAGTGCCGTACGTCGGCCAGCAATATTTGCCAGTGTCCGGGTCGTACTGCTCGAAGCCCGCTGTTTCCTGCGCTTTGCGCGGTGTTTGTCCAAGGACAATCCACCCACCCCCTCTTCTTATAGTCGGCAGCCAGACCTTTGCGCGATCTGACTTGCACCGACCCTTATGTCCAACTGTAGACGCTCGTCGGAACGTTATTGCTCAATCGAAAAATATCGTTGCGCAAATTCCCGGGAGAACGCGCCGACTATGGATGACACGATGAGAAAAAAACGTATCGACCGGTGTCAGCGACAGGATTGGCAACCCTGTTATTATCCGCGCCAGCGTTTCACGCCTTTTTTCTTCAAGCCGATACGAGCGAATTCATGAGCACTGACAAGACCAATCAGTCCTGGGGCGGCCGCTTCAGTGAACCCGTCGACGCCTTCGTCGCCCGCTTCACCGCCTCCGTCACTTTCGACCAGCGCCTGTATCGCCACGACATCATGGGCTCGATCGCCCACGCCACCATGCTGGCCAAGGTCGGCGTGCTGACCGATGCCGAGCGCGACAGCATCATCGAGGGCCTGAAGACCATTCAGGGCGAAATCGAGGCCGGCCAGTTCGACTGGCGCATCGACCTCGAAGACGTGCACATGAACATCGAAGCGCGCCTGACCGACCGCATTGGCGTCACCGGCAAAAAACTGCACACCGGCCGCAGCCGCAACGATCAGGTTGCCACCGATATCCGCCTGTGGCTGCGTGACGAAATCGACCTGATCCTGGCCGAAATCACTCGCCTGCAAAAAGGCCTGCTGGAGCAAGCCGAGCGCGAAGCTGCCAGCATCATGCCGGGCTTCACTCACCTGCAAACTGCTCAGCCAGTGACCTTCGGGCATCACATGCTGGCCTGGTTCGAAATGCTCAGCCGCGACTACGAGCGTCTGGTCGACTGCCGCAAGCGCACCAACCGCATGCCGCTGGGCAGCGCTGCGCTGGCTGGCACCACCTACCCGATCGACCGCGAGTACACCGCACAACTACTGGGCTTCGATGCCGTCGGCGGCAACTCGCTGGACAACGTTTCCGATCGCGACTTCGCCATCGAATTCTGCTCGGCCGCAAGCATCGCGATGATGCACCTGTCGCGCTTCTCCGAAGAACTGGTGCTGTGGACCAGCGCGCAATTCCAGTTCATCGATCTGCCGGACCGTTTCTGCACCGGTAGCTCGATCATGCCGCAAAAGAAAAACCCCGACGTTCCTGAGCTGGTACGCGGCAAGACCGGCCGTGTGTTCGGCGCCCTGATGGGCCTGTTGACCCTGATGAAAGGCCAACCGCTGGCCTACAACAAGGACAACCAGGAAGACAAAGAGCCGCTGTTCGATGCCGCCGACACGCTGCGCGATTCGCTGCGTGCCTTTGCCGACATGATCCCGGCGATCAAGCCGAAACACGCGATCATGCGTGAAGCGGCGCTGCGTGGCTTCTCCACCGCGACCGACCTGGCGGACTACCTGGTGCGCCGTGGCCTGCCGTTCCGTGATTGCCACGAAATCGTTGGTCACGCGGTGAAGTACGGCGTCGACACTGGCAAGGATCTGGCAGAAATGAGCCTGGAAGAACTGCGTCAGTTCAGCGACCAGATCGAGCAGGATGTGTTTGCCGTGCTGACCCTCGAAGGCTCGGTGAATGCCCGTGACCATATCGGCGGGACTGCGCCGGCGCAGGTCAAGGCTGCGGTTGTGCGCGGTCAGGCCCTGATCGCCAGCCGCTAAAAACCAAAAGCTTCGCGAGCAGGCTCGCTCCCACAGTTTGGATTTGAGAATACAGTCTAAATGTGGGAGCGAGCTTGCTCGCGAATGCTGACTTCAGATCAGCACAGAACTCACTTCTTCGCCGCGATCATCGCCAAAAACGCCGGCATCGCAGCCTCCTTGTCCGCCGCAATACTCTGCACATGCGGATTCTGCTCAAGTCGCTCCAGCAGCGCCTTGGCCTTCGGCATCTCCGCCAGCAAATCAATCCCGAACAACTTCTGCCCCGCCGCGCACGCCAACGGCACGCTGTACAGGAAGTACAAATCGGCAATGCTCAGACTGTCGCCTGCCACATACGGAGCGAATTTGCCGTGGCGGCCCAGCGAAGCAAAACCCAGCAGCAACTCGGACTTGGTCTTTTCCTTGATCGCGTCCGGCAAAGTCATGCCGAAAAACGCTTCGCCGTAACAGGCGCGGCCCGGCAGTTCGATGTACAGCTCGATTTCCTTGGCAATTGCCAACACCTGCGCACGCTCGAACGGGTCGCTCGGCAGCAGCGGCGTGCCTTTCTGGGTCTGTTCGAGGTATTCGAGAATGATCGCGGTTTCATTGATGTAACCGGCGTCAACGCCCAGCACCGGCACTTTGCCGCGCGGACTGATCGCCAGTGAATCCGGAGTCTGCCCCGGATAGAACGTGACCTCTTCGAACGGCAGGCCTTTTTCCAGCAGCGCCAGTTTGACCATGTTGTAGTAATTGCTGACTGAGAATCCGTAGAGCTTGAGCATCACATAGCCTCCGGGCCGTGCGGGGTGGGCGGTGTCTGTTTATAGATCGCCGAGGCGAATCCCGCCAGCAGCATCACGCCGCTGAATGCGGGTAAACTGGCGCCTTTCCTTGAGGAGCCTGCCATGAGCGAGCCGACAGACATCGACAACGACAATGACGAAGAAGAGTTCGCCGAGGCTACGTTGATCGAAGCCATCGAGAACCAGATCGAAAGCGACAACCCGCCAGCGGCCAAAGCCACGCTTAACAAACTCACTTTGGTGGGCGTCGAGCGCGAAGAAATCCTCAACCTGATGGCCCATGTGCTGGCGTACGAGATTGACGCGATGCTCGATGAAGACCGTCCGTTCAACACCGAATGGTATGAAGCGGCGCTGCGCGCATTGCCTGAGTTGCCACCGGAAAAGCCGTAACCGGGCCGCTACCTGTGGGAGCAGGTTTGCTCCCACACAATTTGTCACCCATCCATCCAGCCTTCTCCCAGACCCTGACTACACTGGAAACCGCCCCCAGACAAAAACCCTGACGCGCACACTGGACAGTCCGCGCCGGCAGGTTCACCTTAGGGGCGCTGTCGTCCAATTCCTAGAAAGTCTGGAGTCCTTATGTCGCTTACCCCTGAGTTGGTTGCCGAACTGGAAGTCCTCGCACTCTTCAACCTGGACAGTTCCCAGGAAGGTTTGAAAATTCATCAGACCGCTGCCCCGAAACACATCGCCGCTGCCCAGCGCCTCTTTGAGAAAGAACTCACTGACCAGCCCGATGGCGGTTATCTGACCAGCCTGGGTCGTGATGCTGCGCAAAATGTGCAAACCGTGCTGACGATTCTGAAAGAGCAAGAAACCGCCTGATCCTCCCCGACTTTGCCCACGGGAACTCCTGCCACGGGATTTCCGCGGGCCCACTCTGTCTCCCCGCGATAGAAATCTGACGTCAAAAAACAAATTCAGCTTAAAACTCCCGCTGCGCAAAGGCTAAACTGCCCCCCATTCCGAGACCCTCTTCGTCCGAGCCTGCGAGCCGGTTTGAGCTGACATGACGCGCACCCACGAAATCCGCCCCGATCTGGACGAGGGAATCGACCGCAAGGTTCTCAGCCAGCTACGCGCACGTTTTCTCAAACTCAATGAAGTTCGTCTTGGCCGCGCGCTGGAAGGCTTGTCGACGCGTCAGCAAGGCGTACTGACGCTGCTGCCGCTGTTCTTCCACGTCAACCATCCGCTGCTGCCGGGTTATGTTTCGGGCAGTACGCCCGCCGGCCTGTCGAATTATGAGCCGGATGCCAATACCCTTGCCGAAGCCCAACGCCTGACCCGCTCGTTCTCCTACAAGCCGCGCCACGGCAGCAACCCGCCGCGACCGATTCACGGACTGTTCCTGATGGGCAGCCTCGGCACGCTGGCTCAGGCAGATCAAAGCGATATGGACGTGTGGGTCTGCCACGCACCGGACCTGAGCGAAAGCGAACTCGCGGAACTGCGCAAGAAATGCCAGTTGCTCGAAACCTGGGCGGCGAGCCAGGGCGCGGAGGCGCACTTCTTTCTGATTGATCCGGTGCGCTTCGTCAAAGGTGAACGCGACAGTCAACTCAGTTCGGAAAACTGCGGCACCACCCAGCACTATCTGCTGCTGGACGAGTTCTACCGCACTGCGATCTGGCTGGCCGGGCGCACACCAATCTGGTGGCTGGTGCCGGTTTACGAAGAAAGCGCCTACGACCTGTACACCCACACGCTGCTGTCCAAGCGTTTCATCCGCGCCGACGAAACCCTCGACCTCGGGCATCTGGCGACGATTCCGCCGGGTGAGTTCATCGGCGCCGGCTTGTGGCAGTTGTTCAAGGGCATCGAGTCGCCCTACAAGTCGGTGCTCAAACTGCTGCTGACCGAGGTCTACGCCAGCGAGCACCCGAAAGTGCAGTGCCTGAGCCTGCGCTACAAGCAAGCGGTGTTCGCCAACCAGCTCGATCTGGATGAACTTGACCCGTACATGGTCGTGTATCGGCGCATCGAGGAATACCTCACTGCGCGCAACGAGCCGGAGCGACTGGAACTGGTGCGCCGTGCGTTGTATCTGAAGGTCAACCGCAAGCTCACCGGCAGCAGTCGCAGCCAAGGCTGGCAGCGTTCGCTGCTGGAGCGCCTGGCCAATGAGTGGCATTGGGATCAACGACAACTGGCGCTGCTCGACAGCCGCAGCCAGTGGAAAGTCCGGCAGGTCAGCGCCGAGCGCCGCGCGCTGGTCAACGAACTCAATTACAGCTACCGCTTCCTGACCCAGTTCGCCCGCACCGAACAGACCGTCAGCCTGATCAACAAACGTGACCTCAACGTCCTCGGTCGCAGGCTGTATGCAGCGTTCGAGCGCAAGGCTGACAAGGTCGAGTTCATCAACCCAGGCATCGCTCCGGATCTGGCCGAAGACACCCTGACCCTGGTGCAATCGCGTAACAAGAAGGAGCCGGGGCAAACCCAGTGGGGCCTGTACAACGGCAGCCTCACGGCGCTGGAGTGGGAACATTTCGCGCCGATCAAGCGCAGCCGCGAATTGCTCGAACTGCTGACATGGTGTCACCGCAACGGCGTGATCGACAGCAGTACCCGGCTGGCCCTGCACCCCGGCAACAGCGACCTGAGCGAGTTCGAACTGTTCAACCTGCTCGGCAGCCTGCAACAAAGCATTGCCCTGCCCTTGCCCACCGTTGCCGAAGAACCTTTGCTGCGCGCCGCGGTGCCAAGCGAGGTGCTGATTCTGGTCAACGTCGGGGTTGATCCGCTCAAGCATCACCGCGACCTGAACATCCTGATGACCACCGAGCGCACCGATTCGCTGAGTTACGCCGGGGTGCGCGAAAACCTCGTGCTGACGCTGGATCAGGTCACGCTTAACAGCTGGAATGAAGTGCTGGTCAACCGTTTCGATGGCCCCCACGCCCTGCTCGATTGCCTGCGTGATTACCTCAACAACTTGCCGCTCGGGCCGTTACAGCCGTCGTTGAAGGTGCGCTGCTTCTGCCACAACCGTGCGCATTTCATCGCCCGCCGCGTGGAAGAAATCGTCGATACCGCGCAAAACCTGTTGCTCAGCGAATTGAACCATCGTTACCTGATTCAGGTGCAGCAGCACTATCACGTACTGGAATTGGTGCCAGGCCAGGTCAACCACGTCGCCCTCGCGACTCTGCCGGCCTTGCTCGATTACCTCGGTGAAGAACAGGCGCGCTACAGCCCGCTGCATCTGGATCCGATGGCGCTGGAAGATCACGACCTCGCGTTGATCCTGCCGATGGGCCAGCCGGAATCCATTCAAGTGTTCTACCGGATTACCGAGCAGCAAGCCGAGTTGTATGTGCTGGATGAGTTCAACGCCTTGTGGCAACAGCATTTGCCGTATCACGACGAACAAAGCCTGCTGGTGCCGCTGCAGCGTTTCCTGCAGTCGATCCAGTATCGGCGCGAAGCTTCACTGCCGATGGACGCCGCCCCCTCGGCCCGCCTCGAAACGTTGTATTACCAGTTATTGCCTTCAGGCCCGGGACGGGCGCGACGGGTCGAAGCACGGCCAGCGCCGCAGACACCGGTCAACAAACCGTTCTACGACGTGCAGGCGATTGTCGGCAAAGCCGCACCGGGGGAAGTGCAGGTCACCTTGTATTGCAATCAACGGGAATTCAGCGAGCTGGAACATGGCGACCAACTGTTCAGCGTGGTCGCACGGGAGATCGTCGAGCAGCGCCGCGAGACCGAACGCTATCGCTGCTACATCACCGACCTGGACCTCTCGGGCCTGCTCGGTGATGGTCAGAGCTCAAGCAATCTGTATCTGCGCTACAAGGCGGACCTGGAGCGCGCCCTGAACGAGGCACTCGAACAGGCCTGAGGCGGGGTTATTCCGGAAACGCGCCACCGTTGGCCGGCTGCGATTCGACTTCGAGCAAGGTCAATTTCAGGGTCTTGCCGCCCGGTGCGGGCCAGTCGATGTGTTGACCGACTTTCAGGCCCAGCAGTGCGCTGCCGACCGGTGCCAGAATCGAGATTTTGCCCTCATCGGCGTTGGCATCCTTGGGATAGACCAGCGTCAGGTGATAGTCCTTGCCGCTGCCTTCTTCGCGGCAGTGAACACGGGAATTCATCGTCACGACATCGGCGGGCACTTCATCGTGGCTGACCAGGGTATCGGCGCGGTCCAGTTCGGTTTGCAACGCAATCACGCCCGGCAGCGAGTCATCCAGGCTGTCGATCAGGCGCTCCAGACGTTGCACGTCCAGACGGGTAAGGGTGATGGAAGGTGCGGTCATGATCCGGGCAGACTCCTTTCTTCTGCACACTAAAAAAGCAAAACCCCGCCAAAAAAGACGGGGTTTTCACCAGGCCTCGATGGGTTGAGGCGTGTTCGGACACTATCACAGCTCAAAAAATATACAAGTCACGCCCCGGTGGTGCGGCGTTGCTGTGCCTGGGTGACGATCACCCGACGGCGCTCATCATCCGCCGAGCGCCACTCGCGAATGTCTTCGACATGCCGGAAACAGCCGAGGCAGACCTTTTGCTCATCCAGCCGGCACACGCCGCTGCACGGCGAAGGCACCGCCGGGCTGATGTTGCTGTAAAGCGGCTTGGGCGGACGAACGGGAGCGGTGTCAGTCACAGAATCACAGACCTTCGAAATCGAATTCGGCGCCGGCCTGTTGCTTGACGATACGCTCAAGCATCTCGCCCAGTTGCTCTTCGCTCTTGTCGCACATCCAGCGTTCGCTTTCTTCGTCGTAGTCGAAGTGGAAACCACCTGACACGGCTGCCAGCCAGAGCTGGCGCAGCGGCTCCTGACGGCTGAAGATCAGCTGCGAGCCGTTCTCGAACTTGACCGTCAGGACACCGGCCGAGCTCTCCAGATCGATATCCAGATCGCTTTCGTCAAAGATGTCTTCCAGCGTTTGCTGGGTGGCATCGACCAGATCGTGAAAACGGGCTTCGGTCAAACTCATTGTGGCAACCTCAAAAAAATGTCTGCTCAGGCTCAAGCGCCGAAAGATACGGACGCTGCTTGCCGATTGCAAAGGATACCGACCAAGTACCTGTTGGCCCTTCCAACAACGCCCCTGTGGGAGCGAGCCTGCTCGCGAAAGCGGTGTGCCAGGCAGCGAGCCTGTTGAACTTGCCGGCCCCTTCGCGAGCAGGCTCGCTCCCACGGGTAATAATGATGCACTTCTCAGGAGCCCCGCCGGACGGGAACCCCGTCGCATAGGCAAGCTGCCGGGTGGCCGGTATACTCCGGCGCAATTAACGCATTTTCAAGGATTTCGCCATGAAGCGCCTGATCTCTTCCCTTGCTGCGCTCGTCGCGGTTGCCTGCCTTGTCTCGGCCTGCGGTCAAAAAGGCCCGCTGTACCTGCCCGATGACGATCAGGACCCGGCCGAGCAAGCCCAGTCTTCGCAAAAGCAGCCTGCTTCCAAAGCACACAAGCACGACGTTTACTAAGGGATCGCCATGGACGCTTTTAACTACCGTGGCGGGGAGCTGTTCGCGGAAGGTGTGGCGCTGTCCGCCATCGCCGACCGCTTCGGCACTCCCACCTATGTTTACTCGCGCGCGCACATCGAAGCCCAGTACCTGGCCTTCGCCGATGCGCTGGCCGGCATGCCGCATCTGGTTTGCTTTGCGGTCAAAGCCAACTCCAACCTTGGCGTGCTGAATGTCCTGGCCCGTCTCGGCGCCGGTTTCGACATCGTCTCCCGGGGTGAATTGGAACGCGTACTGGCCGCTGGCGGCAGCGCCGACAAGATCGTGTTCTCCGGGGTCGGCAAGACCCGTGACGACATGCGTCGCGCACTGGAAGTCGGCGTGCATTGCTTCAACGTCGAATCCACCGACGAGCTGGAGCGCCTGCAAGTCGTGGCCGCCGAGCTGGGCGTTCGCGCGCCGGTCTCGCTGCGCGTCAACCCGGATGTCGATGCCGGCACCCACCCGTACATTTCCACCGGTCTCAAAGAGAACAAGTTCGGCATCGCCATCGCCGACGCCGAAGACGTGTACGTGCGCGCCGCGCATCTGCCGAACCTGGAAGTGATTGGTGTCGACTGCCACATCGGTTCGCAGTTGACTACATTGCCGCCGTTCATCGACGCCCTCGACCGTCTGCTGGATCTGGTCGATCGCCTCGGCGATTGCGGCATTCACCTGCGCCACATCGATCTCGGTGGTGGTTTGGGTGTGCGTTATCGCGATGAAGAGCCGCCATTGGCCGGTGACTACATCAAAGCCGTGCGCGAGCGTCTGGACGGTCGTGATCTGGCACTGGTGTTCGAACCGGGCCGTTTCATCGTCGCCAATGCTGGTGTGCTGCTGACGCAAGTCGAGTACCTCAAGCACACCGAACACAAAGACTTCGCCATCGTCGACGCGGCGATGAACGACCTGATCCGCCCGGCGCTGTACCAGGCGTGGATGGACGTCACCGCGGTCAAACCCCGCGACACCGCTGCGCGTAAATACGACATCGTCGGCCCGATCTGCGAAACCGGTGACTTCCTCGCCAAGGACCGTGAGCTTGCGCTGGAGGAAGGCGACTTGCTGGCGGTGCATTCGGCCGGTGCCTACGGTTTTGTGATGAGCTCCAACTACAACACCCGCGGCCGTGCCGCCGAGGTGCTGGTGGACGGTGACAAGGTCTTTGAAGTGCGTCGCCGCGAAACCGTGGCTGAGCTGTTTGCCGGCGAAAGCCTGCTGCCGGAGTAACCCATGCTGCTGCGTTTTACCAAAATGCACGGCCTGGGCAACGACTTCATGGTTCTCGACCTGGTCAGCCAGCACGCGCATATTCAGCCCAAGCACGCCAAACAATGGGGCGACCGGCACACCGGCATAGGTTTCGACCAATTGCTGATCGTCGAGGCGCCGAGCAATCCGGACGTGGATTTCCGTTATCGGATCTTCAATTCCGACGGCTCCGAAGTGGAGCAGTGCGGCAATGGTGCGCGCTGCTTCGCCCGCTTCGTGCTCGACAAGCGGCTGACCGCCAAACGGCAGATCCGCGTCGAGACCAAGGGCGGCATCATCGAACTGGACGTGCGTAACGACGGCCAGATCGGCGTGAACATGGGCGCCCCGCGCCTGGTGCCGGCGGACATTCCGTTCGAAGCACCGGCGCAGGCCGCAAGCTATCAACTGGAAGTAGACGGCACCACGGTCGAACTGGCCGCCGTGTCGATGGGCAACCCACACGCCGTGCTGCGCGTGCAGGACATCAACAGCGCGCCGGTGCATGAACTGGGGCCGAAAATCGAACACCATCCGCGCTTCCCGGCGCGGGTCAATGTCGGTTTCCTCCAGGTTATCGATCGCCACCGCGCGCAACTGCGCGTCTGGGAACGCGGCGCCGGGGAAACCCAGGCCTGTGGCACCGGCGCTTGCGCTGCGGCTGTTGCAGCCATCAGTCAGGGGTGGATGGATTCGCCGCTGTTGATCGACCTGCCCGGCGGGCGTCTGTCCATTGAATGGGCAGGCCCTGGCCAACCGGTGTTGATGACCGGCCCGGCAGTGCGTGTATACGAAGGACAAGTGCGTCTTTGAGTGAGCAGAAACCATGACCGATAAGCCCCAGGTACCCGCCCGACAGTCCGACGAATCAGCGTCCGAGAGCCTGGAGGCGGCAGCGGTTGCCGCGTACCTGGAGGCTCATCCGGACTTCTTCGTCGAGCACGAAGAACTGCTGCCGGCCATGCGCATTCCTCACCAGCGCGGCGACACCGTATCGCTGGTCGAGCGCCAGATGACCATTCTGCGCGAGCGCAACATCGAGATGCGTCATCGCCTCTCGCAGTTGATGGACGTAGCGCGCGACAACGACCGCCTGTTCGACAAGACCCGTCGCCTGATCCTCGCCCTGATGGACGCCTCCAGCCTGGAAGACGTAGTCATCAGTGTCGAAGACAGCCTGCGCCAGGACTTTCAGGTGCCTTTTGTCAGCCTGATCCTGCTCGGCGACAACCCGGCACCCGTTGGCCGTTGGGTCAGCCACGCCGATGCACAAGTCGCTATAGGCGGCCTGCTCACCGAAGGCAAAAGCGTCAGCGGCACCCTGCGCGAGCATGAGCTGGACTTTCTGTTCGGCGAAGAACAACGCAAGCAGATCGGTTCCACCGCCGTGGTCGCTATCAGCCACCAAGGCATCCACGGGATTCTGGCCATCGCCAGCCGTGACCCGCAGCACTACAAGAGTTCGGTCGGTACGCTGTTCCTCAGCTACATCGCCGAAGTCATGGGCCGCGTGCTGCCACGGGTCAACAGCTCCCTGCGCTCGGTACGCTGAACATGGAACGACAACTGGACGCTTACTGCGAACACTTGCGCAGTGAGCGGCAGGTGTCGCCGCACACGCTGTCGGCCTACCGCCGCGACCTCGATAAAGTCCTCGGCTGGTGCGTCAAACAGAACATCAGCAGTTGGGCCGCGCTGGACATCCAGCGCCTGCGCAGCCTGATCGCTCGCCTGCATGCGCAAGGCCAATCCTCACGCAGCCTCGCCCGATTGCTCTCGGCAGTGCGCGGGCTCTATCACTATCTCAATCGCGAAGGTCTGTGCGACCACGATCCGGCTACCGGACTGGCACCGCCGAAAGGCGAACGCCGCCTGCCGAAAACCCTCGACACCGACCGTGCGCTGCAATTGCTTGAAGGCGCGGTCGAGGACGATTTTCTCGCGCGGCGTGATCAGGCGATTCTGGAATTGTTCTACTCCTCCGGCCTGCGTCTGTCGGAGTTGACCGGGCTCAATCTCGATCAGCTCGATCTGGCCGACGGCATGGTTCAAGTGCTCGGCAAAGGCAGCAAGACCCGTCTGTTGCCGGTCGGCAGAAAGGCCCGCGAAGCCCTCGAACAGTGGCTGCCGTTGCGCGCCATGACCAATCCGGCAGACGACGCCGTTTTCGTCAGCCAGCAAGGTCGGCGCCTCGGGCCACGGGCGATTCAGGTGCGGGTCAAACTGGCCGGTGAGCGTGAACTGGGGCAGAACCTGCACCCGCATATGCTGCGGCATTCCTTCGCCAGCCACTTGCTGGAGTCCTCGCAAGATCTGCGCGCGGTGCAGGAGCTGCTCGGGCACTCGGACATCAAGACCACGCAGATCTACACCCACCTGGACTTCCAGCATCTGGCGGCGGTCTACGACAGCGCCCACCCACGGGCCAAACGCATGAAAGGCGACGATTCATGAGCATCCAGTTGATCACCTTCGATCTCGACGACACCCTGTGGGACACCGCCCCGGTGATCGTCAGCGCCGAAGCGATTTTGCGTGAATGGCTGAGCGAACATGCGCCGAATCTGGGCGCGGTGCCGGTGGAGCATTTGTGGTCGATCCGCGAGCGAGTGCTGGCCAACGAGCCGGGACTCAAACATCGCATCAGTGCGCTACGTCGGCGGGTGCTGTTCCATGCGCTGGAAGAGTCTGGCTACGGCCATGGCGAGGCGTCGGAGCTGGCAGACAAGGGCTTTGAAGTGTTCCTGCATGCGCGGCATCAGATCGAGGTGTTCCCCGAAGTCGAGCCGGTGCTGGAGATTCTCGCCAACCATTACGCACTCGGCGTGGTCACCAACGGCAACGCCGATGTGCGCCGATTGGGGCTGGCGGATTACTTCAAGTTTGCCCTGTGCGCCGAAGACATCGGCATCGCCAAACCGGATGCGCGACTGTTTCACGAGGCGTTGCAGCGCGGTGGCGCCACGGCCGAAACCGCCGTGCATATCGGTGATCATCCGGGGGATGACATTGCCGGGGCGCAACAGGCAGGGTTGCGCGCGGTGTGGTTTAACCCGGCGGGCAAGGTCTGGGAAGCGGAGCGCTTGCCGGATGCCGAGATTCGCAGCCTGACCGATTTGCCAGCGGTGCTTGCCCGCTGGAATGCCACCTCAAACTGACACTTAGACCCCTGTGGGAGCGAGCCTGCTCGCTCCCACACGGGAACTGCATTCACTTCAGTTCCTTTATTTCGCCCATGAAAAAGCCCGCAGCGACGGCGGGCTTTTTCAGCAAGCAAGCGGCACGCCTCAGATAGGGCGGCTGCCGTACTTGTTGTCCGGCTTCTTGGGCGGATCGGCGACCACATTGGCCTCCACTTCCTGCACTTTTCCGCCTCGCGACAGGAACTCTTCCATGGCCTTGGCCAGGGCGTCGCGCTCCTTGTTCTTGGCTTCAATGCTCGGCAACTCATCTACCGACACCGCAGCCTTGGCTTTGCCTTTGGCAGCCGGGACCGGCGCATCGTCACCGCCATCGTCGTCAGCAACGTCTTCCGCTGCTGCTTCCAGGCCTTCCTCGGCCTCGTCTTCGTCGCCTACTTCGAGGTCGTCGGTTTCCAGATCATCGTCGCTCATGTTCTACCTCATGACTTGCGAAAAGCAGATTAGTTATAGACCAGCTTTGGCAACTGTCGAAAGTCGCCGTTAAAAAATCATTCACCGCTGCTGACCAGCGGCTATGCCCCTTCACCGTGCAAGGTGGCGAGGACTTTACGGGCACCGCCATGATCACGGTGCTCGCCCAGATAAACGCCTTGCCAGGTTCCCAGTGCCAGTCGCCCTGCCGAAACCGGCAGACTGATCTGGCAGCCAAGCACGCTGGCCTTGAAGTGCGCCGGGAGGTCGTCCAGGCCTTCGTCGTTATGCTCATAGCCGTCTGCTCCTTGTGGGATCAGACGATTGAAAAATCGTTCGAAGTCGCGACGAACCGCCGGATCGGCGTTCTCGTTGATGGTCAACGACGCCGAGGTATGCTGCAGCCACAAATGCAACAGACCGACCCGACATGCCTTGAGTTCAGGCAGGCCGGCGAGTAACTCGTCCGTTACCAGATGAAAGCCCCGGGGTCTTGCCCGCAGGGTTATCAGAGTCTGTTGCCACATACAGTTCTCCGCACATTCGGGGCGCATTCTAGCGCGCTCTGGGAAAAAACAAAGGCCCTAATATTCCTGCAACGGTGTAAGCCATTGCCCGCAGAAAAACACCCTTCGTAAACTCGACCAAAGCCGTACGAAAAATCCTTTCAGCTTGTCCTTCAATGACAAATTCCAGACAAAAAAATGCCCGGCGAACCGGGCAAGTTTTTTAGTGCGCGTAATTACAGGTTGTAGCCGCGTTCGTTGTGTTGTGCCAGATCGAGGCCAACCGACTCTTCTTCCTCGGTTACACGCAGACCCATCACGGCGTCCAGAACCTTGAGGATGATGAAGGTGACGATCGCGGTGTAGATCACCGTGAAGCCAACGCCTTTGACCTGAATCCAGACTTGCGCACCGATATCGGTAACGGTGCCGAAGCCACCCAGAGCCGGCGCCGCGAACACACCGGTCAGAATCGCGCCGAGGATACCGCCGATGCCGTGTACGCCGAATGCGTCGAGGGAATCGTCATAACCGAGTTTGCGTTTCAGGGTGGTGGCGCAGAAGAAGCACACCACGCCCGCCGCCAGACCGATCACCAGTGCGCCCATCGGGCCCACGGTACCGGCAGCCGGAGTAATCGCCACCAGACCGGCAACCACACCCGAGGCGATGCCCAGAGCACTTGGTTTGCCGTGGGTGACCCACTCAGCGAACATCCAGCCCAGCGCAGCCGCAGCGGTCGCGATCTGGGTGACCAGCATCGCCATGCCGGCGGTGCCATTGGCCGCCGCAGCGGAACCGGCGTTGAAGCCGAACCAGCCGACCCACAGCATCGCCGCGCCCATCAGGGTGTAACCGAGGTTGTGCGGTGCCATCGGGGTGGTCGGGAAGCCTTTGCGCTTGCCCAACACCAGGCAGGCAATCAGACCGGCCACACCCGCGTTGATGTGCACCACGGTGCCGCC
Organism: Pseudomonas sp. N40(2020); assembly: GCF_014472415.1. Classification (GTDB taxonomy): domain Bacteria; phylum Pseudomonadota; class Gammaproteobacteria; order Pseudomonadales; family Pseudomonadaceae; genus Aquipseudomonas. Next base: position 80,546 of record NZ_JACSZV010000010.1, read on the forward strand.
CGCGAAGTCGAGCACGCCCCAGTCCCACATCAGGCCGCCGTTGCCGGACCAGACCATGTGCGCGATCGGTGCGTAAACCAGGGTGAACCAGATGCCCATGAAGATCAGCATCGCGGAGAACTTCATCCGCTCGGCGAACGCGCCGACGATCAGCGCCGGGGTGATGATCGCGAAGGTCATCTGGAAGGTGATGAACACCGCCTCAGGGAACAGCGCCGCTGGGCCGGTCAGGCTCGAAGGCGTGACACCGGCGAGGAACGCCTTGCCCATGCCGCCGAAGAACGAGTTGAAGTTGACGACGCCCTGCTCCATGCCGGTGGTGTCGAACGCAATGCTGTAGCCATAAATGACCCACAGGATGCTGATCAGACCGGTAATGGCGAAGCACTGCATCATCACGGAAAGAATGTTTTTCGAGCGAACCATGCCGCCGTAGAACAGCGCCAGGCCGGGGATGGTCATGAACAGCACGAGGGCTGTGGAGGTGAGCATCCAGGCAGTGTCGCCGGAATTGAGGACTGGGGCCGCCACTTCGTCTGCCGCCATTGCAAGGCTTGGCATTACGATGGACAACAGGGCTCCTAGCCCTGCGAATTTACGCAGAGTCATATTGTTTTCTCCTGGGGCGTTGGGTTTGTGGCGGCTTTTAAATCGCGTCGGTATCGGTTTCGCCGGTACGGATACGAATCGCCTGTTCCAGATTGACCACGAAGATCTTGCCGTCACCGATCTTGCCGGTGTTGGCAGCCTTGGTTATCGCCTCGATAACACGATCCAGATCCTTGTCGTCGATGGCCACGTCGATTTTCACCTTGGGCAGAAAATCGACCACATATTCCGCGCCGCGATACAGCTCGGTGTGACCCTTCTGCCGGCCGAAGCCTTTGACTTCAGTAACGGTAATGCCCTGCACGCCGATTTCGGACAGCGACTCGCGCACGTCGTCCAACTTGAACGGCTTGATGATGGCAGTGACTAGCTTCATGAAACTCTCTCCCGAATTGGTGGACTTGCCCCAGGAAAACAAACCCGACTCAAGTCTAAGCGCAGTGCCTGGCTTTGTAACGCATCGTCGGCCTTGACCGCCCGACTGACGCCAGCTAACCGCATCAGACGAAACTCCCCGTTCCGCCTGCCGCACTGCATTCGTCACAGCGACTGCATCAGTGCATGGGTCACAGGTGACTAAGCAGAAACCTTGCCATCTCGCCAAAACCCACTGATTTCAATCCCTTGGCCGCTGCCGCAGGCACTCCCGTGCAAAAGGCGTCGCGGATACGCACAACAACGGTGCGTCGCCGTCCGTCCGCCTGCGCGAAAAGCGTGCATCCCTGCCTGCGAGATTGACTATAGACACTGCGTGATACACTGCCCGCCATTGTTTTCAGGACATTCCCCATGCTCGCGCCCAAAGACTTCCTCGACGCCCTGAGCGGCACCGCCTCCCGTCTGTTCAGCGGCGACACACCGCTGCCGAAAGCCGAAATCGAAAGCCAGTTCAAGATGCTGCTGCAAAGCGCGTTCAGCAAACTCGATCTGGTGAGCCGGGAAGAGTTTGATAGTCAGATGGTCGTGCTGGCCCGCACTCGCGCCCGCCTCGAAAGCCTCGAAGCGAAGGTGGCCGAGATGGAAGCGAAGTTGACTCCGCCAGCCGAGTAACCCTGCTCCCCCTGTAGAAGCTGCCGAAGGCTGCGATCTTTTGATCTTCAGCCCTTCAATGATCTCGGCAACGTCCTACAACCTGAGTGACCGCCGTCCGATTGCGTCGAAAAGCCCCGGTTCCTAAGCTCACCCGATGCTGAATGTTCAGCACCGGGTTTGGCGACCTGGAAATCCTCGACGCAAGACGACCACATTCGTACAGGGCGCTTTTCCCCTCTCGAGTTATGGCGGCTTTGCGTGGGAGACCTTCGGGTCTGCCGGATTTCGGGGTTCCCGGTTCGCCAACCTGCGCATAGCTGCCACCCTTTTCGTTTGGCGACGATTAGAGGCAGTTTCTTCACTCAACCCTGAGAACTGCACCATGGAAGAAACCTATTTAAAGCCGTACATCTTCACTCGCCACAAACTCCCCCTCCACGCCCTCCTGATCCAGAACCAGCCCTGGTTCTCCGCCCGCGACCTCGGGCGCTTACTCCACATCTACCTAAACGAACGCATCCTGCGAAAACTCGACCCCGACCAACACCAAACCCGCAAAACCCTGATCCACAACCAAATCGAAAACACCCTGCTGATCAGCGAATCCGGCGTCTACGCCCTCCTCGTCTACCACTACTGCCCCGAATACCGAGCCTTGCGCGAATGGCTCACCCACCAAGTCATCCCCACCCTGCGCGACACCCAACACCCCACCACAAGCGAACGCCCACAACTGAGCCTGCTCAACTGGCCGGACATGACATTGAGTTTGCTGCACTGGAATAACCAGCCGTGGATTCGGTTGCAGGATGTGCCACACATGGTGACGGAGCGAGAACAAGTAAACCGCACGGTTGTGAACTCATGGTGGAGAAAGGCTCTGCAATTGATCTAAATTTTTGCGCTGCAACCTCACCAAAGGTCATTTCAGTGATACCACTGAAATGACCTTTTTTGTGTCTTCGTTATCTCCCCCCCTACTCCGAAATCCTCCACTCACAGAAGTAACGTCCTACAAAACGCGTCCCCCACGTCTGATTTCGCTGCCCCCTCTCTGCTGGCTATCTTCTGCGACCAGATCCAAACAGATGAAAACAATGAGAAGGAAAGGCAAAGCAACGGATCTTCGTAACCAGACATTCAGATCAAACTCGCGAAAGATCGCCTACAAATTCTTTCTCAAGGACATTGCCCCGAGAATCCCAAATATTGATGCAGCAGCGGTCAGCTTTGAGCCAATTACTCCAGCAGCGATAAAGCAATACTTCCTTTGGGAGGGGCCAACAATTTTCCCTTGGGATGATGTTGCAGGCTGGAAAAGTAACGATGCGAAAGGTCTGGATTTGGCGATATGGTACAAACAGGTTCTTTGCGGCATGTGCTATGCGACACCGCGCGCAAGCTCTATCTGCTTAAAGGTCGTTCTGTTGGAAGGGCATCCGGACAGGGCGCACCCACTTCGCGGCAGGATCGCGCCGATTGCTCTGCTTGTCGCAGATCACTATGCGCGAGCGTTAGGATGCAAAGAAATCGAGATTCAGGATCCTGATCCGAATGTTGTTTTTTACTACCGAAAACTGGGGTTCGAATTCGACCACACCAACCGGCTTGTCATTTCTGTGAACGGTCAATAACATCGAAATCAACAACCCAATCGCACGAGGTGCGTATGAGCCCAAAAAAGCGAAAGGCAAAGCTTCTTCAGATTGTTGAACTACACCTCGAAGCACTCCGATTGGCTGGGGATATGTCAGCCAACCAACGGCGATTTATCGAAGTTGCTGTTACATGTGGGCCAGAGCTTGAGCCAAGCGGCCCGCTGGCCGGTAGAAGATCCTGAGTCAAAAATAAAAAGGCGTCCATAGGACGCCTTTTTTGTGTTTGGAGGAGTAGTCGCAGCGATTCTTTAGCTCCTGGCTTTACAGCCTTGGGTTCCGAATCCGACAGGCTCGCCCGTCGTCACTACTTCAGAGAAACCAGCTTTCTCTGCTGCCAAAAATGCGGGGGAGCTTTTGCTGGTGCCCAGTCCCGACGAATGCGCAGTTGCAGTCCTCGGACGGGAGGATCCGTCAATGCCGGTCGAGAGTCAACGCTCCAATTCAGGGAAGCAGTGCCACGCCATTGGGTTTTGATACGTCTTGTAAACCTCTATTCCAGCACTGAAACCCGGCTCAACTACCCTTCAAAAACCCGCAGGAAGCGGCCCCCCGATTCAGCTCAAGGAACGACCATGTCCCTCTCCATCGTCCACAGTCGCGCCCAGATTGGCGTGGATGCTCCCGCCGTTACTGTCGAAGTCCATCTGGCCAACGGCCTGCCGTCGCTGACCATGGTCGGCCTGCCCGAGGCGGCGGTGAAGGAGAGCAAGGATCGGGTGCGCAGCGCGATCATCAATTCCGGACTGCAGTTTCCGGCGCGGCGGATCACCCTGAATCTTGCGCCGGCGGATTTGCCCAAGGATGGCGGGCGATTTGATCTGGCGATTGCCTTGGGGATTCTGTCGGCGAGTGTGCAGGTTCCGTGTCTGACGCTGGACGATGTTGAGTGTCTCGGTGAGCTGGCGTTGTCCGGTGCTGTGCGGCCGGTGCGAGGGGTATTGCCAGCGGCACTCGCGGCGCGCAAGGCCGGGCGGGCATTGGTGGTGCCGCGAGCGAATGCCGAGGAGGCGTGTCTGGCGTCGGGGTTGAAGGTGTTTGCGGTGGATCATCTGCTGGAGGCGGTGGCGCATTTCAACGGGCATACGCCAGTGGAGCCTTACGTATCGGACGGTTTGATGCATGCCGCCAAACCCTACCCCGACCTCAACGAAGTGCAGGGGCAAATGGCAGCCAAACGTGCGCTGCTGATTGCGGCAGCGGGCGCGCATAACCTGCTGTTCAGCGGGCCGCCGGGGACGGGCAAGACGTTGTTGGCCAGTCGATTGCCGGGACTGCTCCCGCCGCTGCCTGAATGCGAAGCGCTGGAGGTGGCCGCCATTCAATCCGTTGCCAGTGGCGTACCGCTGACCCATTGGCCGCAGCGTCCCTTTCGCCAGCCGCACCATTCGGCATCAGGGCCGGCGCTGGTCGGTGGCAGTTGTAGGTTTTCGAAATTAATGCGAAAAAATCTAAATTAATGCGACTCAAACGGCCTTACCCGTCTTGCCAGGCTCGCTTGAACTAGCAATCCAAGGCAGAGACCCGACCACCTCTTATCTCTAGTTAGTCCGCTTCACATCGCCCTGTTCACCGCAAAAGTCCCTGAGCTGGTATCTGGCAGACCTTGGTCCTAGTCGTGCACCAATAATCCAGAATATGGCTCACAATCCTTCGTGCTTGCGATCGTTTCCCTGATCCTCTCTTCCCCTAACTTTTTCCTTTGCGGCCATGTGCATTGCAGGTCCCCGTGGCTTATCCGCATGGTCACGGCTTGGGTGGGAGATTCGCCGCGCCGCGATTAAGCAGGTCGAGCAGGACAATTTCGCGGGACTGCTGTGCTTGAGCCAGGCCTACCAGTGCGTTTGCCGCTTCGCGTGCAAGCCGACGTGCGAGAACTCGCTGTTGTGTAGAGATGATGCGACCTTCAGGGCGCCCGTGAACGTAGGTGCATCGCATCTCGTAAAGGTCTAGATACTCCTTCGCTGCACCCGGCTTGACTATGGCGGCACTCAGTCTTGCCGCAACCCTGCGTGTCGGCGATTCGTCGTGATTATCGCCGGTCAGTCGCAGCTTACGCCTGTGATCTGCCTCGTCGCCAAACGCAGCCTCAATCATGATGAGGTGCGCCATCACCTCATCAATACCATCGGAAAGGAATGCACGAACTAGGAAGTGCTCCACCGGAGTTGAGAAAAGTTCTGACGCCTGCGTACCCACTGCAAGCAGCGCCCACCTAGCTTCCAGTACTTCTCGCACATCCTCGGCGGTTGCGCAGGTTCGCACCCACATCGGCCGCTCGTATTCCTCCCACTCGTCGCCGTCCACTTGTTGGTGGCGGTGGCGTCGGGAAAGCGTTCAGGTCATCGTCGAGGTTGTAGATCCACGGTAGCCGGAAACCCCGCCAGTCCACCTCAGTCATTTCGGCCCAGTCTTCCCATGGTACCAGCAGCATTAAGAACAGCGCGCTCTCCACCGCTGCGGGGAAGCGCCCACTGCGGGGAACAATCTCGCCCAAATCTTTGCCGATCGGAAAGTCCAGCCAGGAGAATTCGCGATTAAGCGGCTTGGCCCTCCTTAGAATGGCTATTCAAATGGTTCCTGACGGAAACTACCTTAATGGTGCAGTGCAATAGCCTGCTAAGCAGGAGGAAAAGGCAAAGGTATTGCTCGCTGCATGGCAGTTAGCCACAACGAGCACGGTTTGCGTATGATTTCGAGCTCGCCCTCGCTAGTCCGGCTTCTACATTTCAATCCTTTATTGCAGGTTCAGGAACGCGGGGTATCCACTACCACGATCTGTCAGCTAGGGAGCTCTACTCCATGGACTTGGATCAATTCATTTCGTTAGAACCTGCAGCCTTTAAGAAGTTGATTGAGGGTGGATACGTTGCGAATCATTCCCCAAGGACGATCCTGCATGTCATTTCGCATTGGCGAGCTCTTCGATCAGGTTTACGCCTACCCCAACCCATTCACCAACCGCAATTTCAACGCCACGGAGCTGGAACGCTCAACTCGTCCACCAAAGCAATCGAGCAAAGCTCTTGCTGGATGAAGGCTACCGCGTCGGGCAAGCCAGAGTATAGATGCAGGGCACAGCCTCCAAGACCAACATCGGAAACTGAAGCTGCGGACGCGTAGTCTATGCCAGCGACGACGTGCTTTATTTGACGCCTCGACTATCGTTGGTTGGCTAAAACCACATTAGTCGAGGGCACAATGAAAATGGATACTTTCCGTCGCTGCAAACCTGGTGGTGCTGCACTCCTGGCGATCATTTCGCTCGTGCCCTTTCAATCCGCAAATGCCGCCAAGCTGTTTGGTGGGTGCGGGTTCGATCTTGAATCACTGACCTTCCAAGGTACTGATCTGCAACAGGCAAAATGCCTGCTTAGACCAACACAGCCCGCTGGAGAGTTAGGGCCCAAGTTGCAAACTCTGCCAACCCCCTTTGAGCGCGTCATTGGTGCCCAACTTCAGCTTGATCCAGTCGCCTTTCGCGCGTACTTAAAGTCGTTGCAGCTGGAACCTAACAGCCTTGGTGGAGATATCGACAGTCCAATTGCCCGCTCTGCGGTTGGACCAAGTGCAAAGTACTTTGTCATTCACGACGTCAGCTGGAATCTTTGTGAGGACAAAGCCTCCTTGTCAAAATCCAATCAGCCTGATGCGGACTGGAATCGAATCTCACAATGGGGAAATAACGGTGAGGCTCATCTGTACATTACTCGGGATGGGAAATTAATTAGCCCACAAGGCCGGACATTTGAAACCCCATGGATCGCGACCCGGCTCGAAAAGATAGACAGGAGCCGTACAAGGGGACGGTTTCTGCATATTGAGAACGTCCAATTGCGAACAGTGGCTGCGAAGAAAGGTCAGAAAACAAGGTTCACCGAAGGTGAACGCAAGGGAGAATGCATCAACGATTATATTGCTGAAAAGCCAGGTTTTACCCCTGTTCAGTATCAACGACTTGCATTAGTTTACATCGCTGCAAGCCATCGGGCGGGTCAATGGCTTGTTCCGGCTTATCACCTAGCCGTGGATGACGGCATAAGCGGTGCGCATGATGACCCGCAAAACTTTAATCTCAATGATTTCGGCAGCAAAATTTGTGATCACCTAATAGCATTGGGTAGAAAGGATTGCGCGCCACAATGAAATGGTGCCCCCCGAACGCTTGCCGCCGGGCGGCATTCCGCACGGTGATCCTAGCCCGGATTCGCCCCGGGCCGCTTGCCGCTCTTCGCCACTGGTTGGCAACGCTAGACCTAACGTGTAAAAGCGCTCCAATTCCGCGCCCGTAACCCTCTCAAACACGCTGAACGGGGTCCGTAGTCTTGGTGTCCACGAGGTTCACCAAGGCGGTGCTGTCACCGACATCGTACCGGTGCATTCCGATGTCGATTATCGTCGTCTCGCGGAGGCCTTGAAGCAGGTGGCCATGCACAGTCCGAGCGGAAGCTAATAGACATCCAGCGTTTGCCGGGAGGAAGAGCGCAGTTCTCCTATGCGTTTACGATCACGAAGCCAGATAAGGGCAAACCCAAGCCTGCCATTCCTCCAAAGGCTTGAGGGCTTGAGCGATGGTCGCTCTGAAGGCACTGTTGACATACATCTCCCTAGTCATGAACAAACGATGGCACCGTTTCACAAAAATCTGATGAACGCTGACATCGACTGGAGAAACTGATGGGACCTGCTGAAACCTGCACCAGGATCACGGTGGAGAACACCCTCACGACAGGGCAAATCATGCGGGGTCGATTCGGCGATTTTGATGTGCAGGGCACTTCGATTGAAGCTGACGGTGACCGACTGCTTCTTACCCACAATTTTGAAGGGGCACTAGAGCTTTACCAAAACATAGAGGCACCTGGTCGGCCATTGCGAGAGAAAATGGCTTACGCACTGTGGGCGCTTGGCAACGAGGGAGCCTGGGCGATCCTTGGCGATGGCTTAGACTCGACCACCGAAGACGGCATTGCCATGGAGCTTCGTGCATTTGCCATGATCATGCTCAAATCCGGGGCCAGTGACGAACCTATTGGTAAGCTCGTGGATCGTGTGCTGGCACGTAAGGACCAACTCACATCCGCCCCCCTACTATTGTCATCGGCGATCTACTTGGCCGTATCGATGCGCATGAATCGCGCAGAAGGACTACCACTCTACCCCGCAAGTTGTGCCAAGGCCGTCACCGCGCTCAGGGAAATGTCCAAGCCATACGCTGATTGCATGGAAGCGTTCGCTATGGCGCGCCAAGTATACCGGCATGGGGCGGACTCTCGACCGCTCCAAGATCTTGTTGAACAGATCGAGTTGAAGGAATGCCCAGTGCTCGGCTTTGTGTTCGCCGCAGCGGTACAGGCCAAGAATATTGGGGTGGCTCGGGAGGTGATTTCCGAGTTGTGCACTCGCTTCGTTGGGAATCCAAGTCTCACAGCTACAGTCGCAATGGCCGCAATTCACGCGTGTGATCTGGAGTTACTTGAGGAGTTACCGGAGAATCTTCGTGCAGTCGCCATGTCATTGCCTGAGCTTCAAGTGCTGCAGGCGATGGCAAAGGCGGACACCAATGAGTTGATAGCCGCAGTATTGAAGCTGAAGAATGAAGAAGGCCCCTTCCTCACCGAGGACATGGCCATACATGAGCGTCTCTTAAAAATCACATGGCGACGCTGGGATACAGGTACTTGGACAACACCACATTCGCTGTTAGCTGAATGGGCTGTTCGGATTGTTCCATTATTGCCGGCGGGAGAACTCCGTGACTGGATTCTGGTGGAAGCCGCAGGTATTGGGGGGTACGACCTGAATCCCCTGACCCATTACTATTGTGAACTTTTCAACCGTGAGCCTACATCGACCAACCTCACGCTTATGTATGATGATCTTCCTCTTGATCAGCTTGATAATCATGCACTGACGCAATACATCTTCGATGAGGCTACAGACGAAGACCCGTACTGCTCTCTCCTCGATCCTGAATTTGCTCCGGACCTCGAACCGTTCTTCAAACGAGGGATTGCTGACGCGCTGATTACTAGAGCCGCAGTCCTCAACGGGAACGCCAAGGATAATTATCTGCGGGTGCTCACCCAGTGGGGCCTAATTCGACGGCCAGAGAGTGTCGTTGTATTCGATTTTGAACGCCGCTTGCTGGGATATGATTTGCCTGAAGGAGTACTCGGGCACTTGGAATCGATCCGGGCATCGCTTGGCGGTGCCGGCGGCTCACAGTTGGTGTATTTGCAATCGCAACTCGATAGGTTGTCCGCCGAGATTGCACGGGCGACCCCAGTTGCGGCGGCGGAGGAAACAGTCGCGGTCGCCATTAATGAAATTTTGAGCCTGCAGTCGCACCACCTAAATGAGGTGGGGCTTAAGCGGGTCAGTGCGCTGACAAAGCGATATGGGGCACCCAGCCTGCTTGCTGAGTTGCGCGTGCTGGCCAAGGTTTCAAACACCAACTTGGGAACTAACGTCGTCGACGCTTTGGCGAATCACATGGTTCGCCAGCAGGGAACATTGGCCACACGCCGCAGTTATCTTGCCGGGATTCTCCGCAAGCGACTGGTGAATTTGAAAAGCGTCTGGCTCGACCAGCAGGTTTCCAAGTGCTTGAACCGTGGAATCGACATTGAGCAAATGATCGAGCTGGCCAAAAGGGTTGATACATGGGACGACTGGTCGGCTGGGATTGAAACACTTCGTCCTTACTGAATTGAACGTGTAGACAGGACCAAAGCGGCAGTTCGGGACGAGCTAGGCAAGCGCATTGCCGAAGCTACGCAAAGCGTGGTGCCGACACCCGTAAGCGTGTTGAAGAGATTAAGGTTCTGCTTGCAGAGCGTGGTGTTGTTTCACCAGCAACCGGCGTAATCCAGGCGGCGCTGACACCAAAGTGGCCTGCGGTCGATCGTAGGTCACTTTGAACATCGTGAATGAATCAGATATTTCATTAACTCATAATTCTAACGTCACACTTCCTACCTTTTCAGATTCAACCCATCGGGCAATATCAATGATATCTTGATTCGATTTAACCGCAACGCAGCCGTTAGTCCAATTAAGCCAAGTGTTCGCTCCCCCAGCCCATCCCCAATATTTATGTGGGCCATGAATTCCTACATCGCTCCCTGTATATCCTTGAGCAATCTGTTTTGGAGTTGGATAACCTATTCTAATAAAGGTATGAAACACTTTCCCGGCTGAGGGCCTTGGTTTTTCAAGGGGGTAGGTTCCTATGGGGGTTTTGTCGTCTCCTTCCCTTGTTTTTCCAAATCCGCCAGACCCAAGCGCGACATCGTATTCTTTGACGGCCGTCCCATTTTTGCACAGTGATAGTTTTTCTTTCTTAAGCTGAACAAGTAAAACTGTTTTGTGTTCGCGGCAAGGATCTGGTAACTCAGCTGTGATTTCAGCTTTTTTCGGACACGCAATCAATGAAAGTGCGACTGGAATCAACATTAAGATTTTTATTGTATTTTTCATATTATTCCTCATTGCACCCTGTATTTTCTCTTGTGTATACGACTGATTGAAGGACCACGGCCAACATCAGGCGCTTGGAATTTATTCAAGGAAGAATAGAACAAGAGTTCGGGTTTCGCCCGGAGGCTCGGGCATTCAAATAGTGCGCACCCTGGGGTCAAGCCGTCATTTTCCTGGCCCTAATGAAGGTGTCGTGACCAGAGTGAAGACAATGTTCCGCTTTCGGATGAGACACGTTGAATGGACATCGCCGTTAGGATTGGAGTCCGTTTCACGTATGAGAATGATTGAAGTGGCCGAGCATCCCTGTCCGATGCTCTGTGTGTATGCGCGCTATGTGACACCATACCTAAGGAGTGAGGCGGTAGCAGCAGCCCTTAAAATAGAGCCTGAATTGAATCGGTCGCGGTTAAAAACGGGCGGAGGGCGACATCGATAGGCCGCCCCCGCTCCGTGATGGCTCAGGGAGGCGTAAGCAAACTGACCATCTCTGCGTTGTCGCCGGCAAGGAAATTTGCGATCGCTTTTTGATTGGCCGCGAGGTCTGATACTTCAGCCGGGGACATTGCGGAACGCATTTTTGCGTGGAAGAACCCTGCGGCCTTATCGAAGCCGTCTCTATTTAGATGTAGTTCGTTCACCCAGTCTGTGGGAAGTATCTCCTTTCTTAAGTCTATATGGAAAACCTTTCCATGGTACGGGCTGGATGAACTGGCTAAGCTGGCTAACATCTCATTGAATATATCAACTTGCCGCTTTACTAATTTCCACTGTTCGCTGTTGCTTGTCACACCTTTACTGACAAGGGCAGGTTTAAGCCAAGGACCAATTATATGCTTACCTAAAAGGTTGACGACACCTTTACCTGTTGGTACTGCATAACCATACCCGTGAATCAATATTTTAGTATTCTGTGACGCAGCGAGAACGCCTTCAATCATTTTCACATAACCGTTTCGAAAAACAGTATTTATCATGTAATTAGAGTAGTCAGTGCGTAGGACATCAACTTGGCCCTCAGCCGAGTCTTTATGGTTTAAGTAAGAAGCAAACTCGTCTCCAGCGATGTCATTACCACAGCCAGAAAAAATGAAAAACCTAGGTCGCTCGTCTTTTACAGCTTCCAACACCTCTGGCTGTTCGCATGGCTGCCTACGCCAGTCATCACTGTACTTGCTGCCGTACATCATATTTTCGAGCGTGTCGCCGCCAGTACCGAAGTTCCTGATCATGTAACCAGTACGCCTAAGGGACTTAATCAGGTCGTTCCCCGGGAGATAATTCGTCCACGAATCGCCTTGGGCGATGACTTTGAAGGGCGCGCTTGCGGTCATCATTTTTCCTGATTCCCGCAAGGTTTCCAGGTAGAAGTCCAGTATTTCTAGTTTTGCGTCTTCCTCGGATGCGTCTAGCAGGCTGGTCATGGAGAATTTCCAGGTGTGTGGTTTATGGGGGCAAATAAACTGTGATGGCAGTTTAGTAGCCTGCTTCAAAACTGCTAGACCGTTTGTCCCCCAGAAAAAGGTCATTATTTCCAGGCAGGTTCTTTAGAAGAGTTCTATCGTCATTGGTGCCGCGCGCCTTCAATTCCTGAGGGCGGCAAACTTCCTTCAGCAGAAGGGGGAGGGCAATAATGGAACTTTCAGATCAGACACTTGAGTCGTTGAAGAAAGACATTGAAAAGGCATTGAGTGATGACGCATCGTTAAAAGCGCTGGCACTTGATAGTGAGACATTGTGCAAGTACAGGGCGGTCATTACACCGTTTGTAGTTGGTCTTGCGACGGCCTCGTTTGGAAAAGTCGGTGGTTTTATCGCTCAAACCGCTCTGGATAAATGGTATAGCGAGCACTGTCACTAAAGCTGATTGCTGTTATGAGGAGAGCTTGAAGTCCTCCTCTCTGATCTTCATGCCCCCTCTGCGTAAGGGAACTCGAAGCGCACCAGGACGTTGTCGAATCAGCGTCGATGAAGTTCTATAGCGAAGCTTCTGACCACATGACCACCTAGTTGCAGCCAATCTGTGCAGTCAGTTGCAGCCGCTTGCAACGTTGATAGAACGTCCACGCCTTGCCAGGAACATGCCGCTGAGCAGCACCGACATGGCACCAACGCACACGGCCGCCGAAGTCAAGAACTGCGGTGCGTCGATGTGGTCACGGATCGTGACGACAGACCGAATCTGTCTTGACGCCGCAATAAACAGAGACTTGCTCTACCTGCAAGGTGTTGTCGCCGGCCCCAGGGGCGCCAACGGCGGTATTCGGATCGACATCGAAGTGGCGGGCGCGCAGGCGGCCCACACCTGGTTACCCCGGCTGATTAAGACCGGCGTCAGGCCATTGCAATTGACGGCCGCGCTGCAACTCACTGGGAGATTGGCGTCGGAAAAGGCGCAGGCACTCCGAGAATCATTTCAACTATGATCCGGTCCTCTGACTTGTCTCCGTTGCACCCGGTTAAGAAGGCCCGTAGCGGGGCTTCGCTATTGCGCAACTCGCGGTGCGGAAACTGTATATCGGCCACTCCATCCGCACCAACGATGCCTTCGCCCAGGGAGAATGGCTAACGCACACCTAGACAGTCTCGCCAAGTGAAAACGCTGCGCCAAACGTGCGTAGGCATGATAAGGCGAGCATAATCGAACGACTCGAACGATAACGCGAGTGCATGGATTATGAGCGAAAAGAACCGTTGGGTAGTCGAGAGCATCGATCCAAAAGATGGCAGCGGAGATGTAATTATCAATCTTCCTGCCGAACTCCTTGCCCAAACCGGCTTGGGGATTGGCGACGAGCTCAGTGTCGAGATGCAAAATGGCTTGATTGTGCTAAGCCCGATAGTTCGCTCATCAGTTATTCGGCCATCATCGGAATCCCCACGGGCCGCCCTACATAGGGCTTACAGGTCTCTGCTTGATACGTATTTGCGTATCCCGCCTGACGCCTCAGATCTCGCCATACATAAATCGATAGAGTCCGGCTTTCCAGCCGCTAGGCTCCAGGCGCTCTGCAATGACGGCGTCCTAAGGTCTATGGACCGGGAATGGATCATCCCAAATAAAATGTTCCAAGCTTATCTAAAAGACGATCTGCCCTTAGACGTCGGTGCCAGCGATCGGATGTACCGCGCCGTGCATATGTTTGCGATGGCGACCGCTGTTTTCGGTGCATCCGAAAAAGCGACTCACTGGCTCACCAAACCTAAATCCCATCTCGCAGGAAAAAGCCCGTTTGAGTTACTTCAGACCACCGTTGGCTTTCATTACGTCGAAGAAATGTTGATCCGCATAAGTGAAGGCTTGTACAGCTAAGCGCTTCTACCAGCGGCATGACTACAAGCAAACGCCAAGAACACCGTTGGCAAATTGATCTAGAGAACTATGGGTGCTTCGGCCTTGTCGATCCAGCCAGAACCCTCGCATTCCGAACGCGGTTGGGCCATCGCAATCGCACTCCTTGGAATCCCCAATCATCCAGACATCTGCCGGCGAAGCCGATACAGCGTGAATCGCATGGCTGTATATCTTGAAAGAGGGCTTAACGGCGCCAACCTCAAAGCTGTAGGAGTATCCATCGAGTGTTGGATAGAGGCGCTCAACGGCCGCTGCGTAAGGTTTCGCGAGATTTGAACAGACCGCTACCTTGACGCCCGATCACCGGTCAAACGCTCAGCCTTCGTGAAATCGCAAGCCCTAATAGCGAAAGTCTCCTAACAATATTCAAAGGGGCTCTATGCAGTGCAAAATTTCGCGATATAAGCCCTTCGCGCAGAGGATTTCTAATTAGATTGCTAGACATTCTAACGTGTCGCATAAGAAACACTGAACTCCGCGCTCCTAGTCCAAACGGCAAAAACATTCTAGAAAATTATGCTGTTGCTCAATCGGAATTTGAACAAGCTCCTCTCGACGGAGAAAAAGTTTGGTTATGGACCGCATGGAACTGTGAAAACGCATCTGGAATAAAAATAAATCTACCACTATTACCTTTTTATATTAAATTCGGACGTGACTTCACAGAACTACTATACAACATTTGTACAAACTACCTTTCAACTAGAAGAACGGGGCTAATCCAAGCAATAACAAAAATGAGCGAATACGTGAACTCAAATGAGTGCAAGCTCACCTCGTCGGACTTATTGACAAACGTTGGCTCAACGAATTTTTTCAATGACTTTTTTATTTTCTACTATAAATCCAAAGTAGCGAAAACCGCCACCCATGCAAGTGCGGTTAACACATGGCGCGGAGCCATTACATATTTCATTAAAAATTGGTTATTGACCAGTTCACTTTTTGCTCCCCCTTATGACTTTCCAGAGCCTGAGTCGGAGCATCCGCCAGGCGCGGATTCGCATATTATAGATGAAGACGGCACAGAGTATAAAAACAAACTAACTATAAAAATACCGATGCACATCTCAGATGATCGTGCATTCAATATAATTAAACACAGAATTTTCCGTAGCGCTGAAATCGTCGAGGCATGGTGCGATCAAAAAATCGCGGAAACAAGACAACATATAAAAAACTTTGATTACTCACGTAATATTGGTATTCCAGTAAAGGTCGGAACTTATCCTGGGATACCGGGTGGAAACAAATGGTTACTTTCACCGAACAACCCCTGCGCCTTTGACAATTTAGCTGCCACTCTAGATACGCATGGATACGGTGAATTGCTAAGATCAATGAATGGTTATAATACTCCGGCTACAGGGGTTGGAGAGAAGCTTGGGCTAGCATGCACGGATAGCTTGCTGCCATTTTGCCTTAAGCTAATAAAAAATGACCCTCGCATTACTCCTAGTTTTTTAGCTAGCGTTGAATTATATGACAAACACGGCAACACACGTGGAGTAGAAAAAGGGGATATCCCTACTTACCTGCACGGTTTCAAAGATCGAAAAGGTGCTGCAAGATCGGAAATGCGCTTGAAGCTAACCGAAGAAGGCCACAGTTTAATTGAAACAATCATAGCCATGACATCCCCCTTAAGGGAGTTCCTCAAAAATAATGGGGATGACGCATGGCGGCAACTTTTACTGACAGCTAAAAGTGGCACTGGCATCCCGCAAAAATACCGATGTAAAACCAACAATATGGCATTCAAAACTGTTGATTTACGCGACCAGCTTAACAAGCTGTTCCCCTATGAAGAAGACATTAATAACGAATTAGCAACATCTTTATTGAAGCCAACTGCGATAAGAGCAACGGCGGCTGTAATAGTCTTTTTGAAGACCGGTAGTGTTCACGCCATGGCTGAAGCGCTAGGCCATTTACGCTATGAAGCAGACTTACTGGAAAGATATCTACCTAAGAGCATTCTCTACTTTTTTCGAGACCGCTGGGTTAGGAGATTTCAGACAGGAATAATTATTCAGTCCATGCAAAACACCAAACATCTACTTAAAGCATCTGGATTCGCTTCTATGGATGAACTTGTCGAGTTCATGGAAAACTTTTCCCTTAATTTGGGAAAGGATAGCCAGAGAGAACCAGATAAAAATTCTCCCGTGCCAACATCAGGCAAAGCAGTAATTTCAATTAGTGTAGAAATTGCTAGAGTTCTAATTACGCTGGTTGACGCCAAAGAAAAAAGTGGAAACCGCCTTCAAGGACACGCCGCGCACTGGGCAGAATTTGGAGAGCTTTTATTTAAATACCTAAAAGACGACCCAGAAAATCAACTAGAAGCACTTGACCTACTGGAGCAAGCTCAAGCACTTGGCCCGTTACACTCACTTGACGAGCTAATTTATGAAAAACTCCAATAGAAAAAAGCCAGCCAGCTTATCTTTAATTGATCAATATGAAGAGAAACAAACAGAAAAATATACATCAGCGTCCTTTTTATACTCCGAATATGACTCTCCGAGTTGGGAACTAGACTTGGGAGACAAATGCAATATCGTTATAAATTTTGAAGTGCAAATGCCAGATGGTGCCAAGCTAACTGACCCATTTTACAAAGAAACGCTCAATCTGTTTAAAATGTGGATTTGCACAGCAGACTGGTCTAGCCCGCATAGAGGGCTATATGCTAATAAAGCCACGAAAGGAAAAAAAGTAAAAAAGATTTTAAACCTTATCGATTACTTTATTTTACATTGTGATCATTGTTCTCTTCGAGAGTACGGTCTTTCTCTTTTCAATGAAAATGACCGAAAATATTTGCTTGCCAATTTAGCCGGAAACTCCCACATTTCCTCAGCGATTTATGACTGGCCTCGACGCCTGGAAACCTTCCTGAGTGACATAATTCAAAAATCCCCTAAAAGCGCGATCGAAAGCGCTCTTAGGACCGTTCCATATTTAATAGAAAACATTGAGGATGCATCATGCCATCAACCATCAGACACGGAAGATAGTTCAAATAAAGTAGAACACTTAACACTGGAATACATAGCTGAATGTAGAGCAGCATTGTGGATCAACGGATTCTATAAAAAATGCAATATGTCAAAATTCAGGTATGTACCTCACAGCCGTAAAATTATCGCCGAGGTTCTTCCAAATACTCTATGGGGAAAATCTCACTTTGCGGTCCCTGTACATTTATGTCTAGCCCCTATCGATAGACGTCGAATCGAGAAAGATCGTGCACCTACCCGAGGCAAGCACCAGTATATGGACTTACACAGGCTCGCTGACTACGCCGGTGAGATAGATGTACTTAAAAGACTAACGCAACGGTCAAGCCATGCACCTCAAACGGCTCTACCCGAGCTTTCAGTGAAACATTTAGTAGAGCAATTTGGGTGTGCGGCGAGCGGTCGTTACATATCTGCACCCTCAAATATCATACTCAATAGCCTGAAGTGTGCCATTAGCTTTTATCTCGACTACGGCGAAATTATAGTCGATGCTTTTTTAGACATTGCCGACAAGTCAAAATATTCCCCAGAAACTTTGTTCAGACTATTTGCAGGGTCGAGCATCCAGGGTCTTCTCCCTGCGCCATTAAAATCAATCGGGGTAATCTATTGGACCAACGTAACAGCGGAAGAGAAGTTCTCAACTGTCCGAAAATCCAAATCGCAATACTTTGAAGACTTCAGATCAAACCCAGGACTCTGGGAGTTGCTGCGCGTGCTCTACGGCGCCATTCAGTTTACTGTTGGCACTTTGCAAGCAAGACGCGAATCAGAACTGCGAAGCGCCAGCGCTGAAACTTGTTTGAGCGCGGATTTAACGAGCCTTATTACTATTAATCGCAAAAGTGGGGCGCTAGGTATAAACGAAACGATTGAACGTCCAATTCCACAAATTGCCTCTGAAATGATTCAAACGTTGCAGCGACTTCAAAAAGAACTTACTGCGCTAGGCTTACTAAACCGGCTTAAGCCTATTTTCAGTCACCCAAGCGTTTATGGTGGGATTACCACTATTTCGCATACTTCATACAATGCAAGCTTAGACTATTTCTGCGATTATACGCAGTCACAATGCGACGATCGTGGTCGTCGATATTATTTTCGGCACCACCAATTACGGCGTTTTTTCGCACAAATTTTCTTCTGGAATCAGGAAGATGATAGCCTTGATGTACTTAGATGGGTACTTGGCCATACAGAAAGCGAGATGGTCTATCATTACATTACTGAAAATACACCCGGGAAGGCCCTTAGAGAAATCAAAGCAGAATGGGGCACAGATGCAATAAAGAGCTCGCGGCCAGGAACAGATGAACTTAGGAACTATATCCGCAAAAAATATGATGTACAGGATTTTTCCATCATCTCAGCAGAAGCTTTAGATACCTTGCTAGACCATAGCTTAAGATTGGGAGAAGTGTTAATTGAACCAAGCTTCATCTATGGCCCAAACGGTTCATCATATAAAATAGTTGCAACCATCAGGGAGACTATCTAATGACTGCAGAGGATGGCTTCCATGCTCAAACAACATCAATATTATCCCTTATTTCACTGCTAAACGAAATAGAATCGAACCCAAGCATATATAAAACTCTGCCAAATTTTGATTTCCATCTTAGAAGCCAGGGAAATCTTTGCAGAGTGTCCATTCCAGAAAAATCTATCATTCCATCTTCGCTCAACACATTTAAGCGCTACTGTGCCAAAGTAGCACCCGGTGGGTTTGAAGCTGTGGACAAGCTTAGAACCACCGTGTACTTGATAATAACAAGCGAAATAAAAAAAACCACCGAAAAGCCTAGATCGACGCAAAAGCAGGCTATTAATAGACTTCAGCACGATTGTGCTAGATTAAATATTGACTTACTCAGACTGACTAAAATACTTAAAATCTCAATGGCACAAACAGCTTACTATGCGAACACCTATAAAGACCCAACCTTAATGGCGTTGTTTCACAAGGAGCGCAGAGAGCTTATAGATATGCTGAGCACTGTTAGCTCCAACGACAACGACAACGACAACGACAACAACCCATGAAAAAACTTTACAGGGTTACTTTGCCCGGTGATACATTGCCATTCGCTGTGGCTCCCAATCACTCAGTGATAGTTACCGAGGCATCGGCGATACCAACATTGAGTTGGCCAAATGGTGCTTGGTGTCTTGAGGCAAATTTATGGATGCTCAAACTGTATGAGCAAGGCCGATCTCGTTCACAACGGGGAGGAACTTTATTATCTTATGCAACCAATATCTCCCATCTGCTGAGATACGTTTACGCTCAAAACACCTCATTATTGAAAATTACAGATAGCCAGTTTGCTTTTTTTATCACTACTTTATTAGGTGAAAGAGCGGATAACGGAACAAAAAAACGCGAACAAAATCACGTTGTCAATATTGGCCGAAACTGCCTACAATTAATCTCATATGTTTCCGAGGTTTTCTCCACCCCTCCTAAACTATCCATTGAGACTAAAGAATTAACTATAACCGCGCCAAATGGCACTCGCTTCAAGCGCACGGTCCAATTCCACCCTGCCCTTGCATTAGAATCTAGAACTTCGAAACGGTTTCCTATTAACGCAAATAATATCAGACAACTTCGGCTAGCTGCTCATCGAGACCAGGGTAGTTCAACGTTTATCAAAGCGCGCCGTAGGGTAATGATCCGAGCACTTGAAATGACAGGTGGGCGTCGTATGGAACTCAGCCTACTGTCTGTCGATGCGGTACATAGTGCTGCACTCACTGGGTATTTATCAGTGAGGACCGTGAAACGGGGTCATTCCCAGTCGCCCTCAAATCAACAGCCAGTCATAATGCGTGAGATCCCAATTTCGCCGCTAGACATTAAGCTTTTAGAGGACTTTATCACCGACTATCGCGCTCCGCTGATCGGAAAATTTTTTACAAAAGGGTTTGATCATGGCTATCTTTTTGTGAGCGAAAGTACAGGTGCCCCTTTACAACCAAATCATATGACTGCAGAGCTACATACTCTTAAACGGATTTCAGGAATCGAGGACCCTATCAGCCCTCACTTATTCCGACATCGTTTCATAACAAAGATATTCGTCGCTGAAATCTTTAAAGCAGATGTAAATACTCTCAAGGACTTCAAGGCCGCCATGCTAGGCAGTGAAACCTTGAAAAGAAAAGTGTGTGAACTTACCGGGCACAAGAACGTGGCTTCACTAGATGCATACATTCACTTAGCATGGGATGAGGTTGAGAATCTGAAAACAACTCTACCAAACTTAAGCAAGCTTCAGTCTATCGACGCTATTCGCGAACAACTTAACGCGCTAATGGCTAAATTGGAGGAGAATAAAATAACATCTGAGCTTTCAACACTACTGGACCTAATTACGTCATTCGAAGCTTTACTCTAAGCAACAAAGTTGACGCAATACGAGATACCCCCATCAAACGGACTAATGCGGTTACGTTCGAAAGTGGTCAACTGCTGAATTCAGTTCTCTGCCCACCTGCTGTAGTTCTTCTGTCGAACTCTGTAACTGATTGCTTTCCTGTTCACTATTTTCCGCGACTTTGCGTACTCGCTCCACGTTTCGACTGACCTCTCCTGCAACAATGGTCTGTTGTTTGGACGCCAGAGTTATCTGCTGATTCGTTTGCTCGATTCGAGAGACCGCAGATGTAATCAACTCCAATGCCTCGGAGGCTTGAGTGCGGCGATTGAAGAGATCACGAAGTGGCTTTCAGAGAATGTCGCAGATAACGCAGTCATGGCCATGGAAGCTCTGGACACAAATGCGAAAGCGATTACAGATGCGATTCGGCCCCTGGCTATGCAAACCCGACCTTCACAGCAGGCAGGAATCGGCCATTAGCAACCATTGCTCGGCTTAAAGAAACGGCGAAATGTTTGCCATCGCACGAGTTATGTACATGTCCTTCTCCCCCACCGGGGCAACGTAATGAAGCGCACTGCGTGCAGCTCAGTCGCTATGTTATGCCTTACGGTTTGCATACAAACCGACAAGCGATCCGCTACACCCCGTGTTAGCCTCTGCCAATGTTATTTTTCAAAGGCCGGCACACGCCCTGCAACCCGATGAACAAGAAAAAAACCGTCACCGTCAGCGACATCGCCAAGCGGGTCAACATGACCACCACCACGGTCTCAAGGGCCTTGAGCAAGCCAAACCTGGTCAAGCCAGCTACGCTGGCGAAAATCCTTGAGGTGGCCCGTGAACTGGACTACGTGCCCAACACGTTTGCTCGAGGGCTCAAACGCAGCGAAAGCTTAATCATCGGGGTAATCACCGCGTCGGTTGACAACCCGTTCTACAGCGAGATGATCAAGGCCATTTCCCGAGAGGCGAAGAAGCACGGTTACACCATCATGCTGTTGGACACCGACAAGCTTGAAGATTTGGAAAACAGTGCCGTGGCCACCCTGCTGGGTTACCGGGTGGCGGGGATCATTCTGTCGCCGGTGTCGGACGAGCCCGACTATCAACCCGATTATCTTGAGCGGCTGAGCAGTGGCAAGACGCCAGTGGTGCTGCTGGACCGCACGATCCATGACAGCCCTTTCAGTCGAGTGGTTCTGGACAACTACGACAGCGGCTTGAAGGCCGCGCAATACCTGCTCGCCCATGCCCCCAGTATGAAGCGTTTGCTGGTATTGACCGGGCCTAAGCACTCACGGATTACCGTGGAACGACTCAAAGGATTGCACGCTGTGCTGGCGGAACATCCGACGGTGCAGGTCGATATATACCCGGGCGATTACACCCTCGAGCCGTCCTATCAGAACACACTCGCCTACTTGCAGGACCGGTCTGCACCGGACGCAATCATAGGTTTCAACCAGCTGATTACTCTGGGCGCATTGAAAGCGTTGCGCGCCCGAAATATACCTCAAGACAGCATCACAATCTGCGGCATCGACCGTCTGCCGTTCGCCGATATCTTCGGGATACCGATCGCTTGTGTCGTTCACGATGCATCGCTGGCTGGTAGCAGCGCGGTACAGATGCTGCTGGACCGCTTGGCGAACCCGCAAAAATCTCGCGATAAGGTGGTGATTGCAGGTGAGTTGGAGAACGGCTGAGCTCCGTATGCCAACTTCTGGGCCTGATGCTGCAAGCCATCACAAACAAACCCGATACCTGTAGTCGCTGATCGAATCTCTGCGCGCGCGCTTTTTAGTCTTCCACCAACGCTTCAGTCTGAGCGAGACAACTGACGCACAGTCCTGGCAGGCGGTCTGCTGGCGTTTATGACCACTACCACCTTCTACCTGATTACCGTCTACACCCCCCACTTTAGGCAGGTCTGTGCTAAACCAGAGCACCACCGACAGCCTGGTGGTCACGCTCTTCGTCGGCCTGAGCAATTTGATTTGGCTGCCCATCGGCGGCGCAATCTCCGACCGCATTGGCCGTCGGCCTCTGTTGCTGGCGATTTCCTTGCTGTGCATCTTCACCACCTATCCCGCCATACACTGGGTGGCCGAGGCGGCAAGTTTCAGGCAACTATTCGCAGTTTTGTTGTACTTCTCTTTCTTCTTTGGAATCTACAACGGCGCGATGGTTGCAGCACTGTAGTCACGACGGTCTGCCCAGAACGAGCCGCCATTCAATGCCGGCATCTTGTTCCACTCTACGTAGAGCTGACTCATCCGCGTATAGCCATGCTCCCCGTCAAATTTCAGGGCATGGCCATACTCGTTATAAAACTGTGCCATGCCTTCCACGCTGCCCCCCGAGCTGTCGTCCAGTGAAAGCAGATAAAAAGGCACCGCATAACCTGAACCAAAAGCATGAGAAAAATCCAGGTATTGCCAGTGCACAGTGACCACGGTGAGCTAACGATTGCAATACACAGGTTATTTAAACAATGAATTAATCAACCGTCATAAGTTTTTACCTTCCTCCAAGACCGGAAGGCGTTAGTCCCGCACAGTCTTATGAGGCTCTAACCCCGATGACGTCCGCGGAAATAATCGATCAGGCCCTGAGTCGAACAGTCGGCGGCGGGCGGTGGGTCGAAACCTGTCAGGCAGCTATAGACGCTCGTTCCCAGCTCTTTCCCTAACTCAACGCCCCACTGATCGAACGAGTTGATCCCCCAGATTACGCCCTGCACAAATACCTTGTGTTCATACAGCGCGATCAATGCGCCGAGACGTCGGGGATCGAGGGTTTCCATCACCAGAGTGTTGCTGGGGCGGTTGCCCGGGATCACTTTGTGCGGGGCCAGGCGCTGTACATTGGCTTTCGACAGCCCCTTAGCCCGCAATTCGGCCTCGGCCTCTTTCAGGTTCTTGCCGCACATCAGCGCCTGGCTCTGCGACAGGCAGTTTGCGTACAACCAGTGATGGTGATCGGCCAGCGGTTTGTGACTGACGACCGGGACGATAAAGTCCGCCGGTATCAGCGCCGTCCCTTGGTGCAGCAATTGGTGATACGCATGTTGCCCATTGCAGCCGACACCGCCCCAGATCACTGGCCCGGTCCCGCAGGACACTGCGGAGCCATCCTGACGAATGCTCTTGCCGCTGGACTCCATATCCATCTGCTGCAGGTGCTTTACGAAGTTTCGCAAGTAATGATCGTAGGGCAGGAACGCATAGGCCTGGGCATCCCAGAAGTTGCGGTACCAGATGCCAAGCATCGCCAACAACACCGGCATATTGCTTTCGAGCGGCTCGTTGAGGAAATGACAATCCATGGCATTGGCACCGGAGAGCAACTCCTTGAAGTTGGTCATGCCGATGGCCAAGGCAATTGGCAAACCGATCGCAGACCATAACGAATAGCGACCGCCGACCCAATCCCACATTGGGAAGATGTTTTTCTCGCGAATACCGAAGTCGATGGCCGCCTGGTTGTTACTGGTGACGGCGATGAAATGTCGGTAGAGCTTTTGCTCATTGCCGCCGCTATTCAGGTACCAGGCACGCGCTGCCTCGGCATTTTTCAGGGTCTCCAGGGTCGCGAAAGATTTGCTGGAAACGATGAACAACGTGGTTTCGGCGTCCAGACGTGCAGTCAACTCATGGAATTCACTGCCATCGATGTTCGCCAGATAATGACAGCGCACGCCCGACGGGTGGCGGTAGGGCAAGAGCGCCTCAGACACCAGTTCCGGCCCAAGAAAGGAACCACCAATACCGATATTGACCACGTCTGTGATCGCTCTATCACTGTAGCCACGCCATAATCTGTCATGGATGCGGCCGACGATTTCGGTCATTTTCCCAAGGGCGTCATGGACGTCGCGCATCAGGTTGCGTCCGTCGACGATCAAGCGATCACCCACCGGACGACGCAAGGCCGTATGCAAGGCGGGACGACGTTCAGAGGTGTTGACCTGCTCGCCGACATACATCGCCTGGATCGCCTCACCAAGCCCCGATTCTCGAGCCAGCTGGATCAACAAATCGCGGGTTTCTCGGGTGATCAGGTTCTTCGAGTAGTCCAGAAAGAGGCCGCAACTGGACGCGCTGAACGCGTTGAAACGTCCGGCGTCAGCCTCGAATGCGTCACGCATATTGAAGCGCTGCATGGCGAGGCGGTGCTTTTGCAGAGCCTGCCAGGACGGCAGGCTGGTTGCATCTAGCGGTTGCAGATAATGTTTGGTGGAAGGTCGCTGCTCAGAAGCCAGCTGCGACCTCGCTGTAAGTGGCGTCGCCCTGGTACCGAGGGCTTCGCGATCGACATCCGCCCGCATGGTTATTCCTCCACCGGCGACTTGGCCAGCAGGGACTGCGCCGTTTCAAGCACGTTTTCGAGGGTAATGCCGAAGTGCTCATACAGCGCCGGCGCAGGCGCCGACTCGCCGTAGGTGGTCATGCCGATCACGCGGCCTTCCAGGCCCACGTACTTGTACCAAAAGTCTGCATGAGCGGCTTCGATGGCGATACGGGCGCTGACCTGCAACGGCAGAACCGCTTGCTTGTAGCCGGCGTCTTGAGCATCGAACACGCTGGTGCACGGCATCGAAACAACGCGCACTTTGCGACCTTGCTCGGTCAGCTTGTCGTAAGCCTGAACCGCCAGGCCGACTTCCGAACCGGTAGAGATCAGGATCAGCTCAGGCTCGCCTGCGCAGTCCTTCAACACGTAACCGCCACGGGCGATGTCGGCTATCTGCAGCGCGCTGCGTTCCTGGTGCTGCAGGTTCTGACGCGAGAAGATCAGCGCCGAAGGGCCGTCCTTGCGCTCGATGGCCTCTTTCCAGCAAACGGCCGATTCAACGGCATCGGCTGGACGCCAGGTGTCGAGGTTCGGTGTGCTGCGCAGGCTGGTCAGCTGCTCGATCGGCTGGTGAGTCGGGCCGTCTTCTCCCAGACCGATGGAGTCGTGGGTGTAGACGAACACCACGCGTTCCTTCATCAGCGAGGCCATGCGTACTGCGTTGCGCGCGTATTCCATGAACATCAGGAAGGTTGCGCCGTAAGGCACCAGACCGCCGTGCAACGCCACGCCGTTCATGATCGCGCTCATGCCGAATTCGCGAACGCCGTAGTACATGTAGTTGCCGCTGGCGTCTTCAGCCGAAACACCTTTGCAACCTTTCCACAGGGTCAGGTTGGAACCGGCCAGGTCAGCGGAGCCGCCGAGCAGTTCAGGCAACAGCGGGCCGTAGGCATTCAGTGCGTTCTGGCTGGCTTTACGGCTGGCGATGGTTTCGCCCTTGGCCGCGACTTCAGCAATATAAGCCGAGGCTTTTTCCGCGAAGTCTTCCGGCAGATCGCCGCCCAGGCGACGGACCAGTTCGTTGGCCAGCTCAGGGAAAGCGGCGGAGTAGGCAGCGAAACGCTGATCCCACTCGGCTTCGGCCGCGCGGCCGGCTTCCTTGGCGTCCCACTCGGCATAGATGTCGGCCGGGATTTCGAACGGACCGTGGTTCCATTTCAGTGCAGCACGGGTCAGAGCAATTTCCGCGTCACCCAACGGGGCGCCGTGGCAGTCTTCTTTACCTTGCTTGTTTGGCGAACCGAAACCAATGGTGGTCTTGCAGCAGATCAGGGTTGGCTGATCGCTTTTGCGCGCGGTTTCGATCGCAGTCTTGATCTCTTCCGGGTCGTGACCGTCTACGTTGCAGATCACCTGCCAGTTGTAGGCTTCGAAACGCTTCGGGGTGTCATCGGTGAACCAGCCTTCGACTTCGCCGTCGATGGAGATGCCGTTGTCATCGTAGAAGGCGATCAGTTTGCCCAGGCCCAAAGTACCGGCCAGGGAGCCGACTTCGTGGGAGATGCCTTCCATCATGCAGCCATCACCCAGGAACACGTAGGTGTGATGGTCGACGACGTTGTGGCCGGGACGGTTGAACTGCGCCGCCAGGACTTTTTCAGCCAGGGCGAAACCTACGGCGCTGGCCAGGCCTTGGCCCAGTGGACCGGTGGTGGTTTCTACGCCTGGGGTGTAGCCGAATTCCGGGTGGCCCGGGGTACGGCTGTGCAGTTGGCGGAAGCTTTTCAGGTCATCGATCGACAGATCGTAGCCGGTCAGGTGCAGCAGCGAGTAGATCAGCATCGAGCCGTGGCCGTTCGACAGCACGAAGCGGTCACGGTCGGCGAACGATGGATTGCTCGGGTTGTGCTTCAGGTAGTCACGCCAAAGTACTTCGGCGATATCCGCCATACCCATAGGGGCACCGGGATGCCCGCTGTTGGCTTTTTGCACGGCATCCATGCTGAGGGCACGAATGGCGTTGGCACGCTCACGACGGCTTGGCATCGCTAATCTCCAGAGAGTTGAATGGAATAAAAGAAAGGCCGACCCAATACGGTTAGACTGCCAGGTCGGTGCCTCAAGTCAGGATCAGGCTCTGGTTGCGAGTAAGACTTCGAGTTTTTCCTGGTCGCGAGCGAACTGGCGAATACCCTCGGCCAGCTTCTCGGTCGCCATGGCGTCCTCGTTGGACTCCCAGCGGAACTGACTCTCGGTCATGCTTTGACGGGGCTCCGCAGCCGCGCCTGGTGCCAGCTTGCGCTCAAGCTTGCCAGTGTCGGCGGCGAGTTTTTCCAGCAACTCCGGGCTGATAGTCAGGCGATCACAACCAGCTAACTGCTCGATCTGATTCAGGTTACGGAAGCTGGCACCCATGACCACGGTCTTGAAGTCGTTGGCCTTGTAGTAGTTATAGATACGCGTCACCGACTGCACGCCCGGATCATCGGAACCGATGAAATCGTTACCGTTGGCCTTTTTGTACCAGTCGTAGATCCGGCCTACAAACGGCGAAATCAGGAACACCCCGGCCTCCGCACAGGCAACCGCCTGGGCGAAGGAAAACAGCAGGGTCAGGTTTGTCTGAATACCTTCGCGCTCCAGTTTCTCGGCAGCGCGGATGCCTTCCCAAGTGGACGCGACCTTGATCAGCACGCGTTCACGGCCAATACCGGCTTCGTCATACAGCTCGATCAGACGGTGCGCGCGCTTCAGTACCGCGTCAGTGTCGAACGACAAGCGCGCATCCACTTCAGTGGAAATACGACCCGGTACAACCTTCAGAATTTCTTGCCCTACCGCCACGCCAAAACGGTCGCTGGCCAAACCCACGTCGCCCTTGCAGTGGTGAACACAATCATTCAGCAACTCGGCATAGCCGGGAATGGCCGCTGCTTTCAGCAGCAGGGAAGGATTGGTAGTAGCGTCAACGGGTTTCACGCGAGCGATTGCTTCGAAGTCGCCGGTGTCAGCAACCACGGTGGTCATTTGTTTGAGTTGTTCCAGCTTGGAGGTCATGAGCGTCGCAGTCCGTAAGAGATGGAGAGTGGGTTAACGACAGGTGTATCCGCCGTCGATTGGCAGGCTCACGCCGCTGATCATGCTCGCCGCGCTGCTGAGTAGAAACAGTACCGGCCACGCGATTTCAGCGGGTTCGGCAAACCGTCCCAAGGGAATGGCAGCCAGCACCGGGTCGCGATTTTCAGGCAGTGCCCAGGCCCGTTCCGCCATGGGCGTGAGGGTCACCGTCGGGTTGACACTATTGACGCGAATACCATGGCGGCCCCACTCCGCACATTGCACCCGGGTCATGGCATCCATTGCAGCCTTCGAGGCGCAATAGGCCAAATGTTCCTCCAGCGCAACCAATGACGCCTGGCTCGACAGATTGACGATCGAACCGCGGACCCGCCCATCAATCATGACTGAAGCGACCCGACTGGCAATCAGCGCCGCCGCCCGGGCATTGACGGCCATGACCCGGTCAAAGCCTTCGGCGGTGATTTCATGGGCCGATTCCAGCACCGATATGCCTGCGCAATTGACCAGCCCGTGCATCACCGGCAAGGTTTGCAAGGCTAGCTCCAATGCCGCGCTGTCAGCGACGTCAACCGGCAGCGCTTCACAGCCCTGAGCCTGCAACGAACGCAACACCTCGCGATTGCGTCCCATGGCAAACACCTCGGCCCCACAAGCCAGCAACTGCCTGACAATTTCCAGACCGATGCCGCTGCTGGCTCCGGTCACTAAGATGCGTTGCTCGCGAAAATCGAAGCGAATGCTGCTCATATACCCTCCTCTATTGCGCTTGCAGGCTGTGCATGATGGGTTTCAACGCCGGGTACAAGCGCAGGTAATCGGCAAAAGCAAGGTCATAAGCCGTGACGTTTTGTGGGATTGGCTGCGCCCGTTTTTTCAGTTGCACCCAACCCTGCTGCATCTGGCGTTCGTCCACCAGGCCCACCGTGTGGGCGGCCAGCAACGCGGCGCCGAGGGCCGCTTCCACTTCCTGGACGATGGTGTACACCGGGTAACGAGTGATGTCGGCGATGATTTGCATCCACAAATCCGAATGGCTCGCCCCACCCACCACAATCAGTCGTGGATCGAGAGAATGCGCGCCCCGCGTGCCCGCCTCGATGTTGTGCCGCAGGGCAAAACTCACCCCTTCCAACACCGCCCGATACAGGTGGATACGGCTGTGATACAAGTTCAGGCCGACAAAACTGCCGCTGGCGTGGTCGTCCCACACCGGGCTGCGCTCACCCATCAGGTAAGGCAGGAACAACAGCCCTTCACTGCCCGCCGGGATCTTCGCGGCGCTCTGTTCCAGTAACCACAGGCTGTCCTCGCCACTCTGCCGCGCCTGTTGCTCTTCAGCCTGGCAGAACTGTTCGCGAAACCAACTGATCGAGGCCCCGGCGGTGATAGCGCCGCCGAAGATGTACAGGTCCTGATGGCCGTTGTAGACGTGAGGCATACTCACCAGACCATGCCGCGCGTCCACCTGTTGGTTGAGATACCCCCAGCACATGCTCGTGCCGATCATCGCCACATGATTGCCCGGCTGCGTGACCCCGGCCGCCAGGGTCGCCATGGCGGCATCGACGCCACCCGCGAGGATCGGTATCCCCGCTGGCAAGCCCAGTCGCCCCGCCCACTCCGGCAGCAAACCGCCGACCACTTCGCCGGAATACAGCAAGCGCTCGGGCATCATCGCCAACGGAATCTGCAGCGCCTCCAGCATCTCGGCCGACCAGCCGCGCGCGGTCACGTCATAGACGCCACCGATGTTGCCGGCGCTGCTGTGATCAACTGCCAGCTCGCCGGTCAGGCAATAGTTGATGTAGCTGTTGGGCGGCAGCAGGTAGCGGGTGTTGGCCCAGATCTCGGGCTGGTGCTGCTTGAGCCAGAGCATCTTGGTGAAGCCGTAGTAGCTGTCCACCGAGTTGCCGGTGACCTGAAAGAGACGCTCCAGGTCGACATGCTCACGCACCCACTCCACCTGCTCGCCCGCTCGCCGATCCATCCAGATCAGGCACGGGTGCAGCGGCTTGATCACTGCATCCACGGCAATCCCCGAACCGCCGTAAAGGCTACTGATGCACAGCGCTTTGACGCCCTCCCTGGCGACACTGGCCTTGGCCATGCACTGGGCGACGCAGCTTTCGACCGCGTCCAGCCAGACCTGCGGCCATTGCTCGGCCCAGCGCACTTTCGGGGTATCCACGCGATAGCCTTGTCTGTGCTGGGCGATGACCCGGCCCTCGCCATCTACCAGCAGCGCCTTGGTGCTTTGCGTGCCGATGTCCACACCGATGACGTATTGCATACTGTTACTCATGGGATGGCTGGACCGGTTTCAACAACACTTTGATCGACTTCACCGAATTGGCCAGCTCGAACGCTTCGGCCCAGTTATCCAACGGGAAGTCATGGGTGACGATGCCCTTGGACGTGATCAGGCCGCGTTCGAACAGGTCGATGGCCACCGGGTAGCAATACGGTCCCAAGTGCGCGCCGCGTACGTCCAGCTCCTTGCGGTCGCCGATGATCGACCAATCGGCGCTGGTTTCGGCGCCAAACACGCTGAACTCGACAAAACGCCCCAGCTTACGGATCAGCTCCAGACCTTGGGTCACGCCCACGGGCACACCGGTAGTTTCGATGTACACGTCGCAGCCGTAGTTATCGGTGAGACCGTTGATGATCTCGCGGGCGTTGTCCCTGGACGGGTTGATCACCACGTCGGCGCCAAATTTTTTCGCCAGTTCCAGGCGCTCGTCGACCATGTCGATCACCACCAGTTTCTTCGGGGTTTTCAAGGCCGCTACCTGAACCATGCACAGGCCCAGGGGGCCGGCACCGGCAATCACCAGCACATCATCGAGTTGGATGTCGCCACGGTTGACAGTGTGAATCGCACAGGACATCGGCTCGATCAGCGCCGAATCCTCCAACGACACCGACTCTGGGATCTTGTGTACGATGGCGGTCTTGGGAATACGCATGTACTGGGCCATGCCACCCTCAGCCACTTCGCGTTGGAAGCCGAAGATGTTATGGACTTCGCACATCCAGTATTTGCCGGACTTGCAGAATCGACACTTGCCACATGGCACGATTTGCTCGGCGATCACCTTGTCGCCGACCTTGACCTCAAAGTGCTCCTCGGCGCCCTCGCCCGCTTCCACCACGTAGCCGAAAAACTCATGCCCCGGCACTACCGGCGCTTTGACCCACGGATTGTCGCCACCCCAGAACATCGCGGCGCCCGAGTGGCACTTGCAGTCACTGGCGCAAATCCCGCAGGCGGCGATGCGAATTACCAGCTCATTGGGTCGTGCCTGGGGTTTGCTGATGCGCTCCAGGCGGTAGTCTTTCGGGCCGTGGCAGACGACGGCTTGCATTTCGGTGTGCTTATCCATGGTGTTCTGACCTTTATTCAAGATGAGAGCCCCCGTCGCGACCATGGTGGCCGCGTTGCGGTGACGCGTTTTATTAATCGCTTACTTGTGGCGCTGACGGCTGATAAAAATCGCCAGCAGAATGATCCCGCCCTTAATCACGCTTTGGACGTAGGGCGAGACCTCGAGCATGTTCAAACCGTTATTCAGCACGCCCAGCAGCATCGCGCCGAGCAAGGTGCCGATAATCACACCGCGCCCACCGGCAATCGAGGCGCCGCCCAACACCACCGCGGCAATCGCATCCAGCTCGAAGCCGATACCCGCGTTCGGCTGGCCGCTCATCAGGCGCGAGGTCAACACCAAGCCGGCAATCGCGGCGGTCAAGCCGCTGATGCCATACACCAGCAGCTTGAAGCGTGCCGCACGCACCCCGGACAGACGCACCGCTTCCTCATTGCCGCCGATGGCGTAGATGTAGCGGCCAATGCGAGTGTGTTGCAGCAGCACATAGGACGCGAAGTAAGTGATCAACATGATCAGGATTGGCACTTCAATACCGAACAGGCTTTGGCGACCAAAGAACCCGAACCACTCCGGCAAGCCGGAAATCGGGTAGCCGTCGGTGTACATCAGACCCAGGCCGCGAGCGATGCCCATAGTCGCCAGGGTGACAATGATCGGTGGCATATGCAGGTAGGCGACGAACAGGCCGTTGCCGATGCCGAAGGCCACGCCGATCAGCATCCCTGCGCCAATCGCCAGGCCGGGCGGCAGGCCCGCGACCATCAGGCCGGCGGTCAAAGTACCGGACAACGCCATCACTGGCCCTACCGAAAGATCGATGCCGCCCGTGAGAATTACGCAGGTCATACCCACTGCAATAATCGCGTTGATCGAGACCTGGCGGGCAATGTTCGACAGGTTGTTGGCGGTCAGGAAGGTGTCGCTGGCGAAGATCATCACCAGAGTGACGGCCAGGAGCCCGACAAACGGATAGAACGCCGGTGAACGCACCAGCCGCGCCAGGTTCAGGCGCAGTCGGCTGGTGTCGCTGAGATTAATGGACGTATTCACTTGAGCCCCCTGTTGCATGGCGCATGACCTCTTGAGGATTGACGGCAGACGCTTCCAGTACCTTGACGATAGCGCCCTTGTGAAACACGGCGACGCGGTCGCACATGCCGATAACTTCCGGCAGTTCGGAGGAAATCATGATGATTGCGTAACCCTGCTCAGTGAGGGTGCGCATGAGTGCGTAGATCTGCGCCTTCGCACCGACGTCGATGCCGCGGGTGGGTTCGTCGAACACCAGCACATCGCAGTGATGGTCGATCCAGCGCGCGATCACCACCTTTTGCTGGTTGCCGCCGCTGAGGTTGAGCACCCGGCTTTCGCCGCTGGGTGCCTTGATCGACAATTGCTTCATCAGGCTGTCGACGCTGGCGCACTCGCGGCCCTTGTCGATCAGGCCCGAAGCGTTCTGGTATTTGGGCAGGTTGTTCAGCGAGATGTTTTCGCGAATGCTGAAATCGGTGATCAAACCTTCGCTCTTGCGGCTTTCCGGAAGCAAGCCGATGCCGTGAGCCAGAGCCTGGGCCGGGTCGCCGAGGGTGACTTTTTCGCCGCGCAGCCACACATCTTTGCTTACTGACGGCAGTGCACCCATCATGCCCAACGCCAGTTCGGTACGGCCCGAACCGACAAGCCCGGCAAAGCCGAGGATCTCGCCCTTATGCAGTTGGAAGCGGTTATGCGGACCGTTGCGCACCAGCTGGATGTCCTTGACCTCCAGCAACAGCGGCCCGCGCTGGGTGGTCGGCTTGGGCGGAAAGCTGCACTCCAGACGCCGACCAACCATCATTTCCACCAAACGGTCGATATCGCTGTCGACCACATCGGTGACGCCCACGTTGCCGCCGTCACGCAGCACGCTGATGCGATCGCAAACCTGGAAAATTTCCTCCAGATGGTGCGAGATGAAAATCACTGCCACGCCCTGGCGTTTTAGCTCGCGCATGATGTCGAACAGTAGTTCGGCCTCGCTAGGCGTCAGGGTTGCAGTGGGTTCGTCGAGCACCAGCAACCGCGCGTCCAGGGCCAGAGCCTTGGCGATTTCAACAAACTGCTGCTCGGCCACGCTCAGGTGCTTGACCGCGCATTGCAGGTCGATGGTCACGCCCAGGCGTTTGAACAGCGCTTCAGAAGCCTCGACCATCTCGCGCTTGCGCAACAGGCCGAAGCGGTTGCTCAGCTCATGGCCGAGGAAGATATTTTCCACCGCCGTGAGGTAGGGAATTAGACTGAATTCCTGGAACACAATGCCGATACCGGCGGCAATCGCGTCGCGGTAGGTTGCAAATTGCTGCGCCTGACCATCGATCAGTATCTGTCCTTCGTCCTGATGCTCGACACCGCCAAGGATTTTCATCAGGGTCGATTTGCCTGCGCCATTTTCCCCGAGCAAGG
This sequence comes from Pseudomonas sp. N40(2020), assembly GCF_014472415.1. Lineage (GTDB taxonomy): Bacteria > Pseudomonadota > Gammaproteobacteria > Pseudomonadales > Pseudomonadaceae > Aquipseudomonas. Next base: position 114,308 of record NZ_JACSZV010000010.1, read on the forward strand.
CATGGATTTCGCCGCGCTCAACTTGCAGGTTGATGGACTTGAGGGCCTGTACGCCCGGGTAACGTTTACAGATATTTTCCAGCTTCAGAAGACTACTCATACAGCCGACCTCTCGTTCAGAAGGATGACCTGGGCCCCACGGGTTGGGTGGGGCTTGGGCGATTTACCAGCTGAAGTCCTTGGCCTTGGCCTGATCGACTAAGATGATGTCAACCGGGATGGTAGCGGGCACTTGCGAGCCCCACTTCTTCGCCAGGGCAATGCCTAGGGCCAGGCGGATCTGGTCGCGGGGGTATTGAGCGGACGTGGCGATGAATTTGCTGCCGGGCTTCTGGATCGCCTTGATCGCTTCCGGCGCGCCGTCGACGCTCACCAGTTTGACGTCCAGGCCACTGGCCTCGATGGCCGAGAGCGCGCCGAGGGAGCCGTTATCATTCACGCTGAAAATACCCTTGAGAGTCGGCTGGGCCTGCAGCATGTTTTCGGTGACGGTCAGCGCCTGGTCACGCTCCTGCTTGCCGTTCTGGATGCTGACAATCTTCATATCCGGATGCTTAGCCACGGCCTCTTTGCAACCGCGCACACGTTCGAGGATCGGCACCACGGCGATGCCGTCGAGGATAGCGATATTGCCTTTGTTGCCGATGTTCTTGGCTAAGTACTCACAGGCCCGGAAACCGGCATCGAAGTTCTTTGAGCCCACGAATGAGTCCAGTGGGCCATCGGCCTGGGCATCTACCCCGACGACCACTACACCGGCGTCGTGAGCGGACTTGACGGCTGATTGCACGCCAACGGAATCGGTGGGGTTGATCAGCAGGATGTCGATGCCTTTTTGCAGCATGTCTTCGACATCGCTGACCTGCTTGGAGACGTCGTGGCGAGCATCGGTGATGATCAACTTCGCCCCGATGGTCGCGCTGGCTTCTTCCAGGGCGTTCTTCATGGTGACGAAATAGGGATTGTTGATTTCCTGGAAGGACGCACCGATGCGGAGGGGCTTGGGATCGGCGGATGCTTGAGCTCCGAGGGTGATGCTGACAGCCAGTAAACACAGGGTTTTCGGGAGCATTTTCATGACGTGGCCTCTGTTTTATTTTTGTTGTTTGAGCAAAATGTTATCGATGACATTTTTAGGCAAGCTAACAAAGTTTCACTGGGCTCGCAAGCGCCTCGAACGATAATGCGAGTGTTTTTTGACCGCCTTTGGGAAAAAATTGTCATGTACTCTGGAGCGACTGGCACCCCCGCATACAACCGGCTGAAGCTGGCGGAAGTTCTGGAGCTGCGTGGGTAGAAATGACGTCGACGCCCGCTGACTTTGATGGTTACGTCGACCAAGCCGTACGGGTTTCCATTCATTTGGTACCGAAGGAGCTAGTCGGTGAGCGGGCAGCAGTGCTAACACGATCCACCTTTAATCAACTTTCTCAGTGAACTGCTCCTTCACCTCATGTCAGGTTCTGTACTGAATCCGACATGAGGCGTTCTCCATGGAGCGTTTTTCACGCCTGTCTGCCTGCTGTGTTTATTGAGCGCCTGCACCGCGCATATCCCCGACTCATTGCCGCCCCATCCAGCGATCAGCAGTGGCTCCAACCGACGTTGGTTACCTAGTGCGCAACGATCAAATGGTGCTGAGTATCGACCGCTGTCTGCACGTTGTAGCCGACGATTCCCGTGCCGCGCGTCATCATGGAGCGGCTGTCTGGATCGGTCAGTGAGACCTGTTTATCGGGCGATTCATTGAGCTGGATTTCGATCGCCTGAAGCTCTTTCATTTGAGTTTTGAGCTTGGCGATTTTCTCTTCCAGCCGCACGGCACTGGGCTTTGAAGCTGTTGGTTCTTGCCGATCGGCAGCATCGAGTGCCGTCAGGTAACGGTTGATGCTCGATTCAATTTCTTCCATTCGCCGCTTCAGTTTGGCGCTGGTGAAATTGCGGTCGCGGTTGTTGACTGCTTTGAATTTACTGCCATCGATGGCGACCAGATGTTCTCCGAACAGTCCCAACTGCTGACACAGCACAACGAACTGGCGACAGACGCCTCGGATGGCCTTGCTGTTGTCTTTTCGGAAGTTGGCGATGGTCTTGAAGTCCGGCATCAACCGCCCGGTCAACCACATCAGCTCGACGTTGCGTTGGGCTTCTCGCTCCAAACGTCGGCTCGACTGGATGCGGTTGAGATAGCCGTAGATGTAGATCTTCAGCAAGATCGCGGGATGGTAAGCAGGTCGGCCAGTATCGGCGGGAATGGCACCTTCAAAACCCAGATTGACCAGGTCGAGTTCGTCGACGAAGACGTCGACTACGCGCACCGGATTGGTATCGCTGACGTAGTCGTCGAGGCTCTCGGGAAGTAAGGTGCCTTGGCCTCGATGTTCACCTTGGATAAAGCGCTTCATGGGCGATCCCTGCGATGAAATCCTCAGAAATCATAGCAAGTGTTCGCGAAGGTGTTTTTACACACTCTGGGCCAAAAGCAGCCATTTAGTATGGCTACAAGAGTGCGGTCGATTGAACAGCGCTTAAAACCCCGCTGAATTCAAAACCCGGTCGCTTGTGTTGAAAAATAATGGTGTGATTGCGGTATGGCCAAAAGTGTTGGCCTAAGCAAACAAACTAAGGATGGCAATGAGCAAAAGTACGGTCCGTTTTGCACCATGGGTCGGTCCACACTACGAGCGTGGCATTCACGGTCTACGCATTCTTGTGGTCTGCGAATCTCACTATGGGGCCAAGGAACATGAACGTCCGGCAGTCACACCCGAGGTATTGAAGGCCCTGGCTTTAGGCCAGAAACACCCTCAAGCCACAGCTAAGCTTCGGCAACATGCGCATTTCACCAAAATAATGGCTTCTATTCTGAATGCTAGGAAGCACTTTTCCAAAGTAGATAGGAGTGAGTTTTGGCATAGCATTGCCTACTACAACTTCATCCAAGAGTTTTTACCCAGCATCCGCAAAGCCCCGTCGAGCGCAGCTTGGGAGAAAGGTAAGCAACCTTTTACTGAAGTCTTGGAGGTGTTGGCACCAGAGTTGATTATCTGCTTTAGCAAGCGAAACGGTGATCGAGTTACCGCGTTAGCGGGTGGTGTGCCTGTGGTAGTGGCTAATCACCCGTCTTCGCAGTTTGCTTATTCCAAAGTCAATCCCATTATCGCTGAACAGATCGAGCGGGCATTGGCGCGCAAGGCGCAAGTAGCAGACTTTGCTAGTACCAGCGCTCTATATTTACGCTGGTGCGAGGCCACAGCTTCTGCCTTGCCCACACCAGGAAAATATCTTTCGGGTTCGGATAGGCTTGAGCTAATTGCGAAGCGCATGGAATGGATGTCTGCGCTCGACAAAGCTGCCCTGGCGTAGGTCACGCGTTCACTTTGACCGTCCGCTTTGGGTCCAGGCTGTGTGAAAACACCCGCAATTGTCTAATCTTCTGATCGTCGAGATTGTAGCGGGGGCGATCATGAAGCGATTTATTGAAGGTGAAGCTCGGACGCAAGTCACCTTGCTGCCGGAGTGTCTGGACGATTACGTAACCGAAGAAAATCCAGTGCGCGTGGTCGACGTTTTCGTCGATGAACTCGACCTGGGTGCACTTGGGTTTGAAGGTGTTGATCCTGCTGCAACGGGTCGTCCGGCCTACCACCCAGCGGTGTTGCTGAAGATCTATATCTCCGGCTACCTCAATCGGATTCAGTCCAGCCGCCGGCTTGAGCGTGAGGCCGAGCGCAACGTCGAGTTGATGTGGCTAACGGGGCGTTTGGCTCCGGACTTCAAAACCATTGCCGACTTTCGCAAAGACAACGGCAAAGCCATTCGCAGCGTATGCCGCCAGTTCGTAGTGCTTTGCCGCAACCTCAATCTCTTCTCTCAGTCGATCATTGCCATCGACGGCAGCAAATTCAAAGCCGTCAATAATCGCGACCGCAACATCACTCAGGGCAAGGTGAAGGCACGCATGCAGCAGATCGAGCAGAGCATTGAACGATATCTGGCGGCGATGGATTCGGCGGATCGGGCAACGCCCGAAGTCGCCGAAGCCAAAGCCGAGCGGCTTAAAGAAAAGATAGAAACACTGAAAAAGCAGATGCAGAAACTCAAGGAAATCGAGTCGCAACTCCACGAAAGTCCAGACCAGCAAATCTCCCTCACCGATCCAGATGCACGCTCAATGGCCACGAGTGGCCGAGGCACCGGAACGGTTGGCTACAACGTGCAAACAGCGGTCGACGACAAACACCATCTGATCGTTGCCCATGAGGTGACCAACGTTGGCAATGATCGCGGGCAGCTGAGCAATATGGCGAACCAAGCGCGTGAAGAAATTGGAGCTGAATCACTAACGGTGGTTGCTGATCGAGGCTATTACAAAGGTCTGGAAATCCTTGCTTGCGAGCAAGCCGGCATCACTACCTTCGTACCGAAACCCCTCACATCTGGCAGCAAAGCGGAAGGCAGATTCGGCAAGCAGGATTTCATCTATCTTGCGGCGTCGGACGAGTATCGATGCCCTGCGGGGCAGTTACTAACCAGGCGACATTCGTCGACGGAAGACGGCATGTTATTGCATAGTTATTACTTCTCGGGCTGCCAGTCCTGCTCAATGCAAAAGCAATGCACGACGGGTAAGGAGCGTCGGGTGAAGCGCTGGGAACATGAAGCGGTAGTCGACGCGATGCAGGTTCGGCTGGAGCATGACCCGGGGAAGATGAAGGTTCGCCGCCAGACTGTTGAGCATCCTTTTGGAACACTCAAATATTGGATGGGAGCCACCCACTTCCTGACCAAAACACTGCCGCGGGTAAGTACTGAGATGAGCCTTCATGTGCTCGCCTACAACCTCAAACGAATGATGAGCATCTTCGGTATCGCAGGACTGCTTGAGGCGATCAGGGCGTGAATCCAGCCTCTTGGCTCGCCCGTTAGTAGCCGTTTGGGCCGCTGACGCGGCCCAAACGGCATTACGAGCGTCTATGCCGAACGAGCGCACGCGCGCACTCATCCAGACGCGAGATTTTCTGGTCGAGCCTGCAGAAGATTCCGCGCTTTCAGCGTCCATGCGACGTCAGGCCCGCCAGCTGTTACGGCATTATCCCAATGCAAACGAGATCCTGCGGGCCGGGCAGCTCGAAGAGCGAAGGGTCGACCGACTGACCGAGCCCTTCCTGAGCTCCAGCATCGATTGACCGCAGTGGCCACTCATCATCAGCCCAAAGCAGCTGACCCTGGTCTGTGGATACGTAGAGGGGAAAGGGCTCCATCGCCTTATCGACCTAGGGCGTTATGGGATTCCACTGGCGCTCAATGGCGCTTCCGGTTAGACAGGCGTTAGCTCATATTCAATTGGATGGGACATCATTGGGAGGAAGTGTTAATGAGCACTTCAACTGCGACTCGACGTCCGGCAAAAAAGAAAGAGGTGTCCCGAGAGGAGGGCATCGCGGCCTTTTTGCGATTCAGTTCCGATCGAGAGCCGCTGACGGAATCGGAGAGGCTGTACCAAATAAAAGTAGGATTGCCCGCTGACCTCATCCAGGTTGTTCGTTTGGCCTTCGACCTTCAAGACCGCCAGCTGGAAACGCTGCTCAATGCATCAACTTCGGCGCTTGAACGACGGCGGCGCGAGCACAAGAACCTGGATCCTGTGGCCTCCGAGCGTTTGGACAGAATTGCTACGCTCAGTCGATTGGTCGTGGCGATATTTGAGACACCAGTGACGGCCACACAGTGGATGTCGGCACCGAATAAAGCGCTCGGTGGGACGGCACCGATCATGCTCTGCGAAACCGAAATCGGCGCTAAACAAGTTCGCCGTCTCCTTCAGGCCCTGGAGTGGGGCGGTGCTGCCTGATGGCACCTGGCGACGACCGCTGGTACGAAATACGCGACGGGCCTTTCGGGATGCGTCCTGGGAAATCCGACGGGTCGGGTTTGCCATGGTCGACCAACCAACGCCAGTCGAGTGTTGAGAAAAAACGAAAGTTTTATCGAGACCAGCTTAAGCGGCGTCAGCTAAATGACTGGGCAGGTGCTGATTTTCGGCTTTTCGTTTAGGGGGACGCTGGAGCGTGTTTGCCTAACGGTTTCGATTATAGGTGCGACGCGTTGCACCGCACGTGAGGGCTGCATGACGCTACGCTCTAGAACCCCATACAAAAGGTGCCTGAGTTATGTTTACAACCGTAAGCTGTAGCCAGGCTCGCCGGCGACTCCGACGCCTTATTGCGCTGGTCGCCCAGGGGCACAGTTTCGTCATAACCAAGAACGCGCGAGCAATTTGCCGGTTGGAGGGCGCCGAAGCGATACAGGTTGATCTTGGCACCTCCTGCAAGGCCTCATTGTGATGCCTACAAGACGAGTCTACGCAACTTGGGAGTAAGCGTCCGTCCAGCTCACCTTGCACAATTTAAGGTGGGTACCCACATGCATCGTAAGCCCAACCTTCCCTAGCCAACCTAGGGCTGTTTATCGTATTCGCTCAGAGCAGGTCAGATTGACAGCCGATTTCTGCCTGTCGCCACCATCTCTTCGGGTCGACTTCGACTACTCGTGATACCGAGAAACCAAATGACGACGAAACTCATCGCGCGCGGGTTGATGCGTCGTTTTGTTTCTCCACTTTGCACTTAAATATCAGCTCTAAGGGAAAGGAATCTTTTCTCTAAATGCATAAATCACCCGCAATGACAAAATTTCTTTACTTAATCCTTGTAGTGGTCAACTAATCCCGGACACGACGTTAAGTTTTTTCTCGGCCTGAGCTGGGGCCAGTCCGTTATTGAATTGGTGCGGTCTAATCCAGTTGTACCGATGCATCAGGTAATGACTGATGTCGC
>NZ_JACSZV010000011.1 GCF_014472415.1 Pseudomonas sp. N40(2020)
GTGTCAGACACACCGCGATCGCGAGCAGGCTCACTCCTACAGGAATTGCGCACAATCCTGATGAGGTAGCCGCTGCATGTATCAATACGACGATTACGACCGCGCACTGGTGTTCGAGCGCGTCGCGCAATTCCGCGATCAGGTCGAGCGCTTCATGGCGGGAGAGTTGAGTGAGGAGGAGTTCCTGCCGCTGCGTCTGCAAAACGGTCTGTACATGCAAAAGCACGCCTACATGCTGCGGGTGGCCATTCCCTATGGCACGCTGAGCGCCGAACAGATGCGCACGCTGGCGAGCATCGCCAGCGACTACGACCGCGGCTACGGCCACTTCACCACGCGGCAAAACATGCAGTTCAACTGGATTGAGCTGAGCGAGGTGCCGGACATCCTCGAACGCCTGGCCCAGGTCAACATGCATGCGATCCAGACCTCCGGCAACTGCGTACGCAACATCACCACTGAAGCGTTTGCCGGGGTCGCGGCGGACGAAATGATCGACCCGCGCCCGCTGGCAGAGATCCTGCGGCAATGGTCGACGATCAACCCTGAATTCCTGTTTCTGCCACGCAAATTCAAGATCGCCATCTGCTCGGCCAAGCAGGATCGGGCGGCGATCATGATGCACGACATCGGCCTCTATCTTTACCCCGGCCGCGATGGGCAAATGCTCCTGCGGGTGATCGTAGGTGGTGGCTTGGGGCGCACGCCGATCCTCGGTTTACAGATTCGCGAAGGTTTGCCGTGGCAGCACTTGCTGTCCTACGTCGAGTCGGTGTTGCGGGTCTACAACCGCCATGGCCGACGCGACAACAAGTACAAGGCGCGGATCAAGATTCTGGTCAAGGCGTTGGGCATCGAGGCGTTCGCCAAGGAAGTCGAAGAGGAATGGCAACACCTCAAGGACGGCCCGGCGCAACTGACCGTCGACGAGTATCAACGGGTTGCCAGTGCTTTTGTTCCACCGACCTATCGCACGCTGGCGGATACCGATCTGGACTTCGGCACGCACCTGGCCGAGAGCCCGGCGTTCGCCCGTTGGGCAGCGCGTAACGTGCAGCCGCATAAGGTGCAGGGTTACACCAGCGTCGTGCTGTCGACCAAACCGGGCCTGGCCGCGCCGCCGGGAGATGTCACCGGCTTGCAGATGCTTGCGGTCGCTGACTGGTCGGAGCGTTTCGGTTTCGGCGAGATTCGCATCGCCCATGAGCAGAACATCGTCCTGCCCGATGTGCCAAAAGCCGATCTGTATGCGCTGTGGCAGTTGGCGTGTGAGCTGACTCTGGGGACGGCCAACGTCGGCTTGTTGACCGACATCATTGCCTGCCCTGGTGGGGATTTCTGCGCATTGGCCAATGCCAAGTCGATCCCGATCGCCCAGGCGATTCAGGCGCGCTTCGACAATCTCGATTACCTGCATGATCTGGGTGACATCAGCCTGAACATCTCCGGCTGCATGAACGCTTGCGGTCATCACCACATTGGCAATATCGGCATCCTTGGCGTCGACAAGAATGGCAGCGAGTGGTACCAGATCACCCTCGGCGGCGCGCAGGGCAAGCACAGCGCGCTGGGCAAAGTCATCGGCCCGTCCTTCAGCGCCGCCGAAGTGCCGCAGGTGATCGAGCGGATCATCGGTACCTTCGTGCGCTATCGCGAGAGCGAGGAATTGTTTGTCGATACGTTGACACGTATCGGCCTGGAGCCGTTCAAGGAGCGGGTCTATCCGAAGGCGCTGGAGGTATCGGCATGAACAATCTGTTGCGACTTGAGCAGGGCGTGGCGCGGATTGAAAGGGATGATCCGTGGATGCTGGTGCGTGAGCCGTCGACGCCAAGGCCCGCAGGGTTGTTGATTCTGCCGCTCGCCCATTGGCTGGAATCGCCGTCCACCCACGCGGTGTGGCTGGGGCCGGACGATGAGGTTGAAAGCCTGATTCCGTGGCTGGCATCGCTGCCGCTGATCGCGCTGGACTTCCCGAGCTTTCGCGACGGCCGTGCCTACAGTCAGGCGTACCTGCTGCGCAGCCGTTTCGGTTGGGCAGGGGAGTTGCGCGCGATTGGCGATGTGTTGCGTGATCAACTCAGCCATATGCGCCAATGCGGCTTCGACAGTTTTGCCGTGCGCGAAGACAAGTCGGCCGAAGATGCACTCAAAGGACTGGCGGGGATGAGCGTGCTGTATGGGCGCTCGGTGATCGAGCCAAGGCCGTTATTCCGCCGCCGCTAACCCTTTGCCAGTGCAGGGGAAACCCTTAGAGCGCCGACGAATCGGGGATTTTTCCTTGGGTCGATGCTGGCCTTTTGGTAGAGTCGCCGTCGCCAGCGGGTTTTCGGCTGGCCGATGGAACCGAAGAAGGGAGTCTGATCAGTGAGTCCGGGCAAGAAAATCCTGGGCCTCACCGCGTTGCTTTTGATGCTGACGCTGTGGGCCAGTTACTTTTATGTATTCAAGGAAAACCGCGACGGCCAACTTGGCGGGGCCGGCCAAAGCACTGCGTGGTGCGGCACTCCGCCGACCAACGAAGCGGCGTTGCTGGGCAAGGATCAACTGACCTTGCGCGTCACCAACAACCTGCGCGGCGAGTTCATGCTCAGCGGTTCTCTGGTGGTGTCCGAACGCACCTTCAACCGTTATGACCTGAGCCGCAACGAATTGCGCCTGCGTCTGGAACCGTTGCAGTGGTCCTACGGCGTCACGCCAATCTTCCTCGAGCAGGTCAAGGTTCAGCCACTGAGCCGCAACCTCTCGGCCACCAACAAAAGTGCCTACGCCGAACTTGAGCCTCGCCCGATCGGCGTTCAGGGCCAAGTCGCCGAGTTTCCGTTCGACACTTACCGCTACGGCTACAAACCGGTGCTCTATTACCTCAAGGGCAGCGAGCGCATCGACCTGCGTTTCAAGAACATCACCACGCTGATGGAGATGTCCAACACCTTCACGCCGGTCCAGAAGTACAACCGCGTCGATTACATCAACGAGAAAACCTCGATGATCCGCGACGAAGACTACAAGGCCTACGGCCCGCACGAATGCGCGTTCAGCGTCGAGCGCAAGGGGTCGTTCAAGGTCGTCGTGTTGTTGACGCTGCTGGTGCTGTGCCTGCCGTTGATGCTGGTGTTCTATCGCGAAGAGCCGGGGATCGACTTCCTTGCCACGTTGATGGGCGTTGCGCTGGTCCGGGTGCTGTTGATCGGGCCGGTGGAGGACTTCCGGCTGTACAACATCGACTTCCTGTTTGGTGCGGCGATTTTGTTGGTTGGGACGGTGTCGTTGTACAAGGCAATGCGCGCCAATACCCGGCGCGAGATAAAGCTTCGTAGTGGCGAGACGTCTTCCTGGTAAACCACTTACCCTGTAAGAGCTGCCGTAGGCTGCGATCTTTTGATCTTGGTCTTTGCAATCAAAAGATCGCAGCCTGCGGCAGCTCCTGCACGGGGCACCGCAGGTAGCGGAGCAGGAATTATTTCAACGCCGGATCGCCCCCCAGTCATCCTCTTCCTCCCCCGTAACAGCACCTGCGCCTTCGGCCGTTGTGATGCGCCGCCCAGCCTTGGGTGAAGATTATGTTTTGCCATCGCAAATGCTCAGGTTTTAGCTATACCTGTAACTCCCCCCTACGCAATAAACCCAGGCCTTCTGACAGGAGTTACAGCATGAAGCCAGCAGTAATGATGGGCACACTGTGCATTGCCACTCTCGCACTGGTGGGTTGTTCCAGCAAAACCGTTGCTCCCGATGAGTATTCCGGGTTTCTCAAGGACTACAGCCAACTCAAGGAGGCCAAGTCACCCTCCGGTGCTGAGGTAATGCGTTGGATCGACCCCAAAGCCGACATCAATAAATTCACCAGCGTCTATGTCGAACCGACCCAGCTCTATCCACAGCCGCAACCGACCACAAAGATTCCACAGCAGACTCTCAACGGCATCACCAGCTACTACGATAAGGCACTCAAACGTGAAATCGGCAAGTCCTTGCCATTGGCCAACGGGCCAGGCCCTGGTGTGATGGTGGTGCGTGCGGCGATCACCGCCGTCAGCAGCAAGACCGAAGGCCTCAAACCCTATGAAGTGATCCCTGTTGCGCTGCTGGCTGCGGCTGTCAGCACAGCCAGCGGCATTCGTGATCAGGAAACCACCCTGGCCACCGAGGCGGTGTTCCTTGATGGCGGCAACAACAAAGTGGTTGCTCAGGTAGTACGCAAAGGCACCGGCAAGCCGCTGGCAAACGAATCGCAGGTGATGAAGGCTGATGACGTGAAAAACGTGATCGATGGCTGGGCGTCGGATCTGAACCAGTCTTATCTCAAGCTCAAGTCCAAATAAGCCAATGCTGCAGGCGTTGCCTCAGGCGTGATCTGAGGCAGCGCCTAAGGGCTTGGGATCCGAGACTCAAGTTCCGACACCACAGCTGACAAACGCAATCCCCGGCACAAGTGCCGCCGCCAACAGCCATGCATGCATTCTCATTTTCTTCGCCATGACGTCACGATTCTCTGGTGTGCATTGTCGATGCCGGCACGCCTGTGCCGCTATTAAGTAATCCTGCTTTTACCAAGCCTTCAGGACACCTCCGATTGAAGCTAGCAGCTAATCGGGGCTTGGCCAGCGCAGGGCGGGTGGGGCTGTAGATATTTACACCCTGTCAGGTTTGACAGTTGTTGGAATGGGAGGTTGGTTGTTTGATTGTTGGGCGACGCGCAAGTTGTTTGGCTTGTGCGCAGACCAGCAACGGGAAGGCAAATATGGCAACGGGAACGGTGAAGTGGTTTAACGATTCAAAGGGGTTTGGCTTTATCACGCCGGATGACGGCGGGAAGGATCTTTTTGCGCATTTCTCTGCGATTCAAAGTGCAGGGTTCAAATCGCTTCAAGAGGGTCAAAAAGTTTCGTTCGAGGTAACGCAAGGCCCCAAAGGCAAACAAGCTGAAAACATACAGCTCATCTGAACAGCAACTTTTTTTGGAGCTGCCGCGGGCTGCGATCTTTTGATCTTGATTTTTAGAAGCAAAATCAAAAGATCGCAGCCTCGTTTCACTCGACAGCTCCTACAGTTGAGCGCGTTGCGGGGGCGGTCAGGGCTTCTTCGCCTGATCGCGAATGCGTTCCTCCTGCTCCCGCAGTTCCGGAGTGAATTCGGCGCCGAAATCCTCGGCGGAGAATATCTGGCGAATCTCGATATCAGAGTCGGTGCCCGGCATCGGGTTGGGGCAACGCTTGACCCATTCGATGGCTTCTTCTTTCGACTTCACGTCCCAGATCCAGTAACCGGCCACCAGCTCTTTGGTTTCGATGAAGGGGCCGTCGATTACTGTGCGTTTATCACCCGAGAATTGCACGCGGGCGCCTTTGCTGCTCGGGTGCAGGCCGTCGGCCGCGACCAGGATGCCGGCCCTGGCCAGTTCTTCGTTGAAATTGCCCATGGCGGTAAGCAGTTCTTCGCTGGGCATGATGCCGGCCTCGGAATCGGCGCTGGCTTTTACGAGGATCATGAATCGCATGGTGTTAACTCCGTGGAGTGTGGGGGATTCACTGCTTAGTCGAATGGGCACATCACGAATCGACAGGGACTTTGAATAAATGATGCAGACCCGAAGTCCGCGAAGATCCCACAGGACTTGCAGTTGTATGCAGTTTTGCGTTTCGGTACATGACAATTTCGGTCAAAGCATAGGTTGTCGAACAATTTCGTGGTTAACTTCGGCCCTTGCGTGATTTTCTAAAACAACGTTCAGAAGGACTCAAGTCATGGCTCAAGTCACCCTTAAAGGCAATCCGGTTCAAGTCAACGGCCAGTTGCCACAAGCCGGTTCCAAGGCGCCAGCCTTTTCTCTGGTTGCCGGCAATCTGTCCGACGTCACCCTGAAAGACTTTGCCGGCAAGCGCAAAGTGCTGAACATCTTCCCAAGCGTCGACACCCCGACCTGCGCCACTTCCGTGCGCAAGTTCAACGCTCAGGCCAACGACATCAGCAACACCGTGGTGTTGTGCATTTCGGCTGACCTGCCGTTCGCTCAGGCGCGTTTCTGCGGCGCTGAAGGTCTGGACAACGTACAGAACCTGTCGACCCTGCGCGGTGCCGAGTTCATCGAGAATTACGGTGTGGCCATTGCTGACGGCCCGCTGAAAGGCCTGACCGCCCGTGCCGTTGTGGTGCTGGACGAAAACGACAACGTCCTGCACAGCGAATTGGTCAAGGAAATCGCTGAAGAGCCTGATTACGAAGCGGCACTTGCCGTCTTGAAGTAAGTGTTCTGAAACAAGCGCTTTACAATTGTTAACGGCCTGGCCCTGTCCAGGCCGTTTTCATTTGTGTATCAGTGTTTTGCCTCACACACCTTGAAACGTAAGTTGAAGGTAAATAGCCGGTAAAGCTGCTTTGCTTAATCCCCATCAGTGCTTATCGTTCAGCCTCCCGTAAAAGAAGCCCACGCGCCCAATGGTTAATCACTCCATGCAATCGTCCCCACGCAACTCCCGTCGCTGGCTGATCAGCCTGCTTGTCTTGTTGGTTATCGCCGTTCTGTGCTGGAAGTTCTGGCCTGCCGGTTCAACCCAGAAAGAGGGCGCCGACAAGGCAGCGGCCGGACATGCCGGGCGTTCGGGGATGATGCGACCGGGCTTCGGTGGCGGCACCGGGCCGATTCCGGTGCGGGTGGCGCCGGCCGTCACGGGCGACTTCCCGCTGTATTACAAGGCGCTGGGCACCGTGACCGCACTCAACACCATCAACGTGCGCAGCCGGGTGGGTGGTGAGCTGGTCAAGATCAATTTCGAAGAGGGGCAGATGGTCAAGGCTGGCGACTTGCTGGCAGAGATCGATCCGCGCCCGTACCAGAACGCCTTGCTTCAAGCTGAAGGCACGTTGTTGCAGAATCAGGCGCAACTGAAAAACGCACAGGTCGATGTCGAGCGTTATCGCGGGTTGTACAAGGAAGACAGCATCGCCAAACAGACCCTGGACACCGCCGAAGCGCTGGTCGGCCAATATCTGGGCACGGTCAAGACCAATCAGGCGGCGGTCAACGACGCCAAGCTCAATCTCGAATTCACCAGGATCCGCGCGCCGATTGCCGGTCGCGTCGGTCTGCGTCAGGTCGACGTGGGCAACCTTGTAACGGCCAATGACACCACGTTCATCGCGGTGATCACCCAGACCCAGCCGATCAGCGTTGCATTTACCCTGCCGGAAAACAGCCTCGAAACCGTGCTCGCCCGCTATCGCAGCGGCGCCAAACTGCCGGCCGAAGCCTGGGATCGTGGCGACAGCAAACTGCAAGCGACCGGTGTGCTGCAAAGTCTCGACAACCAGATCGATGTGGCCACCGGCACATTGAAATTCAAGGCGCGTTACGAAAACCGCGATCAGTCGCTGTTCCCCAATCAGTTCGTCAACGTACACCTGCTGGCCGACACCCTCAAAGGCGTGGTGCTGGCACCGTCCGCCGCCATTCAGTTCGGCACCAACGGCACTTTTGTCTACGCGCTTGAAGGCGACAAGAAAGTCACCATCCGCCCGTTGAAGATCGGCGCCAGTGACGGCGAGAACACTGTAATCACCGAGGGCTTGGCCGCCGGCGATCGCGTAGTGCTGGAAGGCACCGACCGCCTCAAAGAAGGCAGCGAAGTGGAAGTGGTCAACGACAGCAACCAGGTGCCAACCACGCCGACCGAACACCTGCAAGGCAAGTCCGCCGCCACCCCGACTGACGCCGCTGTCACCGACAAGGCCAAGAAGGGCGCATGAACATTTCGCGGCTGTTCATCCTCCGTCCGGTAGCCACCACCCTGAGCATGCTGGCCATTATCCTGGCCGGCCTGATCGCTTATCGCTTATTGCCAGTGTCGGCGTTGCCTCAGGTTGATTACCCGACCATCCGCGTCATGACCCTGTATCCCGGTGCCAGCCCGGACGTGATGACCAGCGCCGTGACCGCGCCGCTTGAGCGCCAGTTCGGGCAGATGCCGGGCCTGACGCAAATGGCCTCGACCAGTTCCGGCGGTGCTTCGGTGCTGACCCTGCGGTTCAGCCTCGACATCAACATGGACGTCGCCGAACAACAGGTGCAAGCCGCGATCAACGCCGCGACCAATCTGTTGCCGACCGATTTGCCGGCGCCGCCGGTGTACAACAAGGTCAACCCGGCGGATACCCCGGTGCTGACCTTGGCCATCACCTCGAAAACCATGCTCCTGCCCAAGCTCAATGATCTGGTCGATACGCGCATGGCGCAGAAAATCGCCCAGATCAGTGGCGTCGGCATGGTCAGCATTGCCGGCGGTCAACGTCAGGCGGTGCGAATCAAGGTCAACCCGGAGGCCCTGGCCGCCAACAGCCTGAACCTGTCGGATGTGCGCACGTTGATCAGCGCCTCCAACGTCAACCAGCCGAAGGGTAACTTCGACGGCCCGACGCGGGTGTCGATGCTCGACGCCAACGATCAGCTGACGTCGCCCAAGGACTACGCCAACCTGATCCTCGCCTACAAGAATGGCGCACCGCTGCGGCTCAAGGATGTCGCGGAGATCGTCGACGGTGCCGAGAACGAACGCCTCGCCGCGTGGGCCAACCAGAATCAGGCGGTTTTGCTCAACATTCAGCGTCAACCTGGCGCCAACGTGATTGAAGTGGTCGACCGGATCAAGGCCTTGCTGCCGAGCATCACCGACAACCTGCCGGCCGGTCTTGATGTCACCGTGCTGACCGACCGCACCCAGACCATTCGTGCCTCGGTCACCGACGTGCAGCACGAGTTGCTGATCGCCATCGCGCTGGTGGTGATGGTGACCTTCCTGTTCCTGCGCCGTTTCAGCGCGACGATCATTCCGTCGGTGGCCGTGCCGCTGTCGTTGATCGGCACCTTCGGTGTGATGTACCTCGCCGGGTTCTCGGTCAACAACCTGACCCTGATGGCGTTGACCATCGCCACCGGTTTTGTGGTCGACGATGCCATCGTGATGCTGGAAAACATCTCGCGCTTCATCGAGGAGGGCGACAGTCCGATGCAAGCGGCGCTCAAGGGCGCCAGACAGATCGGCTTCACCCTGATTTCCCTTACCCTGTCGCTGATTGCGGTGCTGATCCCGCTGCTGTTCATGGCCGATGTGGTCGGGCGCCTGTTCCGCGAATTCGCCATTACCCTGGCAGTGGCAATCCTGATTTCCCTCGTGGTGTCGCTGACCCTGACGCCAATGATGTGCGCGCGTCTGCTCAAGCGCGAGCCCGAAGAGCACGAACAGGGCCGTTTCTACCGGGCCAGCGGCGCGTGCATCGACTGGATGATTGCCAAATATGGTCGCGGTTTGCAGTGGGTACTCAAACATCAGCCGCTGACCCTGCTGGTGGCCATTGGCACACTGGCGCTGACCGTGTTCCTTTATATGGTCGTGCCCAAAGGCTTCTTCCCGGTGCAGGACACCGGGGTGATTCAGGGCATTTCCGAAGCGCCGCAGTCGATTTCCTTCGCCGCCATGGGTGAGCGTCAGCAGGCGTTGGCCAAGGTCATTCTTGAAGACCCGGCAGTGCAAAGTCTGTCGTCCTACATCGGTGTCGATGGTGACAACGCCACGCTTAACAGCGGCCGCCTGCTGATCAATCTCAAACCCCATGGCGAGCGTGATCTCAGCGCCACCGAGGTGATCGCGAGACTGCAACCGCAACTGGACAAACTGGTCGGCATTCGTCTGTACATGCAACCGGTGCAGGACCTGACCATCGAAGACCGCGTCAGCCGTACTCAATACCAGTTCAGCATGTCGTCGCCGGATTCAGAACTGCTCAGCCAATGGAGCGGCCGCTTGGTCGAAGCCTTGGCGCAGCGCCCGGAACTGACCGACGTCGCCAGTGATTTGCAGGACAAGGGCTTGCAGGTGTATCTGGTGATCGACCGCGATGCGGCCTCGCGCCTCGGCGTATCGGTGGCGAACATCACCGATGCGCTGTACGACGCCTTCGGTCAGCGGCAGATTTCGACCATCTACACCCAGGCCAGCCAGTACCGCGTGGTGCTGCAGGCGCAGGCGGGGGAAAGAATCGGCCCGCAGGCGCTGGATCAGATTCACGTCAAGACCACTGACGGCGCGCAGGTGCGCCTGTCGAGTCTGGCGCATGTCGAGGAACGCCAGGCGCAACTGGCGATCACTCATATCGGTCAGTTCCCGGCGGTGATGATGTCATTCAACCTCGCACCGGGCGTGGCGCTGGGGCATGCGGTGGACGTCATCGAACAGGTGCAGAAAGACATCGGTATGCCGGTCGGCGTGCAGACCCAGTTCCAGGGCGCGGCCGAAGCGTTTCAAGCGTCGCTGTCGAGCACCTTGCTGCTGATTCTGGCGGCGGTGGTGACCATGTACATCGTGCTCGGCGTGCTTTACGAGAGCTACATCCACCCGATCACCATTCTCTCGACTCTGCCATCGGCGGCGGTTGGCGCGTTGCTGGCGTTGCTACTCAGCGGCAATGACCTGGGCATGATCGCAATCATCGGCATCATTCTCTTGATCGGTATCGTCAAGAAAAACGCGATCATGATGATCGACTTCGCCCTCGACGCTGAACGCAACCAGGGCATGGCGCCGGAGGAGGCGATCTATCAAGCGGCGCTGCTGCGTTTCCGGCCGATCCTGATGACCACGTTGGCCGCGCTGTTCGGCGCGGTGCCATTGATGCTGGCCACCGGTTCCGGGGCTGAGTTGCGTCAGCCGCTGGGTCTGGTGATGGTTGGCGGGTTGTTGATGAGTCAGGTGTTGACGCTGTTTACCACGCCGGTGATTTACCTGTACTTCGACCGCCTGGGCCGTCGCTTTGGCAAAACCAATGCCGACACCGAAGAGGTGGTGGTATGACGCAGCGCAAAACCTGTAGGCGTGAGCCTGCTCGCGATGAGGCCGGCACCTGTAACATCCATGCGAACAGATACACCGCTATCGCGAGCAGGCTCATTCCTACAGGGGAGTGGTGTGAATTCGGAGATTGCGGTCAATGAACCTCTCCGGTCCTTTCATCAAGCGCCCGGTTGCCACCATGCTCCTGAGCCTGGCGATCATGCTGCTGGGCGGTGTCAGCTTCGGTCTGCTGCCGGTTTCGCCGTTGCCGCAGATGGACTTCCCGGTGATCGTCGTGCAGGCGAGCCTGCCCGGCGCCAGCCCGGAGGTCATGGCCTCCACGGTGGCCACGCCGCTGGAGCGTTCGTTCGGTGCCATTGCCGGCGTCAACACCATGAGCAGCCGCTCCAGTCAGGGTTCAACCCGGGTCATTCTGCAATTCGACCTCGACCGTGACATCAACGGCGCGGCGCGGGAAGTGCAGGCGGCGATCAACGCTTCGCGCAACCTGCTGCCGAGCGGGATGCGCAGCATGCCGACCTACAAGAAGGTCAACCCGTCGCAGGCGCCAATCATGGTGCTGTCGTTGACTTCGGATGTGCTGGAAAAAGGTCAGCTCTACGACTTGGCGTCGACCATCCTGTCGCAGAGTCTGTCGCAGGTGCAGGGTGTCGGTGAGGTGCAGATCGGCGGCAGTTCGTTGCCGGCCGTGCGTATCGAACTCGAACCGCAGGCCCTGAACCAGTACGGCGTCGCGCTCGATGATGTGCGCAAGACCATCGCCGATGCCAACGTGCGCCGGCCCAAGGGCTCGGTCGAGGACGGCCAGCGCTTGTGGCAGATCCAGGCCAACGACCAGTTGGAGAAAGCCAAGGATTACGAGTCGCTGATCATCCATTACGCCGATGGTGCCGCGTTGCGCCTGAAGGACGTGGCCAAGGTCAGCGACGGCGTCGAAGACCGCTACAACAGCGGTTTCTTCAACGACGACGCGGCGGTGCTGCTGGTGATCAACCGCCAGGCCGGGGCCAACATTATCGAGACGGTCAACGAGATCAAGGCGCAACTGCCCGCGCTGCAAGCGGTGCTGCCGGCCAGCGTGAAGCTGAATCTGGCGATGGACCGTTCGCCGGTGATCAAGGCAACGTTACACGAAGCCGAGATGACCCTGTTGATCGCCGTGGCACTGGTAATTCTGGTGGTGTTCCTGTTTCTCGGTAACTTCCGCGCCTCGCTGATTCCGACATTGGCGGTGCCGGTGTCGCTGGTCGGTACTTTCGCGGTGATGTACCTCTATGGCTTCTCACTGAACAACCTGTCACTGATGGCGCTGATTCTCGCCACCGGTCTGGTGGTGGACGACGCCATCGTGGTGCTGGAGAACATTTCGCGGCACATCGACGAAGGCGTCAAACCGATGCAGGCCGCGTATCTGGGGGCCAAGGAAGTCGGGTTTACCTTGTTATCGATGAACGTCTCGCTGGTCGCGGTGTTCCTGTCGATTCTGTTTATGGGCGGGATTGTCGAGAGTTTGTTCCGCGAATTCTCCATCACGCTGGCTGCGGCCATTGTGGTCTCGCTGGTGGTTTCGCTGACGCTGACGCCGATGCTCTGCGCCCGCTGGCTCAAGCCGCATACGCCGGGGCAGGAAAACCGTCTGCAACGCTGGAGTCGCAAGACCAACGACTGGATGGTGGCCAAGTACGCCACGAGCCTCGACTGGGTGCTGCGTCACCGCCGCCTGACGTTGCTCAGCCTGTTCATCACCGTTGGCGTCAACGTCGCGCTCTATGTGGTGGTGCCGAAGACTTTCATGCCGCAGCAGGATACCGGCCAGTTGATCGGTTTCGTGCGCGGGGACGACGGCCTGTCGTTCAGCGTGATGCAGCCGAAAATGGAAACCTTCCGTCGCGCCGTGCTCAAGGACGAGGCGGTGGAAAGCGTCGCCGGGTTCATCGGCGGTACCAACGGCACCAACAACGCCTTCATGCTGGTACGGCTGAAGCCGATCAAGGATCGCCAGTTGTCGGCACAGAAAGTCATCGAGCGCCTGCGCAAGGAAATGCCTAAGGTGGCCGGCGCACAATTGATGCTGATGGCCGACCAGGATCTGCAGTTTGGCGGTGGTCGTGAGCAGACCACTTCGCAGTACAGCTACATCCTGCAAAGCGGTGATCTTGGCGAGTTGCGTGAGTGGTACCCGAAAGTGGTCGCCGCGTTGCGGGCGTTGCCGGAGTTGACGGCCATTGATGCCCGTGAAGGCAAAGGCGCGCAGCAGGTGACTTTGATTGTCGACCGCGATCAGGCCAAGCGCCTGGGGGTGGACATGAGCATGGTGACTGCGGTGCTGAACAACGCTTACAGCCAGCGGCAGATTTCGACGATCTACGACAGCCTGAACCAGTACCAAGTGGTGATGGAGGTCAATCCGAAATACGCCCAGGATCCGATTACCCTCAAGCAGGTCCAGGTGATCACCGCCGACGGCGCACGGATTCCGCTATCGACCATCGCTCACTATGAGAGCAGCCTGGAGGACGATCGCGTCAGCCACGAAGGCCAGTTCGCCTCGGAAGATATTTCTTTCGACATGGCTGAAGGCGTGACGGTAGAGCAGGGCAGTGCCGCCATCGAACGGGCGATTGCCAAGCTCGGCTTGCCAGAAGGCGTGATCGCGAAAATGGCCGGTACTGCCGATGCGTTCGCCGCCACCCAGAAGAGCCAGCCGTTCATGATTCTTGGCGCGCTGTTGGCGGTGTATCTGGTGTTGGGCGTGCTGTATGAAAGCTACATTCATCCGCTGACGATTCTGTCGACGCTGCCGTCGGCCGGTGTTGGCGCATTGCTGTCGATCTATGCATTGGGCGGCGAATTCAGCCTGATCTCGTTGCTCGGGCTGTTCCTGCTGATCGGGGTGGTGAAGAAAAATGCGATCCTGATGATCGACCTCGCACTGCAACTGGAACGGCATCAGGGCATGTCGCCGCTGGAATCGATCCGCAGTGCTTGCCTGCAACGTCTGCGCCCCATTCTGATGACCACATTGGCGGCCATCCTCGGTGCCTTGCCGTTGCTGCTCAGCCGGGCGGAAGGCGCGGAAATGCGCCAGCCATTGGGCTTGACCATCATCGGCGGGCTGGTTTTCAGCCAGGTGCTGACGCTTTACACCACCCCGGTGGTCTACCTCTATCTCGACAAGCTTCGCCATCGTTTCAACAAATGGCGTGGCGTGCGTACTGACGCTGCTCTGGAAACTCCGCTATGACTGACCGTTCGCTTTTCAATCTGGCCACTGTTCGCGGCTCGCGTCTGTTGAGCCTGTCGCTGTGCGTGGCAATGCTCAGTGCCTGCGCCGTCGGCCCGGACTACCAGCGCCCGCAGACGGCTGAAATTCCTCAATACAAGGAAGCTGAAGGCTGGCGTCAAGCCAACCCGAGCGATTCGCTGGCGCGTGGCGCGTGGTGGGAGTTGTATGGCGATCAGCAACTCAACGGGCTGATCGAAAAACTCAACAGCTCCAACCAGACCGTCGCCCAGTCGGAAGCCCAGTTTCGACAGGCGCAGGCCCTCGTCCGCAGTGCGCGCGGGGCGTTCTACCCAAGCGTCGACCTGAGCGTGGGCAAAACCCGCTCCAGCCAAGGCACCGGCAGCAGCAGTTCGAGTTTGAGCAGTTCTTCCAGCGGCATTCGCGACACCTACAGCGCGGAGTTGGGCGTGAGTTGGGAGGCCGATGTCTGGGGCAAGTTGCGTCGCGGTCTTGAGGCCGATCAGGCCAGCGCACAGGCGAGTTTCGCCGATCTTGCCGCGATGCGTTTGAGTCAGCAATCGGAGCTGGTGCAGAACTACCTGCAACTGCGGGTGATCGATCAGCAGAAGCGTCTGCTCGAAGCGACGGTTGCGGCGTATGAGCGCTCGCTGAAAATGACCCAGAACCAATACCGCGCGGGTGTTTCCGGGCGTGATGCGGTGGCGCAGGCGCAGACGCAACTGAAAAGCACCCAGGCTGATCTGGTCGATCTGATCTGGCAACGCGCGCAATTCGAGAATGCCATTGCTGTGCTGACCGGTCAGGCGCCAGCGGACTTCAATCTCGCCGAAACCCAGACCATCCCGAACCTGCCGCAGGTGCCGTTGAGCCTGCCGTCGCAATTGCTGGAGCGCCGTCCGGACATCGCCTCGGCCGAGCGCTCGGTGATCGCCGCCAACGCCAACATCGGTGTGGCGAAAGCGGCGTACTACCCTGATCTGTCCCTGAGCCTGAGCGGCGGTTACAGCAGCAGTACCTCACAAAACCTGATCAGTTTGCCGAACCGCTTCTGGTCCGTCGGACCAAAACTGGCCTTGCCGCTGTTCGACGGCGGTATCCGCTCGGCAGAAGTCGACCGAACTGAAGCGGTGTACGACCAGACGGTCGCCAAGTACCGGCAGACCGTGCTCGACGGTTTCCGCGAAGTAGAAAACTATCTGGTGCAGCTCAAGGTGTATGAGGACGAAGCGGCGGTACGCCAGGAAGCCCTCGATGCTGCCCGCGATTCCTTGCGCCTTACGGAAAACCAGTACAAGGCCGGGCTGATTGCCTACATCGACGTGGTAGTGGTGCAAGCCACTGCGTTGAGTAATGAGCGCAGTGTGTTGACTATTCTGCAGAACCGTTTGATTGCCAGTGTGCAATTGATTGCCGCGCTGGGCGGCGGTTGGGATGGCCAGCTCGATGTGAGTGACAACCGCTAGGCAAAGCGAGCGCAAAAACTGTGGGAGCGAGTTGTCGTCAGCTCTGTCGCTGGATCGTCCCGGTTCAGAGCATTGTCGGGCCATCAAACAAGCGTTTCATCGGACTGATGGCAATTTGATTACTTAGTCAGTGCGTTCTGCTGTGCAATCAGTACAATCGCCGCATTTGCCCGACCGAGAATGGACGCGATCCGGTTTGGGTAGTCGTGAGAATCCGCATGCTCATCGGTAGTTATTCCTCCACCCTGGTTTTCATTTCGTTGTGTGTAGCGATCCTCGCGTCCTACACCGCCCTCGACCTTACCGGACGCATTGCAACAGCCAAGGGCCGTGCCGTGCATTTCTGGACAGCCGGGGGCGCGTTCGCCATGGGGGTGGGTGTCTGGTCGATGCACTTCATCGGCATGCTCGCCTTCAAGTTGCCGATCTCTCTGGGCTACGACATCACGCTCACCGCGCTGTCGCTGTTGATCGCGGTACTGTCCTGCGGTTTTGCCTTGTGGCTGGTCAGTCAGCCGAAATTGCCGATTTTGCAGTTGGCTTTTGGCTCGCTGATCATGGGCGCCGGTATCAGTGCCATGCATTACACCGGCATGGCGGCGATGCGCATGACGCCCGGGATCGATTACGACCCGACGCTGTTTGGCGCCTCGTTACTGATTGCCATCGGTGCCTCGGCTGCGGCGTTGTGGATTGCTTTTCGCCTGCGCCAGCATTCGCCCTATGTACGCCTGATTCGCGCCGGGGCTGCGGTGATCATGGGCATCGCCATTGTCGGCATGCATTACACCGGCATGGCCGCTGCGCAATTTCCTGACGGCAGTTTCTGCGGTGCTGCGCTCAATGGTCTGAAGGGTAATGGTCTGGACAGCCTGGTGCTGATCACCACGCTAGCGGTGCTGACGATTGCCTTGTTGACCTCAATCCTCGATGCACGGCTTGAAGCGCGCACCGCCGATCTGGCGCACTCGTTGACGGTGGCCAACCGCGAACTCACGCAACTGGCGCTGCACGACACCCTGACCGGTCTGCCAAACCGCATGCTGCTCGACGACCGGATCAATCAGGCGATCAAGAAAGTCCAAGAGCAGGGCGGCTGTTTTGCTTTGATGTTCATTGATCTGGACGGCTTCAAACCGGTCAATGATGCTTTTGGCCATCACATGGGCGATCAACTGCTGCGCGAAGTCGGTGTGCGCTTGCGCGAAGATTTGCGCAGCCTCGACACGCTGGCACGCATCGGCGGCGATGAGTTTGTGTTGCTGGTGCGTCTGGCCGAGCCCGATGATGCGTTGGGATTGGCTGCACGCCAGGTCAGCCTGATCGCGCAGCCGTTCCGCGTGGCCGAACATGACTTGCAGATATCCGCCAGCGTCGGCATTGCCCTGTATCCGGGCAATGGCCAGAACGCCCCGGAACTACTGATGAACGCCGACGCGGCGATGTATCACGCCAAGGGTGGCGGCAAGAACGGTTACAGCTTCTTCGATGCGTCGATGAACACCAACGCACGCAAACAGCTGCAACTGTTGCAGGACTTGCGCGCGGCACTGGAGCACAGCCAGTTCAGCCTGCATTACCAACCCAAGTTCGACGCCGCCAGCGGTCATCCGGTGGGCGCCGAAGCGTTGTTGCGCTGGCAACATCCGGTCGACGGCATGCTGATGCCGGACAAGTTTATCGATATGGCGGAGAAAACCGGCCTGATCATTCCAATCGGCGAGTGGGTGCTCAACGAAGCCTGCCGGCAGATGCGCGAGTGGTACGTGCTGGGCTACACCGACTGGCGTATCGCGGTGAACCTCTCGGCGTTACAGTTCTGCCATGCCGGATTGGTCCGAAGTGTTGCCAAAGCCTTGGCTACGCACCATTTACCTGCGAATAGCCTGACCCTGGAAATCACCGAAACCACGGCAATGAGCGATGCCGATGCAAGCATGACGGTGTTGCAGGAGTTGTCGGACATGGGTGTCGACTTGTCCATTGATGACTTCGGTACCGGTTATTCGAGCCTCATGTACCTCAAGCGTTTGCCGGCCAATGAGCTGAAGATCGACCGTGGGTTTGTGCGGGATCTGGAGCATGACAGTGACGATGCGGCCATCGTGTCGGCGATTGTTGCATTGGGGCAGGCGCTGGGGCTGCGGATTGTGGCTGAAGGCGTGGAAACGGGTTCGCAGCAGGATTTCCTGACGCAATTGGGCTGTGATTCGCTGCAAGGGTATCTGCTGGGGTATCCGAAGCCGGCAGACACGTTCATGCAGGACATTGTCAGTGCACAGCGCCTGGCGACAGTCTGATAAACCGCGCCATCAAGCTCGCTCCCACATTTGAAATGCAATCCCCTGTGGGAGCGAGCTTGCTCGCGAAAGCGTCGGCCCAGTCAAAAACAGACCTCATGCAAAACCCGCCAATGGCGGTTATTCTTCCCCCCGACTGTTACGTGTGCATTCAGGGGAAAGGCCAGCATGGATAAAGTCATTGTGATCACCGGTGGCGGGCGCGGGATTGGCGCCGCTACGGCGCTGTTGGCCGCCGAGCAGGGCTATCGCATCTGCATCAACTACCAGTCAGACGAACAGGCCGCGCAAAGCGTGCTGGAGCAAGTCCGCGCGTTGGGCGCACAGGCCATCGCAGTACGCGCCGACGTCAGCATCGAAGACGAAGTGATCGCACTGTTTCAGCGGGTCGACACCGAGTTAGGGCGAGTCACCGCACTGGTGAACAACGCCGGCACTGTCGGGCAAAAGTCGCGAGTCGATGAGATGTCCGAATTCCGCATCTTGAAAATCATGAAAACCAATGTTCTGGCGCCGATCCTGTGCGCCAAGCACGCGATCCTGCGCATGTCGCCCAAGCATGGCGGGCAGGGCGGCAGTATCGTCAACGTGTCGTCGGTGGCATCGCGCTTGGGTTCGCCGAACGAGTATGTCGATTACGCCGCCTCCAAAGGCGCGCTCGACACGTTCACCATCGGTTTGTCCAAGGAAGTGGCGGGCGAGGGGATTCGCGTGAATGCGGTGCGTCCGGGTTACATCTACACCGATTTCCACGCCCTGAGTGGCGATCCTGACCGGGTCAGCAAGCTTGAGTCGGTGATTCCGATGGCCCGTGGCGGGCGCCCGGATGAAGTGGCGGAGGCGATTATCTGGTTGTTGTCGGACAAGGCTTCCTATGCCACCGGGACGTTTGTTGATCTGGGTGGTGGGCGGTAAAAGAAGCAAGATCAAAAGATCGCAGCCTGCGGCAGCTCCTACACAGGATTAGGCGTTTCCCTGTAGGAGCTGCCGAAGGCTGCGATCTTTTTGCTGTCAGAACGACCGCACAATCCGCCCCAACGTCTCCATCGCCTTTTCCGAATCCTCGGTCCACGGGCTGCCGTAGTTCAAGCGGATACAGTTGCGGAACCGCTGAGTCGGCGAAAAGATCGGCCCTGGCGCAATGCTGATGCCCTGCGCCAGCGCCATCTGAAACAGCTTCAACGAATCCATCTGCGGTGGCAGTTCCAGCCACAAGAAGTAGCCGCCCGCCGGTTGGCTGACCCGCGTCTGCGCCGGGAAATAACGGGCAATCGCCGCGAGCATCGCACTTTGCTGTTCTTCCAGCGCATAACGCAATTTGCGCAGATGCCGATCGTAGCCGCCGTGTTGCAGGTAGTCGGCAATCGCCGCTTGCGCCGGCATCGAGGCGCACAGCGAGGTCATCAGTTTCAGCCGTTCGATTTTCTGCGCGTAACGCCCGGCGGCGACCCAGCCGATGCGATAGCCGGGGGCCAGGCTTTTGGCGAATGAGCCGCAATGCATCACCAACCCCTCGGTGTCGAAGGCCTTGGCCGGTTTCGGCGCTTGCTGGCCGTAATAGAGTTCGGCGTAGACATCGTCTTCAATCAGCGGCACCTGATGGCGGCGCAGCAGTTCGACCAGTTCCTGCTTCTTGGCCTCGGGCATGGTTGCGCCCATCGGGTTCTGAAAACTGGTCATGCACCAGCAGGCCTTGATCGGGTGGCGCTCGAGTGTCTGGGCGAGTACGCCGAGGTCGATGCCATCGCGCGGATGTACGGGGATTTCCACCGCTTTGAGTTTCAGCCGTTCCAGCACTTGCAGGCTGGCGTAGAACGCCGGGGCTTCGATGGCGACCAGATCGCCCGGTTCGGTTACGGCTTGCAGGCACAGGTTCAGCGCTTCGAGGGCGCCATTGGTGATCAGCAGTTCTTCCATCGGCAGCATCAGCCCGCCGACCATATAGCGCAGGGCGATCTGCCGGCGCAGTTGCGGGTTGCCCGGCGACATGTCGGTGACCACCATGCGCGGGTCCATCTCCCGAGCGGCGCTGGCCAGCGAGCGAGACAGGCGTTGCAGCGGGAACAGGGTCGGGCTGGGGAACGCCGAACCGAACGGTACGGTGCTGGGGTCCTTGATCGATTCCAGAACCGAGAACACCAGTTCACTGACGTCAACCTCAGTCGAATCGTTTACGTGGCTGCTGATCACCGGCTCGGAGAACGGACTCGGGGCGTGAGTGTTGACGAAGTAGCCAGAGCGCGGGCGCGCTCGGATCAGGCCGCGGCGTTCCAGCAAGTAATAAGCCTGGAACACCGTGGACGGGCTGACGCCGTAGGTCTGGCTGGCGTAGCGCACCGAGGGCACGCGCTGGCCGGGGCCAAGGACGCCGGAGCGGATCAGTTCAGCGATGTCGTCGGCGAATTTTTCGTAGCGTTTCATCGAGGAGCCTTGGTGCTTGTTGATTGTGTGGGGTGTCAGGGAACTGCCCCTCACCCTAGCCCTCTCCCAAAGGGAGAGGGGACTGACCGTGGTGTTCTTTCGCTATACATCGACCTGAGATATCGAGTCGAACTCGGTTTTGAAAGCAACCGAGATCTGCTCCCTTTCCCCCTCTCCCTCGGGAGAGGGCTGGGGTGAGGGGGAAACGATTCTAACGGCTCAGCGATTCATCGGCGCCACAAACCTGCTCTTCGCCACGCTGTAAACCTCAGGCTCATCGCTGTCGGCAATCTTGAAGCTCAAGGTCTGCGAGCTGCTGCTCGGCCGATCTGTGGTCATCGCCACCGACACCGGCACATCGACAATCTCACCCGGTGCCAGGCTCAGTTCGGTCTTGCCTTGCAACTGGAAGCCGTCGCCGTCCACCAGGGTCAGGTTGTAGTTCTGGCGCTGCTGGGTCTTGTTGATGACTTTCAGCGAATAGATGTTTTCGATCTGGCCCTGACCGTTTTCACGGAACAGCCCGCGATCCTTGGTCACGTCCAGCGACACCATGGGACGTTCGATCAGGGCCAGGGCCAGCGCGCCGATCATTACCAGCAACACCGCAACGTAACCGATCAGCCGTGGGCGCAGCAGATGAGTCTTGCCACCCTGCAATTCGCGCTCGGAACTGTAGCGGATCAAACCGCGTGGGTAGTTCATCTTGTCCATGATCGAATCACAGGCGTCGATGCACGCCGCGCAACCAATGCACTCCATCTGCAAACCGTCGCGGATGTCGATGCCGGTCGGGCACACCTGCACGCACAACTGGCAGTCGATGCAATCGCCCAGCCCGGCCTCAACCGGTTTCACATCACGCTTGCGCGGGCCACGGTTTTCGCCGCGGGCCACGTCGTAGGCAATCGTCAGGGTGTCCTTGTCGAACATCACGCTCTGGAACCGCGCATATGGACACATGTGCATGCACACCGCTTCACGCAGCCAACCGGCATTGATGTAGGTGGCGGCGGTGAAGAAAAGCACCCAGAACAGGCTGACGCCACCGATTTGCAGGGTCAGCAGTTCTTCTGCCAGTGGCCGGATCGGGGTGAAGTAGCCGACAAACGTCAAACCGGTGAGCACGCTGATCGCCAGCCATAGCGTGTGTTTGGCGGCGCGGCGCGCGAGTTTGTTCAGGCTCCAGGGCGCCGCTTGCAGTTTGATTCGCTGGTTGCGTTCGCCTTCGGTGATCTTCTCGCACCACATGAAAATCCACGTCCACGAACTCTGCGGGCAGGTGTACCCGCACCAGACACGCCCGGCGAACACGGTGATGGCAAACAGGCCGAACGCGGCAATGATCAACAAGGCCGAGAGCAGGATGAAGTCCTGTGGCCAGAAGGTTGCACCAAAGATGTGGAATTTGCTTTCCGACAGATCCAACAACACGGCCTGACGTCCGCCCCAGTTCAGCCACACCGTGCCGAAGAACAGCAAAAACAGAAAACCCGCGCCGCTGATGCGCAGGCTACGAAACAGGCCGGTGAAGCTGCGGGTGTGGATCTGGTTATCGCTGGATTTGGCCGTCGCCTTCATTGGGCGTGCGGGCACCTTCTTTATATGAGGAGCTATTGTGGGCGTTGCTTCTACGGTTCGGACGGGGATTTGTTCGCTCATGGTCGTTCGCTCATCAGCCTCCATCAGGCTGATGCACTATGAGCGCCGATCTGTTTGCATAACAGACTCAGCTATTTGAATAAAAAGCGGATCAGATGGTATCGGGCTCAGACCCTGCGACAACTTGAAGCAGCCCACAGACAAGGGCGCAAACGCCTATCCCAGACGTTTGCGTGGGGTGTTGACCAGGGTCAGTCAAATCACCGAATCACTCTCTTCCGCCTTCAGGTGCTTACGCCCGTCTTTGGCTCCGGCGACGGTCAAGGCGTCGGCTTCTGCTTCGGTGATGTAAATGCGCTTGCCTTCTATCTCAACAAACGACATTGATTTTTCGCTATCTGTTTTGACTTCCAAGGTATCGCAGATACGAATTTCTTCACCATTTTCAACGGTGAAAAAACACACTTTGCTCTCGGGATTGGATTCATCAATTCGAACGGTCATGGTGGCTGTCCTTTTTCCTGGGGTGTCTGAGACCTTAGGGCGCACGCTTCGCCGATCGTTCTGCGCAACTGATTAATGGTCGCCGCTGTCCATCTTCTATAAGCCTCTTGGAAGGACTGCAGGATGAACGCGTGGTGGCATGAAGTGTGGGTAACCCTGCAAGCGGAATTTGCCGACATCGGCGATGCCTCGCAACTGACGCGGATTACCGTGCGCCTGTTGATGGCGGCGGTGCTGGGCGGGATCCTCGGGTTTGAACGAGAACAAAAGGGCAAGGCTGCCGGAGTGCGCACCCATATGCTGGTGGCACTGGGGGCGGCGCTGTTTGTGCTGGTGCCGCAGACTTCGGGAGCCGAGTCGGACGCGATGAGTCGGGTGTTGCAGGGGGTGATTGCCGGGGTTGGTTTCCTGTGCGCCGGCACCATTCTGAAAAACCAGGAAGGCGATCAGGGCCACGTCAAAGGCCTGACCACTGCCGCCGGGTTGTGGATGACGGCCGCCATCGGGGTGGCTGCCGGGTTGGGCAGGGAGGCGACGGCGTTGCTCAGTACGATACTGGCGTTGGGGATTTTCAACTTGATGCCTCGGGTGGTGAGTTTGTTCGAAAAGGACGAACAGAAAAACGATCACCTCTAGCTGGCCAAAGTCCCCTGTAGGAGCTGCCGAAGGCTGCGATCCTTTGACTTTGATTGTTAAAAACAAGATCAAAAGATCGCAGCCTTCGGCAGCTCCTACAGGAGTATTGCGTGGTTAGACGATGACTGGCGGCATGGTCGTCGGCGGATCTTCCTTGGGTGGTGGGGTGGTGCCCGGCGGTTCCTGCTCGGGAATCGGTTGAGGTTCGGTCTCGGGAATCGTCGGGTTGTCGATGTTCGGATCAGGGGTTTCAGCCGGGATCGGGATGTTCATCAGATAGACCTCCGTGTGGCACATGGCGTGAGAAGTGCTTAAGTGAGTTGACCACCTCTCGGCGAATTCGATCCGCTTTTTCACCCAGGCAAATTTCGCTGAACTTTTCCCGGCGCCGGCTGCTCGGAACCTAAGTGAGTTCATTGCGGGGCAGGCGCTTCGTTGCGAAAACTGATCCGCTACAAGAGCGTCCTTTGGGCGTTAAGGAGAGATGCTCAATGACTGCTGAAAAACCCTCAGAGCTGAGCTACAACCCCCACATGCCGCTGTCGCAGGCATTGCTGTTACCACGCATTGTCATCGAAAACACCATGCCGACCCTCGATGGCGGCCAGTTCGCCGTGAAGTCGATTGCCGGACGCGACGTGGTCGTCACCAGCAAGGTATTTGCCGACGGCCACGACAAACTGGCGGTGCGCATTCGCTGGCGTGAGGAGGGTGAAGACACCTGGCAAAGCGAGGTCATGGCCGATCAGGGCAATAACGGCTGGAAAGGTCAGTTCCGCCCTGAGCATCAGGGTCGTTTTCTGTACTGCATCGAAGCGTGGATCGATCATTTCGCAAGTTTCCAGTACGAACTGGAAAAGAAACACACCGCCGCCGTGCCCGTCTCGCTGGAACTGCAAGAAGGCCGAACCATGGTGCAACAGGCCGCCGAGCGCAGCGAAGGTCAGCTCAGCGAACAACTCGCCGCCCTGCATCACGAACTGTCCGGTCTGCTCGAAACCGAGCAAGTGGCGCTGTTTCTGCACTCGCGCAGTGCGCAATTGATGGCCCAGGCCGATCACCGCGCTTATCTGAGCGTGAGCCCCGAGTTCCCCATGGACGTCGAACGTGAGCTGGCTGAATTCGCCAGCTGGTACGAACTGTTTCCGCGCTCGATCACCGACGATCCCAACCGTCACGGCACCTTTAACGACGTGCACTCGCGGTTGCCAATGATTCAGGACATGGGTTTCGACGTGTTGTACTTCACGCCGATCCACCCGATCGGCCGCGCCCACCGCAAGGGTCGCAATAATTCCCTCACCGCAGGTCCCGATGATCCGGGCAGTCCTTATGCCATCGGTAGCGAGGAGGGCGGCCACGAGGCGATTCACTCGCAACTCGGCACCCGCGAAGACTTCCGCCGTTTGGTGGCTGCCGCCGCCGACCATGGTTTGGAAATCGCCCTCGATTTCGCCATCCAGTGTTCTCAGGATCACCCGTGGCTCAAGCAGCATCCCGGCTGGTTCAACTGGCGCCCCGACGGCACGATCAAATACGCCGAGAACCCGCCGAAGAAATATCAGGACATCGTCAATGTCGATTTCTATGCGCCAGACGCGATACCGAGCCTGTGGGTCGAGCTGCGTGACATTGTTGTCGGCTGGGTCGAAGAGGGCGTGAAGATTTTTCGCGTCGATAATCCGCACACCAAGCCGCTGCCGTTCTGGCAATGGCTGATTGCCGATGTGCGGGCGCTGCATCCGGAAGTGATCTTCCTCGCCGAAGCATTCACCACGCCGGCGATGATGGCGCGTCTCGGCAAGGTCGGTTACACGCAGAGCTACACCTATTTCACCTGGCGTAATACCAAATCGGAACTGGCCGCGTATTTCACCGAACTCAACGAATCGCCATGGCGTGAATGCTACCGACCGAATTTCTTCGTCAATACGCCGGACATCAACCCGGCGTTCCTGCATGAATCCGGGCGCGCGGGTTTTCTCATTCGCGCGGCGCTGGCAACCATGGGCTCTGGCCTGTGGGGCATGTATTCCGGTTATGAACTGTGCGAAGCGGCGCCGGTGCCGGGCAAGGAGGAATACCTCGATTCGGAGAAATACGAGATTCGCGTCCGCGATTTCACCGCGCCCGGCAACATCATTGCCGAGATCGCTCAACTCAACCGCATCCGTCGACAGAACCCTGCGTTGCACACGCATCTGGGCCTGACGATCTACAACGCCTGGAACGACAACATTCTGTATTTCGGCAAGCGCAGCGCGGATGGCAGCAACTTCATTCTGGTGGCCGTGAACCTTGATCCGCATAACGTGCAGGAAGCGAATTTCGAACTGCCGTTGTGGGAAATGGGCCTGCCCGATGACGCGACTACCCACGGTGAGGATTTGATGAGCGGGCATCGCTGGGACTGGCACGGCAAGTATCAGTTCATGCGTATTGATCCGGGTCATCAACCGTTCGGGATCTGGCGGATCACCGCCGCCTGAAGCTGACAATCAAATCTGTGGTTAGAAATGAATTCACTGTGGCGAGGGGATTTATCGAAACGTCGCACCGCCCCGCTGGGCTGCGAAGCGGCCCCGCTGTTTACCATTTAAACCGAGTTGCGCGATTTTACGACTGCTGCGCAGCCGATCGGGGATAAATCCCCTCACCACAAGAGCCCTCTCATCACAGGGTATTCGTGTGGTCTCAGCGAATTGAACAGGAGTTTCACATGGCGAAGAAACCCAAGGCAGCCACCTTTATCAAAGACCCGCTCTGGTACAAGGATGCGGTGATTTATCAGGTTCACGTCAAATCGTTTTTCGACTCCAACAACGACGGGATCGGCGACTTTCCCGGCCTGATCGCCAAACTCGATTACATCGCCGAACTCGGCGTCAACACCATTTGGCTTTTGCCGTTCTACCCGTCGCCACGCCGTGATGACGGCTACGACATCGCCGAATACCGTGGCGTCCACAGCGATTACGGGACCATGGCCGACGCCAAGCGCTTTATCGCCGAGGCGCACAAACGTGGGTTGAGGGTCATCACTGAGCTGGTCATCAACCACACCTCCGATCAGCACCCGTGGTTCCAGCGTGCGCGCAAAGCCAAGCCCGGCTCAGCGGCGCGGGACTTTTATGTGTGGTCGGATGACGATCAGAAATACGATGGCACGCGGATCATTTTCCTCGACACCGAAAAGTCCAACTGGACCTGGGACCCGGTCGCCGGCCAGTACTTCTGGCACCGTTTCTATTCGCACCAGCCAGACCTGAACTTCGATAACCCGCAAGTGATGAAAGCCGTGCTGTCGGTGATGCGTTACTGGCTGGACATGGGCATCGACGGCCTGCGCCTTGACGCGATTCCGTACCTGATCGAACGCGACGGCACCAACAACGAAAACCTCCCGGAAACCCACGACGTCCTCAAGCAGATCCGCGCCGAAATCGACGCCAATTACCCCGATCGCATGCTGCTGGCCGAGGCCAACCAATGGCCGGAAGACACCCAGTTGTACTTCGGCGACACCGATGCCGCAGGCCTGAATGGCGACGAATGCCACATGGCGTTTCACTTCCCGCTGATGCCGCGCATGTACATGGCGCTGGCCCAGGAAGATCGCTTCCCGATCACCGATATTCTGCGGCAGACCCCGGAAATCCCCGCCAACTGCCAATGGGCGATTTTCCTGCGTAACCACGACGAACTGACCCTGGAGATGGTGACCGACAAGGAGCGCGACTACCTGTGGAATTACTACGCCGCTGACCGCCGCGCGCGCATCAACCTCGGCATTCGTCGGCGTCTGGCGCCATTGATGGAGCGCGATCGCCGCCGCGTCGAGCTGCTCAACAGCCTGCTGCTGTCGATGCCGGGTACGCCGACCCTGTATTACGGCGATGAAATCGGCATGGGCGACAACATCTACCTCGGCGACCGCGATGGCGTGCGTACACCGATGCAATGGTCGATCGACCGCAACGGTGGTTTCTCCCGCGCCGATCCGGCGAGTCTGGTGCTGCCGCCGATCATGGATCCGCAGTACGGCTATCTGTCGGTCAACGTTGAAACCCAGGCTGGCGACCCGCATTCGTTGCTCAACTGGACGCGGCGCATGCTCGCGGTGCGCAAGCAGTCCAAGGCGTTCGGCCGTGGCACGCTGAAAATGCTCTCGCCGAGCAACCGACGGATTCTGGCCTACACCCGCGAATTCACCGATGCCGATGGCAAGCACGAAATCATTCTCTGCGTGGCCAACGTGTCGCGCAGCGCGCAAGCAGCGGAGCTGGACCTGTCGGCGTATGTCGGCATGGTACCGGTGGAAATGCTCGGCGGTAACGCCTTCCCGCCCATTGGCCAACTGAATTTCCTTCTGACTCTCGCGCCGTACGGCTTCTATTGGTTCGCACTGGCGACCGAAAACCAGATGCCGAGTTGGCATGTGGAACCGGCGCAGAGCCTCCCGGACTTCACCACGCTGGTGCTGAAAAAACGCATGGAAGAACTGCTCGAAGCGCCATCCCGCGCGACGCTGGAGCAGGGCATTCTGCCGAGCTGGCTGCAAAACCGTCGCTGGTTTGCCGGCAAGGACGCGGCTATCGACAAAGTCAATCTGGCCTATGGCGTGCGTTTCGGCGATGCGGAGCATCCGGTGCTGCTCAGTGAAATTGAAGTCACCAGCGGTGGCCAGACCAGCCGTTATCAACTGCCATTCGGCTTCATTTCCGAAGATCAGGTCGGTGCTGCGCTGCCGCAGCAACTGGCCCTGGCCCGCGTTCGCCGTGTGCGTCAGGTCGGTTTGATCACTGATGCATTCAGCCTTGAGGCGTTTATCCGCGCTGTCCTGCAGGGCATGCAAAATAACACCGTGCTGGAATCGTCCGAAGGCGAAATCCGTTTCGAACCGACGCCGCATCTGGACAAACTCAACCTGGGTGGCGAGTCCGAAGTGCGTTATCTGTCGGCCGAGCAATCGAACAGTTCGGTGGTGATCGGCAACAGCCTGGTACTTAAGCTGATCCGCAAAGTCGCTTCTGGCGTACACCCGGAACTGGAGATGAGCGCTTACCTGACCGCAGCCGGATTTGCCAATATCTCACCGCTGCTCGGTTCGGTGATTCGCCGCGACGGCAAGGGCGAGGACAACCTGCTGATGATCGCCCAAGGCTATCTGAGCAATCAGGGCGACGCGTGGGAATGGACGCAGAACAACCTCGAACGGGCGTTGCGCGACGAACTGGCCGATGCCATGTCCGAGCAGGACCAGCACTACAACGCGCTGGGCGAATTGAAGGACTTTGCCGGGATGCTCGGCCAGCGTTTGGGGGAAATGCACCAGGTGTTAGCGGCGCCGACCGATAACCCCGACTTTGCCCCGCAAACCAGTACGGCCAAAGATATGCAGGCCACTGGCAAGGATGTCGCCGGGCAGGTCGAGCATGCGTTGAAGCTGCTCAAGCAGCATCAGGGCGAGCTTAGTGCGGCGGATCAGAAACTGGTCAAGCGACTGGTCGACGAGAAAAAAACCATCCTGGCCCATGTGCAGGATCTGGCGAAAAAAGCCGTCGGCGGGTTGCGTATTCGCGTGCATGGCGACCTGCATCTGGGGCAGCTGTTGGTGATCAAGGGCGATGCCTATCTGATCGATTTCGAGGGTGAACCGGCGCGGCCATTGAGCGAACGTCGTGGCAAACACAGCCCGTACAAGGATGTCAGCGGCGTGCTGCGATCCTTCGATTACGCGGCGGCAATGACCATCAACGTACACAACGTTGATCACAGTCCTGAGTCCGAAGCGTCCCGTCACCGTGTGGCCGAGCGTTATTTGCGTGAGGCCCGAGAGTCATTTGTTCAGGCATATCGCCGTGCGGCAGCTAGTCTTGATCATGCCTGGCAAGATCCTGAGGGTGCCGACGCCGCACTGGCGTTGTTCGGTCTGGAGAAGGCGGCCTATGAAGTGGCCTATGAAGCCGAAAATCGCCCGACGTGGCTGCCCGTGCCGTTGCACGGTTTGTATGGGTTATTGACGGGGCTTAAACCCTTTTCCGATCTTGGTGGAGAGTAGTCATGAGTTTCTCGAACAAGGAACAGGGTCAGGTCAAAGAAGCATTGCTACCGTCAGCCAGCGATATTGACGCGCTGGTACGTGCGGAACATCAAGACCCGTTTTCCATTCTTGGCCCGCACGGCGATGGCGCCGGCGGGCAGTTTATCCGCGCCTATTTACCGGGTGCGCTAAGCGTTGTGGTGCTGGACAAGGCGTCCGGCGAAGAGCGCGGCCCGTTGGAGCAAAGTGAAACGCCGGGATTGTTTGTCGCTCACTTCGATCAGGCGCGGCCGTATCTGCTGCGCACCCGTTGGGCCGGCGGCGAGCAGGTGGCGGAAGATCCCTACAGCTTTGGCCAGTTGCTCGGTGAAATGGATTTGTATCTGTTCGCCGAAGGCAATCACCGCGACCTCAGCGCCTGCCTCGGCGCACAACTGACAACTGTCGATGGCGTTGATGGCGTGCGCTTCGCCGTGTGGGCGCCGAATGCGCGGCGAGTGTCGGTAGTAGGTGATTTCAACGTCTGGGACGGGCGCCGGCATCCGATGCGTCTGCGCCACCCATCCGGGGTCTGGGAATTGTTCATCCCGCGCCTGCAAGCGGGGGAGTTTTACAAATACGAAATCCTGAGTGCCCAAGGAATTCTGCCGCTCAAGGCCGACCCGATGGCGCTGGCCACCAGCCTGCCGCCGGACACGGCGTCGAAAGTCGCCGCGCCGCTGCAAGTCGACTGGCAGGATCAGGACTGGATGAACGGCCGCCGCGAACGGCAGAAGCATTCCGCGCCGCTGTCGATCTACGAGCTGCATGCCGGTTCATGGCAGTGCGAGCTGGATGATCTCGGCGAAGTCGCGCGTCAGTACACCTGGCCGGAACTGGCCGAGCGCTTGATTCCGTATGTGAAGGAACTGGGCTTCACCCACATCGAATTGATGCCGATCATGGAGCACCCGTTCGGTGGCTCATGGGGCTATCAATTGCTCTCGCAATTCGCCCCGAGCGCGCGTTATGGCACGCCGGAACAGTTCGGGGATTTCGTCAACGCCTGCCACCGCGCCGACATCGGCGTGATTCTCGACTGGGTGCCGGCGCATTTCCCGACCGATACCCATGGACTGGCGCAATTCGACGGCACGGCGTTGTACGAATACGGCAATCCGCTGGAAGGCTTTCACCAGGATTGGGACACGCTGATCTACAACCTTGGCCGCACCGAAGTGCATGGCTACATGCTGGCGTCGGCGTTGCACTGGTTGAAGCATTTCCACATCGACGGCCTGCGGGTCGACGCGGTGGCCTCGATGCTCTATCGCGACTATTCGCGCAAGGCTGGCGAATGGGTGCCCAACCGCCATGGCGGGCGGGAGAATCTGGAGGCCATCGACTTTTTGCGTCATTTGAATGATGTGGTCGAGCTGGAAGCGCCGGGCGCGCTGGTCATCGCCGAGGAATCCACGGCGTGGCCGGGCGTCAGTCAGAGCACGCAGCAGGGCGGACTGGGCTTTGCCTACAAATGGAACATGGGCTGGATGCACGATTCGCTGCACTACATTCAGCAGGATCCGGTGTACCGCGCTCATCACCACAACGAATTGAGTTTTGGCCTGGTCTACGCCTGGTCCGAGCGTTTCATCCTGCCGATTTCCCACGATGAAGTGGTGCATGGCAAACATTCGCTGATCGACAAGATGCCCGGTGATCGCTGGCAGAAGTTCGCCAACCTGAGGGCCTATCTGAGTTTCATGTGGACCCATCCGGGCAAGAAGCTGCTGTTCATGGGCTGCGAGTTCGGTCAGTGGCGCGAGTGGAATCACGATCAGCAACTCGATTGGTATCTGCTGCAGTACTCCGAGCACAAAGGTGTGCAGAAACTGGTGGGCGACCTCAATCGTCTGTACCGCGAATTGCCCGCGCTGCACGATCAGGACGACGCACCGCAGGGTTTCCAGTGGTTGATCGGTGACGATGCGATCAATAGCGTTTATGCCTGGCTGCGCTGGAGCAAGGACGGCGAACCGGTGCTGGTGGTGGCCAACTTCACGCCGGTGCCGCGTCAGTCGTATCGGGTCGGCGTGCCGTTTGCCGGGCGCTGGACTGAATTGCTCAACAGCGATGCCGACACTTACGCCGGCTCCAACTATGGCAACGGTGGCGGGGCGTTTACCGAAGAGGTGCCGAGCCATGGTCAGGCGCTGTCGCTGGAGTTGAATCTGCCGCCGTTGGCGGTGTTGATCCTCAGACCTGGGGGGTGACTTGAAAAAGATCGCAGCCTGCGGCAGCTCCTACATTGGAATGCATTTCCCTGAGCTGCCGCAGGCTGCGATCTTTTGATCTTTTGATCTTTTGATCTTTTGATCTTTTCCTACCACCTCATCCGCACGCCCATACTGCCAATCAAGCCATTCAAATCATTGTCATCGACATCACTGCTGTAATCGGCGCTGACATACAGACTCACGGCCGGCGTCACCCGCGCCACCAGACCCAAGCCCAACTCGACGGTCGAGGATTTGCGGCTGCTGCTGATCTTGTCGACCTGATCCAGTGTCACCGTGTTGCCGGTATACACCGTGTGCCAGAGGTTGGTGCGCACGTAGGGTTCGACCGGCAAGCCATTCAAGTCATAACTGCCTTTCAAACGCGCACCGACGCGCCCGCTCCAGGAGGTCACATCCGTGGAAGAGGCATTGCCAGAGCCCG
This sequence comes from Pseudomonas sp. N40(2020), assembly GCF_014472415.1. Classification (GTDB taxonomy): domain Bacteria; phylum Pseudomonadota; class Gammaproteobacteria; order Pseudomonadales; family Pseudomonadaceae; genus Aquipseudomonas. The sequence continues at coordinate 31,761 of NZ_JACSZV010000011.1, forward strand.
CGTAAGGTGTGTCGAGGGTGATGCGCTGATTGATCAATTGCGCCTGCGGTTCCACCACCCAGTTTTCGCTCAAACCGATCGGGTATCCGCCTTCGACCGAGAAAGTCATGGCGCTGCCTTCGGTGGCTTGCCGTGCTCCTTGTTCGTTGCGGCTAAAACCGCTGACCCGGCCACCACTGGCTGACAAGTCGACGTGCCAGCCCTGCGCGCCCGTCAGGCTGTAATACGCACCCAGGCTTTGGCCCTGGAGGTTAAGCGTATCGGTGGTCGGGTCGCTGAGGGCGCGGCTGGTGATCAGCCCGCTGCCATTGGCTTGAATCTGGTTCTGACCGCCGATGAGTCCTATGGTCTGGGTAGGCCCATTGCCGCTTCGCAGGGTAAGGACGGCGGGACCTTTGAAATGACCGCTGCCAGGCGTTGCGAAGCTTGAGGACAGCACGTCGGTTTGCGCCTGTCGGGCACTGCGCCCGTAAAGCTGCTCCCAGGCGCCCGGGGCGAGATCTTCTGTGATGAGGGTGGCCCCTCGCAGGTCCGGGCGCGGGTTGATGCGTTGCGGACCGGGCGTGATCACTGTCGCGGGCAGGGACATGACCGGTACGTTCTCTCGATACCACGGGGTCGTTTCATCCGCCGCAGGGCCGGCCTGCGCCTCCATGGATGAGCACAGCAAGAGAGAACTCGACACTGTGCAGAAGCTTATTTTGATCTCGTGTGTGTGGAATGAAGTTTTCATGGAGGTCTACCTTGCAAGCGCATGTGGCATCTCGATATGGCGTCTCTCCTACCCCGAACGAGGGGCGACCGAATGGAGCGGGGCGAACCGTGCCCGCTCGATTTCGCGAGTGTCCTGAGGGTCGCCCCGGAAGTAAATCTCGGGGTAGTAAGGTAGAGATAAGAAGAGCTGTGCCCGTGCGTCAAGAAATTGAACGATGAGCGGTAGTGGTAAATCAGGCTTCGCAAGCGTTTGTTTTTCTGTACATAACTAAGTGTTTGTTTGTATGGAAAAACGCCATGAAAGCCCCGCGCCAGAGGTGTTTTATTACCGACGGAAGGTCTACCAGCTAATCCGGATTCCCAGGTTCCCCGTCACGCCGCGCAGGTCATTACTGTCAATATTGCGGCTGTAATCGGTGCTGGCGTAAACGCTGACGGCGCGGTCGAGGGTGACTACCACACCGAGTCCGAGATCCGCCGTTGAGGACTTCTGTTCAGTGCTGATCACATCGCTGTCGCCAAAGGTTACCGAGTCGGTGCCGGAAAACGTGTGCCACAGATTAGCCCGCAGGTAGGGTTCTACCGGTAAGCCGCTGACTTCATATCGACCCTTGATCCGCGCGCCGAGCCGGCCGGTCCACGCACCGTCGGAGTCGAACGACACACGCGAAATGCCGTCGTCCTGACTGTCGAGGGATATTTTCTGGTGAATGACCTGTGCTTGCGGTTCGACCACCCAGGTATCGTTGATTGGCAACGGGTAGCCAGCCTCTGCCGACACGGTCAGCGCATGCCCGCGATTGTCCAGTTTTACGCCTCGATCAGAATGGTTGTCGCCATCGAAGCGCGTGCCCATGACCACGGTATCGATGTACCAGCCATAGGGATCGGTCAACGTCCAGTACAGGCCGTAGCTGTCGCCTTCAAGTTTGATTTTGCCGGCGCTGTTGCCCTCGAAACCTTCATTGAAACCATCGACGTCTCCTTGCAAACGGCTATGGCCGACGAAGAAACCGATGCGTTGAGTCTGGCCGCCAGAGGTCTGCGAGCTGTACAGGTCGGTGCCGACCTGAAAGCCGTTGAGCGACCCATCCAGGCGCGGGGTGACCGTGCCGGCCCAGGTTTGCTCTAGATTTTTCCCATAGACCCGGCCCCAACCTGCACCGAACGCGCCGGTTTCGTTGAGCAAGCGCTGGTCGCCCTGACGATCATGGAAAGTACCCAGCGCATTGAGGGTCAGTTGCGCGGCGGCAGGTGGCAGCACCGACCAGGTCGGAACTTCCGGACGGTACAGAGGAATCGGCGCGGCACCCGCCACGGCGGCAGGCAATACCGGCAATGGCGGACTGCCAGCCGGAGCCACGGCCGCGATCGGCGCGGCAACCACAGGCACCAGAATCGGCGGCAAGGTCGGATCGGGGTTGGGCACGCTCACCACTTGCGGTGCGACGACGGCCGAGCGCAAGTACCAACTGTTTTCCGTACCGGCAGTCACGCCGCCCTTGAACAGGTAGTAGTCGTAGGCCCCGGCGGAAACCGGGCCGTTCAGGGTAAAGGCGTTATCGGCGCTGACCGTGCTGCCTTGCGCCTGCACCAGTTGAATGCCGTTGGCTTGAGTCAGCGCGCCCAACCCGCCAAGATTGGTGACGCTGATCACTGTCCCGCCACTCAGGCTGCCGTTATTGACCACCAGTTTGTCGCTGGGCGAGTCGTCGCCTGCGACCACACTTTGCAATAACAACTGGCCACTGTTGCCGACGTAGTTGCCTTGTACGGTGAGCGTGTCGTCTGTGCGGCTGTTGCCCTGAGTCAGGTCAATGACGCCTGCGTTGTTGAACGTCACCGCTTGCCCGGCCACGGCGGGAGACACAGAGCCTTGCGTGGACAGCACGACGCTGCTGGCATCGACATTCAGCACGCCGCTGCCCGTTCCGGCATCACCCAGCATAAGGTTGCTTGAGCCCAGATCCAGTTGCGAGCCGTTGCTCAGATTGACGGTTTCCCAATTGCTGAAGCGCGCGGGCAGGGCGGTGCGGGTGTTGTCGAAGGTCAGCACATCGTTGCCGACGCCGCCATCAACGTTGGGCGTGAGCGCGAGAATGCTGTCATCGAGGTTACGCAGGGTGGCGCTGTCATTGCCGACGTCCATCAGGATCGCCGAACGGATGATGCCGCCTCCGTCCCACAGCAAGCGGTCATCACCGGCGCTGGCGCGGATCTCGCCGACGATTTCCCCACCGGTCACGGTAATGCTGTCGTTGCCACCGCTGACACTGACGTTGCCGCCAATCCGTCCGCCCGAAACGATGATGGTGTCGGTGCCGAATCCGGTGACCAGATTGCCGATGATCTGCCCGCCGGACAGGTCGAAAATATTGTTGTCGAGCTTCATGTCGACGCGGCCGATGGTGCCGCCGGTCATGCGCGCGACATCGCCGTCCTCGAAGGCTGCAACGATGGTGCCGCCGGTCATCAGGAACGTGTCGCGACCGTCACCCTGAGCAAGAAATCCCAGTGAGCCGCCCGTCATGACGAAGTCATCGATGCCCGCGCCTTGGTTGACGGCGCCAGTGATGACGCCAGAGTTGATTTCGACCCGGTCACTGCCCGCACCAAAGGTCACGCTGCCGTTGATCTGGCCGCTGCCATTGGCGGGGAGGGTCAGGCTGTTGTTACCGGAGAGGTCGGTCAACGGGCCGCTACTGCCACTGTCGCAAGTGTAGGCATCGTTCCCTGCGCCGGGCGTCAACACACACGCCGACCAAGCGGGTGGGCTGGCGAGCAGCACAATAGAGGCGGACAAAATAAAGGTGTGCGGCAAAGTCCTCAGAGCTTTGATAGATCGCATGTCGGCAATTCCCTGCTGTAACCATTGGGGAATTCATCCTTGAATGGGTGCTTGATCTAAAAGCTTCTGAAGCTAATGAACTACGTGAGATCCGAACCCTAACGTTTTGAAGTGCCAATCCTTCAGCTTTTTAAGGTGTAGTTGTTTTTTCGCGCTGATCAAGCAGTTCTGACAGACGGTCTTATCGCAACCAGTGTCAAAGATGCACTTCAACCGCCAGCGGCAAGTGATCCGACAGGTGCGTCCACGGCTTGTTGCCGAGAATCTGCGGGTCATGACTGCTGGCGTTGCGCAGGTAGATTCGGTCCAGACGCAACAATGGAAACCGTGCCGGATACGTCTTGGCCGGACGCCCGTGATGACGTTCGAAGGCTTCGTGCAAATAGTCGCGGCGGGCGAGGGCAGCGTTGCCCTGAAGCTGCCAGTCATTAAAGTCGCCGGCAATAATCACTGGCGCATCGTCGGGTAACGACTCAAGCAACTGACAGAGCAGTTGCAACTGCAATTGGCGATGGCTTTCCAGCAGACTCAAATGCACGCAGATCGCATGGACTTCGGCGTGGCCCGGCACGTCCAGCACGCAGTGCAACAAGCCACGGCGCTCTGGGCCGGTGATCGACACATCGAGGTTGCGGTATTCGCGAATCGGGTATTTCGACAGCAGCGCGTTGCCATGGTGGCCGTCGGGGTAGACCGCGTTGCGCCCGTAGGCGAAGTCGCTCCACATGCTGTCGGCAAGAAATTCGTATTGCGAGGTTTGCGGCCATTCGTTGTAACGGTTCGAATGCCGCTCGTGCTCACCCACCACTTCCTGCAAAAACACCAGATCGGCCGACGTGCTGCGCACCGCTTCACGCAGTTCCGGGAGGATGAAACGCCGATTGAGCGCGGTGAAACCCTTGTGGGTGTTGACCGTCAACACGCGCAGGCGATGGATGACGGGCGCGTCGACGGTGTGACGCTTGGGGTCGCTGGACACGGTTACTCCTCTGAATCCTGAGTGCGTATTCATGCGACTGATGGGTGGGGATGGCAGTTCCGTCTGAATCAACACAGCCACTCAACAGAGCTGTCGAGTGAAACGAGGCTGTGAATCTTTGATCAGGTTTGTAGTGCCATCGTGTTATCCAAACCCCTGCGCAATGCTCAGCAATACACTGGAATAGACGTTTCAGTGATTTTATTCAAGAAATAGCACTCAGTAAAACATTGAGAAATTGTCCAGTCGTGACGTGGCGCGACCTTTAATGGTTATGTCGATGTACTTTATTTTTTTGTTGACTGTTTCTGTTACGTCAATCCAGTCCTGATGGACGTCATCATAAGAGGGTGTGGATTGATTTTTGAATGGCACGAGGCCCTCGTCATAGCATTGGATCAGTGCGGTTGTTTTGATGCCGGTTACAAAGCCAAACCTAAAACTTTTTGAAGGGGTTTTTAGTGTAAGTCGTAGGGTTTCTTCAATGTTCAGGTGGAAGTAGTTGCCCGTCAGGAAAGGAGTATATTCACTGGGAGCGTTAGCGTTTAAAGCCACCGGCCCTTTTACTACCGTTACAGTCATTGTTGGAAAATCGATAACAGTGCCTTCGTTTTTCCATTCCGCTATGGCTGTTTCGAAGCTTTCCGTAATCACTTGAGGGGCGTTTAGCAGGTCCAATGTCAGCGTGGGGAATAAAATTGATGTCGAATCGCGACCCGGCAGTACTTCAAAAGTTACTTTGATCGGGGTTTTGTTTTTGAAGGTGAATAGTTTTTCTCTGTACAGTACTTCCTTTATTCCTGAGACTCTTTCTTCTTCAGTTATTTTGTGGTTCGTCAGTATTGGAAGTGCGTGATCTTCGTTGTTGTCGTCTTTTCCTGTAAGTGTAAGTTGCACTGTGTTGTCCGTGCTGATTCCGATCCAAGGAAGTACCGTAACTTCAGCGTCGCCTTCAAAGGTATTTAAATCCAGCACTTTGTCATCAGGGGCCTGCAGGATTTTCGGGGTCGGTAACCGACCATCCTCATTCGCCACCTTTTTCACGCTTAATTCTGTCGCAGGGGACTTTCCAGCCTGCCCGCCATTGCGATTCAAATTCCACCGCAGCGGCATCTCCTTCCCATGCCGAGCTGCTAAAAAAGCCGGAGGCACGACAACGTTGATGCGCTTGTTTTGGTTGAAGTTCACCAGCGGAAACTGCGGCGAACCCGCCGGTGGATTGACTTCAACCAACCGGCCCCGGTCGCCGTCCAGTGCACTGAGGTATTCAATCCGTACTGTCACCCCGTTTGGGTAAGCCAGTGGATCAATCGGGTTCACCGCCGGACTTACCAGCGTCGGCGGCAACAAGACAATGGTTCCTCCGCCCGTGACATCAGCGGTGGTGGTTTTGGAGGTAGCGAACACACCTCCATTTCTGATCTGCTCATATTTCGCCCGCACCACACTGCCCGCGATGACCTTGGCATTGGGCACCAGCAGTTTGTAGGTGAACGGAATCCGCCCGACGTCCGCCTCCACCGTGTGCAGCACCTCCCCATCGCCGGGGCCTTTCGCGGTGTAGCTCACGCGGATTTTGTCGTTGACTTGCCACTGTGGCGCGAAGGTGTACACGAGCACGGTCAAGTCTTTGCTAGCGAGTTTTTCAAGGTCGATGGTGGTCGGGTCATCGTTGGGATCGTCCGGATCTTCGGCCAGATCGGGCGCGGCCAGGCGGGTTTCCTTGAGATGCACATCGACTTCCACCGCGCCCGAGTAGGGCGAGTCGGTGTCCGGCCCGTTGCCGAGCTGATCGGTGACGGTGTAGGAAAACACGAATCGTGGGCTGTCACCGGCGTCTACGAACACGGCCTCGTCGACCATGACGCAAACCGTAGTCGGCTCGGCCGAAGGAATGGCCGGCGCTTCGGCAGCGGTGACGGTGCGACGCACATCCTTGCCGTTGCAGTTCAGCCGGATCACGTCATGAGCGCGGCAGTAGGGATAGGAAAAACACACCTGCACACCCAGTTTCGCCCGGTCGGCATCGATGCCGTCTTCGAGCACATCCTGTGGCAGGATCAGCTCCAGTTCGGAGTGAGCACCATCACCGGGGGTGCGATCCTCGATGCCTGGGCGGATGTTGTTGTACAACAATGTCAACGGCGGCTCCGAAGTCCCCTGGTTGTCACTGCCGCGGGTGATGTTGTAAACGAGTTCGTTGACACGACCTTCCAGCAGCAGGTCTTTGGGCAGATACAACGTTTGAACGTCGTTCTCACCGCCAACCGGGATGGTTCTTGTGGCTTCGGTGCTGGCGCCGTTCAAGAACAGCCGGATGACGTCGCCCCCCTTAACCGTACCAAACGCCGGCGGGTCGACGTCGATTTTCAGGCCCATGGGTAGGAGGTCATAGACATGTTTGGGCACCCCCCGGTCGGCGCCGATCACCGGGTTAGTGGCTTCAGGAGCCCTAGGGGGGTAGAGGACGAGAACAGTGTTGTCCGGTGGGGTTGAGGTGGTCATGGGCGAAGCTCCTGCGTAGTGGGAATGGGCAGGAGTTATCAGAGCGCTAAACGGTGAATTGCGCACCTGTCAGACATGACAGGTGGCGACGAGTGGTTATTAATGGGGACGGAGGCTTTTGCTCAGACGAAAACAATTTCGTAAGGCAAACGCATCCGCTCCAGAATCACCGGCGGCAGCATCGGCGCAATGCCGATCGCCGGTTCGCCCTTGAGCTGGCTGGCGTAGGCGTGGGTCGCGTGGCTTTTGCGTGCGACGGTCCAGGTGTCGAGGCGCAGTTTGCGTGCGCGCTGCCAAGGGATCAGTTTTTGATCACGCTCTGGCCAGTGCCATGCCCAGACCGGCACATCGTGGAAGGTCGCCCCGGCCAGTTCGGCGGCTTCGGCGGCAGCGCAACCAACCGCCTCATGATCGTCATTGCCATCGCCGCGCCAAGTGCTGAACACCACATCACCTGGCCGCAAGTAGCGGCCGATGAACTCGGTCAGTTGAACATGCTGGTCGCTCAACGCGTTGTCGGTGAAACCGCCGCGCACCCATTTCAGGCTGTGCATCGGCAGGCCGAGGCGACGCAGGGCTTCGACGCTTTCCTGCGGGCGAAATACGCTCAGGCGTTTTTCCGACCATTGCCGCGAGCCGGGGTGGCTGGCACTGCCGTCGGTGATGGAGAGCAATTGCAGCGGATGACCGAGACTTGAGAGTAATTGCAGCAGGCCACCGCAGGTCACCACTTCATCCCCGGGATGCGGGGCGATCACCACGGCGCGGGCGCCGGGCGGCACCAGACTGCGGGTGTTGATGACGGGAATATTGTCGAGTTGCGCGGCGCTGTTCCAGATTTGCGCCGACGGGGTGTTTTCGATGAGCGATAACGGTTTCATGGGTACGACGTCCTTGTGTTGTCTCGCCCTCAATCGTGCCCACAGCCAGAAACATCTGCGGTGGCCGACCCGTGAAGGCTGGTTGATTGCCGTGCGGTGCTCCGAACCCTGGATTGCCGCGCAGCAGAGTATTGCTCATGAAGCGTGGTTCGTCGCGTCACAGATCAATCTGATCCGCTTTTTTTTGTGTCATCTGTGCCAGATTTCGCAAGTAGTCGCCAAATCCGCCACTCGCGCGGCTGTCGAAACGGGCGCTGGTGTGAACTTGCGGGCGATGGCTCCAGGCGATGTTCGCGCCGACCAGTTCCAGCGCCCGCACCAGTTGCACATCTTCGTCGCAAGCCAGCGGTTTAAAGCCTCCAGCCCAACGATAGGCATCGGCGCTGACGCCCAGATTGGCGCCGTGGATATGCCGGTGGCCCTCGCAGGCCCGATAGTGCCGGTGATAGCGAATTTGTGCCGCCTGATCGAACGATTCATGCCAGCGCTCGACAGTGACCGTACCGCATACCGCGTCCGCACCCAACCCAAGCTGCGCCACCAGCCAGTCATCGGCGACGCGGCTGTCGGCGTCGGAGCAGGAGATCCAGCGCGCCCCGCGCTCAAGCAACAGCTGTGCGCCAGCGGCTCGGGCCTGGCCGACATTGCGTGCATCAATATGCAGGCTCTGCACCGGATAGCCGCTGACGATCTGCGCCGAGCGATCAGTGCAACTGTCGAGCACCACCAGCACTTCAACCCGTTCGCCAGCGAGCAAACCGTGCCGGCTGGCCCTTAGCGCGGCGTTCAGGCATTCGTCGAGCAGGTCTTCCTCGTTGTGCGCCGGGATCAAAATGCCAATCATCGCAAACCCTCCAGCGCCGCCACCGAGCGCGGTTCGCGACTCCATACTTCAAGAATAAAGTCGGCCTCCTGATGCAGCACCAGGCGCGGCAAGTGCAATTGTTCGTGGATCAAGTCGTGAACCTGCCGTGCATTCAACGGGCAGCCGTCGATGGGGGGGCGCCAGTGGCAGGCCAGCAGTTGGCCGTCGGCGGTCAGGGAATCACTGATCCGGCGGATCACTTCTGTCAGATCTTTACTGTCGAGGTAGTAGCCGATCTCGCTAAATACAATCAGGTCTAATTTTTCCTCCGGCCAGTCGCCGGGCAAACGACTTTGGCGCACTTCGGTGTGATCAAACAGGCTCAATCGCGTGGTCGCCAGACTCACCGCAGCGCTCGCGGTGTCACAGCACAGGAGCCGATCACAGCGACCGGCCAGTTCGGCACTCAACTCGCCATTGGCGCAGCCCGGCTCGAAAATCGACCGGTAATGCGGACGCGGCAAAGCGGCGAGTGTGATCGCGCGTTTGCGTTGCTCGTACCAGCGCTGGCGGAACGCCCACGGATCGTCGTTGCCGGCGAACAGGCCTTCGAAGTAACGATCCTCGACGCTCATAGAAACACCACTTCAAACGGTTGCAGCAGGCGATCGAGCACGTACGGCGCCAGCACCGGGCCGAGTCCGGCGGCCGCGTCGCCTTCCAGTTGGCTGGCGAAGGCGTGTACTGCGTGGCGTTTGCGCGCCACTTGCTCAGGCGACAGCAGAATCTTGCGTGCTCGTTGCCACGGCACCAAAGCGTCTTCAGGCGTTGCCCAGTGCCATGTCCACACAGGTAGCTCATGGCAGGTTGCGCCGACTCTGCGCGCCGCTTCGGCACTGGCGCGACCGACGGCTTCATGGTCGCAATGGCCGTCCTCGCGCCAAGTGGTAAAAATGACATCATCGGCGCGCAGATGCCGCTCGATGAAGTCGCTCAGCTCAGCTTCTTGCGCCGCTACTTGCGTGTCAGTGAAACCGCCACGCAGCCATTTCACTCGATGCATGGGCAGGCCGAGGCGCCGCAGCGCTTCGGCGGATTCCTGCGGACGGATCACGCTCAGGCGCTCCACTGGCCAGCGCTCGGAGCCGGGGTGGCTGGCACAGCCGTCGGTGACCGAGATCAATTGCAGCGGGCGGCCGGCAGCGGCGAGCAATTGCAGCAGGCCGCCGCAACCGAGCACTTCATCGTCCGGGTGTGGCGCGATGATTACTGCTCTTGCGCCCGGCGGAACCAGACTTTGAATATCAAGGCTGTCCAATTGCGCCAGTTGCCGCGAACCCTGCCATTGGTGCAGGGATGTGCCTTGGCCGACGATCGGATTATCTTTCTTGACCGCATTCATAGCGTCCATGCCTCTGCGGGTTGAGCGGCAACCAGTTGGCCGAGGCCGGCGAGGTCGCGTTCGGCGTGGCTTTGACGCAGAAACACCGGCAGATCGGCGATCAGTCGGGCGAAATGCCGATCCTTGCAATAGGGCCCGGCCCCCAGGGCACGTCCGACCTCACGGATGACTTGCTCGGCGGATTGTTCCACCACGGCGCGGGCGCGTCGGGCCAGCAGTTCGGCGCTGTCCTCGGGATTTGCATCGATGTGCAAGGCGCTGAAGCGCAGCACATCGGCGGCTGCCTGCAAGGCGCTGTCGACCGCGCCGAGATGGGCGAGGGCATGCGGCTCGTCTCGATGAGCACATTGCTTGCGCAGGTATTCACCGATTTGCCGCGCAGCGCCATACCAGCACGCTGCGATGCCGATCCCTCCTTGCCAGAAGCCTGGGCGTTGCAGGTAATCACCGGGATTGCCGATGGCCTGCGCTTCGGCGCCGTCGAACAGCACTTCGACGCTGCCGGTGGCGCCCATGCCCACCGCTTGCCAGCCTTGATCGGTAACGGTCACACCCGGTTGATCCAGTGCGACGGCGACCAATTGTTGCTGATCATCGGCATCCCACGCGGTGAGTAGCGCATGGCTCAGCACGGCGGCGCCGGAACACCAGGCTTTTCGTCCATTGAGCGTGACCATATGCCCGGCGGGACGCACTTGCACCCGCGCTTGCGGCGGTTCGGCCGCCCACATGCCCCACGTGCTGCCGGGCGTTGGCGAACCACCCAATTGCTCGATGATTGCCAGCGCGTCGGTATGGCCTTCATAGAGTTTGCATAACCCCAGATCATGCCCGCCGACATTCGCCAGATGCCGAAAACGCTCCAGCGTGTGACCGCTGCCCGGCAGCGGTAAACGATCCAGTCCGGCTTCAACCATGGCCCGCAGGCATCCACCGAGGGCTAACGTGTCGGCATAGTCCGGTGGACGGCGGGCCAGATAGTTCTGCAAGTCCATATCAGTCTTCTTCTTCACGTTGCAGTTCAAACAGCAGCAGCGAACGTCCGGTGACCGAGTACTCGTGACCGAAGTCGAAGCGCTCCTGGCCTCGGATCGCCGGTTGATTGGTGTCGACCATGCAGGTCCAGAAACTGCCTTCCGGGACTTCCGGCAAGGTGAAGTTGACGATGTCGTGGTGCGCATTGACCACCAGCAGCAGGGTCGCGTCGGCACCCTTGCGCAGAATCCCGGTTTCCTGCGCGCGACCGTCGAGCAACATGCCCAGGCAACGATTGTGCGCGTCATGCCAATGCTCGGTGGTCATCTCGGTGCCGTCCGGGGCGAGCCAGGTCACGTCCTTGACGCCGATGTCCTCGTTGTACTCGCCGACCAGAAAGCGCCCACGACGCAGAATCGGATAAGCCAGACGCAGCTTGATCAGGCGTTTGACGAATTTGAGCAGGGCCTTGCCGTCCTCGCTCAGATCCCAGTTGACCCAGCCGATCTCGCTGTCCTGGCAATAGGCATTGTTGTTGCCATCCTGCGTGCGGGCGAATTCGTCGCCGGCGACAATCATTGGCGTGCCTTGGGCCAGCAGCAGCGTTGCGAAGAAGTTGCGCATCTGCCGATGGCGCAGGGCGTTGATTTCGGGATCGTCGGTCGGACCTTCAACGCCATGGTTCCAGGACAGGTTGTTATTACTGCCGTCCTGATTGTTCTCGTCGTTGGCTTCGTTGTGCTTGTCGTTGTACGACACCAGATCGTTGAGGGTGAAGCCGTCGTGGGCAGTGATGAAGTTCACCGATGAATACGGCCGCCGGCCGCGCTGGTTAAACATCTCGCCGGACGCGGTCATGCGGCTGGCAAAGTCGGCGACCTGGGCGTCGTCACCCTTCCAGAACGCGCGCACGGTGTCGCGGAATTTGTCGTTCCACTCGACCCAGCCCGGCGGGAAGTTGCCGACCTGATAGCCACCGGGGCCGCAATCCCACGGTTCGGCGATCATTTTCACCTGACGCAAAACCGGGTCCTGACGGCAGGCAACGAGGAAGCTGTGCCGCTCGTCGAAACCGTCGTGATAGCGGCCGAGAATAGTCGCCAGGTCGAAGCGGAAACCGTCGACATGCATTTCGCTGGCCCAGTAACGCAACGAGTCAGTGACCATTTGCAGTACGCACGGGTGACTCAGATCCAACGTGTTGCCGGTACCGGAATCGTTGATGTAGAAGCGCTTGTCGTCGGGCATCAGCCGGTAGTACGAGGCGTTGTCGATGCCGCGCATCGACAGGGTCGGGCCTTGCTCGTTGCCCTCGGCGGTGTGGTTGTAGACCACGTCAAGGATCACTTCGAGATTGGCTTCGTGCAGGTGCGCGACCATCTCCTTGAACTCGGCGATCTTGCCGCTGGCGAGATAACGCGGGTCCGGGGCGAAAAACGCAATGCTGTTGTAGCCCCAGTAGTTGGTCATGCCCTTGTGCAGCAGGTGCTGGTCGTTGACGAAAGCGTGGATCGGCAGCAACTCGACCGATGAAACCCCGACGCTGCGAATGTGCTTGAGCACATCGTCATTCATCAAACCGGCGAAGGTGCCGCGCACGTTTTCCGGCACCGATGGATGCCGCATGCTGATGCCGCGCACATGAGTCTCATAGATGATGGTTTTGTCCCACGGCACGCTGACGCGCTGGTCGTTGCCCCAGGTATGCGCCGGGTCGATGACTTTGCATTTGGGCACGAAGGGAGCGCTGTCGCGTTCATCGAAACTGAGGTCGGCGTCGGGGTGGCCGATGGTGTAGCCGAACAAGGCTTCGGACCACTTGAGTTGGCCGACCAGTTGTTTGGCGTAGGGGTCGATAAGCAATTTGTTGTGGTTGAAGCGGTGGCCGTTGGCCGGGTCATACGGGCCGTAGACGCGGTAGCCATAAATCAGCCCCGGATGGGCGTCGGGCAAGTAGCCGTGGTAGATCTCATCGGTGTATTCGGGCAGTTCGATTCGTTCGAGCTCGACTTCACCGGCATCGTCGAAGATGCACAGTTCGACCTTGGTGGCGTTGGCGGAGAACAGGGCAAAGTTCACCCCCAAGCCATCCCAGGTCGCACCGAGCGGGAAGGGCAGACCCTCACGAATTCTCGAAGGCTCGGCGTGCTGTGCGGGCTCGGCTTTTTTTGGACGGGTCATGATTGCTCCTGCAAAACGGGTGAATTCTGGGCTGACACAAACCCTGTAGGAGTGAGCCTGCTCGCGAAAGCGGTGGCCCAGCTATTAAATATGTCGGATGGACCGACGCCTTCGCGAGCAGGCTCACTCCTACAGGGGTTATGCGTGTTTCTTGAGGGCGAACGCGCCCTCTGTGGCGAGCAAACCCGCCACACAGTCATTCAGTTCAATAATCGGGGGAAGCGTCAGTTCGCCGGGGGCTTGCGTGGCACCTTGGGCTTTTTCTCGACGGCTTTTTCGCCCGGTGGCACGACTTTGGCGGCGCTCGCAGGCTTGGCTTTGGCCGGGGCTTTGGGCTTGGCGGCTGGCGCCTTCACCTCGGCGGTTTTGCCTGCTGTTTTGCTGCCGGCAGCCTTCGGTGATTTCTTCGGTGCCAGTGCTTCGGCCTCGGCCAGTTTGCGCGCCATCTCCCAATGGCGTTCTTCGTGGCCCTCGGGCTTACCTTCGGATTCCCAGATCTGATAGGCGAATTCGCGGATGCGTTTATCGTCGGTGCTCATCGCAATGCTCCTGAACTGAACTCATGCTTACGTTAAGTGTTGGATAAAGAGATTGACCGGGACATCCCCCAGCGCGTCGCTGACATTCAGCTCCCTGCTTTTTGTGACTGCTGTGGTTGCAAAAAGTCCCTTCAGATTTTTGTCAGAGGCGGCGAACGGTAAAACCACCCGCGTATCGCCCCAGCGCAGCGCATCGATTTGCGGGACGGCACTGTTTTCCAGCAATGTCGCGCAGCGAATCGGCACGATTACGATGGCTTGCTGACCTTCATGCTCGCGAGCAAACGCGAGCACGTTATGCGCCTGGCTGCCCAGCACCTCCAGCGCCTGGTACGTGCCACGCCGGAACAGCTCGGCGTGTTCAGCGCGCAGGTTCAGCACCTGGGCGATCAAGGCTTGCTTGATGTGACCGTCACGCCAGTTCGACAGCAGCTCCGTGGTCGGCGTCTGCGCCGCCAAAGCCTGCTCGCGAGCGGGGTAGTCCACCGGCCGGCGGTTGTCCGGATCGACCAGGCTGAAGTCCCAGAACTCGTTGCCTTGATACAAATCCGGCACCCCCGGCACCGTCATGCGCAGCAAGGTTTGCGCCAAGCCGTTGAGCGCGCCGGCTGCGGCAATGCTGTTGACCGTTTTGCTCAACGCTGCGCGCAGCAGTTCACCTTCTTCACCTGTGAGGAGTTTTTCGGTGAATGCCTGCGCGGCGTTTTCATAGGCTTCGTTCGGCGCGCTCCAACTGCTTTGCAGCTTGGCTTCACGCAGGGCTTTCTGTTGCCATTGCCAGATGCGTTTGGCGTAGTCGGCAAAACCTGCCTGATCACCGTCATGCAAATCCAGCGGCCAACTGCCGAGCAGCGCCTGATAGAGAATCAGCTCATCACCGGTCGACGGCATTTGCTCGTCAACGCGCACAGGGCGGGCGAGGGCGCGCCACAGTTCGATCTGTTCGGCGTACCAGTGGCTGCGCTCGCTGAGTACCGCGAGGCGCGCACGGGTGTCTTCGCCGCGTTTGTGGTCGTGGGTGGCAGTGGCCAGCAGGTTGTCGGGGAATTGAGCCAGGCGCTGCAGATTGATCTCGTGGAAATCGCTGACCGGCGCGCTGAACTGCTCGGTGTTATAGCCGACGTCATTGCGCGACAGCAGCACGGCCGAACGATACAGCGCGGTGTCTTCCACGGCTTTGGCGGCCGCCGGCGAAGTCAATTGCTGGAAGCGCACGCAGGCATGTTTGAGGATTTTGCGCGAGCGTCCGCGTGGCTTTTGTCGCCACGGGGTGCCACCGAGCCATGCTGCAACGCAATCGAGCACCGGCCAGTCGCCTTCGCCGAGAGTCTGCCGCGCACCGTCCATGGCCTGCTGGAAAAACACGTCGTCCTGCGCCGAGCGACCCATCGCGCTGATGTAGGTGCGATACACCGGGAAATGCACAATCAACGCCTGTAGTACGCGGCGAATTGCGCCGAGGGTCAGGTCGCGGGTCATCAGGTCATCGCGGGCCACTTGCAGCAGCGCTTGGGCAACGCTTTCGCAATCGCTGGCCAGCGAGCCATTAAGGATCTGCTGACGCGCCAATTGGGCTTCTTCGATAAACGCTGCGGGGCGTTCGGTGCGGCGCTGCCACAAGTCACCCAGTACGAATTCGCCGTCCGGATCGTGTTGCAGCAACGACAGCTGATTCATGAACTCGTAACCGGTGGTGCCGTCCACCGCCCAGTCGCGGCGCGGGGTTTCGCCGGCGCCGAGGATTTTTTCAATGTAGATCGGTAGATGCCGTCCCGGCGCCAACAGGTCAACACGCCGACGCAGTTTGCGGCAGTACCCGCGCGGATCGGCGAGGCCGTCGATATGGTCGATGCGCAAACCGTCGACCAACCCTTCGGCGATCAACTGAAAGATTTTACCGTGGGTCGCTTCGAACACCGCCGGACGTTCGACGCGCAAGCCACCCAACTCATTGATGTCGAAGAAACGCCGCCAGTTGATGTCGTCAGCCGCCGTGCGCCAACTGGCGAGGCGATAACTCTGGCGCTCCAGCAACTGATGGAGCTTGTGGAAGCCTTCTTCAGTGGTTGAGTCGTAATGCTCCAGATTGCGCTGGATGGCTTCAAGGATCTGCGGATCTCTGGCCAGTTGCCGCAGTTCTTCCTTGAGCGGGCCGGCCAGTGAATGGGCATGGGTCTGATAGCTGAGGGCACTGAAATGATCAGCGAGCGATTTCAGCGCATCTTCGGGTTTGAGCAATTCGCCGTAATCGTTCGGGCAGATCGGGAAGCGGTGATCGTAATGCTCGACGTGGAAGCTGCCGTTCTGCGCATTGAAATGCAGTTTCAGCGTGCCTTCCTGCAACGCGACGCCGTAATCGCTGCCGAGAAACGGCAGCAGCAACTGGCCTTCCATCAACGGGTCCGGCGAGTGCCACTGAATGTCGAAGAACTCACCGTAGGGGCTCAGGCGTCCCCATTCCAGCAGGTCCAACCACCATGGATTGTCACTGCCGCCAACCGCCATGTGGTTGGAGACGATGTCGAGGATCAGGCCCATGTTGTGTTCGCGCAGGGCGCTGACCAGGTTCCGTAGCGCGGGTTCGCCGCCGAGTTCCGGGTTGACCTGAGTCGGATCAACCACGTCATAGCCGTGCATCGAACCTGCCCGCGCCGCGAGCAATGGTGAGGCATAGATGTGGCTGATGCCCAGACGGGCGAAATACGGAACCAGTGGCACCGCTTGTTCAAGGGTGAAGCCTTTGTGAAATTGCAGGCGCAGGGTGGTGCGCAATGGCTGTATGAGCGCCTGATTCATTGGTCACGCTCGGCTGCCTGAAGGCGTGCGCACGCCAATAGTTCAAGACGCCGCGCTGCATCCGCACCGTCGAGCAAAGCTTCGCTGGCGCCGGGCAGGCGCCGCGACCAGTTCGGATGCGTATCGATCGTGCCTGGCAGATTGGCTTGTTCGTCGATGCCCAGCGCGTCTTCCAGCGGTAGCAACACCAGCGGCGCGCGAGTATGTCCGAGGAAACGCACGCTGGCGTCCACCACCTGATCGGCCTCGTGGGATTCTTCGCGAAAGTTCTGCGGGTCTTGGCTCAACGCTCCGCGCAGGCCTTCACGTTCCCGTTGACGATGCCGGCGCCATTCGATTTCGCCGTTGGCATCGACAAAACCCAGTCGCGAATTCCAGTCGATGTCGCGGCCATGCCACCAGCCGTTTAGCGTCGGCAGATCGTGAGTGCTGGTGGTCGCCAATGCGTTATCCGGCCAGTCGAGAATCGGCTTGAAACGGGTGTTGTCCTGTTCGAACAACAGCACGCGCATGCCGAGCATGGAGCGGGCGATGAGTTTTTCCTGGAGACCGTCGGGCACGGTGCCGAGGTCTTCGCCGAGCACAATCGCTTGATGACGATGGGATTCAAGCGTCAGCAAGCGCAACAGATCGTCCACCGGGTAATAGAGGTAGGCACCGTCGGCCGGTGCCGCGCCGTTGGGAATCACCCACAGGCGTTGCAGGCCCATGACATGGTCGATGCGCAAACCGCCGGCGTGGGCGAAGTTCGCGCGCAGCATTTCGATGAAGGCACGAAAGCCGTTGCGGATCAGGCCTTCGGGGGAAAACGCGGAAATCCCCCAGCCCTGACCGGAGCGATTAAGAATGTCCGGTGGCGCACCAACGGTGAGCGAGGCGAGCAGTTCGTCCTGAAAGCTCCAGGCCTGACTGCCAGCGCCATCGGCACCCACGGCAAGGTCGGCGATCAGGCCGATGCCCATGCCGGCGCTGCGCGCGGCGGTTTGCGCACGCTCCAGGCATCGGTGGATCAGCCATTGGCAGAACGCAAAGTAACCGATGCGCTCGGCATATTCTTCGGCAAACGCTTCGAGGGCGGCGCCGCGCGGGTCGTGCCAATGTTCCGGCCATTCGCGCCAGTCGAGGCTTTCGCCACGTGCGGCGCGCATTTCCTGGATGGCTTCGAAGCGGCAGTGGTTTTCCAGTGCCTCGCCACCAGCATGACGAAAACTGGCGAAGTCCGGGTGCAACGGGTGATCGCCCGCAGTGAATCCGTCGTACAGGGCTTGCAGCAGTTTGAGCTTGGCCTCGGCAGCGGCGGGCCAGTCGATCAGTTTCAGGTCTTCCAGTTTCGCAAACTGCTCGGCCAGACCAGCGCTGTCGATCGCATCGCGCAAAGCCCGTTCACCGAGAATTGTGCCGGGTGCGGCATACAGGGAATTGAGAAACAAACGGCTGGATGGCGAATATGGACTGTAGCGCCCGGTGTCGGCGCTGAACATCGCGTGCAGCGGGCTGATCGCCAGTGCGTCGGCACCGCGTTCACCGGCCACCCGCGCCAGTTCTTCCAGTGCCTGGGTGTCGCCGAAGCCACCATCGCCGGGGCGACGCAGGCCATATAGCTGCACGCTGAGCCCCCAGGCGCGAGGGATCGGATTGTCGACCGCGTCGCCGACGCTGAAGCAGCGCTCAGGCGCCACGGCGAGGGTGAAGTATTGATCGTCAATATGAACCTGTTGATAGCCGACCGGGATCAGGCCGGGCAGTACCGACTCGGAATCGAGTTTCAGGTTCATACGCGAACCGTCTTCCAGGTGGATCTCACACGGGGTTTCAGGTTTGAAATAACGCGCAAGGTCAACTCCGACGCCGACATCACTGGTCAGCAGCGGCGGCAGGTGACGGTCTTGCTGGACCTGTTGTAGTTCGAGCAGGCTGGCGTCGATTTCCTGGGAGGTGCTGGCAGGGTGGCCAAGGCCGATCAGGACATTGCGCAACACCGCCGGGGCGACTTTTTGCGGGCGGCCGTTGGCGTCGATCCAGTCGACGGCAAGACCGGCTCTGCTTGCAAGAATTTCCAGTTGCGCATCGCTCATAGGCGCTCTCCATCCAAAGGTTGCAAAGGGGTTGCGGCCGTGAGGCTGACAAGCGCGCAATACGGGGGCAGCAGGCCCTCATCCGACAGTTCGACGGCAGGTGGCTTTTGAAAAAGCCACACTGCGCCGGTCCGTGGAGGGTTGACCACCGCCGTATCACTGAGGTTCAGGTCGATTCTCAGCTCACTGCCATCGCCCAGGCGCCAACGTGCGCTGACGGCGCCATGGCCGAGCATTTGCGCTCCCAGCGCCTGAGTACCAGACAGGTGGGGGATGATGTGTTTATGGCGCAATTGCAGGAGTTGCCGGTACAGCGCGAGGGTTTGCTGTTGCAGTGGCGTGCCGTTTCCGATCAGCCGTGGCTGTGAGGCATGGAAGGTTTGCTCGGCGTTAGGATCGGGAATTTGCTCGCGTTTGTGCGGATCGTTGAAGGCACCGAACGCAGCGAATTCATTGCGCCGGCCTTCGCGTACCAACTCCGCCAGTTCGCCGTGATGGCTGGTGAAGAACTGGAACGGCTGCTCGGCGGCAAACTCGTCGCCCATGAACATCATCGGGATCATCGGTGACAGCAGCAACAGCACGGTGGCTGCCTGCACTGCGCGGGGATCGGCCAGTTGATGCAGGCGCTCGCCAAAGGCGCGGTTGCCAATCTGATCGTGGTTCTGCAGGAACAGGACAAACGCGGTCGAAGGCAGGTGTTCACTCGGTTCGCCCCGGGGTTCGCCATGGCGGGTGATGTGGCCCTGAAACACGAAGCCCTGACTCAGGCAACGCACCAATTGCTCGGTGGGTTGCAGGGCATAGTCGGCGTAATAGGCATCGGTTTCGCCGGTCAGCAACACATGTAAAGCGTTATGGCCGTCGTCGTTCCACTGCGCGTCGTAATCATTCTCCAACAGGCTCGATTGATTGAGCTCGTTTTCCACGGTCAGCCAGACATGACGGGTCGGGTCGATCTGCTGGCGGATGCGCTGGGCCATGTCACTGAGAAAGTCGGGATCTTCGATGGCGTGCACCGCGTCCAGGCGCAGGCCGTCGAAGCGGTATTCGAGCAGCCACATCAGTGCGTTTTCGATGAAAAACTCGCGCACCTCGGTACGTCGAAAATCGATCGCCACGCCCCACGGGGTATGTTTGTCCTCGCGAAAGAAGCCTTTGGCGTAACGGTGCAGGTAATTGCCATCGGGGCCGAAGTGGTTGTAGACCACATCGAGAATCACCGCCAGACCGTGGCCGTGAGCGCTGTCGATCAGGTGCTTGAGTTGTTCCGGGGTGCCGTAGGACGCTTGCGGCGCATACGGGAGGACGCCGTCGTAACCCCAGTTTCGATCACCTGGGAACTGCGCCAGCGGCATCAGTTCGATGGCGGTGACACCCAGCTCAACCAAGCGTTGCAAGTGCTGTTCGACCTCGGCAAATCCGCCAAGCGCACCGACGTGCAGCTCGTAGATCACCGCTTCGCTCCACGGCCGACCGCGCCATTCGGTGTGTCGCCACTGATAGGCCAGCGGATCGACTACCACGCTGCGGCGGTCGAGGTCGCCGTCCTGTGCTCGGGAGGCTGGGTCGGGCACCTCAAGTTCGCCATCGATGTTGTAGCGGTAACGCGTGCCCGCCGGGCAACGGGTCTTGATCACAAACCAACCATCGGCCTGCGGTAGCATCGGCAGCGACTGTCCGTCCTCCAACTCCACGCTGACGTAAAACGCATCCGGCGCCCACAGCGCAAATTGTGTGTGTTCGGCGTCCTGCATGATCGCGCCGTGGGGCCAGTTAATTTGGGTCCGTAACGGCATCGTGGAAAACTCCCTGATTATTTGTGGTGTGCTTTACCCAGCGCCTTGGCGACCAGTTGTTCATAGAGTTCAGCGTAGGGTTCGACCGCTTTGCACCAGTTGAATGGCGCGGCCATGGCCCGGCAACGCATGGCGTTGAGCAGTTCGGGAAAGGCAAAGACCTTGAAGGCGCGGCTCAGGGCTTCGCGGTAGCTGTCGGCGGTGGACTCGTCGAACAGGAACCCGGTGACGCCGTTTTCGATGGTGTCGGCCAACCCCCCGGTGTTGCGTGCTACCGGCAACGAACCGAAGCGCTGGGCGTACATCTGGCTCAAGCCGCATGGCTCGTAACGCGAAGGCATCAGCAAGAAATCGCTGCCGGCAAACATCCGGCGGGCGTCGGTTTCGTTGAAGCCGATGCGTACGCCGACCTGGCCGGGAAAGCGCAGCGCCAATTCGCGCATGGCTTGCTCTTCTTCCGGCTCGCCACGACCGATAATCGCGATCTGGCCGCCGTTCTGTACGATGTACTCGGAGACTGCCTCGGTCAGGTCCAGGCCTTTCTGATAGACCAGGCGCGAGACCACGGCGAACAACGGGCCTTCGGAGTCTTTCAACCCGAACAGGTCACGAACGTGAGCGGCGTTGACTGCTTTGCCTTCCCAATCGCCAATGGCGAAGGGCGCGAATAGATGTGGGTCAGTGGCCGCGTCCCAGCTCTCATCAATCCCGTTGGGGATACCGCTGAGCAAACCCTGCTGGGTCTTGGCGGCGAGAAAGCCGTCGAGGCCGCAGCCGAAATCCGGGGTAGTGATTTCCTGTGCGTAGGTGGCGCTGACTGTGGTGATGTGGCTCGAATAGGCCATCCCCGCCTTAAGGAACGACATCTTGCCGTAGAACTCCATGCCTTCCTGTTGCAGGGCATGGTTCGGAATGCCGAGCTCGGGGCAGGAGCCGAGGCTGGTGACGCCTTGATAGGCCAGGTTGTGAATGGTGAACAGTGTTGGCGTGCGCTGCCCGCGCCAGTGCATATAGGCAGGGGCCAGGCCGGCCGGCCAGTCATGGGCGTGCACCAGATCCGGGCACCAGTGAATCTGGGCCAGATTGGCGGCGATATCGGCAGCAGCCAGACCCAGGCGAGCAAAGCGAATGTGGTTGTCCGGCCAGTCGCGACCGTTGTTGGCGCCGTAGGGCGAACCTTCGCGCTCGTAGAGCTCAGGGCAGATCAGCACGTAGATCACCAGCCCATCCGGCATGTCCATGCGTCCGATCTTGCACGGTGGCAGCGCGGCGTGGCCACCGAGTTCGCCGATGATATGGATCGGGTTTTCGCTGTGCATCACCTGCGGATAACCGGGGATCAACACCCGCACGTCGTGCAGATGGGCCATGGCGCGGGGCAGGGCGGCGGAAACGTCACCCAGGCCGCCGGTCTTCACCAGATCTGCGATTTCCGAGGTCACGAACAATACTTTTTTCTTGTTGGGATTCTGACTCGCTACCGGAGTCAGCGTTTTGGTGCCTGGGACGCTGATCGATCGGCTGCCGGGAACGCTGACGGTACTCGATTCGCCTACTGACTGCTGAGCACGCTCTCCCTGAATATCCAATGCCGCACTGATCATATGAATCTCCCGTCTCGTTGATCTGATTCTTGTCTTGAACAAGCGATGTCCATGGCCAAGTCCTGTGGCCGGGCGCAAACGCGCCTCGCATCGGTGAGCAAACGCTACCCAACACGCGCTAGCAGAATGGGTGGTGAGGCCATTGCAAGGAATGAACCAGTCGCGTTCCCCCTGCCTTTCAGATGACCCGCCGTCTTCAGCAAAAGTTTCGATTATTTTGCTGTGGTGTGACCGGCCGGTTTCGCCCCGCGAAAATGAGTCTAGGCCAGATCCTAGAGCGGGCGAGGGGGAATGGGCAAATTGTTCGACAATCGGTCGGCGAGGCACGGAAACCGTGGTGTGAGGGGGGAAACGCACCGACGAAGTGCAGGTTTTTTTGGGGAGATGGGTCAAAACGGTGACTGATCGGTCACGATTTTGTGCTGGCGGGAAGAGATGGCGCACTGTTGTGGTGCGGGCAGTTATTGATTTGGATGACTGCATGGCTCCTGTAGGAGCTGTCGAGTGAAACGAGGCTGCGATCTTTTGATCCTGCTTTGCAAAGATCAAGATTAAGAGATTGCAGCCTTCGGCAGTTCCTACAGGGTTTCAGTTCAATAAACGAACCGGGTTGCCCGCCGACCAGCCTTGTATATCCTCAATCATCTGCGAAAAGAACTGCGCATAGTTCTGCCGACTGACATACCCCACGTGCGGTGTCGCCAGCACATTGTCCAGCGTGCGGAAAGGGTGCAGCGCGGGCAGTGGCTCCTGATCGAACACATCCAGCGCTGCCCCGGCAATACGCTGTTTCTGCAAAACCTTGATCAGCGCCGCTTCATCGACGATAGGCCCGCGAGCCGTGTTCACCAACAGTGCAGTCGGTTTCATCCAGCCCAGCGCCTGCGCATCGACCAGCCCGCGACTGCGTTCGCTGAGTACCAGATGCACCGACAGCACATCGGCCTGTTCGAACAGTTCCTGCTTGCTGACATGGGTCACACCTACCTGTGCCGCACGTTCTGCCGTGAGGTTTTCGCTCCAGGCAATCACCCGCATGCCGAACACCTGGCCAAACTGCGCCACTCGCTGACCGATACTGCCCAGGCCGAGAATGCCCAGCGTCTTGCCGTGCAGATCGCCGCCCAGGCTTTGCTGCCATTGACCGGCACGCAGCGAATTGACTTCGTTCACCAGATTGAGCGTGGCCGCCATGATCAGCGCCCAGGTCAGTTCGGGCGCGGCGTGTTTGTAGCTGTCGGTGCCGCACACCTTGATACCCAATTTTGCCGCTGCCTGCATGTCCAGCGCGGCGTTGCGCATACCACCGGTCACCAGCAACTTGAGATTGGGCAAGCGCTTGAGCAGGTCTTCATCGAAGCGCGTGCGTTCGCGCATCACGCAGATCACCTGGTACTTGCCCAGCCGTTCGGCGAGCGTGGCGTTGTCCGCCGGGTAATCATGTTCGAATGTCACTTCACCGATGCTGTCGAGGACGGACCAGTCAACCACGTCGCGGGCCACGTCCTGCCAGTCATCGATTACTGCAATCTGCACCGCCATCAGCGCTACCTCATCAACGAACGGGATTGGTCTTGTCCAGCCAGCCGAGCAGTGCCTTGTGGAACTGCGCCGGTTCTTCCATCTGAGGAGCGTGGCCCATGCCGGGAAACTCCACCAGCGTCGACTGCGGGATCAATTTGGCCACTTGTTTGCCGAGCACGTCGTAGTGACCGATTTGCGCTTTCACCTCGGGCGGTGCCAGATCCTTGCCGATGGCCGTAGTGTCGGAGGTGCCGATGAGCAGCAGGGTCGGCATCTTCAGGTCCTTGAACTCGTAGTACACCGGCTGGGTGAAAATCATGTCGTAGATCAGCGCCGAGTTCCAGGCCACTTGGGTTTTGCCCGGGCCTTTGCTCAGGCCTGCGAGCATGTCGACCCAACGGTCGAATTCCGGTTTCCAGCGGCCATCGTAGTAGGTCGTGCGCTCGTAGTCGCGTATTCCTTGGGCGGTGACTTTGAGTTCGCGCTGATACCACTGATCCACCGTGCGATACGGCACGCCGAGGGCTTTCCAGTCTTCCAGACCGATCGGGTTGACCAGCGCCAGTTGATCGACCTGATCAGGGAACAACAGCGCATAACGGGTGGCGAGCATACCGCCGGTGGAATGGCCGAGCAGGGTGGCTTTCTGGATGCCCAGCGCTTTGAGCAACTGCTGAGTGTTGGTCGCCAGTTGCTGGAAGCTGTACTGATAGTTGTCCGGTTTGCTGGAGGTGCAGAAACCGATCTGATCCGGTGCGACCACACGGTAACCCGCCTCGCTCAGGGCCTTGATCGAACTGTCCCAGGTCGCCGCGCAAAAGTTCTTGCCGTGCATCAGCACGACGGTGCGGCCGTTGGCCTTTCCGTGGGCGGCGACGTCCATGTAGCCCATCTGCAGGGATTTACCCTGTGACTGAAAGGCGAAATGTTTAAGCGTGTAAGGGTATTCAAAGCCCTGCAACTCCGGGCCGTACGCCGGGCCTTCGGCCGGGGTGGCTGCAGCATTGGCAAACAGGGGCAGGGCGGCGGTAAGGAACAAGCCCGGCAGCCAACGGGAAATCGTGACAGACATAAGGTCAAACTCCGTTTGAAATCGGCGGATGCTGGAATGGCCGGATTAGGGCGACGTTAAACACAGGCAATCTCCGGGCCTGAATGTTCAACCGAGCCAGCCCAGCGTCAGCATGGCCAGTACGGCATAACGTGCGCCTTTGGCGAGGGTGACGATCAGCAGGAAACGCCCGAGCGGCTCGCGCATCACGCCCGCAATCAGGGTCAGTGGATCGCCAATGATCGGCAGCCAACTGAGCAACAGCGACCAATGCCCGTAACGCTCATAGTGCTTGCGAGCCGTGGCCATGTGCCTGGCGCTGACCGGAAACCAGCGTCGATCCTGAAAACGCTCCAGCTCCCGGCCCAGCCACCAGTTGACCAGCGAACCAAGCACATTGCCGAGCGTCGCCACCGCCAGCAGACCCCAGAGCCAGTAACGGTCGCTGACGATCAACCCGACCAGCAAGGCCTCCGACTGTAGCGGCAACAGCGTCGCCGCGCCGAATGCCGCAAAGAACAAGCCGATGTAAGCAGCGCCCATCAATGGGCCGGGTAGTCCGCCACCACCACGTCAGCGCCGTCCTTTTTCAGGCCGATCACTTGATAGGCATCGCTCATGCCGTCCATTTCCATGCCGGGTGAGCCCATCGGCATGCCGGGTGCGGCAACGCCGAGCAAATCGTCACGCTTGCTCAACGCCAATACCTGTTCGGCCGGCACATGCCCTTCGACGAATTTGCCGTTGATGATGCCGGTGTGGCAGGAGGCAAGGCGCGGCGGCACGCCATGTTTTTGCTTGAAGCTGCTCATGTCGCTTTCGACGTGGTCTTCGACTTTGAAACCGTTGGCTTCCAGGTGGCTGATCCATTTTTTGCAGCAGCCGCAGTTCGCGTCGCGATGCACTTCGATGGGGATCAGATCGGCGGCTTGCGCCAGGGAGGAGATGAACAGGGCGCTCAGGGCGACCAGACGCAGGTGGGTTCGCATGATGGGCTCTCGACTTGGATGGCAGCCAAAAAGAACGCAGTTTGACCGAATTATCCTGTCCCGCATCAACGCAATGTTACAAGTTGATACAGCGCAGGCTGGCAGGATGATCGTAGATCAACCCTGACAGCCTGCTGAGCGTGAGATTACAAATTTGTCAGAGGCTCAACTTACCTTGAACCGACCCATGATCGCACTCACGCGACTATTGGCTTCCAGCAGCTGACGGGTGTTGAGTTCGCTGGCCTGGCCGCTTTGCACCAGTTCATCGACCATGTGCCGGATCTGCACCATGCTGCGGTTGATCTCTTCGGTCACTGCACTCTGTTGCTCGGCGGCGGTGGCGATTTGTGTGCTCAGGCTGTTGATGTGGCTGACGGAGCCGGCCATTTCATCCAGCCCGGAGTTGACCCGTGCCGTGGCATCGGCGGCCGATTGGCAACTGGCTTGGGTGTTTTCCATGGCGCTGACCGACGAACTCACCCCTTGGGTCAGGCGAGTCAACATCTCGTTGATTTCCGATGTGCTGGCCTGGGTGCGGGCGGCAAGGGCACGCACTTCGTCAGCCACTACGGCAAAGCCACGACCCTGCTCGCCGGCACGGGCCGCTTCGATGGCGGCGTTGAGGGCCAGCAGGTTGGTCTGCCCGGCAATTGCGCCGATCACCCCGAGGATCTCGGTGATGCGCTGGGCGTCCTGTTGCATGTTTTCAACTTTGTGGGTGGCGCTGGCCACTTCGTCGATCAACGCCACAACGCTGTTGGTTGCCTCGCCCACCACCACCCGCGAACGGTCGGCGTTTTCGTTGGCGCGCTGGGTGAACGCAGCGGTTTCAGCGGCGTTCTGCGCCACGCTCTCGGCGGTCGAACTCATTTCGGTGATAGCGGTAACGGTCTGATCGGTTTCCGAGGCATGCCGTAACAGGATCTGGCTGGTGTGCGCCGAGGTGCGCTGCAGGTTGTCCAGACTCGACGCCATTGCGCCGGTGGCCTGGGTGACCTCGCCGATCATGTTTTGCAGATAAGTGATAAAGGTGTTGACCGAATGGCCGATGGCGCCGAGTTCGTCTTCGGCGCGGATGGTGATGCGTCGGGTCAGGTCGGCATCGCCGCTGGAGAGCAGGTCGATGTTGGCTTTCAACGCTTTCATGCGCTGCACCAACTGGCGAATCGCATAGAGTTGCAATAGCACCAGCAGGATCACCATCGGGATCTGCAACAGGCTCAGCGTGCTGAGCACGTCGTCGCGCTGGGCGGTGAGCATTTTCGTCGGCAGGGCAGTGGCGAGGAACCACGGCGTGCCTTCGATCGGGCGCATGAAGAAAGTGCTGGCTTCACCGTTGTTGTCGAACTCGACACGTTGCGCCTGATCGCGGTTTTGCAGGCCGGTTTTGACTTGACTGGCGAAGGTGGAGCTGGCGGCCAGTTCGCTGATGTTCTTCAGCACGATCGGGCCACTGATGCGCGAACTGTTGCTGATGATCTTGCCGTCGGCCTCGACGATCAGCATTTCAGCGTTGAGGTCTTTTTCCTTGCGGGCCACCAGGTCATTGAAGAAGCCCAGTGTCACGTCGATGGTCGACACGCCCCAGGCGTTGCCGTTCTTCTGAATGGCCATGGCGCAGTTGGTGCGCGGCTCGGCGCTGGCGTCGTCCTTGTAGGCCGCGGCCCAGGCGCACTGACCGCGTGGCGTAGCCATGCCGCCCTTGTACCAGCTCTGGTCGTAATAGTTGGGGGCCGCGTCACTGTTCCAGAACGTGTTGACCGCCAGTTTGCCCGAGGCATCGCGGTGCCAGAAGGTGCTGAACTTGTTGCGCCCGGTTTCACGTTGGCCCGGTAGAGGCCAGATGCCGCCGCCGAACACCTTCAGCTCGCCGTACTGATCCACCAGACCCGGCAACACCGAGTCGATGGCCGCGCTGTCGAGCAGTGGGATGGTCTGGGTGATGCTGCGCTGTTGCGCCTGAACCTTGTTCAGTTCGCCCTGAATCTGTTCGGCGACTTCGGCGATGCGGTTGAGCACTACCTGTTCTTCGGTATGACGCAGCTTGGGAGCGACCAGTTGGCTGATGCCAACCACGGTCAGTACGGACAACAACAGAATGAACAGAACCAGAAACAGCGTGTAGCGAGCCTGAATGGTGCGGAATGCGGGCATGGAGACCGGTCCTTGAGCTGCGTTTCTTATTAGGGGGCGTGGGGTAAACAGTGGGGGTATGCCTAACGTATCGTCGCTATGTCGAGAAGCTTTAGGTACAGACGTACTAAAAAGACGCGACCCGATGGCCGGGAGGTATCCGAGTTGATACATACAAACTAACCAGGCGGTTCGTTAGTGCAAAAAGCCTAATTAAAATTGTCTGGAAGAGAACTTGCGGGCCAGCATTTACGGGCGTTTGTCGATT
This sequence comes from Pseudomonas sp. N40(2020), assembly GCF_014472415.1. GTDB lineage: Bacteria > Pseudomonadota > Gammaproteobacteria > Pseudomonadales > Pseudomonadaceae > Aquipseudomonas. Next base: position 59,832 of record NZ_JACSZV010000011.1, read on the forward strand.
TGTATCGAGAATGTACAAGAATTGTAAGCGGATGCATGAAAAGAGTTGGTGCCACTAGTTGGCCGGTAGATACTCCTGCGCATTCAAGTCGATCAAAAGGACATTTTCATGCTCGTCTTCCAAGGAGCTTACCCATGACTATCGGCTACACCGGGGCCTGGCAAAGCAAGGCAGGTCTGTTGGTACAGGACACCGGTACTCGAGGAAAACCGGTAACGCAAAGCGCCAAGGTCAAGCAAATGCTGAACCTGGTGGGCAATGATCCCAACGCGCTCAACATCGCTGAAATGGACAGACAAAAGCTGCACAAAAACGTCAAGGGCTTCGATCCGGAAAACGTCTCGGCCAAAAGTCTGGGCAATCTGAGTGCTTTTCTGCGCGGACGTGGATTGATATCCGAGATCACCGCCATGACGCTGCTTAATGCTGGCGACAAGTTTGATCGGTTCGGCGTACCGAAAGACCCCGACGCCAAGTTCAACGCGCTGGAATACTTCGCCACGCAGTTGGATACCATCCAGACCAACAACATCAAGGGCGACAAGTACGCCAATGGCCTGATCCCTGAATATAAAAAGGCCATCTATGTGTTGCAGAACCTCAAGACCTACGGCATGGGTAATGGCCGCAGCGTAGCAACACCGAACGATAAGGGTATCAGCGCCAAGGCCTGACTTTTGAAAACGGCCCGGTCGCCAGGAGCGGGCCGTTTTTTCAATGCCAGGTATCTGCGGTTTGCAGTTGCATCTGATCGTGCAGACGTTGCATGTTCGGGCAGTGCAGCGCCAGCGCACGCGGGTGCATACCCCGATGGAAAAGCGCCAGCCATCCCCCTTCATTTCCGTCAACGGGTGCCAGCCCGGTAAACACAAATCCGATAGTCGTCAGTCTGTCCAGGTCCCGGGCAAAGTGCTGCGACAGCCCGAGCCGGATAGAAATCAACCAGTGCTGCGGCAGTCGCCGTATCTGTTTTAGCAGGCCAGGGTCCAATTCCTTGATTCGCATGTCATGCCGATTGGCGTGTTGTTCAAGTTGAATCGCCGGGCCACGCCATTGAATGATTTGCTCCTGTGTACCGAATACCCGACACAGATGCTGCATGAAGTCCCGGCAACTGGCCGGCCAGGTCTGCCTGGGCAAAGGGCGTTGATAGCCGTCGATGACGCGACAGCCCAGGACGATCGATTCAGGCGCCGGGCTACCGAACGGTGAGGGCACGTAATCCGGCAACAGTCCGGTGTTGTGGAAGCCGAGGGTGGTTGCCATGCGTTGCGTGTACGGATGATGGGTCACCTGTTTGATTGATACGTCGTGACAGCCAAGCGCTTGTGCGTGCGCCAGCAGTTGCTGGCCCAGGCGCGTGGCGATGTTTTGCCCGCGGGTATCAGGATGTACGGCGCTCAATGCCAGTTCGGCGGTGTACGAGTTCGTGTCGCGAAACAACGTGGCGTGGCCGCGAATCTGTTGCCCGACCACGGCGACAAGCGAGTGCCAGCGCTTGTCGGCGTGGTTCTGGCTGATCAGATGCGGCAGGTACACATGGGGCTGCACGTAATGGTCGCCATAGACCTGCCGGAAAAGTTGGCTGACGGCCGTCGCATCGGTTTCGCGATAGTTACGCAGGATCAACTGTTCCATCGGCCAACTCCTTGTCGTTGTGTTCGTAGCGGCGCAGATCCAGCACGCGCAGGCATTTGCCCGAGCGGGGATGGCGTGGCAGATCTTCAAGCGTGCAACAGCGCACTTGCAGATCCAGAAGTTGGTCTGCCTGCAGTTGCGTGATCAACGGGTACAACTCGATAAGCCCGGCCTCCAGCCCCAGGTTGACCTCGGCCAAGGTGGTGGATTGGGCGGTTGCCACCCATTTCAGGCTCAATACGTCCTTGTGCGCGACCTGTTCTATGACCAGTTGCCAGTCGTCACTGGCGGCGGTGCGTCGAACCAGTTCGGCGAGTTCATCAGGAATCAGCGACAAAATACCCACCCGTACCCGTTGGCTGTTCGCGCTGCGGCCCTTGAGCGCGAATTTGCGCTGCGCACTGCCGACGGGCTCGCGCCAGCAGGCACGGTCGCCAACCGGGTAACGAATCAACGGCATCAGGCGCCGGTTGAAGTTGGTGATCACCAACAAGCCGGCGTGATCGCACGCCTCGATCACCTCACCGGACTGTTCGTCGATGATCTCCAGAAGGGCGTGACCGTCATGCATGCGATGCTCGCCGTCGGCACAGTCGCGATGGTTAGCGCCGATGAAGCCGGCATCGACGCTGGCGTAGCCAATAGAGCTGATGCGCGCATTGGGAAACGCCCGGTTGAGGAGGTGGCGCTGTGACGCAAACAGACTTTCTCCACCATAGAGCAGGGTATCAACGCCGGACAGTGTCTGCCCCCGATGCTTGAGCCAGCTCGCAAAGGTCAGCAGGTGGGCGGGCAAGCCTGCCAGCACATTGATCCGATTCTGCATGATCGCTTCGGCCAGAACGGCCGAATCGACGTCGCCAGTGAATGGAAACTCGGTGATATTTTCAGCGACATTTGCAAGGGAGTCGTGGATGAACAGGAAACTGGCGTAGAGATCACCTGCAAAGAACAGGTTGGCCACTCGGTCACCGGATTTGAATTGCCATTTCAGGCTGCTACCGAACTCACGCACCAACCGGCGCCATTCATCACGGGTATACACCGAAAGTTTGCCGGCACTGTTTGAACCGCCGGTTTTAAATACCAGTGCCTGTTCTACCGATCCTGTCAGAACCGGCCAATGACTGAGGATCTGACTGTCGCTCCAATATTCAACCGGATCAATCAGTGGTAGTTGTGTGAGCGATGTAATTGCGTCGGGAATATCAGCGAAGTGTTTCCCATAGTAGTGCGAGTGATGGCGAGCAAACGTTATCAACTCGTTTACGGAATCAGTTGTTTTCACAGCGTTCTCTTTTTCAATAATGGGCTAATCGAGTTCGTGGTTTTTATTGACGTCGCGAGTCAATCAATATCGGTGTTTTGCCGCTGTGTTTGTTTCGCGTGAAGTTTTGCGTGGCGCAGACCTCAACTTCCAGAACCAACAGAGCGGTTTCAATAACGGTCGCCAGCGTCGGGTAGTTTGCTAACCGGGTCCGGACTTCCTGTGCGTTGAGCTCGCTACGCAGTTGCATGCGCTCGAGGCCGTCGGGCGCATGATCGAGCAGCAGTTGAAACGGCACTTGCAGGTGCGACGCCAATTCGCTCAATGAAATGAAGTCGGTGCCGATGCGGATCAGCTTGCCGTGGCGTTGCAGCAGTTCGAAGCGCGGTGAGGTCAGTCCGCAGGCGCAGGGGCCGGACAACCAGCGTCCGCTGTCACCGACGTCGTACCGCTGAACGTGCTGCCCTTCCCGTGCGATGGAGGTGAACAGCAGTCGGCCGATTTCATCGCCAGCGACGGGGCGATCATCGTCGAACGCGACGATTTCCAGATGCTGGGTGTCGGTCATCAGATGGAACACGCCATCGGCTGTCGCCTGGCAGGCGTGACCGAGGGGGCCGGCGTCGACGCTGCCGTAGATCGCCGAGCGGATGCTGGACACGCCGCAACTGCGCAGCAGTGTCCGGCTCTGTTCGCTCAGGTGCTCGCCGCCGAGATACACCTTGTCGATCCCGCCATAGGCTTGCAGTCGTTGCCGTTCGTTGAGGAACAGGCGGTGCAGAGTACTTGGCATACCCATCAGTACGGTCACGCGCTGATCGACAATCAGTTGGGCGATTTCACGGTAATCATCGTCGGTCGGGGCACCCATGGGCAGGTGCGTGATGTCGAGCAGTTCGAGCACTTTGGCAAAGCTCAGAAAGCCGCCGTACAGCCCGCCACAGAAGAACAGATTCATTACCCGATCCCGCGATGGGTCGAGTCCCGCGGCGAACAAACCGTCGGCGGTTGCGCGCATCTGTCGCTGGAAATCACGATGGCTGTAACCCGACAACGCCGGTGTACCGCTGCTGCCTCCCGAACGGAAATACAACTGGGCTTGTGCGTTGATCGGCTGGGCGATGAACGCTTCTTTGTTCATGATCGGCCGGCCGGGCGGCAACGCGGGCGTTGGCGTGCGGTCGAGGGTGACATGGTTTGCCAGCACTGCGGCAGGCAAGCTGACAGACACGCGCCGGCTGAGCCGTTGCAACGCATAGACGCCATCGTGCGGTTCGCCGTCATAGCCATCGTGGATGCCGTCGATTGGCGCGATACGTGTCACACCTGCAGAAATCAACGTCCGGGCCAGTTCGCCGATGTGCGAGTCGGCGCACAGCAGGGCACAGCTTTGCAGGACATTGCGCCATGGCAGCAGAGAGGCAGTGATCAGCGCTCGGGGCACGGGATGCAGCAGCACACTGCGAAACAATGGCGAAGGACCGAGTTGGCGCTCATGCGCCCAGATCACCCGCCAGCCTGGCGCGCTCCAGACATAGCCGGTTTGATCGGCAAAACTTTGCGCCAGCCGGGACATTTGCATGTGCGTGGTGATTTGCGACGCCTCTTGAGGCGTGGGCAGCAGCGCCGGCCATTGCCCGCTGCGCCGTTCGAAAGCCGCGGCCAGGCGTTCACCGATGTCGCGCAGCACTGCCGGGTCGTCGCTGTCCACCAACAACCATTGCGGGCTTGAGCAGGCCTGCTGATCCAGCCGACAGACTTCATCCGCCACAGCGTCCAGGGCCTGCGGCGTGGCGGCATCGGCTGTCAGGTAGACGAAGCTGATGCGGTGTCCCCAATCGATCCAGCGGCAGCCCGCTGGAATCTGTTGACGAATCGCTTGCAGGGCCTTTTCACCGCCCCAGGCCGCGACACCGTTGGCGCGTTGGCACAATCGGCCAATCTGCGCAGTGCCGACCGGCAATACGGCAACGTAACCGGCGAGTTGTCCGCTCGGGTCGCATTGCTGCAAAGCGTCGAGCAGTCGGGCGGTCAGATGCTGATCGCTGCTGCTGGGGCGCAACCAATTGACGTTGCCCGCCAGCAAGCTTTCCAGTACCGCGCAGAATGCCAGCAGCGGCGCGTTACCCGGGGTGATGTGCACCACCAACCCGAGCGGACTCCAGCATTCGAAGCGCGCTTGCCGATAATCGATCCGCCGCAAAGAGTCGGGCTGCGTGCCGAGTTCGCGTTGCAGTTTGACCTGCAATTTTTCCGCGGCGCAGAAGTCGATCAGGCCTTGCCGTTGTTCGGTATCGAGTGCGAACGCGTCGGGGGTGTCGCGCAATTGCTCGGCAAAGCGTGCGGCGGCCGTCACCACGGTGCTGCTTTCAAGCGGCGTACTCAGGTGCTGCGCAAGATCCTGTTGCAGGCATTCAAGTGCGTCTTCGAAGTTGCAGGTGTCGTGCAGATGCCCATTTATCAAATACATCTCAGTGCCCCCCCAGCAATTCGGCTGCCGCCATCGCACAGCTTCTGCCCGCCGTTGTACCGGCGCGGCCATGCAGTTCGAACCAGTCGTTGGCCAGTCCACAGCCGCAACTCGCGCCGGGGTGTAGCGTGGCCAGATCACTCATCACGACGGCATGCGCAGGGCTGGACGAGATGTAGGGTGAGACAAAACTCAGCAAACCTTTTTGACCGTAGGGCAGGAGGGATAAATCTGTCGGATTGCGAACAAATACCTTCGAATAGACCGGGACATGGAAATGGTGCTGAGTACATTCGATGTAAGGCACGGCGTGCTCGACGGCGCCGTAGCCATCGCGACAGCGGGACGTTTCAATGCCCAATTGCCGGTGGATGCGGGCATAGAGCTGCTGTCTGGGGATCTCGTCGGCGGCTTGGGTTTTCCAGCCACCACCGAAGAAGGCCAGCGAGTCTGCGGGCAATTGAATATTGCCCACGCCGGTGTCCTGCATGCGTTGCAGGGTTTGCCAGAGAAAGGCCGGAAAGCCGAGGATGCGCACCGGCAGACCTTCTTCGGCGAACGACTGCAAGGCCTGGATGACGCCGAACACGTCAAATTGATGGCCGTTACCATTGTTGCGCAGGGCATAGACCACGCGATGGGGAGGGGCGAAACGACACAGAAACTGATCGGTGAACGAGGTCCCCAAGGTGATGCGACCTTGCGGCTCATAACTGAGCAGCAGGTAGTTGCACGGCGTGTTCGGGGTGTCCCAGCCGTAGTGACGGAAAATCTGCGCGACCATGAATTGGGCGGCGGCCAGGCTGCGCTCGTCATAGCGCATGCGACTTTTCTGGCCGCTGGTGCCGGAGGACGTCAATTCCAGAGCGTCTTCACCAACGCTGCTGAGCAGCAGTTTTTGTTTGAAGTAGTTGGCAAATATCGGCGGCAGGCGTGACCAGTCATCGAGACTCTCCAGATCGTGCGCGTCGAGTCCATTCGCATTCAACCAATGTTCGTAGCCGGGTGTGTGCTGGCAGTGAAACCGGCTGATTTCGGTCATGGCCTGGTTGAACAGGTCAGGCGGCACCGAATCCGCGCAATAGGGGTGTGTCAACGCGCAGAGCGCGTCACTTGAGGGTAAGTGGATCATCAATATTCCTTTATCGAATTGGAGCAGAGGTAGTTTTTGCGCCATGCAAGAAGCCGTGCAGCAAGGGCAGGCACAACAGGCCGCTGAGCGCGGCACACAGGGCGAATAGTTCAAGGTGAGTGCCACCGCCGATGGCGGCAATGATTGAGCCGCCGATGCCCATCACGGCAATCGAGATCATTCCGATCATGGCCGAGACCAGACCTTTGCTGTCGTCTGTGCTGAACAACGCCAGGCGATACAGCGCAGCATTGCTGATGCCCAGTCCCACGGCGTATAGCGCCAGACCGGCCACCACTGGCGCCAGGCCAGCGCCGAGCAACGCGCAGCCCATCAGCGCCAGCAGGCCCAGGCAGAGCGGCCAAAGCGCCAGTCGAATCAAGCGGGGTAGCGTGTGAGTGACCAGCAAGCGGTCGAGAATCAGATTCCCGGCAATCACGGCTGAGAAGATCGGGATTTGCCACAGGCCGTATTGCAGGGGTGTCAGGCCCGACACCTGGATCAGCAGCAACGGCGACAGCCCGATCCACGCGATCAGCGGCAAGCTCATCAGGCCCAGCGCGAGGCTCGCGCCAAGGAACCTGCGGTTGCCGAGCAGGGCAAGGTAGCGCTGTCGCGTCTGAGCAAGGGAGAAAGGGTGCGACGCTGGTTGGTACCCATCCCGGCGCACAACGCCTACGGTCTCCGGCATGCAGGCGTACAGCCCCACCCAGACGGCACCCGCTATCAAGCCCAGACCCAGAAACAATTCGCGCCAGGTCAACCATTCCAGCAGCAGGCTGCCGAGTAACGGGCCTAGTAACGGTGACAGCAGCGCGACATTGCCGAGCAGAGCCATCAGGCGCACGGCATCCGCCTCGCAGAATACTTCTTGGAGCGCCGGATAACTGACCGCCACGACAAAACCCAGGCCCATGCCTTGTACAAGACGCAGCAGATTGAACGCTTCGATGCTGTTGGTGATGAATGCCGCTGTACAGGACGCGGCGAACAACGCGCAGCCGCAAAGCAATACCGGCCGTCGACCCCATTGATCCGACAGCGGACCAATCAGCCATTGCAGGCAGACTCCTCCCAACAGATAAAGATTGAACGCGTAGGGAACATGACGGGCATCCGCTTGTAATTCTGCGGTGACGTTCAACATGGCCGGCATAATCAAGTCGCTGGCCATATAGGTCAGTAGTTCAAAAATGGTGAGCGCCAGACAAAAGCCGATCAATTGTCTGGGGCCGATTTTTATTAATGTTCTGTGCATGGACATCCCTGTTTAAAGTCTCGAAAGAGTTGCCAGAGACTAGGTGCAGATGTTCGCGTCGCCTAACGCTTTGCTGAGACATTAAATGTCCAATGCTTTCAGGTTGTTTAATGGATCCAATATTTTCGTAGTGCCGGAAGTTGCCGGCGGTTGGCAAGTTCCGAGGCAAAAAAATGCCCGCGAAGCGGCGGGCATTGTTTTCAAGTTGATCGGGGTTATGGCGCTCCTGCCCGGTACATTTTTGGCCGGGCGGGCGGGGTGAGTTGTGCTGTTCTAGCGGTGTTGATAATAGCCAGGGCCTCCCTGGTAAAAACGATGATGATCGCCATGCCCACCGCCGTGGGGGAAGATGATGCAACCACTCAGGGTCAGCAGGGCGAGAACGGGAATCAGCCAGGTGATTCGACGCAGCATTTGAAAGTTCCTCATGGTAATGCCGTCATGAAGCCAAAACTCTTCATCGGCTGTAACATGAGACCCCGATTGCTGCGGCGCATCCCCGTAAAACGGTAAGTGCATGGCATGCAAGCGGATACAAACCGGATACATTCCAAAGTTTCAGGAAACCGCAATGACCCAGAAGCAACGCTTGATTTATTCGATTCTGATCGCCGTGTCTGTGCTGGCGATCATGCTCGGCCTGTCCTGGCTGCAAAACGCCGGGAAGATCGATGAAAAGACGTTCCAGTACATCGCCATTGGCGTGGCAGTGGTCGTGGTGATTATCAACGGCGTGATGCGCCGCAAGGTCAAACCCTGACGGCGATCGCCAAGCGCTTCAATCGTTGTTGAGGACGGCAGCAGCCTGTGGATGCAGGCTGTAGCTCTTGTCCGCATTGAAGGTGATCACCCCCTCGGCGCACAAACGTTTGAGCACTTCGCGCACACTGAGGAAGGACAGCGGAATATCCAGGTCCAGCAATTGGCTGTGGACGCCGCGCACGCCCAGGCGACGGTCGCTTTGCGCCGCAACCAGCAGGGCATCGATGACTTTCAGACGAATCAGGCTGGTGCGCAGCCCGAAACTTTTCAGCAGCAGGCGGATGCGTTCGTTGCCGTGACGCTCGACGCGTTGCCCGAAATCGCTCGCGTGGGGGCTTATGGAAGCTCCTTTTGGGGCCTGGCTACCGTCCGTTGGTAGTTGCGAGTTGTACATGCGATTACTCCTTTTCAGAACCTGATCGGGAAAGGTTTTTGTGAACTCTCTAAACAAGACGTATCAGCTCGACAAATCATGAAAGAAAAAATGTAGAAAATTTGTCGGAAATTCGTCTTTTGCTTGTAATCACTGCCTTAACGCCCTGTGGCGGGCTAAATTTTTTTTCTTCGACTTCGTTCTCAGGACAGGCTCATTGCGCGTGGACGCGTGGGTGTTTCCAGAGTGGGTCCGCTGCCCGGCATGTTTTTCGCGCGGCAACGCCAGATCCGCTCTTCGGTATTTCGATCAGGAGCGAGCGTGATTATTTCCAGGCAATTAACCGGAGTGACCCTAGCCGGTATGTTTTTCGGGCTGAGCCTGTCCGCTCAGGCGTTCAGCCCGGCCGTCGATACCAGTGCACAGATCCGCCGTACCGGTTTTGGTGTGCCGCATATCCGCGCTCAAGATGAACGCGGTCTTGGTTTCGGCATCGGTTATGCCTATGCGCAGGACAACTTGTGTCTGTTGGCCAACGAGATCGTCACGGTCAACGGCCAGCGTTCACGCTATTTCGGCCCGGATCAATTCACCGTCGAGCAGCGCGAAAACCGCGTCAGCGATGTGTTCTTTACCTGGCTAAACACCCCTGAGGCGGTCAAAACGTTCTGGCAGGCACAGCCTGCCCAGGTGCGTGATCTGGTCGAGGGTTATGCCGCCGGCTACAACCACTACCTTGCCGAACGCCGACCGCAGGGCTTGCCGCAACAATGTCAGGGCGAGTGGGTGCGCGACATCGCGCCTGAAGATCTGGTGAAGCTGACCCGTCGCCTGTTGGTCGAAGGCGGTGTCGGCCAGTTTGCCGAAGCGCTGGCGGGTGCCACACCGCCACAGGCGACGGCGCAGGTTGAGCACGATGCACACGCCTACCAGATGGCAGACGCCCGCCAGCAGCGCTTTGCCCTGGATCGTGGCAGCAACGCCGTGGCGGTGGGCAGTGAGCGTTCGTTCAACGGTCGCGGGATGCTGTTGGCCAACCCGCATTTTCCGTGGGTCGGCGGTATGCGCTTCTATCAAATGCACCTGACCATTCCCGGCAAACTGGATGTCATGGGGGCTGCCTTGCCGGGCCTGCCGATGATCAACATCGGCTTCAACCAGCACCTGGCCTGGACCCACACGGTCGATTCCTCCAAGCACTTCACCTTGTATCGCCTGCAACTCGACCCAAAAGACCCGACGCGATATCTGCTCGATGGCCAATCACTGCCGATGAGCAAGCAGACGGTGTCTGTGCAGGTCAAACAGGCCGACGGGCAGGTGGTACCGGTCACGCGCGACATCTACAGCTCGAAATTCGGGCCGATTGTGCAATGGCCGGGCAAACTCGACTGGGACAATCAGTTCGCCTACAGCCTGCGTGATGCCAACCTCGATAACGATCGCGTGCTGAAGCAGTGGTATGCAATGAATCAGGCCGCCACGCTCCAGGATTTGCAGGATTCGGTGCACAAGATTCAAGGCATTCCATGGGTCAATACGCTCGCCGTGGATGACAAGGGTCAGACGCTGTACATGAACCTGTCGGTGGTGCCGAACGTCAGTAATGAAAAACTGGCCAAGTGCAGCGACCCGCGCGCCGGTACGCGGATGATCGTGCTGGACGGCTCCCACAGCGGCTGTGCCTGGGACATCGACCCACAAGCCGCGCAGAAGGGCATTTATGCTTCCAGCCAATTGCCGCAATTGCTGCGCAAGGACTTCGTCCAGCACTCTAACGATTCCGCGTGGCTGGCCAACCCGGCGCAACCGCTCACCGGCTTCTCGCCACTGATCAGTCAGGAAGGGCAGCCTTTGGGTCTGCGTTCCCGGTTTGCCCTGGATCGCCTGGCTGGCCTGAGCAAGAAAGGTTCGGTGGCGGTGAAGGATCTGCAGCAGATGGTGATGGACGATCAGGTGTATCTGGCGAGCCAGGTCGTGCCGGATCTGCTGAAGTTCTGCGCAGCGGATCTTGGCGCCGACGCGCAAGCACTGAAGCCGGTCTGTGCCAGCCTGAAGGCGTGGGACGGGCGGGCCAATCTGGATTCGGGTCTGGGTCTGGTGCATTTCCGGAACATCATGCAAACGTTGCAAGAGTCAGCGGATATCTGGCGCGTTGCCTTCGATCCACAAGATGCGCAACACACACCGCGCGGTCTGGCTGTCGAGCAGCCAGCGGTGGCCAGGCAATTGCGCGCAGCAATGCTGGCGTCGGCCGAACTGGCAGTCAAGATGGGCCTCACGCCGCAAACCCGTTGGGGGGATATCCAGGTGGTCAGCAGCGGCGGGCAGCAGACGCCGATTCATGGCGGGCCGGGCACTTTGGGGATCTACAACGCGATCCAGAGCGTGCCACGCGAGGACGGCAAACTTGAGGTGGTCAGCGGCACCAGTTACCTGCAAGTGGTGACGTTCGATGACAAAGGGCCGCACGCACAAGGGTTGCTGGCGTTTTCATTGTCCAGCGATCCGGCATCGAAGTATTCGCGCGATCAGACCGAGGCATTTTCGAAAAAACAGTGGAGTGTGCTGCCGTTTACCGAACAGCAGATCAAGGCAGATCCGCAGTATCAAGTACAGACCATTCGTGAGGCGGTGGACAAGGCGGGGAAAGTCGCCGCGCAGTAAACACAGCATGACCTGAGACACAATTGAAGGCCGCATCCCTTAAGGGGCGCGGCCTTCAGTTTTTTGGCGGTTGTTGCGGCATCGGATTGATCACCGGGTTGCCTTCCTTGTTGCGTGTCAGGTAGACGGGCAAGACTTTTGGCAGGGAGTTGGCCAGGTTGTTCAGCTCTTTGATGTTGTAGATGCCGCCCACCCGAATCAAACCGGTACTGTTGTCAGCAAGCATCAACGGCTTGTCCAGGTAACGGTTGATCAGCGGCAGGGCATCATTGAGCGCCAGATTGTCCAGCACCAGTTTGCCATTGCGCCAGGCCAGCGCAGTGTCGTTGGCGTAGGTCTGGCTGATCTGCGGTATGTAGTCGCCGTGTCTGTAACGCGCCTGCATGGCTGGCCCCAGACTCAACCCATCGCCCGGCAAAGCGGTATTACTTTTCACCAGAACCGAACCTTCGATCAGGTTCACCCGCACTTGATCTTCATACATCCAGACGTTGAACCGAGTGCCGGTGACGCGGATCTTGCCTTCACCCGCACGGACGACAAACGGGTGCTCCATGTCGTGACTGACGTTAAAGAACGCTTCACCCTTTTTCAGCGTGACCCGGCGTTCGTCCTTGTAGTTGCTGAAGGTCAGATCAGTGTTCAGGTTGAGTTCGAGTTGGCTGCCGTCGTTCAAGGTGACCTGGCGCACATTGTCGGTGGCCGAGAAGTGCTGATAGCTGTTGGGCAGCCAGCCGAGGTTCCAGCCTGTATAAGCGGCCAGCGGCAATGCCAGCGCGCAGACACCTGCGGCGATCGCGTATTGGCGCCACGCGCGCGAAGGCTGGCGAATCGGCACAGCGAGCGTTGGTTCCGGCCGAGGCAAGTGCTCGGCAACGTCCCAGATTTCCAGCATGGCTTCATACTCGAACGCATGCAAGGGATGCGCATCGTGCCATTGTTCGAATGCGCGACGCTCTTCGTCCGTGCAGTCGACGGCATGCAGACGCATGCACCAGTGCGCGGCGGCATCGGTGATCGCATCGTATTCGGCTTCCGAGAGAGTGTCTTGGGTCATTGACTCGTCCTGATTTCGCGCATTCTAACCTTGCCGGGAAGTCACCGAGAACAACCGTCATGGCATTTGCCCATCAAAGTGGAACTTATTTTTCGCTCAGGCGCCCAAAAAACAGGACGCCAATGACCACTATCCACAAATGGAGTGAAAAAATGATCAAGAAGACTTTCGCCGCCCTGATTGCTACAGCCACTTTGCTGACTGCGGGTGCAGCGCTGGCGGACAGGCCGGGGGCTGGCTGGATTACCATCGAAAAAGCCATCGAAACAGCCAAGACCAAGGCCGGTTACGTGGAGATTTACAAGATCGAGGCGGATAACGATGGCTACTGGGAGGGCGAAGGACGTAAAGCGGACGGCGTCGTCTATGAGTTCCGTATCGACGGTGCGTCGGGCAATGTGTTGCGTGACCAGAAAGACTGAGTTGCGTACTTGACTGAATGCGCAGGCTTAACCGCCTGCGCATTTTTTTTGCGTGTTTCAGGGCTGTGGCACAGGATCCAGTTGCCGGCCCATCTCGCAGATCAGCCGGGCGATGGAATCTGCGTTGCGCAGAATCACATCGATGCGCACATCCGGTGAGTTCTGATCAAGAAACGCATTGCGTGCTTCGTTCATGGTTGGGCTGGATGTCAGGGTAAGTATCGATTTGCTGAGGTCCTCGGCCCCCGGGATCTTGTCCAGACTGACGTACGAGCCTTTCTTTTTACTCCAGCGCGCAAACAGTTCGTCGCGGGGCGTCGCGAGTGACAGTGCTTGTGCCTGGAACGTTTCCAGTTCGTGTTTCATGGCCAATCCGTACAACGTGAAGGTCGTTATCAGGTCGTGAAAAGGGCGACGCGACTCCAACGTGGCGAAATCTTCGGCCTTGGAATATTGATGAGCGAACTCGTGGATCAATATCGCAGCTTGAGCATGGCCATCAATGTCGAAAGGTTGCCCCAGTATCGATTTATACAAATCCAGTTGTTGGTTGAAAAAGTTTTCGGTGAAATGAACCATTTTGCGGTCGTCGTTGCTCAGCACGAACGCAATGATCGATGAAAAGAATGTATTGGAGCCGACGACGAAGCGATCGGTGTTCATCAGGTCATCGTCGGGATCCACTAACGCCTGGCAAATGGGCACAATCGCTTGGTTGAGTTTGCGCAACAATCCGGTATCAACTTGCGTGACGCCAAAAAACACCCTGAGGAATCCGTCCAGGCGGGTACCGGGAACATTAGCTTTCAACTGGGCCAGGTTATGCAGGCAATTGAATGCATAAAAGCGCGCAAGATCGACAGCGTGCTGAATGACTTGCGCCTTCTGCGGATGATCGCGCCGTATCTGCGCCATGCCAATCGCTTCGATGTTCAACATTGTCCTGCGATCCATCTCCACGGCATAACGCTTGTGCAGTTTGGAGATCGCTTTGCCGTAGTGCACTGCATGACGATCGGGCGCCAGCAAGAGACGCGACCCCGTCAGCCTTAATGACGGACCGGGCTGTTGATCGTTGACGATCTGCCAGACTGCGCCCGGTTGTTCGACACGATGGACCTTGCCGGCAATGGCGGTGTAGGTGTGTTTGCTGGTCGGGTCCTCGTACGTGCCGTTCTTCGTGTCCCGTTTGAGATCCTCGAGTGCTACAGCCGATGTTTCAAATGGCTGTAACTCGGTGCGCAGGGGTGAGGTTGTCCGGATCTGCGACCAGGTGGGGGCGACCACTTCGGGCGGGTTCGTCGTCGTGTCGGCGACGTCGCTGCTACCTTCGGGTTTGATTGGGGTGGTACTCGGTATTTCGGCTGTCGTTTGCGCAGGCGTTTCGCTGCTGGCCTGCGTGGCCGCAGAGTCTTCGATCGCCAGGCGCCCCAGAGTGATCATTTGCAGGCCACCGGCGATAAACGATTTCAGGGCTTGCGTCCAGTGATGATCCTGCAGATTTTCCGCCGAGTCCTTGAAGTCTTTGTAAGCCTGCCAAAGAAACGTTACGTACGAGAGTTTGCCCGGCAGCAGGCCCGAGATCAGGCTGGCGCCATGGCTGAACAGTTTTTTCGCCGCGTCCCAATCGGCTTGGGCGGTGCTTTTGGACTGGCAACTCAACAGTTGCGGCAGTAGCTTGAGGTTGTCGCTAAAGAACCTGTGTAAAAGATTGCCGGTGATGGTGTTGCCCGACAGCGTCATCTCGCTGACTTGGCCGGCGCTTGATTGCAACAGCCCCCGAAACACCGATTGCTGTGTCTGCGGCAGGCGGCGAATCACCAGATCCTGAAAAGTGCCCGGTGTGTTCACTGCCGCGATCAGGCTTGCCTCGTCGGCGAATTCACGCAGCAGTTGTTCCGCATAAGGCACATAGACGACCCGAGGCCCGGTATGGCCGCTGCCCGGTCCAATGACATAAACACCTAACGCTTCCACGGCTGCTGCGCCTGCGGTTTTGATCAACGACAACGGATACACAAGCGCATGAGCACCTTCAACGGTGGTGCGCGCTATGCCATCCGGTATGTCCAACACCTGGCAGAGGTAGTCGAAGGCGCTGCCGGAGAGTTGTTGTTGCAGTTTCAATCCATGGGCATGTTGCAGCAGTTGCCAGGGGATCTGACGAATGAAGCGCTGTTTGCGCTCTTTGGCCTCAGGATGGCCATCGGTGAGTGCGTCCGTTATCGATTTGGCGAAGGTTGTGGGGATGTCCAGCGACAGCAACAATTGCCTGACCGTCGTTTGGTCCAGACCGTCCGGGAGCTGTTTGAGGGTTTTCGAGGCGACTGTGAAACCGGTGCCCTGGGCAATGTTGATATGGTTCAGCGCAAACTCGGTGAGGGGGCGGGCAGGCCCGGCCAAAGCCAGATTGGGCGTGATTTCGATGTCTTGCGGTTCCAGTTTGCTGTCTTTGAATCGAGTGTCGAGCAGTGACTTCAACGTTCGATTGACGTACTCGTCCAGCGAAGGCATGCCGCTGAGGTAGTCCTTGTGGTCGACCACGCTGTGACGCCATTGCTCAAGCAGTTCGAGGTGTATTTGCTGCTCGCCAATGGGTGCCATGCCTAACCAGGCAGGAAGCGCCTGCTGTTGATTGATGGCCTTCGCCAGGTGAATGGTGCGCAGCAGATTGGTATCGATGGCCGTATTGGTCAGAGTGGCCAGCGCTGAAGTCAGTCCGCTTCGGTCTTTGAAGCGCTGACGAAGCTCGTCACACCGTGCAATGAAGTGCTCGATGCCTGATTGCACGAGGTTGTGCAGCACATTGTCTTCGATCAACCGCAAGGCACCCAAGGTGTATTGCTGATGGAATCGGCGTTCTTGTGGAAGCAGATTTTCCAACAGTGACAGGCGCCCCGCGCTGTCCTTGAGCCTTTGATTCAGCGCCAGTCGCGCTACTGCGATGCTGTTAAACGCTTCCAGTCCCAGCGCGGGCGTCCACACAATCACTCTTCCTGAGTGCAAGTCGTCGAGGCCACCACGTTCAGTCAGCAACACACAGTGGGCTAGCGTCGATGAATCCTGACCGCCGGGAGTGTCCAGTGTGATCGACCAGGCATCAGGCCGAAAACCGTTGAGTGAACGCCGATTGTCGCGGCTGGGCTGATCGGAGTGGAACACGGTATCGACGATCATCTGTTCGGCGGCTTTCAGTGAACCACTGAGCACGCGCAAGGCCGCTTCACCCGTCACCCCGACAAAGAGTGAATGAGCCAGTCGTGATTTCATGTTTTCCAGGTAGCTGCGTTGTGCTTCGACGCGGGTCACGGGCTGGACTTTGAATGAACTGGTGAGCAAGGGCTCGATTTCTTCGCAGGTTCTCGCGACCACTGCGGCTTTCTGCGCCCGCACTTCGGACGGTTGTTGAACACCCGCCAGCACTGGCCGTGTGGTCCAGCGCTCACCGGCATCGAGCTCCAGCAGGCGTTCATGAATCATGGCGCGAATATCCAGAGCCTTGTCGAACATGGCATGGATGTCTACGGCTCCGTCGCTGTGACGGAACACTTGCAAGGCGTATTCGATGCTCTGTCTCTGTTTGGTGATGATCGCCTCAAACAGCACTTTAAAGATCTCGCCGCCAACGCTTTCTCCGGTCACCTGCGGCCGGTCGAAGCCGATAAAGCGTTTGCGCTCTTCCAGGTCCAGCAATCCGTACAGTTCGTCCTCGTGACCAGGCGCGCGGAACTTGCTCAACACAGTTCTTTTCAGGTCGTTGTAATCGGCAAGCACCTGCAGCCCCATGGTCGGGGTGTAAAGACAAGCGTCGGTGTGGCTGATCATCAACGAGCCTGCCAGTTCGACAAAGTTGGGTTCGTACTCCCACAGGCGCACGGTTTCGATGGTCGGGCGACGGGTTGGCAAGGCCGCGGGGCGAATCATCTGATGCAGGATGGCGAACTGGCTGGCATCGATGATGCCGGTTTCGCGTTTGAGCATCAGCTCGGCGCGTGCCTGATCTTCAAGGGCCTCACCGAAGAATTCACGTCGCGAGGCGCCCGCCCTGGCAGGGTCCTCCCAAAAGCGCTCCATTTCGCCAAACAGCAATATCTTGAGTTTGCCCGATGCCTGTTGCAGAGCGTTTTCCCATATCGCCTGATCGCCTGCGAACGGTGCATGCCTGGGGTTGGAAAACTCATGCAGCTGGTCAGTCGGCCAACGTTGATGCCGATAAAGCGTCAGCACCGCATCGCTCAGACTCGTTGAGTCGTGCCAGTGTCTGGACGCCGCCGGGACACTGTCTTTGATGGTCGCGTCGGTGTAGAAATTGACCCGGGTTTGGGCCCGTTTGATGTGGGGGAAATCGGCCTTCAACAGATCCTCAAGGATCGTTTCCACCAATGACGTCAGCGAAGGCAATTGCTTCAACTCGGCCAACATGGCCTCGGCGTTCAATTGCTGACCCGCGAGAATGGCGGCCTGCTGATGCTCGAACACATCGCCGTCGATGGTTTCGTACGTCAGCGTGAGGCTCCCTTGCTCGACAACCTGTCTGCGCTGGGTCAGCGAGAGAAAGGCCAATGTCTGATCCTGCTCATCAGCGTCCTGCAAGCGCTTCTCAAGTAACGTTTCAAGCGTCGCAAGGCTGTCGTATTTCTTGATGCCGTCGTAAGGGGTGTACAGGATCGCGCCCTTGTCGTCGGGGGTCTCGGTGAGTATGAAACTGCCGGCCAGGGTGATGGCGGGCGCCGGGCCGGCTGCGATACGAATTTTTTGCGCGACCATGGACGGCGATTGCTTGTTGCGCAGCGCCTGTGTGGCCAGTTTTACATGGGCCAGCCAATCGAAATCCTTGCCGTTGAGGTTGTGGGTTTGCCCCAACGCTTTCCACTGGCCGGGAAAATTCAGGGTTTCGGGGAAAAGCAACGGGGCGGCGGGATCGGGCATCTTCGACTCTCGGTAATGGCGCGCTCGGCGCGAGAAAGGAGGCCCAAGACTAGGAGGAGAGGTCGACGCCGAGGTGGTAGATAGTTATCGCTTGGCAGGTGTTGCAGGCATTGCTGCCGTCCAAGGGTTGACAGGGGGCGGGGGCGGCGTGGTTAATCGCTGGGCAAGTTGTCCGTACGCTGTTGTTCCCTCCAATAATCATTCTGGAGCTTCAGATGTCTGCGCCAAACAATTCTGTGTCTTCTGCTGTCTCGTCCTCGTTAACCCTCGAAGCGCTGACGCAAATGCTTGAAACGATTTTTCTGCGCCATGGCACGTCCACCGAAGTCGCCCAGGTGCTGGCCGCCAACTGCGCCGGAGCCGAACGCGATGGCGCCCACAGCCATGGCGTATTCCGGATTCCTGGCTACGTCTCGACCCTAAACAGCGGCTGGGTCAACGGGCACGCCGTGCCACAGGTTGAAGATGTTGCCAGCGGGTTTGTACGTGTCGATGCCGGCAATGGTTTTGCCCAGCCTGCGTTGGCAGCTGCGCGGCCTTTGCTGGTGGAAAAGGCGCGTAGCGCCGGGATCGCCGTGTTGGCGATTCGCAACTCGCATCACTTTGCCGCGCTGTGGCCGGATGTCGAGCCTTTCGCCGATGAAGGACTGGTGGCGCTCAGTGTCGTCAACAGCATGACCTGCGTAGTGCCACACGGCGCCGATCGCCCCTTGTTCGGGACCAATCCGATTGCCTTTGCCGCGCCACGGGCCGGTGCCGCGCCGATTGTCTTTGATCTGGCGACCAGTGCCATCGCCCATGGCGACGTGCAGATCGCTGCGCGCAAAGGCGAAAGACTGGCGCCCGGGATGGGCGTTGACAGCCTCGGTCAGCCGACCCAGGACCCCAAGGCAATTCTTGAAGGCGGGGCGTTGTTGCCGTTTGGCGGCCACAAGGGCTCGGCGCTGTCGATGATGGTTGAGCTGTTGGCGGCGGCGTTGACCGGCGGCAATTTTTCTTTTGAATTCGATTGGTCAAACCATCCGGGTGCGAAAACACCGTGGACCGGGCAGTTGCTGATCGTGATCGACCCGAGCAAGGCGGCCGGGCAGGGTTTTGCCGAGCGCAGTGAGGAACTGGTGCGGCAGATGCACGGGGTCGGGCTTAAACGATTGCCGGGTGATCGTCGGCATTTGCAGCGGGCGAAGTCGCAGGTCGAGGGTGTCGTGCTGGATGAACAGACACTGGTGCAGTTGCGGGAACTGGCCGGTTATTGAGTTTTCGGCAGGCATGAAAAAGGCGAGCCTACAGGCTCGCCTTTTTTATTACGCTGAGGCTCAGCGACGGCCAAGCAACAAGCCGACCACCAGACCGAAACCGGCGGAGATCGCCACGGTCTGCCAAGGATGACCGCCGATGTAGCTTTCGGTGGCCTCGACAGCGGGTTTGGTACGGTCGCGCACGCTGGAGACCGAATCCAGCGCCTGTTGCAGCTTCAGTGCGATTTGCCCGCGCAGGCTCTCCGCTTCTTCGCCGACCAGTGATGCGCTGCTCTTGAGCAGTTTGTCCGACTCTTCGATCAGAGCCTGAAGTTCGCTGAAGGCTTGATCCTTGATTTGCTCTTCGGCGGCTTGCACGGCGGATTTCCGGGCCATTGGGTGACTCCTTGCAGTTGAATGGACAGTGATCAATGGAGTGTGGCGCTTTGTAAAAAGTTGCACTGAATTTAGGTCAGGAATAAAAACCTGCGCGGGAGATTTCCGTCGAGCGTGTAAGATGTCGCCATTTTACGCAGCAGGATAATTCCCCATGAGTTTCAATCTGGCCGACAAATCCCTCGCAGAGCGCGCCGCGCTGGAAGACGAGAAATCCCGTCTGTTCGAACTCTGGCAGAACAATCTGGGCAAAGCCAAAGGTGAAGCCGCGCGCTTGTTCGGCGAACGCGCAAAGCGCAAGGGCAAATGGGCCGAGTGGGTGCGCGCGGAACTGGACGGCATGTCGCCGCCGGAGTTTGCCAACATGGTGCGCAGTGAAATCAATCGTTTGATGGCGGCGAGCAAGTAACGCCGTTTCAGCCCTGGGTGAAGCACGCGACAATCGCCTCGCGAACCTTCACCACCACCGGATCGATCTGCGTGCTGGTGCGCCAGCCCAGTTCGATCGGGTAGCGCGGCAAGGCCAGCGGGCAGGGCAGCAGCGTCAGCCCGTTGAGCGCGGCGATGCTCTCGGCGGCATGCGTCGGAATCGTCGCCACGGCCTGGCTGCCCTTTAGCAAATACGGCAACGCAGCAAAATGCGTGGTCGAGGCGCACACCCGGCGACTCAAGCCCAACGCCGCCAGCCCTTCATCGGTGATCCCGATAAAACCACCCGACGACACCAGCAGGTGATCGCGGGCGACGAACTCCTCCAGATCGATCTGCTGCTGGCCGGGCGCAAGGCTCGCCGGGTCCACCAGGCACGCATAGCCCCCTTCACCCAACACCTGACGGCTGAGCAAGCGTTCAGCGAACCCGCCGGCGGTGATTGCCAGATCGATGCTGCGCTCCATCAGTGCGCGAGCGACGATCTGGCTGTGGGTCTGGCGGAAGATCAGCCGCAGTTTCGGTGCGCTGCGGGCGAGTTCCTCGATCAACCGTCGGCCATAGGCAATTTCGAAGTCGTCCGATAGCCCTACGGTGACTGAACGACCGTCGTAGTGATTGGCTGCCGGATCAATCATCGCCAGGCTCTGCCGGCATTTGTTCAGTGCATCGCTGACCACCGGTTTCAACTGATTGGCCTTGAGCGTCGGCGCCAGTCCGCGTCCGGTGCGCACGAACAATTGATCGCGATAGACATCCCGCAAACGCCGCAGCGCCGCACTGACCGCCGATTGCGTCACGCCAAGGCGCAGTGCGGCGCGGCTGGCGCTGGATTCCTCATGCAGGGCTTCGAAGACTTTCAGCAGGTTGAGGTCGACTTCGGCGATATTCATATGGCTCATATCATTCAGCAGTGATCGGGTCTTTATTCATGATCGCTGTGCGCTGGAGAATCAGCAACACTTGATACTGACGGAGTCATCGTGATGCCAAAATCAATTGTTGCAGCGCTGCAGATCGGTGCCTTGCCCGGTGGCAAGGGCGAAACCCTGGAGCAGATTCTGGGCTGGGAAGCGGCGATCATCGAGTCCGGCGCGGCATTGGTGGTGATGCCGGAAGCGTTGCTCGGCGGTTATCCGAAAGGTGAGGGATTCGGCACGCAACTGGGTTATCGATTGCCGGAGGGGCGTGAGGCATTTGCACGGTATTTTGCCAATGCCATTGATGTGCCGGGTGCGGAAACCGAAGCGCTGGCCGGTTTGTCGGCCCGCACCGGGGCCAATCTGGTGATCGGCGTGATCGAGCGTGCCGGCAGCACCCTGTATTGCACGGCGTTGTACTTCGATCCGCAGGGCGGTCTGGTCGCCAAACACCGAAAACTGATGCCCACCGGCACGGAGCGACTGATCTGGGGCAAGGGCGACGGTTCGACGTTGCCGGTGCTCGACAGCCAGGTCGGCAAGCTCGGTGCGGTGGTGTGCTGGGAAAACATGATGCCGTTGCTGCGCACGGCGATGTACGCCAAGGGCGTTGAAGTCTGGTGCGCGCCGACCGTGGATGAGCGCGAGATGTGGCAGGTCAGCATGCGCCATATCGCCCATGAGGGACGCTGTTTTGTGGTCAGTGCTTGTCAGGTGCAGGCATCGCCGGATGAACTGGGGGTGGCGATTGCCAATTGGCCAGCGGATCGACCGCTGATTGCCGGGGGCAGCGTGATTGTCGGGCCAATGGGCGATGTGCTTGCGGGGCCGTTGCGCGAGGAGGCGGGGTTGCTGACTGCTGAAATCGATACGGATGAGCTGGTGCGTGCTCGGTATGACTATGACGTGGTCGGCCACTATGCGCGGCCGGATGTCTTCGAATTGTCTGTGGACGAACGCGCCAAGCCGGGTGTGCGTTTCAACACATAATTCCTGTCACTTGAAACCCTGTAGGAGCAGCCTTCGGCAGCTCCACAGGGGCGGGGTTCAGTGTTGAGTGCTCTGCCATTCCTCACGAGTGATTTCCCAGATTTCCCGAGGAAGTCGGCCGCTGACAAAGTTGTCTTCATCGGTACGTATCAAGCGCATCCCCGCACGCTCGGAGAGTCTGCGCGAGCCAATATTCGGTGCCGCTTTCGGCACACGCATCAGCGGGCGGTCGAGGGTTTTGAACCAGTAGTCAGTCACCGCCACACTGGCTTCGGTCATCAGGCCCTGGCCTTGCCACGCCGGCGCGAGCCAGAATCCACGGTTGTTGTCCTGTTGATCCATCAGGCTGATATTGCCGATCAACTGCTGCGGCGAGGCCTTCAGGCGAATCGACCAATGCCACTCCTTGCCAGCCACCATCGCTGGCAGCGCTATGTCACGCAAATAGGTGAGGGCGCCATCGTCCGGGTAGGGCCAAGGGACAGCGGCGTTGAGGTATCTCACCACTTCCCAGTGCGCAAACTGTTGCTGTACGGCCTCGGCATCTGCCAATTGCAAAGGGCGCAGGATCAGCCGTTCGGTATACAGCGTGGGTGTGTCTTCCATAAACCTGAGGCCTCCATGAGTGTCTTTGATAGACGTGCGAAGCTAACGCATTTTTACCAGGTCGCGGCGCTGGCCTTGGGCAGGCTGAGCTTGCCGCTGTCGGTAAAGCGCATGGTGCCGAACAGCCCGCCGGCGAGTTTGCCGCGCAGCACGTAGGGCAGGTTGTCGAGGGTCTGCGTCTGGCTCAGGCCGAGGGTCTGGCGTAGCACGGAGAATGCGGAAACGCTGACCGGTACGCTGACGATGGCTTCAGAGAAACGCCCGATGGTGCCGCTCTGATCGCTCACGCCCGAGGCCAGCGAGTGGCCGTTGACTTCCAGATCCAGGGCAATGCCGTTGTAGTCGATGGCGGTTTCGTTGGGGTTCTGCACGCGCAGCTTGATGGCGAAACGTACTTCAAGATCCTGGCTGGTCAATGGCTCGATGCCGACCACATTGATATTCACCGGATCGCGATTGGGGAACAGCGCACAGGCACTGAGGGACAACAGCAGTAGCGACAGGATGACGGCGTGCAGACGGCGCATAAACAGTCTCTCAACAAAAAAGGGCTGAACCGTTACCGGCGCAGCCCTTTTTCGCAGGCGTCGCTTTTAACGGTTCAACTGTGCGACAGCCGCTGACGAGGCAGGTTCACCTTTGGCCGGGACATCCGGGTTTTCCATGACCTGAAGAATAGAGGCTTCCGGGTCGAAGTCGTCTTCTTCCAGTTCGATGAATTCTTCCGGCAGGAAGATGTTCAGCACGATAGCGCACAACGCCCCGACGGTGATTGGCGATTCGAAGATGTTACGCAGCGCTTGTGGCAGCTCGCGCAGGACTTCCGGCACGGCGGCAATGCCCAGGCCCATACCCAGGGAGATCGCCACGATCAGCATGTTGCGTCGATGCAGGCCAGCCTCGGCGAGGATCTTGATCCCGGCCACGGCGACGGTGCCGAACATCACCAGTTCCGCGCCGCCGAGTACCGGTTTCGGCATCAGTTGCAGCACCGCACCGATCATCGGGAACAGCCCCAACACCACCAGCAGGCCAGCGATAAAGAAAGCGACGTAGCGGCTGGCCACGCCGGTCAACTGAATCACGCCGTTGTTCTGCGCAAAAGTCACCATCGGCATGCTGTTGAATACGGCGGCCATGGCCGAGTTGAGACCGTCGGCGAGCAGCCCGGACTTGATCCGGCGGATGTACAACGGGCCTTTGACCGGTTGCCGGGAGATCATCGAGTTGGCGGTCAGATCACCGGCAGCTTCCAGCGGCGACACGAGGAAGATCACTGCCACCGGCACGAACGCCACCCAATCGAAATTGAAGCCGTACTTGAACGGCACCGGCACGCTGACCAGAGGCACTTCAGGCAGGCTGGCAAAATCCACGGTGCCCATCAGCCACGCGACCACGTAGCCTAGGGTCAGGCCGATTACAATCGCGCCCAACCGCAGGAACGGCACGTCGACGCGGTTCAACACCACGATGGTGCCGAGCACCAACGCTGCCAGAAACACATGGCTGGCCGCGCCCAGATCGGCCGCGCCGAAACCGCCGGCAATGTCGGTCATCGCCACTTTGATCAGCGACAGGCCCATCAACGTAATGATCGTGCCCGTGACCACCGGGGTGATCAGCATGCGCAGCTTGCCGATGAACTGGCTCAGCACCACTTCAATGAATGCTGCGAAAAAGCACACACCAAAAATTGTCGAGAGGATTTCATCGGTGCCACCACCGCGAGCCTTGACCATGAAACCGGCGCTGAGAATCACGCTGATAAAGGAAAAACTCGTGCCTTGCAGGCACAACAACCCCGAGCCGACCGGGCCGAACCGCTTGGCCTGCACGAAGGTGCCGAGTCCGGAAACGAACAGCGCCATGCTGATCAGGTAAGGGATTTCACTTTGCAGGCCGAGGGCGCCGCCCATGATCAGGGTCGGGGTGATGATGCCTACGAAGCTCGCCAACACGTGTTGCAGCGCGGCAAACACGGTAGCAGTGAGGTGCGGACGGTCGTTGAGGCCGTAGATCAGATCGTTGTTGCGTGGGGCTTTTTCAGAGGCGGTCATGGTGATTTGCGTGCCGTGAGGCGGGGCCGGGTCAGAAAATGGAGGCGCAGAATGCCGGAAGAGGGCGGCGAGGGCAATGCAATAAAACTGCCTGAAAGGTCAGGTTTTATTGGGCGAGGAAGGTTTATCCATCTGTAGGAGCTGCCGAAGGCTCGGGCCGCGTTCGGACGATCTTTTAATCTTCAAGCAAACGCAGCAAGCAAATCCTCTTCAAAGGCAATCTGCGCATCCCCGGGTACCTGCGCACGGTGCCGAGCCAGATGAAACGCCACGTCAAAACTCAACTCGCCCTCGCGCACGGGCCGCAACAAGCCCTTTTCCTGCCAGCCACGCGCATAGTGATCGGGCAGATAACCGACATGCTTGCCCGACAAAATAAACGCCAGCGTGCCCTCGACCTGCTCCGAACGC
The DNA here is from genome assembly GCF_014472415.1 of Pseudomonas sp. N40(2020). Classification (GTDB taxonomy): domain Bacteria; phylum Pseudomonadota; class Gammaproteobacteria; order Pseudomonadales; family Pseudomonadaceae; genus Aquipseudomonas. The sequence continues at coordinate 84,857 of NZ_JACSZV010000011.1, forward strand.
GCCGAGCAGTGTTTTCCCTGAAACGGCTCATCAAACCGCAAAAACCGATACGGATGATCGACCCGGTCACAGGCCTCGATCGCGGCATCACTGGGCGCAATGTCGGTGAACAACGGATGACCCGGCGCGCAATACAAGTGCTGTGTCTCGCTGAACAACTGGCGGTAGTCGAACGCGCTTTGCACCTGCGAGAAATAGCCGATCGCCAGATCCAGCCGCTGTTGCAATAGCAAACGCTCCATTTCGCCGGGCATGGCGCTGATCAACTCGATGCGCACCGATTCATCCCGTTCCCGGAAGCGGCGGATGGCTTCGGCCACCCGTTGAAGCACCGATTGGTCGACCGCTTCGGAAATACCCAGGCGCACTTCACCGATCAAACGCCCGGCGACGCCGTAGGATTGATGGCGGAAGGTTTCAATCGATTCGAACAGGGTGCGAACAGCGATCAGCAATTGCTCGCCCTTGGGCGTAACACTGAAACCGCCCTTGCCACGGCTGCACAGGCGATAGCCGAGGCGAGTTTCCAGTTTGGCCATTTGTTGGCTGATGCTCGACTGGCTCAAGCCCAGTTCGCCTTGCGCTGCACTGAACCCGCCGCACTCGACCACCCGGACGAACAGGCGCAACAGCTGCAGGTCGACATCGTGAAGCTGCCCGAGCATCACATTACTCCGCAATAAAGTCAGGTTAATAAACTTGGAATTTTGCCAATGTATCCGAGCGCGCATCCTGTCACCACTTCCTCCGGTCAGGTGTTCGTCATGGCTCCCGTGTTCAAGCTGTGTTTCCCCACGCTGTTGCTGTCCGTGGTCATCAATGCTCAGGCCGAGGACAAAACCCTCAATCTCTATAGTTGGGCCGACTACGTGCCGCCGCAGACCTTGCAGCGCTTCGAGCAGGAAACCGGCATCCACGTGCGCTACGACACGTTTGATAGCGCTGAGGTGCTGGAAACCAAGTTGCTCACCGGCGGTAGCGGTTACGACGTGGTCGTGCCGTCCTCCAGCGTATTGGCCCGTGGGCTGGCGGCCGGAGCACTAAAAGAGATTCCTCACGATGGACTCAAGGGCTACGCCAATCTCGACCCCGATCTGCTGGAGAAACTCGCCGCCGTCGATCCTGGCAATCGCTACGGCGTGCCTTATACCTGGGGCACGCTCGGTCTGGGCATCAACGTCGAGGCGGTGAAACAACGTCTGCCAGACGTGCCGTTGAACAGCCTCGACTTACTTTTCAAGCCTGAATATGCGAGCAAGCTCAAGGACTGCGGCATCGCGATGCTCGATTCGCCGCAGGAAGTCATCGGGCTGGCGCTGCACTACCTCGGTAAAGATCCCTACAGCACCGACAAGCAGGATCTGGCCGCCGCCGAGGCGTTGTTACAGAAACTTCAACCATCGGTGCTCTATGTTGCGACCGGGCGCCAGATCAACGATCTGGCCAGCGGCAACGTGTGTCTGGCGCTGACGTACAACGGTGACGCGAGCATGGCGGCCGACCAGGCGCGCAAGGCCAACAAACCGTACGAAGTCGCCTACCGCATTCCAAGGGAAGGCACGCTGATCTGGCAGGACAACCTGGCGATCCCCAAAGACGCGCCCCATCCCAAGGCGGCGCGGGCGTTCATCGAGTTCATGCTGCGCCCCGATTCGGTGGCCGAACTGACCAACACCCTGTTTTTTGCCAACGCCAATCAGTCCGCGACACCGCTGGTGGATGCGGCGGTGCGCAACGATCCGGATATCTACCCACCGACCGACGTGCGCGAACGGCTCTACGCCGACCGCAGCATGAACCTCAAGGACATGCGTCAGCGTACGCGTCTGTGGACCACTTTCCGTAGCCATCAATAACAACAAGGAGCACACCGATGGATCAGCCCATGCTCAATGACCAGGCCCTGACCCGTGACAGCCTGTTCGGCACTGCCGCCGAAAGCACCTACGCCGGGATTACCAGTTTCATGCGCCGCCGCTATAGTCGTGACTTGCGCGGTGTCGACGTGGCGGTCAGCGGCGTGCCGTTCGACACCGCCACCAGCAACCGTCCGGGCGCGCGCTTCGGGCCACGGGGGATTCGCGCAGCGTCCAGCGGCATTGCCTGGGAACGCCACTGGCCGTGGGCATTTGATCCTTTCGATCATCTGGCAGTGATCGATTACGGCGATTGTGATTTCGATTACGGCTCGCCGCACACCATCCCGGAAAGCATTGAGGCCCACGCTGAATATATTCTCAGTGCCGGCAGCGCCATGCTCACGTTCGGTGGCGACCACTTCATCAGCTATCCGCTGCTCAAGGCCCACGCACGCAAGCACGGCACGCTGTCGCTGATCCACTTCGATGCGCACAGCGATACCTGGCCGGACGAGGAGGGTAAACGGGTCGATCATGGCACCATGTTCTGGCATGCCGCGCGGGAAGGTTTGGTAGACCCGGCGCGTTCGGTGCAGATCGGTTTGCGCACTACCAACGATGATCATCAGGGCTTTCAGGTACTCGACGCCCGACAGGTGCATCGGCAAGGCTGCGAGGCGATTGTCGAGGCGATCCGGGCACGGGTGGGCGACAACCCGGTGTACCTGACATTCGACATCGACTGCCTTGACCCGGCATTTGCCCCGGGGACCGGAACGCCGGTGTGCGGCGGATTGAGCACCGTGCAAGCGCTGGAAATTCTCGGCGGCCTGCGCGGCATTAATCTGGTGGGCATGGACGTAGTGGAAGTTGCGCCGGCCTACGATCACGCGGAAGTCACCTCGCTTGCGGCGGCGACATTGGCCATGGAAATGCTCTGCCTCTACGCCGCCAGGCACAAAGTCGATCTCTGAAGCCCACAAAAACCTGTGTAAGAGCTGCCGAAGGCTCGGGCAGTTCCTACAGGGGATGTTTGGGCTGCAGGGCATCGTGGCATACTGGCGCGCATGACTTTCGACTCCCCGCTAAGCGCCTGGCAGCACGCCATCGAACACAAGGGTTTCATCCAGGATGAGGCTCAGGAGCATGCCGTCTTTGCGCTGCAAAAATGCCATGAAGCCTTGCACACCGGCGCTCGATCGATCACCGGGGTGTATTTGTGGGGGCCGGTCGGACGCGGCAAGACCTGGCTGATGGATCAGTTCTATCAGAGCCTGCGGGTGCCGGCGCGGCGTCAGCATTTCCATCACTTCATGGGCTGGGTGCACCAACGTTCATTTCAGTTGACCGGGATCGCCGATCCCTTGCGCGCATTGGCCAAAGAGCTGGCGGCAGAGGTGCGGGTACTCTGCTTCGACGAACTGTTCGTCAACGACATCGGCGATGCGATCATTCTCGGGCGATTGTTTCAGGTGATGTTCGACGAAGGCGTGGTGGTGGTCTGTACGTCCAACCTGCCACCGGATGATTTGTACGCCGACGGCTTCAATCGCGACCGTTTCGTCCCGGCGATCGCCGCGATCAAGGCGCATATGCATGTGGTTGCGGTAAACGGCGTCGAGGATCATCGTTTGCATCCGGGGGCGATCCAGCAGCGCTATTTTGTTGCCCCTCCCGAGGGCGTCAGCGCATTAGATGAAGTCTTCAAAACGCTGACGGCCGGTCAATCGTCCAGCGCCGAGCCGGTGCCGGTTGGCCATCGCGTGTTGAACGTGGTGCAGGCCAGTGAAACCGTGCTGTGGTGCCGTTACGCTGATCTGTGCGAGCAACCGTTCGCCGCGATGGATTTCATCGCACTGTGCGACACCTATCGGGCTATTCTTTTGAGCGACGTGCCGAACCTCAGCGCACAGAAGCGCGAAGGGCGCATCGCTCGCGGCACCGAAGACGGCGCCCAGCGGGTGGTGGCGGGTGATCGCGAGTTGCCGCAGTTGTCGGTTCACGACGATGGCGTCCGGCGGTTCATCGCGCTGGTCGACGAGTGCTACGACCGCAAGGTACCGCTGTACATCGAGGCACACGCGGCCATGGACGCGCTGTACACCGAGGGCTATCTGGAATTCCCGTTCCGGCGGACCCTCAGCCGTTTGCAAGAGATGCAGTTGCAGCGCTTTGCCGAAGCTTGAGTGAAGAGGGCGCATACATGACTCAGCCGCTATCCCATCATCTGCTGACCATGGCTTACCAGAATGCCTGGGCCAATCACCGCTTGGCCAAGGCATGGACGCAACTCGACGACGCAGCACTGACAGCGCCACGGGTGAGTTTCTTTCCCGGCATCCGCCTGACCCTCAATCACATCCTGACGTGCGACTGGTTCTACGTGGATGCGCTGGAGCGCGAGTTGCGCGCTGATGAGCCACACCCGGACTGTTATGTGTTTTTCAACGCTGACGAACCGTTTACCGACGCTGCTCGATTGCGCGAAGAACAGGCCCATGTAGACCGGCGGCTGATCGCTTATTGCGAGCAACTGCGCGATGCCGATCTTGGACGTATCGTGACAATCGCCCGCGATACCCCGCAGCACGACAGTCGTCTGCGCATGCTTTCGCATCTGTTCGAGCACCAGATCCATCACCGGGGTCAGGTCCACGCGATGCTCAGTGACACATCGGTGAAGCCTCCGCAACTGGATGAGTTTTTCTGCGTAGGCGAGGCCGGATTACGAGCCGTGGATTTCGCAGAACTGGGCTGGACCGAGGAGCTGGTCTGGGGGCATTGATCTTTTGATTTTGCTTTTCGCATCACGCTCGCGCTAAGGTCGCAGAGCCTTTCAGCAAGCACTTTGCGCGTTGGGGCTTTTGTGTGTTTGGGGATGGAAATGGATTCCGCTGAAATTCTTGTGCTTCAAGCCAGTTACACCAATCCACTGCACGCCGAGGCCATCGGCGTGGTGCTCAATCACTATGCAGAAGACCCCATGGGCGGCGGTCACCCGATCGACCCTGAATTGCTGCGCCGGTTGCCTGAAGAACTGGCGCGGCGAGCGCATGCATTCAGCGTGCTGGCGTTTGTCGGCGGCGAGCCGGCCGGGCTGGTGAACTGCTTCGAGGGCTTTTCCACCTTCGCCTGCAAGCCGTTGGTCAACGTCCACGATGTGGCGGTGATGAGCAAGTTTCGCGGTTTGGGGCTGAGTCAGAAAATGCTGCGCAAGGTCGAGGAAATCGCCCGGCAGCGCGGCTGCTGCAAGATCACTCTTGAAGTCTTGGAAGGCAATGCAATTGCGCAAAACGCCTACAGCAAGTTCGGCTTTGCGCCTGGTATGTTCGACCCGAATCACGGGCGCATGCTGTTCTGGATCAAGGATCTGCAGGCATAAAAAAGGCGCCCGAAAAGGGCGCCCAACTGTCATCTCCCCATCCTGCGCACAGTCGTGGGAGGTTCATCGGTTGCTCGATAAAACTCAGTCGCGATAGGACTCGGTCACTTGCGCCGTCTGATCGGCTGGAACCCGGATTTCTTTCGCTTTGACGTCGCTCGATTGCTCGCTTTGCGCGTGGTGTACCGGCAAGTTGTCGTAGTAATAGCGCATGCGTTCTGCGCCACCTTCGGCGAAGGCGCTGGCGGAACCAAGGGCGAGTAGCCCGGCAAGGATTGCAGTGGTGATTTTCATGGTGCCTCCTACTGAACAAGTGGGAGCCGTTCGTCCATGAAGCAGACTTCGGGAGGAAGTTTGTGCGGCGGGAATTAACTCGGAGTTAACACCTGTTGGAGGAGGGTTATCCCCCAACAGGTTAAGTCTTGCAGCGCTGTCAGAGCTTCCAGTCCAGACTCAACGTCACGGTTCGCGGATCGCCCCAGTACACGCCGTTGTAGAAACCGACGTTCTCGTAATACTTCTTGTCGAACAGGTTGTCGACGTTCAGCGAGGCCGAGAGGTTTTTGTCGATGGCATAGCGCGACATCAACTTGACCACGGTGTAAGCGCCCTGGTTGATCCGGGTGCTTTCAGTGATGAACTTACCGGCTGCATCGCGACCGACGGGGCGTTTCGCATCGCCATAGATGCTGCTTTGCCAGTTCACCGCACCGCCCACGGTCAATGCCTGCCAGTTGCCCGGCAAACGATACGCCGTGGAAATGCGCAACAGGTTCAGCGGCGCCTTTTCATTGGTGCGCTGTTTATCGCCGTTTACCGAATGGGTGTAGGTGTAACCGGCAGTCATGTTCCAGCCGTCGAGGATTTCGCCGGAGACCTCGGCTTCGAAGCCGTTGACCTTGTTGCCCTTGCCGCCGGATTTGTAGAACTCTTCGCCAGTGGCCGGATCCGGCGGGACGGAATTGTCACGCTCGGCAACGTTCTCCTGCTTGCTCCAGAACAGCGCCGTTGCAACGTTCAGCCGCTCTTGCAGCAAGCTGCCCTTGAGCCCCACTTCGTAGTTGCTGCCAACCACCGGTTCCAGGTATTTGCGGCTGCTGTCGCGGTTGTTCTGCGGTTTGAAAATATCGGTGTAGCTGACGTAAGCGGTGTATTGCGGGGTCAAGTCGTAGAGCAGGCCGGCATAGGGGGTCCAGATGTCGTTCTGCTGCTGATGAGTCGTGTCAACGCGGGTCAGTTGCCGGTTATCGTCATAGTAGTAATCGGCATTTTTGCCTTCCCAACTGCCGTAACGACTGCCGATCACGGCATGCAAATCGTCAGTCAGGCTCAGGCGCGTGGCAACGTAGCCGGCCTTTTGCCGGGTGCTGCCTCTTGAACCGGTCAAATCGCTGACGGTGTCGGGGAATTTGCCGATATTGCCCATGTACTTCCAGTCGCGGATCTTGCCGTAATCGGCGGGAAGACTGCCGGTGAAGGTTTTCGGGGCATAGGAGCGGTGTTCGGCTTCGCCATAACCGAGCATCAATTCGTGCTCGCGGCCGAGCAGCGAATAAGGACCAGAGACGTTGAAGTCATAGACGCTCATTTTCTGCGTGCCGATCATGTGCGAGGTGTAGGCGACGATGCCGCTGCGGTCAGCCTCGGGATAACCGGCGCCGCCGTAGTAGATCTTGCCGTCGACATCGCTGGTGCGGTGGGTGTAGGCCGCTTTCACACGCCAGCCTCCCGCCAGTTCCTGATCAAGGGTGGCGAACGCGGTTTTATCCTTGAGTGGCCAAGAGCTCCAGGACGTCGCCATGTTGGTCGAACGGCCCAGTTTTGCCTTGCTGCCGTCGGCATTCCAATAGGGCACGGTACCCCATGACGACCCTTGCACCTGTTTATCCTGATAGTCATAACCCACCGCCAGCACGGTGGAATCAGTCAAGTCTGCTTCAAGAATCCCGTAGCCGACCTCACGTTGCAGCGCGTACTTGTCGCGGATCGACTGGCTGTCGCGATAGGCCATTACCGTGCGGCCACGCAGGCGACCATCGAAGGCCAGCGGGCCGCCAACATCCACGTAGCTGTAGTAATTGTCGTAACTACCGCCGCTGACCCCGGCCAGCGCCTGCCATTGCGCCGTCGGACGCTTGCGCACCATGTTGATGGTCGCCGAAGGATCGCCTGCGCCGGTGGTCAGGCCGGTTGCACCGCGAACCACTTCGATGCGGTCGTAAATGATGGTGTCGGCATCGGTCTTCATGCGATCGAAGGTGTTGAGCATTCCGTCGATCTGGAAGTTGGTGATCGAATAGCCGCGCGACGAATAGTTGACCCGATCCGAGTCAAGGTGCTGCACCACCACGCCAGTGGTCTGACCCATGGCCTCGGACAATGTACCGAGCTTGAAATCATCCATTTGCTGGCGGGTGACCACGGACACCGATTGCGGGGTTTCCTTGATCGACAGGTTCATCCGCGTCGCGGTACTCATGGCACCGGTGGTGTAGGCGTCGGTGTTTTCGGTGTTGCTGCCAAGGCCTTGGGCGGTGACGCTGGTTGATGCCAGTTCCAACGCCGTGGCGGCAGGCTCCGACTGTTTTTCCGCTTCGGATTCCGCCAGCAGATCGGGGCTCAGTGCGGCGCCGCAGAGGCCGAGCGTGAGGGTCATGGAACGGGTAATGGGCGCGAACATCGCAGCCGACTCCTTGTCTTCGAGGGAAAAATTCCGTTTGTTCAAAGACGAAGCGCAGTTCTGCGATTTAGTATCAAACGAGAAATATTGTTATTTGAAAATGTTGCAGGCATGAAAAAGGGGCCGGTTTCGGCCCCTTCGCGGTATTACTTTTGCGCGACATCCGCGGGTGCGGGTGAGGCGGGTTTCGGCTTCATCAGGCTGAAATCAATCAGCGCTCGCTGGTCAGTTTGATACGGGTCGCCGATCAGCAGTGGACGAACCTTGAAGCTGTCGCTCACCAGGCTCTTGCTGCGGTCCAGTTCATCGAAACTCAAACCGGCCATGTCGGCCCAGGTGTGGATCAGGTGCGAGCTGCTGTACGGTCGCTGCAGGTCGGCAGCGAAGTTCCAGTCATGGTTTTCCTTCCATTTCGGCGAGGCCCAGGCCATGAACGGAATGGTATACATCGGCGCCGTCGGTTTGTTTTCGTTACGGCCAAGGGTTTTGTGGCCGACCGAGTCGAACACGTCTTCGCCGTGGTCAGAAAGATACAGCAGGAAACCGTTCGGATCGGATTTGGCGTAATCCTTGATCAGGCTCGACACGACAAAGTCGTTGTACAGCACGGCGTTGTCGTAGCTGTTGTAGGTCGGCACCTGGTCGTCACGCACGCCGGCCGGTACCCCGTTGCGGTCCTTGAACTTGTCGAAGGTCGGCGGATAACGGTACTGATAGCTCATGTGGGTGCCGAGCAGATGCACAACGATCAACTTGCGCGGCGCCGCATCAGCCAGGGCCTTGTTGAACGGCTCGATCACGTCGCCATCGTACTGGGCGGCGTTCTGATTACGGTTGTTGTTCAGGTATACCTGCTCGTCAGCCTGCTCGGAGAAGGTCGTGAGCATGGTGTTGCGCTTGGTCATGGTCTGCTGGTTGGTGATCCAGAAGGTCTTGTACCCCGCCTGTTTCATCATGCTGACCAGCGAAGGCGTGGACAGGTACAGATCCGGATTTTCTTCGTCAGCGAACGTCAGTACTTGCTGCAACGCCTCGATGGTGTAAGGACGCGGGGTGACGACGTTGTCGAATACCGCCAGTTGATCCTTGAGCTTGTCCAGTTCCGGTGTGGTGTCACGCTGGTAGCCGTACAGGCTCATGCGCTGACGATTGGTCGACTCACCAATCACCAGCACCAGGGTCGATGGCTGATCGGCCGAGGCAATCTTGAGGTTTTTCAGTGGCGGGATCTTGCTCGCGCTATGCAGCATGCCCTGCATGTCAGCCAGTGTGTCGAGATAGCGGTGATACGCCACGGCCATTTGCCATGGCACGGCTGGCTCGATGCGGGTTTCGAACTTCTCGAAACCCTGAGCGAAGGTGCCCATGCGCAGGGTTTGCTTGACCAGCGGATAGCCGACCACCGCGATCACGATGGCGGCGGCAGCGACCATGGCCCGGCCACGGGGCATGTACACCGGGCGCAGGCGAGTCCACAGGAAATAGGCAAACGCGGTATGAGCGAGGAACGCCGGAACCATCCACCAGGCGAAGTACTGGGTCATGTACTCGCCGGCTTCGGACACGTTCGATTCGAACATGATGAAGATGACGCTCTGGGAAAACTCCTGCTGGTAGATAAAGAAGTAGCCCAGGCTGGCCATCGAACAGGCCCACAGCACCAGACCGATTATGCCGGCAAGCAGTTTTGTGCGCTTGGGGAAGAGCAGCATCGGAGCCAGCCAGATCGCGCTCATCACGAACGCCTGACGGAACCCGGTGAAACCGGAGGTGCCGGTGATCTGAATCAGCAGTTGGGTAATGCCGGAAAAGTACCAGAAGAACACAAACAGCCAGAGGAAACCGGCCCAGTCGAAACCTGTCGCAGACTTGGGGCTGCGTTTAAACATCGTCATTCAACACTCCACTCAATTGACTCGCGCACGCGCGGCGAACGCGCGTGTCGGGCACCGACGGCTGCATAGGCATCCATAGTTACCCTGATTATCCGTAAAAACGTGTGAAAAGTTTGTGAGTTACAACCGTCGACGGGTGTGGCGGTAACGGGATACCGCACCGACAGATTGGCATTCGGGTTTTATGGGTGAAGCACAGGCCGACGACCTGCGATTTTCCCCAACTTGGCAGAATCACGAAATGAACGGACTTCCCCCCGTCACATCCCGACTAGAAACCGCTGGAGTTTTTCAGCGAGCTGTCGCCCAGGCTTTCAGTGGCCGGCCGATAGTGATAACAGCCGCCCTCAAGCAGTTCACTGCGGCGCTGCACCGGCTTTACTCCAGCCTTGATATCGATGTCCTGAGCGCTACTGTCCATGTGCCACGCTGGGATAGCGGGCACGAGCGCGACAATTTACTCCCCGACAATGTGGGCTATGGTGCCACGCACAGCACTGTGCCGCTGTTTGAAATCATGATTCACAGCATTACTGGTAAAGCGTCGTTGTTTTTTACGCGCGGGCACTTTCTCACCGATGGCGACGAAAAGCGCTTGAACGTCGATATGCGTGACATCGAAATGTTACTGCGTGCGCTACCTGAAGTGATGCTCGAGGCGATGCAATCTGCGCTCGTACAGTTCTGGAGCGAACCGTGTACAGAAAGTACGCGACGCTGGCAATGGCTCAGTGATCTTTTTAAAGGTGCATTGCTGATCAGCCTCAGCGCCGGGCAGAGCACGCTGAAGCTGGATAGGGAACAAATGCTGACGTTGCGCCAAATAGCGCACTGCCCGGAGAAGAGCGCGAGGATTGCGGCTTATGGTGCCGATTGTACCGAAGCCTTTCTGGTGACTTACAGCCACGGCGAGGACGCGATGGCGCAGACGAAGCTCGGTGCTGAAATCCTCGCAACACGCACAGTCGAAGGCCGGCAAATCGTATTGTCGTTCGGGATCGCAGGGCGGATCGCCGCGTTCGACTCCTTGCAGGCGTTTGCCGATGCACGGGGAGCTGATTATCCGATGGCGAAGGCCGGGCAGGTGCTCGAAGTCCAGCCTTGGATGATGAGTGGCGACGCCTTCGTTTCGCTGGCGCAAGCCATTCTGGAAGACCAATTGCAGCGCGTGGCGCAGATGGGTGACTTTATCGGCGCGGACCTGGCAGCGCTTGAGCGCCAGTACGCGCTCATCAGCGATACCGCGGCGCTTTTTGCCTTGCCGGAGCTGGGCGACGTGCAGTCCGGTTTGCTGGATTCCGTCCTTAACCAACAACCGGATTGGCTGGCGCAGGCCACGCCCGACGAATTGCTGACCTACAGCGGTTATTTACTGGAACTGGCGGCGCTGCAACAAGCCACCGACGGTAAAGCCTTTGATCACGACATCGACAGTGCCTCGGCTTTCGCAAAAAAAGCCCTCGAAGGGGCAATGGCACATTTCGGCGAGGTGTTCGATCCGGACGTGCTGCAGGTCTCGCAAAGCCATTACCTGGCCGACGCCCCCGGTGTGCCGACCGGGAGTGTGGTCGTCGAAACCGAGAGCCTGACCCAACGAGCACTGCGGAATCTGGGTGGATTGACCCATGCCACCACGGCGTTGCGCAACCAGGACGACTCGCCACTGCCGGACTGGGTCAACGAGCAGACAGTGCGTGAACTGATTTCGCGTGCAGATATCGGGCTGGGTTACCCACAAATGGTTCGGCGCGAGCTGCTGGATGATCTCGACAAACGCAGCGAGCGAGAGAAGTCTTTCTGCGATCAGCTACGGGTGCAGTTGCCGATGTTGGCCCTTGAATACGCGATCACCAGCCAAGGCGGGATGACGGTCGCCGGCTATCGCTACATCGCTGCCGCCATGCAAACCGATCCACTTGCTCGCAGCGTCGATGGGCAACCGGTCGTCGTCCGTCCGTTGGCCTTTGAACTCGAAGAAGCCAATCGGACAGACGCCATCCACGACATGTTCATTATCGGCCCTGAGGATGTCAGTCGCGGGCCTCACGTGCTGTACCGTCCGCTGTATTCGCCGGCGCTGCTGGAGTTTGCATCCTGGTCGGCATTGCTGAACACCATTCGCAGCGACGCAGCGTTATCCAAAACGATCATCGACTGGATGGCGCCGGAGGCGCGCAAGGTCTATCGAAACTGCGGGTTTATCGAACCACATTTGCCGAGAATCATGTTTGATGTCGATTTCCCGACGTGGGTGGCACCCGTATCGCCTGAGCTGCGTGAACAGGTCATGGCCGGGGATTGGCTGGCGGGCCTTTATCTGGCCCATGCGGAGGTTCTCGTGCAGCTTGCGGACGATCAAACCGTGTCCGATGCCGAGTATCGCTGGGCGGTTCTGCTCGGATTGGGCCGTCAGGCATTTGATGTGCTGCTGGGCGGCATCATGCCCTATGTGCGGGGTCCGGCAGCGGCGGTGGGCTGGGTGTTGACCCTGGAGCTGGGCGTCCTGCAGGCCTTGCAGTCACTGGACAAGGGCGAAACCACGCCGGCGAAACTGTTGTTGTTCAATGTGCTGAGCCAGCTCGCCGTTGCAATGCTGGTGCATCGATTTACCTCTGGTGCGAGGAATGCGCCGAGCGTATTGCCCAGCACACACAAGACCGTACCGCCAATATCCGTGAGCTTTACGCCATCATCCGGCAATACAGCCGGGATGTTGTCATCGACGCTGGATTTTTCCAGCGATCCACCGAGACAGACTCGTCTGGCACTGGAACGCTTTATCAGTGCGTCAGTGCAGAATATCGGCCCTGTTGTCGACATCCCGCCGTGGCCAGGCATTGAGGTGCGCGAGGGCCGCTGGTATGCCCGCGTTCCGGGCCGGATCGCGGGCTGGGGCTGGGCACGGGTCATGCCTGCCGAAAACGCAAACGTGGTAATGCTCGATCACACCGGAGCGCCGGTCAAATGGCTGCAGCTGCGCAACAACGGAGAGGGTTTATGGGACATTGCCCCCGAATTTCGTGTGCGTCATGGTGGCCGTGTGGCCAGTCGCCTCAGTGCCTACGTGTGGGGCGATCCTCAACTCAACGCCGAGCGCGCGGCCAGAGAAAACAAGTTGCAGACGCTCAAGGAACAAAGGGCGGAGCTGGACAAGACGATCTTCAATGCCCGAGATATCACCAACGCCAGGCACCTTGAATTCCAGAAAGAAGCCACTCGGCTCAACGAGGCGCAGAAGGGCGCTGCCGAGTCTGAAGGTGCAGCATTGGCGCAGTACAAGCGTGACATGGCGTCTTCTGTGCAGAAGTTGCGCATCATCAATCAGGCCAGAATCAAGGCCCACGCAGCGTATATCGACTTGCAGCTCAAGTATCTGGCGCAACTGGAAAAGGTTCGGCCAGTGCTTGCCGCCGACGAGCATTACCTTCGCGAAGAGCGCTTCAATTATCTTGAAGAAAAGCTGGTGCGTTACGGCATGACGGAAGTCGCACTGGAAAGCGCTTCCGGCACGCTGCCGGAACTGGGATTTACCAAGGAAAACGTTTTTCCTCTGGCTTACGATACGCCAGTGTCCCCAGAGGGGATTCCCTACAACGCCTTGCTGGAAGTACGCAAACGGATCCTCAAGTATTACCCGCAGCGCATAGAGGTCAGTCAGAATCTCGAAGAAACGATGGCCGAACTGGCGTCAGTGGATGAGCAGTTTTTCCAGGGGCGGCGGGCGGTGAAGCACATTGAGTATTTCAACAAGCGCTGGCAGACCACCGATGGCCTCAGGGCGTTCGAACTGGTCTCTATTCGTGGCGCTTTGACTGGCGATCCAGCGCAGGAACCGAGCATGTTCGAAATCGCGGGTATGGATGGTCTCAGCCAGATTCCTGTCGGACGTGTGACCGCGAACCTCCTGGAACTCGATTCTACGGAGGGATTTACTCCTATTGAGCGCACGCTCTTGCTCAGGGACGCCATCCGTCACTTCAGCGATGCCGAGGCGTTTGCGCATTACCTTGAACGGGTGCCGGGCACCACGTCCTACGTGCCCGAGGATTTTGTCAGCCGGTTTCTTGCGCGAATAAAGGTTTTTCGCGCCAAGGCCGAAGAGGATCTGGCGAAGCTGGCTCGCTCGCAGATGGCGGGCGGCGAACCGGAAGCGCCCGGCGTGAGCGGAGCAAAGCCGCGCGCCAAACTCATCCGCAGCGCCAGCAGGCGAGTCATCGAAACGACCGATGGCGTCGTTATGGGCGAGTCAAGTGAAGATGAGGGTGAGCCGGATGAAACGGTTGTCGCTGTCGACCCCTATACCCGCAAGCGCACCACCTATTATCGGCACGATGAATCCGAGACGGTTTACAGGGCTCGACAGGTTGAAACGCCTTCGCCCGAACTGCCCGTGACCAGGCCAGCACCGGCGCTGAACAAGTTGCTCAAGGACGCGCGATCGTTACTGGACGGGGTTGACGCACTCAAGGCTCGGGTGGGTCAGACGGCCAACCGGCCGATGGAACCAAAAAGCCAGGAAGAAATTCTTGAGCGTCAGGCGAACAAACTCAAGCAAAGCGCCGCAGATTTGAGTGGCAGGCTTGATCAGTTTCCCCTGGCGCAACGCGAGGTCGTCAATGGGGTCTGCCGGCAATTGCTGGAGGGCAGTCAAAACCTCCTGGATGAAGGGGGGCGTCTGCGCATTCAAGGTGCGCGTAGCCTGCCGCCGACAGTAGGGAATCTGGAGTATCTGCTGGAGAAGGGCGAAGTGCGTATCGGCAATTCGAGCTGGACGGACAAGTCCACGGCTTCTGGCGGGCCAGACTTTCTGCTGGAATTTGAAGTGCTCGATGAGAAAAGCCTGTCGAACCGCAAGCACAAGTTGCTGTGGTACGCGCACTTCCATTGCCGGACAAGAAACACCCGCACTTTGAGAAAGGGGCATCTGAAATTGGCAGCACTGAGATACAAGACTTACGCCGACCAGTTGCGCGAAGCGCAGTTCAGCCAGGTAGAGGCGATAGAAAGTGCCAATATCAACAGCAGCGTGGCGGCGAGGCTTTTTTTCAAGCGTCTGCCGCCAGCAGACCAGTCAACGTGATTTGACCGGCCAAGCCTTGTTTGACCTGCCCGGATTATCCGTGGCGGGTCCGGCTGTTGGGGAGCGCGGCTTTTTTTGTGGTTGGCAGGCGCCTTTCGGCCGGCTGCAGCGCTTGCAGGCGCTCTTGCAGAAGGGCTACTTCGCCCTGAAGGCGGTCGCGCTCTGCCTTGAGTTCGCGCAATTCGTCGCGACGAAGGGTGACGTAAAGAGTCTGTGGAGGTAGTGCGTTAACAACTGTGCCCATTGCTCACCTCGCAAATGGCGTGTCTCAACTGTAAATAGCCCCCGTTCTGGGTTGCTGACTTACTATCGGCACCAATTTTGGTTTCTTTTGCCCCTCAAGGGAACTTTTTTATTTTTCATGGTCGGTGTGTCTTCGGCACGATTCAGGGCGTTATCAGTCTGAATCGGGCACAATGCCCGGAAACTTCATCCCGACGCTCTGGACTAACCTCCATTAGTCGCGTTGGGCTATAACCTTTGACACACATTTATTTGTAGTAAGGAGCATCAGCACATGCAACTCGGGATTATTGGACTGGGCCGCATGGGCGGTAACATTGCGCGGCGCCTGATGCTCAACGGTCACACCACCGTTGTTTACGACCGCAATACCGCTTTCATCGATAACCTGGTCGCCGAGGGCTCTACTGGCGTTGCCGATTTGCCAGCACTGGTTGCCGGCCTGGATAAGCCGCGCGCGGTTTGGGTCATGCTGCCGGCGGGCGCACCGACCGAAGACACCATCGAAACCCTGAGCAACCTGCTTGAAGCCGGCGACACCATCATCGACGGCGGCAACACCAACTATAAGGATGACATTCGCCGAGCCAAGACCCTGGCCGAGAAGGGCTTGCACTACATCGACGTTGGCACCTCCGGTGGCGTCTGGGGCCTGGAACGCGGCTACTGCATGATGATCGGTGGTGACGCCGAAACCGTGCAGCGTCTCGACCCGCTGTTCGCCGCTCTGGCCCCGGGTATGGGCGACATTCCGCGCACCAAGGATCGCAAGTCCGATGACCACCGTGCCGAGCACGGCTACATCCACGCCGGTCCCGCCGGTGCCGGGCACTTCGTCAAGATGATCCACAACGGCATCGAGTACGGCATGATGGCGGCCTTCGCCGAGGGCTTCGATATTCTCAAGACCAAATCGAGCGAGCGCCTGCCGGAAGATCAGCGTTTCGACCTCAACGTGGCGGACATTGCCGAAGTCTGGCGTCGTGGCAGCGTAGTTTCCTCGTGGTTGCTCGACCTGACTGCAGACGCGCTGGCCAGCGACCCGAAACTCGACGGTTTCTCGGGTTCGGTGGCTGACAGCGGCGAAGGTCAATGGACCATCGAAGCGGCCATGGAGCAAGCGGTGCCGGTGCCGGTGTTGTCGAACTCGCTGTTCTCGCGTTATCGCTCGCGTGGCCAGGGCACCTTTGGCGACAAGATTCTTTCGGCCCAGCGCTTCGGCTTCGGCGGCCATGTGGAGACACCGAAGAAATGACCCATACGATCCGCAGAAAATCCAAGGCAGAACCCGCACCACCGACCACGCTGTTTCTGTTCGGTGCCCACGGCGACCTGGTCAAGCGCTTGCTGATGCCGGCGCTGTACAACCTCAGTCGCGACGGCTTGCTTGACGATGGTCTGCGGATCGTCGGCGTTGACCACAACGCCATTACCGATGAAGCCTTCGCGCAGAAGCTTGAAGACTTCATCCGTACCGAAGTGGCGGCGAAGGTCGGCAAGGGCGATCAGATGCTTGATCCGGCCTTGTGGGCCAAGCTTGCCAAAGGTATCAGCTACGTCCAGGGCGACTTCCTCGACGACAGCACCTATTCAGCCCTGGCGGCGAAAATCGCCGACAGCGGCACCGGCAATGCGGTCTTTTACCTGGCTACTGCTCCGCGTTTCTTCAGCGAAGTGGTGCGTCGTCTCGGCGCCGCCAAACTGCTGGAAGAGACCCCTGATGCGTTCAGAAGGGTGGTGATCGAGAAGCCGTTCGGCTCCGATCTGCAAACCGCCGAAGCGCTGAACGCCTGCCTGCTCAAGGTGATGTCCGAGAAGCAGATCTATCGGATCGACCATTACCTGGGCAAGGAAACCGTGCAGAACATTCTGGTCAGCCGGTTCTCCAACAGCCTGTTCGAAGCCTTCTGGAACAACCATTACATCGACCACGTACAAATCACCGCCGCCGAAACCGTCGGCGTAGAAACCCGTGGCAGTTTTTACGAGCACACTGGCGCACTGCGTGACATGGTGCCTAATCACCTGTTCCAGTTGCTGGCCATGGTCGCCATGGAACCACCGGCGGCGTTCGGCGCCGATGCCGTGCGTGGCGAGAAGGCCAAAGTAGTTGGCGCTATTCGCCCATGGACTGTCGAAGAGGCGCGCGCCAACTCAGTACGCGGCCAGTACAGCGCTGGTGAAGTCGGCGGTAAATCGCTGCCCGGTTACCGCGAAGAGGCCAACGTCTCGCCCGACAGCAGCACTGAAACCTACGTCGCATTAAAAGTGATGATCGATAACTGGCGCTGGGTCGGCGTGCCGTTTTACCTGCGTACCGGCAAACGCATGAGCGTGCGTGATACCGAGATTGTCATCTGCTTCAAACCCGCGCCCTATGCGCAGTTTCGCGATACCGAAGTCGACGAGTTGCAGCCCACCTACCTGCGCATCCAGATTCAGCCCAACGAAGGCATGTGGTTCGACCTGCTGGCCAAGCGGCCAGGGCCGGCGCTGAACATGGCCAACATCGAGCTGGGGTTCGCCTACAAGGATTTCTTCGAGATGCAGCCCTCGACCGGCTATGAAACGCTGATCTACGACTGCCTGACCGGCGATCAGACGCTGTTTCAGCGCGCCGACAACATCGAGAACGGCTGGCGTGCGGTGCAGCCGTTCCTCGATGCGTGGCAGCAGGATGCGAGCATGCAAACGTATGCTGCCGGTGAAGACGGCCCGCAGGCTGCCGAAGATCTACTGACTCGCGATGGTCGCGTCTGGCACGGCCTCGGATGAGTAAACCGATCCGTTTTCTCCTGAGTGACATGGACGGTACGTTGTTGCTGCCCGATCACACACTGAGCCAGCGCACTGTCTACGCTGTTCGTTCGTTGCGCGAGGCCGGCGTGCTGTTCAGCCTCGCCACCGGGCGCCCGCCGAAAGCGATGTTGCAGCAGATTGAAGCCTTGGGCGTCGACCTGCCAACTGCGGCATTCAATGGCGGCACCATCGTCAATCCGGACGGCAGTTTGCTGGTTGCGCATTACCTGCCGGCGACGACCGCACTGATTGCTCTGGCGACGTTCGCTGACCAGCCAGACGTCGAAGTGTGGGTGTTCAGTGGCGGCGACTGGTTGGTCAAAGACCCGCATGGGCCGATGGTGCCGCGTGAGCAGCACGGTCTCGGCTATCTGCCAGTCGTGGTTGAGAGCTTTGAACCGTACCTGGAGCGCATCGACAAGATTGTCGCGACCAGCAACAACACTGAGTTTCTGATCGAACTGGAAGCGCGCCTGTTACCGAAGGTCAACGGCATGGCGCAGGTTTCGCGGTCTCAGCCGGTGTATCTTGACGTCACGGCGCTGGAGGCCAACAAGGGCACGGCGCTGGCAACCATTGCCGCGCATCTCGGCATCCCGTTGGAGCAGACAGCGGCGATTGGCGATGGTGGCAACGACCCGGCGATGTTCCATTGCGCGGGACTGTCGATTGCCATGGGGCAGGCGGAAGAGGCGGTGCGGCGTCAGGCGGATGTTGTCACCGGTTCAAACACCGAAGACGGCGTGGCTCAGGCGATCGAGCAGTACATCCTCGCGCGCTGACTGACACAGAAACAAATGTAGAAGTGAGCCTGCTCGCGATGGTGGTGTGTCAGACCAAGAATGGTGTTTGACACTCCCTCATCGCGAGCAGGCTCACTCCTACAGTTTTACTCTGCGGTGTTACAGCCAGAAGCTAACGGCGTACCAGCCGAGCAGGCCCATCACGATCGTGTACGGCAATGCCATCCACACCATCCGCCCATAAGACAACCGCACCAACGGCGCAATGGCCGAGGTTAACAGGAACAGGAACGCCGCCTGACCATTCGGTGTGGCAACGCTCGGCAGATTGGTACCGGTGTTGATCGCAATTGCCAGCGTCTCGAAGTGCTCGCGGCTCATGTGCCCGGCCAGGAACGCCTGTTTCACTTCGGTGATGTAGATGGTCGCGACAAACACGTTGTCGCTGATCGCCGACAGCAGACCATTGGCGATAAACAGCATGCCCGGTTGTTGATCGACCGGCAGTGCCAGCACCCACTCGATCAGCGGTGCAAACAGCTGTTGATCATGAATCACCGCCACCACGGCAAAGAACACTACCAGCAACGCGGTGAACGGCATGGCGTCCTTGAATGCGCTACCTAGACGGTGCTCGTCAGTGATACCGGTAAACGCGGTGATCAACACGATTACCATCAAACCGATCAAGCCAACTTCAGCAACGTGAAAGGCCAGACAACCGATCAGAATCAACGCCGCGGCGCCTTGCACCAGTAATGCGGCGCGTTGGCGTGAGGTGCGTTCGGCATTATCTTCGGCCGCGTAATTGGCCAACACCGCGCGAACGTTGTCCGGCAGCAGCGTGCCGTAACCGAACCAGCGCAGTTTCTCCAGCAATACGCAAGTCACCAGACCGGCTGCCAATACCGGCAAGGATACCGGCGCGACTTTCAGGAAAAACTCTGCGAAGTGCCAACCCATTTCATGGCCGATCAGCAGGTTCTGCGGCTCACCAACCAACGTGCATACACCACCGAGCGCGGTACCGACCGCGCCATGCATCAGCAGGCTGCGCAGGAAGGCGCGAAACTGTTCCAGATCCTCGTGGTGCAAGGTCGGCAGATGTTGGTCATCGCTGAACCCGCTGTCCTGGCGCGGATCGTTGCCAGACGCCACGCGGTGGTAGACCGAATAAAAACCCACGGCGGCGCTGATGATCACGGCGGTGACCGTCAATGCATCGAGAAATGCCGACAGAAATGCCGAGAGAAAGCAGAACATCAGCGCCAGCGCCGCTTTCGAACGCACGCCCAACAACAGCCGCGAGAACAAAAACAGCAGCAGATCCTTCATGAAATAGATGCCAGCAACCATGAACATCAGCAGCAGGATCACGGGGAAGTTGTGTACCAGTTCATCATAAAGCGCCTGCGGCGTGGTCATCTTCAACAGCAGGGCTTCGATCAGCAGCAGTCCGCCGGGCATCAGCGGATAGCACTTGAGGGCCATGGCCAGAGTGAAGATGAACTCAATCACCAACAGCCAACCCGCCGCGACCGGACCTGCGGTGAACAGCACGAGCGCATTGAGGATCAGGAAGCCAACGATGGTCGCCTTGTACCAGCGTGGCGAATGCCCGAGAAAATTTTGCGCGAACGCCTGGGCCATTGAACCGGACATCGGTTGCTCCTTGTTTTAAGAAGCGCGCAAGTTGCCGGATGTGTCGAGGAAGATCAAGCTCTCAGGGATTAAGATACCGCGCAACCATTGCCCGGTAGTTGCCATCCAGCGAGTAGCCGCCAACCACAATTGCGCCGTCCGTTTGCACCGCCAGTGAGTTGGCCGTGTCGAGACTGCGGCCCAGGCGTGTGCGCAACCATCCGCAGCCTTTGCCGAAGCTCGAGTCCAGATGGCCATTTGCGCAGTAGCGGGCAACGATGAAATCAGCTTCCAACCCACCAATCGTTGCACCTACGGCGATCATGCGACCGTCGGCCATGCGTTGGGCGGCGCTCCACTGGCAGCCGCTGGGGCCGATTTCCAGGAGTTGCGGCTGGCCGTTGTTGCGATGCAAGTCCGGGCGGCCATTGGGATGCAGACTGAACGCCAGGCAGCGGATCGGATCGCGGCTGCTGCCGAAGCAGTGCAGCGTGTTCGTGGACTCAAGAACCTGACTGACCTGGGCACTTTGACCGTTGGCAGTGAACGCCATGAAGCCGTCCACCGCAAAACGTTCGTCAAGACGCCCATCGGGCAGGTAACGGGCCAACAGGCCTTGCTGAGGAAAATCGATTGATCCTGCTACCACGATTCGCCCATCTTCCTGAAGCAGCAGGCTATTGAGCCAGGTATTGAGCAGCAAGTGACGGATCATCACGAAGCCACGGCCGTTGAAGGTTTCATCCAGGCTGCCGTCGGGTTTGAGGCGAATCAACATCCCGGCATGGTCGGCCAGTTCGAAGTGATGGTTGGCAATCAACAGAATGTGGCCATCGTCCTGTACCGCGAAGTCGCAGGCTTCGGCACCGGGCACGCCGGGCGGGAGCCAGGTGTCGCGGGCGCCCATCGACAAATCGCCCGGCAGGCGAACCACCTGACGACCATTGTCACCAAAGATTTGCTCCGGATTACCTTGCGCATCGAACAGGGCGAGGGCGGGCAGGGTGCGATGGCTGTTTTCATAATGCAGGCCGGCCAACAGGATTCGCCCATCGGGCAATGCTTGCACTTTGCTGGCCGTGGCGTCGAACCCATGCGCAAAGGTGTCGATCACGCTGCCTTGCTCGCCGAAGGACAAATCGGCGGAGCCATCCGCGAGCAGCCGCGCAAGGCCGAAACGGCTGCCGGCGGCCACCCCGACTTTGGCTGCCACCAGAATCCGGCCCTGCGCATCGAGCGCAACATCCTGAGTCAGGCTGGACAAACTACCCGCGAAATACACTTGAGCGACGCCGTTGACGGCAAACGTTTTGTCGAGTTGACCGGCATCGTTAGATAACGATGGCAGCGCAAAAGCGTTCAGTGTGGACATGCACGCATCTCCTTGCGAGTAGACCAATACCGGGAACCGGCGGTAACTGCATGAGCGGAACATTCAATCCCTGAACAAGAGGAAGTACAACTGTAAGAAATAACAGGTGGAGGGTCACACTGTGCCAGAACAGTGTCTTTTGGAACCAATAGCGAGCCTGCCAAGCAATTATGCTGGGACCCGTTACGGAAAGTTGTACAGAAGTGCGGATAAATAATAGAAAGAGCAACTAACAAGAGGAGGGCGGATGACTTGAACGTCATCCGCATCACCCGGCTATTAGTGTGGCATCGACCAGGATTGCAGCGTGTAACCTTCATCGCTCAGTTCGGCGCGGGCTTGCTGCAGAAGTTGCTCAAGCTGTGCCGGATCGGAGTAGGCGCTGCTTGGAATCTGTTTACGACCGATATGGGAATTGGTGCGATCAATCACGGTCAGGCTCAGTTCGCCATTGCCGTCTTGAGGCGCCCAGGCCACGCACTGGAAAGGTTTGAACGCGTGGTTGGCAATCAAAAGAGCTTCGTTGATACGGAGCGGGGCGGTCATGGGGTCTTCTCTCTGTCGTGCCCAATCAAATGATGTGCCGTCGGTTGGGCTTACCGTGCGGCTGGTTACTTGTACTGATGCACGCAACCGGGGAGCAGGTCACACCTGAAACAAAGAAATTTCAACTTTCTTTCATTTACCGGCTTGTCCGGGAGTTTTTGAAAGCCTGGTGAAAGCTCTGTAAGAGGAAGTAAGTCGATAGCTAACTAACAACCGAGCCACTTATAACGAGTTTGCCTGCACACGTATAAGCAATTGATACAAGGCGCTGTCAAAATCTTGCTAATGTTACAGCCAGGTCTGCCAAATGACTGTTTTTACAATCATTTCCTATAATTTGGCGCCAAGGAACAGTCATGAGTGAAGCGCCTGCGTTACGACGTTTATTGGTGGTCGATCCGTGTGACGACTGTCATCGACTATTGCCCGGTTTGCGCGCGGTGGGATGGGATGTCGACAGTTGTACGCTGGAAAACGCGGCCGACCGCACCTGTGACGTCGGCCTTCTGCGTTTGCAGCCGTTTCACCTGGAACGTCCCGAAGCCGTCAAGGAACTGATCAGCCGCAGCGGCACTGAATGGATCGCTGTGCTCAATCAGGAAGTCCTGCGTTTGCAGAATGTTGGTGACTTCGTCTGCGAATGGTTTTTCGATTTTCACACCTTGCCGTTCGACGTCTCGCGGGTGCAAGTCACCCTCGGCCGCGCCTTCGGCATGGCGCGCCTGCGTGGCCAGGGCACGATCCATGTGGATCAGCCCGAGCACGAACTGTTGGGCGACAGCAAACCGATCCGCGAGCTGCGTAAATTGCTGAGCAAACTGGCGCCCACCGAGTCGCCGGTGTTGATCCGCGGCGAAAGCGGCACCGGTAAAGAACTGGTCGCGCGCACGCTGCATCGGCAGTCTCAGCGCCACAGCAAGCCGTTTGTGGCGATCAACTGCGGCGCTATTCCCGAGCATCTGATTCAGTCCGAGCTGTTCGGCCACGAAAAAGGTGCATTTACCGGCGCTCATCAGCGCAAGGTCGGGCGCATAGAAGCGGCCAACGGAGGCACCCTCTTTCTCGATGAAATCGGTGATCTGCCGCTGGAGCTGCAAGCCAACCTGCTGCGTTTTCTTCAGGAAAAACACATTGAGCGGGTCGGTGGCAGTCAACCGATCCCTGTCGATGTCCGCGTTCTGGCGGCGACCCACGTCGACCTCGAAGCGGCGATCGAGAAGAAGCGTTTTCGCGAAGACCTGTATTACCGGCTCAACGTTCTGCAAGTGGTCACGGCGCCGTTGCGAGAGCGCCATGGTGATCTGTCGATGCTGGCCAACCACTTTTCCCACTTTTATAGCCACGAAACCGGGCGTCGACCGCGCAGTTTCAGTGAAGATGCGCTGATTGCGATGGGCAAACATGACTGGCCGGGCAATGTGCGTGAACTGGCCAACCGCGTGCGTCGCGGCTTGGTCCTGGCTGAAGGGCGGCAGATCGAAGCACGTGATCTGGGGCTGATCAGCCAGCACTCGATCGCCACGCCCATGGGCACGCTTGAGGACTACAAGACCCGCGCCGAACGCCAGGCGCTTTGCGATGTGTTGAACCGGCACAGTGACAACCTCAGCGTTGCGGCAAAAGTGCTCGGCGTTTCCCGGCCGACGTTTTACCGTTTGCTGCACAAGCACCAGATCCGCTAGGGCGGGAGCATGGAAAAGGCCCGCTGCGATCATCTCGCAGCGGGCCTTTTTCATGTCCTGACGCTTAGAAGTAGTACGGGAATTTCAGGCTGAAGGAAAAGTCCGGGGCATCGTCCGTCAAACCGATGGACAGGTTGGGCACGATGGTCAGATTGTCGGTGGCCGCAATGGTCATGCCGACGTTGAAGTAACCGGCGTTGGCGTCACTGGACACCACAGATTGCCATTCGCCGCCATCCTGTTTCAGCTTGCTCTTGCGCTGTATCAGGTCAGACATCGAGAACGACATGCTCATCTTCTCATTCAGCGCAAAAGCAATACCTGCGCCGATCTGGAAGCTGTCGCCGATCTTCACCTTGCCCGGGTTTTTCTGGTTGACGGTGGAGCTGATGTCGTCGAACGACTCCTCCAGGTTATGGGTGTAGGACAGGCTGCCGAACAGCACGGCCGGGTCGAACGTCTTGACCAGCGAGATGCCGGGGGTGACCGACCAGACACCATTGCCGGTGGGCAGGGTGTCAGGCACGAACAGGTTCGAGTTGGCGTCGGTCTGGCGCAGCTTGATGCCGAACGGGTCCTTGCCGGTGGGGGCCTTGACGCGCAAGGTCACCACGGCGTCCGGGGTATTGACCGACTCGTCGAGGAACTTGTAGGCGATGCCGAAGTTCACGTCACCGATGGTTGGATCGCGGTCGACGTCCTGTTCGGTGGTGACGTTGGAAGCGCCGCCATTACCGCCGCCGGATTGATAAGTCGAACTGCGGTACACCACCGGCACGTTCAAGTCGAATTGCCAGCGGTTATCGAAGTTGTAGCGGCCGGTGAGATCGAGCGTCCAGGTGTCCGCCTTGATCCGGTCCAGGTTGATATTGCCGAGGAAGATCGAATCCAGCGCCAGGAACCCGTTGAGGATCAACTGGCGGGTATCGTAGCGCGAATAAGTGATGCCGGTTTCAACGCTGAATTTGCCGCCACCAAAGAAGCCACTGGCCTCGTCATACAGGTTGGAGACACTTTGCGCCGGTTGCGAATCATCGGCCAGCGACTGCCCGTAGGAAGCGCCACTACCCCCGGCAGCGCCCCCCGACGCGGCTGCGGCCCCGGTACCGGTGGCCACTTTCGGATTGCCTTTCATGTCGGACGGCGACTTGGCCAGACGTTTGGGTGGTGGAGCGGCGGGTTGATCTTCAACCTGGCGGACTCGCTGCTCGAGTACCGCCAAGGCTTTTTGTTGTACTTCGTATCGTTGCTTAAGCTCCAGAAGTTCCTGTTTCAGAGCTTCTAAATCGGCGTCAGGTGCAGCTTGCAGCATCGTCGCCGGTAGAAGAGCGCTCAAACATACAGCAGCGCGCAGTGATACTGATCGATACATGAATAAGCCGTCCCTTTAAGCCCAATGATCGAGACTCAGCGTAGTTCAATATCCGATATTGCGTAGTGCCCTGAGCTGAGTCAGGTTGCAGTCCAGTGCACCGGCGCTCATACCGTTATTGTTCAGTACAACGTTGAGTTGGGTCATGTTGTTGACCACGTTGGCACTGCCGAGCAGGCGGGTGTTTTGTAACAATCCACCTTGGGCGACTTGTTGCAGGGAGCTGCCTTGATTGCCGGACGCCTGAATGGCCATTTGAACGCCACTGCCGGTGGCCGAAACCGCCACGCTGCCGGCGGCGTTGCTGCCTCCGATGGTTTGTCCGGCCATCAAGGCTTGACCCTGAGCGGGCATGAGCGCCGGTGCCTGTTTGGCTTCGGAGACATTGATCGCGACGTTGTTGTAAGCCGTGTTGCTGTCGCCGGCGGCGCGCACGCTTTGTGTCACGCCCTGGCTGCTGTCGAGGCCGGCGCCACCGGTAATCGTGCCGGTACCCGCCGCGAGGGCATTGCCGTTGCCATGTTCCTTGATTGTCTGGACATAGAATTCTGGTTTGACCGTTGCGGCCTGAAGTTGCATCGAGGTCGATGCGCCGATCAAATCACCACTGGCGTTGCGCCAGGTACTGCTCATGACAATGCCGAAGCTGATGATCCGCCCCGGCATGACATAACGACCGCGTAGCTCGGCGAGCTCCTGGTCCTTGATTTCTATAGGTTTGAATCCTGCATTGGCATAGCCTGACGCACTCGCTGCCAGGCAGGCGGCGACCAGCCAGTATGAGGTTTTCATTTGCTGCTCCCGGGACATCCAGTCCCATTCTTTATAATCGGCGATTAAAAGAAGTCGCTCTGTATGAACCCGAAATCCATCAATTCAGCATCTTTGACCGGGTTGAAGCCATCCAGCTTGTTCTTGGCCGTCAGCGGTGTCGGCGGGCTGCGCAAGGCATTGGCCTTGTCGTATCCGGGACCGACGATGGCAAAGACAATGCCGTTCCAACCTTTGACAAAGTCACCATGGCTGTAGCGTTTGTGCCCTAGAACCGGGTCTCCGATGTAAACCCAATCCTTGTCCGCACGCTGCAACACCACGAAATGCTTGTAGCCGCGAATGTCCATCAGTACCACCACCGGAATCGTGATTGCGTCTAGCTTCTCCGATGGAATCTTGTAGCCCCTGGCGCGCATGCCGATGCTTTCTATGTAGCGCTTCATGTCGAGCATGGAGAAACCCTGAGTACGAACAAGGTCCTGGTCAGCGTGGACCAGCATGCCTTTGATGATGTGCTCCTCATCGACGTCGAGCCAATAAGCCTGGCGTAACACCGTGGCCAGTGCGGCGGCACCGCAGCTGAAATCGGTTTTCTGTTCGACAATGTCGGCAAACTTGCGCTCACGAATGCTTTGCACGTCCTTGTAGACCAACACGCCACCCGGCAGGGCGGCCACTGGCATCTGGGCGGCCTGAGTCAGGCCGGACAGGCAAAGTAAAGCGAGAAGGGCAGTCTTACGCATGATCGATACGCCTTTGCGGACTGAGGAAAAGCCCCGTTTCCGGGGCTTTCGTTTCGATCGCGATTACATGCAGGCTTTGCAACCTGCGGCGATGGACAGCGAGTTGCTTTGTTGGTTACCCACACCAGCGGCGTTGTTGTAACCAGCGTTACCGGAGAAGTTGTTACCAACGTTGGAGACGTTTGCGTTGTTGGTCACAGGGTTTTTCCAGCCGTCTGGGGTCAGCACTTGTTGCGTGGTTACGCCAGCGAGACCGAAGATGCCCACAGCTTCGAAGGTTGCTTTCTGGTCTTTGCTGCCGCCATAGCCGCCGTTACCGCGGTCGTTGCCGCCATAACCACCATGGCCTTTATCACCTTCGATGGTAGCCTTGCCAACTGCAGCGAACGCGCCGGCAGCGGCGATGGTGCCAGTGAGGGTTTCTTTTTTGTAGACTTGAGTGCCGTTGTTGGACACCACAAGGCCTGTGGAGCTTTGGTTCGCAGCAGCAGCGGCGTTAGCTACACGACCACCCGATACAGCAATAGCCAGGTTGTTTTTCTGTTGGTTGAAGTTGCCGGCACTGTTGTTCACACCAATGTTGCCGGAACCGCCGTTACCCACGTTGTTGAGGTTGGCGTTGTTGGTTGTCGAGTAGTTGGCAACCGCGTTGTTGTTGTTGACCTGGGTGGCGCTGGAAACGGCCACGGCAGTGCCGAAGATGAAGCTTTCGTCAGCGGTAGCCAATGCAGCGGCGTTGTCTTGCTGGTTGCCATCACCGGCGGTGTTGTTCATGCCGACGTTGCCGTTGGTGCCGTTTGCCGAGTCTCTGACGCTGGCATCATTTTTGGTGCCTTGGTTGCCGACCAGGTTGCCATCGCTGTTTTGGGTGTCGAGTACGGCAGCCCCGGCGCCAGCGCCGATTTGCAGCAGTTGTTCTAAAGTTGGCCCTTTAGGCCCGTGATTATTGCCGTGCCCATTACCATGATCGTCATCACGACCGCCTGCCTGTGCTGCGATTGCCATCACTGCTGCAAGTGCGAAAACCAGTGGTTTGAGAGCCATTGTAGGTTTCATGGTGTTTCTCCGTGCTTATTAGTTGGTTAAGTGTTGGTACTTTCTAATTGCACTGCTTTTTATTTGGGTCAGTCTGCGACCCGGATGCTCAGGGTGTTAGCCATACGGTTCCCCACCCCGGCACTCTGGTTCACCTGGATTACCCCTCGGCTGCCGGTGAAGGCCTGATCACTTGTCGTGACCTGGCGACTGCCGATTGAGGTACCAGTTGCTCCTGAGCTCGGTAACAACGCCACGTTCTGTTGCGAAAGGGCGCTGTCGTCAACGCTCTGCGGGGCAGCACTGATGCTGACGCGCGTCACGTTGGCCATCTGGTTGTTGGCCCCGGCGCCCTGGTTCACGCCCAGGATCCCGTTGCCGTTACTGAAAGAGTTGCCGCCAATGGTTGCGCTGGCATTCGTCGAGGCATTGGCCGGAGTATCGATCCGCTGCCTGACGTTGGTAGTGGCGCTGGCCGAAGTACCAATGGCGATAGCCTTGGTGTTGGTCTGTTGCATCTGGTCGCCGGCGGCCTGGTTGACGTTGTAATTGCCGCGGTACTGGATGCCGGTGTCCTGAATGTTCGCGTTGTTCACTGAGCCGGGGTCGGCCATTGCGTGGGTGCAGCCGAGAAGGGCGAGCAGCACAAGGGTGCGATTCATCTTATTGGCCTCCAGCCATGCGGGTCAGCGGAGCAAGGCCGGAGCTCATTGCGCGATTGACGGTGTTGGAGATCGAACCGCCAGCGCCGCCGCCGTGACCGCCGTTCATGCCGGGCATGCCGTTGGGGTTGGTGAGGGTGTTCATGCCCGGCATGTTTGCCGTAGGCGTGGTGATGTTGCCGCGAATCGAAGAGCCGCTGGCGACACTGGCAAAGTCACCGTCGTTGAGTTCGGTGCTGTTCATCGCTTGGTTGATGCGCGCCGAAGGGTTGGCGTTGACGGTCGTTGGGTAGGGGTCTTTGCCGCCGCTGCGACCAATAGGGATAGGCTGTACATCGCGGTTGAGGACGATAACGCCGTTGCCTTCGGCCTGAACGTTGAAACTGAGGATTGTGCTGGCTGCTGATCCGATCAGCAGGAGGCAGGTCAAGCTTTTATTGAAGTTCCCCACGGCGGCAATTCCTTCTTCAGTGGGCTGGCCCTAGTCAGCGTTGGGAAGGAAAGAGCGAAAGCTGTGCCGCTTTTTGATTGTTGCGCAATATCAATGAGTTAAGGCGAAGTCGGGCATGCCTGATGCGCAAGCTGTTTCATTGTTGAAACACGTACAGGATTGCCGACCGGTCTATTGGCTGAGCAATGCTCTGGAACAAGGGTTTGCGGCGGGGTGTTTCAACGGCGTAACAACCGGTGTGACAAAGCGATGAATGCCGTTGAAACGGGCACTTTGCACTCACGCGAGTGTTTCAGGAATGGACACTTTTGCCCCAAAGCAGGGGTAAACAGTGGGGAGGTTGGGCCGAATACCCTTACTCGTCCAGCAAAGTCGCCACAGCGGCAAACGCTTGCGTCTGGCGCTCGGACCAGTCGCCCTGAATGATCTGGAACGGCTGTCGATGTAGCTCAAGCCAGTCGCGAGTGGCTCGATAGAACCCAAGGCGCTCATCCAGATCCGGCTGGCAGCGCTGGCCGTCATCGGTCCAGTCGATCTGTTCCGGAGACAGCAAAAGATGCAGATCGTAATGTCGCGACAGCAATTGCGGTTCAAGCCACGTCGGGCAGTCGCCAAACAGGGTCTGGCTCCAGAGGATGTTGCTCAGCAGGTGGGTGTCGAGAATCAGCAGCGACGGCTTTTGCGCTCGCGCCTGATCTTCCCATTGCAGCTGGCCGCGGGCGATCTCGGGAATGTCCGCCAGACAGGTGTCACGGGGATTCTGCTCGATGAACCAGCGCACATACTCGTCCACCCGCAGTCCGCCGAACCGTTGCTGAAGGCCTGCCGCCAGCCAGCTCTTGCCAGTGGATTCGGGGCCGGTCAAAACCACGACCTTCAAGTACGCAACGCCGGATCGGCGCGCCATTCGCGCCAGCCCTGAATCGCAATCAGCGTAAACAGTGCATACAGGGCGGCGGTCAGGTAAAGCCCCTTGTAGAGGAACAAGCCGACAAAAATCACATCAAGCACAAACCACAGTGCCCAGCATTGCAGGCGTTTTTGTGCCATCCATAACTGCGCGACCAGGCTGAAACCGGTGAGCGCGGCGTCCAGCCACGGTTGCGCGGCGTCAGTCCAGTGGGCCATGGCCGCCCCGAGCAGGACACTGCCGACAGCGCCAACACTCAGGCCAAGCAACACCGAGCGAGTATCCAGACGCGTCACCTCGCGCCCGTCATGCATCGTCCCCGCACGCGTCCACTGCCACCAGCCGTAGAGTTGCAAAGCGGCGTAGATTACTTGCAGCAACATGTCCGAATACAGCTTCACTTCAAAGAAGATCCAGCTATAGAGCAACACCATGACCAGCCCGATCGGCCAGCACCACGGATTCTGTTTGACCGTCAGCCACACGGCGATCACACCGAGAGCGGCGGCAAACAGTTCAAGCCCGGACATGGGGGTTCCTTGGGGGAGTTGAAGACGGGGGCGGATTGTACCGAGAAAACCTGTGGGAGTGAGCCTGCTGAAAATTTAGCTCGCTCCCATAGGTGTGTTACACGCGGAACTGGCGCAGGAGGTTGTTTAACTGTTCGCTCAATTGTCCGAGTCGCACGCTGGCGACACTCGACTGCTCCGCCGCCAGCGCCGTGCTGTGAGACAAACCGGCCGCTTGCGTGACGTTCTGATTGATGTCCTCGACCACATGCGCCTGTTGCAGTGTGGCACTGGCAATTGACGCATTCAGGCCATTGAGGTTGCGCAGTGCCTGGCCGATGGCATTCAGGCTTGCACCCGCCAGCCCGGCCTGTTCAATGGTCAATTGCGAAGCTTTGCTGCTGTCGCCGATCACCTTGACCGCCGCCTCGGAGTGGTTTTGCAGGCGCTCGATCATCGACTGGATTTCCGCCGTCGACTTCTGCGTACGCTGTGCCAGCAAGCGCACTTCATCCGCGACCACGGCAAACCCTCGGCCCTGTTCGCCAGCCCGTGCTGCTTCAATGGCCGCGTTGAGCGCCAGCAGATTGGTCTGTTCGGCAATCGAGCGAATCACTTCCAGCACACTGCCGATCTGGGTGCTTTCGGCGGCGAGGGTACGAATCACTTCCACCGCCTGATCAATGGTGCCGGACAGCTTGTCGATCTGTTGCAGGCTGCCGTCGATGTTGATCTGGCCCTGTTGCGCCTGCGCCTCGGCGTCACGCATTTCAGCGGCCGCATGTTCGGCGTTTTTCGCCACATCCTGCACGCCGTAGGTCACCTCGTTGATTGCGGTGGCCACCAGTTCCATCTGTTGCGATTGCTGCTGGCTGCGTTGCTGAGCCTGGGAAGCATCGTTGCCCAGTTCGCTGGACGACTGGCCCAGCGCACTGGCCGACACCTGCAACTCACCAATAACACCGCGCAATTTGGCGGTGAAGGCGTTGAAGTGATGTGCGAGTTCCGTGACTTCATCCTTGCCGTGGGTATCGAGGCTGCGGGTGAGGTCGCTTTCGCCGCTGGCGATGTTGGCCATGGCGTTCACGGTTTCCTGCAACGGGCGCACGATGCTGCGCGCGATCATGATGACCAGCAATGCCATGATCAGGGCAATCACCAGGCCGATCACCGTCGCCTTGATCATTTGGCCCTGAAATTCGGCCTGCACATCATCGACATAAACGCCGGAACCGAGCACCCAGCCCCAAGGCTCGAACAGTTTCACGTAAGAGGTTTTAGCCACCGGCTCACTGGCGCCCGGTTTCGGCCACCGGTAATCGACCATGCCGGCGCCTTTGCTCTTGGCGATGGCGACCATTTCGTTAAACACGGCAAAACCATCCGGATCGCGGATCGCCGAGAGATTCTGGCCTTCAAGCTTGGGATTGGTCGGGTGCATGACCATGACGGGCGTGAGGTCGTTGATCCAGAAATAGTCGCTCTGGTCGTAACGCAGGCCCCGAATGGCGGTGAGTGCCTGTTTCTGCGCGGCTTCCTTGGTCAGGGTGCCAGCTGTTTCCAGATCGTGGTAGTACGTCAATAAACCACTGGCGGTCTGCACCACGTGCTGGGTTTTCTGGGCCTTGGCTTGATACAGGTCGTCGTGAATCTGCTTGAGCATCAACACGCCCAAGGTCAGCAACATGACCACCGCCACAATCAAGATGAGCCACAAGCGTCGGCTGATCGACACACTGCGCAAGCTGTTCATAACGCTGTCACTCCGGATTCTTTTTCTTGTAATAAACGACCGCCAGCATCCAACCACGATTCCGTGGGCGGGCATACGCGACCCAAGTCGTATAACGCGGCAGCGCTATTAAGGCTTGTCTGTTAGGATTTCGGCCCCGCGCGTGAAAACCTGAATCCAAGTTGCTATTTCACGGAATTTTGACTGTTTCGTGTGGATCCTGTGTGCGCGGAATCGGTACAGCAACAACCAGCTACGCTGATCGCAGTGAACGAAAGAAAAATACTATCGGGGCATGCCGGCGTGCATCGCTCTTTGGGGGATTGATGGATCTTTGGATGGCCTTGCAGGCACTGATACTAGGCGTTGTAGAAGGGCTGACGGAGTTTTTGCCCATTTCCAGTACCGGACACCAGATCATCGTTGCCGACTTGCTCGACTTCGGCGGCGAACGAGCCATGGCGTTCAACATCATCATCCAGCTCGGCGCGATCCTCGCGGTGGTCTGGGAGTTTCGTCGCAAGATTCTCGATGTGGTGGTTGGCTTGCCGACGCAACCCAGCGCGCGGCGTTTCACCGCCAACCTGCTGATCGCTTTTCTGCCCGCCGTGGTGCTGGGCGTGATCTTTGCCGATCTGATCCACGAGTACCTGTTCAACCCGATCACCGTCGCTGCTGCGCTGGTGGTGGGCGGCATCATCATGTTGTGGGCTGAGCAGCGTCAGCATGAGGTGCACGCGGAAACGGTCGATGAGATTCGCTGGACGGACGCGCTGAAAATCGGTTTCGCCCAGTGCCTGGCGATGATTCCCGGCACGTCGCGTTCCGGCTCGACGATCATTGGCGGCCTGTTGTTCGGCCTGTCGCGCAAAACAGCCACCGAGTTTTCGTTCTTCCTCGCGATGCCGACCATGGTCGGTGCTGCGGTTTACTCGGGCTACAAGTACCGCGATCTGTTTGTGCCGGCGGACTTCCCGGTGTTTGCCATCGGGTTCGTCACCGCGTTCATCTTCGCCATGATCGCCGTGCGCGGGTTGCTCAAGTTCATCGGCAGCCACAGCTATGCGGCATTTGCCTGGTACCGGATCGTGTTCGGCCTGGTCATTCTGGCGACGTGGCAGTTTGGCTGGGTGGACTGGTCGGCGTCCAAACCATGAGTGATTCCCGCGCCCGCCGCCCTAAAGGTCGCCCGTCCGGTGGCAGTATTCAAAACCTCAAGCTGAAGCTGCTGGTGCTGCTGATTGTCTGCGCGCTGCCGGTGTTCGGATCGCTGTCGATGTGGTTGCGCGGGATCTCGCTGGTCCCGCTGGCGGCGTATGGCGTCGTCAGCGTGCTGGCGTTCTTTATGTATTGGGCCGACAAGCGCAAGGCTCGCACCGATGCGTGGCGCACGCCGGAAAACATCCTCCACGCAGTGGAACTGGCCGGGGGGTGGCCGGGCGCACTGGTCGCCCAGCAAGTGTTCCGGCACAAGACGCGCAAGGTGTCGTTTCAGGTGCTGTTCTGGGTGATCGTCGTGTTGCACCAGGTGTTCTGGATTGATCAGCTGTTTCTCGGTTCGAACCTGTTATCACTGTACTGACAAAAATCCCCCCGTGTAGGAGCTGCCGAAGGCTGCGATCTTTTGATCCGGAAAATCAAAAGATCGCAGCCTTCGGC
>NZ_JACSZV010000012.1 GCF_014472415.1 Pseudomonas sp. N40(2020)
GACTTTAAGTGCAAGATCAAAAGATCGCAGCCTCCGGCAGCTCCTACACAGGGTTTGGGTTTTAGCAGTTGCAGCCGATGGGTGCCTTGGCAGCTTGCTCCACGCTTAATTCAAACCCTTCGTCCAGCCATCCGGTCACGCCGCCGATCATCTCCTTGACCGGGTAACCCAGTGCTGCCAGTTTCACCGCGGCCTTGTTGGCACCGTTGCAATGTGGGCCGGCGCAATAGACCACGAACAACGTGGTTTTCGGATAACTCGCCAGTGCTTCAGCCGTCAGCAAACGCCCCGGCATATTGATCGCGCCCGGAACATGTCCACGTTCGAATGCCAGTGGCCCGCGCACATCGACCAGCACAAAGTCGACCTCACCGGCCTCTTGGCTGCTGAATACGTCGGAACAATCGGTTTCGAAGGTCAGACGGTTGCTGAAATGCATCAGGGCAATCGCCGACGGGGCGGCAGGAATTTCGCGAACCAGACTGGTCATGGGGTGTTGCTCCTAAATCTGAACGGGTGTGGACAGACTTTATCGAGCCGCCGCTTGCCGCTACAGTGGCGTACAAGACACTGACCGGGAATTTTCCGCCAAATGCCCTTATCACCCAATCTGGTCGCGATTCTGGCCTACGACGGTCTCTGTACTTTCGAGTTCGGCATTGCCGTGGAGATCTTCGGTCTGGCCAGGCCGGAGTTCGATTTTCCTTGGTACGAGCATGCGATTGCTGCGGTCGATCAAGGGCCGATGCGCGCCATGGGCGGGATTCAGGTATTGGCCGATGGCGGTTTGGAACTGCTGGCCGAGGCCCGCACCATCATCATTCCCGGCTGGCGCGACCGTAATGCTGCGGTGCCTCCCGAATTGATCGACGCACTGCGCCAGGCCCATGCCCGGGGAGCGCGACTGTTGTCGATCTGCTCGGGGGTATTTGTGCTGGCAGCCACCGGCCTGCTCGACGGCCACGGCGCCACCACTCATTGGCGTTACACCACTGAACTGGCGCAACGCTTTCCGGCGATTGCGGTTGATCCCGATGTGCTTTATGTCGATTCGGGCCAGTTGATCACCTCGGCCGGCAGCGCGGCCGGCATTGACGCCTGCCTGCATCTGGTGGCGCGGGACTTCGGCACGCAAGTGGCCAATTCGGTGGCGCGACGACTGGTGATGTCGCCGCAGCGTACCGGCGGTCAGGCGCAATTCATTCCGACACCGGTGAGCGCGACGCCGCGCAATGACCTGTCGCGGGTGATGCAGTGGGCGCGCGAGCGCTTGCATGAACCACTGGAGGTGCGCGATCTGGCCAGTGAAGCGGCGATGAGTCAGCGCACTTTTTTACGACGGTTCAGCGAGGCCAGCGGTCAGTCGCCCAAGGCGTGGTTGCAGCATGAACGCCTGGCCCGGGCGCGAGAGTTGCTGGAAAGCACGGATCAGCACACCGAACAGATTGCCGAACGCTGTGGTTATCGGTCGGTGGAGAGTTTCCGGGTGGCGTTTCGTGGCGTGGTCGGGGTGCCGCCGTCGGTGTATCGGGAGCGGTTTGGGCGTGGGGTGAAGGTCAGTTCTTGAGTGAATTTTGAAGGCCCCATCGCGAGCCTGCTCGCGAAGAGGCCCGGTAAAACGCAGCATCATTTTGGCATCAGCCATGAGGCTACAGCGCCTTGCGCCTTTGCCTACAACTACGCCAGAATCCGCCGGCTTGTGCGGCTTGGGGGTCGCCGGTAACTTGGTTCGCGTCACTGAAGGGTCAGTGATCGGGTTTAGTCGCTCGGTGTTATCTCAAGTTCGCAAGCTGTTATTCAGTCGGGTATTTCCATGCCTGCACTCAATGGCGGCTGTGCGCAGGGCGCTTTCGAGCGCGCCGGTAAAGCTTGGGATGCCGGTCGACTAACCTGCGTATAGCTGCCACCTAATGTTTAGTC
The DNA here is from genome assembly GCF_014472415.1 of Pseudomonas sp. N40(2020). Taxonomy (GTDB): domain Bacteria; phylum Pseudomonadota; class Gammaproteobacteria; order Pseudomonadales; family Pseudomonadaceae; genus Aquipseudomonas. Next base: position 1,921 of record NZ_JACSZV010000012.1, read on the forward strand.
GCAAAACGGTGTCAGCCTCATTGAGGTTTCCCAGCACATGTTCAAAATAACGCCAAATCCGCCTGAAACAGGCGCGGAAATCGATCCGAATCCAACGTCCCCCTATTCCACCCCGGGCTCCAGAAAACTCCACGAAGCCGCCGAACGCGCCCTCGATCACTATCTGAAACCCACACCGCCTTCACCACCACGCAAACCCAGCACCATGTTCCTCGTTGACCCGAACACAGGCACCGAAGACCTCATGGCCCACGCCTGCGAATCCATGGCTTCGGCCAGCGTCATGCTCAGCGACTTCGCCGCCCTGCTCGACTCGCCCTACCGCAACACCGTTCTCGGTATCCAGCAAGTCGTCATGCTCGGCGAACTCGCGGTCAACCGCGCCCTCGACAAACTCGACCCGAGGCAATGACCATGACCCATAAAACAGATGCACAGGTCGTCGCGGCATTGATTGCCATGGGCTTCAACGAACGGGACAGACGTTGGGCGCAGAACGCCTGCCTGGTGCTCTTCGAAAGCGAACGAGAAACCATCGTCGCCTCCGCCGTCACCGCCCTCGCCCAACTCGATGAGCTGGAAGTCGACGCCGTGCTGCCCGCACTGCACCGTGTGACACGCCGCTTCCCATCACTGCAAAGAACCGTGGCCGACACACTGGCCGAGATGGCGCACGCGGCCTGATTGACCGCGTGATCGTTCTTCGCGAGCAAGCTCGCTCCCACATTGATCTGCGGTGTACTCAACCGCAATCAACTGTAGGAGCGAGCCTGCTCGCGAAGGCTTCCTTTCTGCTGACGAATATCTGAAAGCCAAACTCCAGGAAGGCTTAAGTCATGAAGGAACATCATCCGCGCTTCCAGCGCTATTCAAATGTCTGGGATGCACTGGAAGACACGCCGCAAGATGCCGCCAATATGCGCCTGCGGGCCAAGCTTATGCGCACGCTTTGCGAGACCATTCGAGCGTGGGAGCTGCCTCAAAAAGAAGCTGCTCAACGCTTGGACATTACTCAGCCGCGACTCAACGACGTACTCAATGGCAAAATCGACAAGTTCTCTTTGGATGCGCTGGTCAATCTGTCAGCCGCAGCAAAGCTGGAGGTAGACATCTGCTTCCCGATGGGCCAACCGCTGCAATGGGCCTGAAAGAACGCTGACCCGCCGCCAGCACGCTCAACCAAATGATGAGGGGCTTCGCCCCTCTCACGGCCAAAACGGTCCCCGCCCACCTCAATCCTCCCGTGTCAGCACTTCCAACAACTCAATCTCAAACACAAGATTCGAATGCGGCGGGATCTTGCCCATGGACCGCTCGCCATATCCCAAATGCGCCGGCACCAACAATTTGCGTTTGCCACCGACCTGCATGCCCATCAGTCCCTGATCCCAGCCCTTGATCACCCGCCCGGTACCGATCACGCACTGAAACGGTTTGCCACGGCTGTGGGAAGAATCGAACTCGGTGGCGTCTTCCAGCCAGCCGGTGTAGTGGGTGGTGATCAGCGCGCCTTTGACGACGGCTTTGCCCTCGCCCACCTCAAGATCGATTACCTGCAGTTCATCATTCATGACATTCACTCTATATGTTCGGCCGGCCGCCGTTTTCCCAGAATTGCCGGTAGTTCGCAACCCATTTACGAAGATAGGCGCTGTATCCGAACCCGTGTCAGAACTATTAAGATAGCCAACCGCCACTACTTCACGGATCGCTTCGCCATGCCGGCAGCTCCCGAATGACCCAACTCTGGATAAGTCTTGCAATCGGCACGGTGATGCTTGCCGTCATCGTCCTGCTAATCTGGCGCGAGCGCGGTTTGTGCAAGCAGCTCGACGAGTACCGTGAGCTGCTGACCCGCGCCGCCGATGGCCAGAACATTCATCAGGACGGCGACGTCGAGCGCTTCAAGCGCAGCCAGTATTTTGCGCGCATCGGCACCTGGGACTGGGAGGTCGACACCGATCGGTTGTATTGGTCGGACGCGATCTACGGCATGTTTGGCTTCAAGATCGGCGAAATCACTCCGTCCTATGCATTGTTCTGTTCCTGCGTACACCCGGACGACCGCGTCAGGGTTCGCGCCGGTGAATTGCGCTGCCTGGAAACCGGGGAAAATCACGACGAGGAGTACCGCGTGGTCTGGCGCGACGGCACGATTCGCTGGCTGAGGGAAACCGGCAATGTGGTGAAAAACGACCACGACGCAGTGATCAAAATGATGGGCGTAGTGCGCGACATCACTGAAGAAAAAGCCTCCGCCAGTTACCTCCAGCATCTAGCCCATTTCGATCCGTTGACCGGCCTGCCCAATCGTCTGGTGCTGGAGGAGCGGCTGTCGGAAGCGCTGGATCAGGCGCGCCAGAGCAGCACTCGGGTGGCGCTGGTGTTTGTCGATCTCAACGGGTTCAAAAACATCAACGACCGCTACGGTCACGCCGCTGGCGACCGCGTATTGATCACCACCGCCACACGCCTGCAACGCATCCTGCGCGCGACCGACACCGTCGCGCGTATCGGCGGCGACGAATTCGTGGTGGTACTACAAGGACTGACGCTGGGCCTTGACCTGCAGGATGAAGCCCGCAGTATCTGTCAGAAAATCTTCATCGAACTGTCCCCACCGATCAGCATCGGCAACGACCAGCGCCACATCGGAACCAGTCTGGGCGTCGCGGTGTTTCCCGATCATGCGTCGACCATGGACAGGCTTTTGCACATCGCCGATCTGGCAATGTATGAGGCCAAGCGCAGTGGGAATAATCAGTATCGGTTGGGGGGTGGGCAGACGCTAACCCCAAGCCGGGTGGAGTAATGGTTCAGTAAGGATGCATGCAAAAAATGTGTCAGGAGGATCGAAATCTCCTTCGCATTGAATCAACGCGTGTTTATGGAACTCTGCATTGAATTTTCGTATAACGGTGCAGCCAATACACTCGTGACGAGGATTCACACAATGCTTTTCAAGCAAGTCGATCCAAGCCTAATACACTTTCTTCAGAACCCCCTGAGAAACATCGAGTACCTGGATAAAACCTGCCCAGCACCCAAATGGCATACCCGATTTTTGCATCGTTCCCGTTTGTTGCGAATATTCCTGACGAGCAAGCAACTGAAGTCGTTGATAGGCTCCGAACTTTCTAAAAATCTGCGCGCGATAAAGGACTCATGTAAATCTCAACTTCAACCCAACCCGGAATTAATCGGCAGTAACAACTTCGAACTCTACATGACCACACTCAAGCAATACTTCAACGTAGAAATACCTGCAGGTTACTTCTTCAACACGACCCCGGCAGCCCAGGAATCACTGTCTTTCTACCTGACAAACACTCTATTCACCAAGCTCGAGTACACATGCAATCGTGTGACCGAGAATCTCGATCTTGATGAATCTTTCTTTTACGCAACTTTACGCCACCAGAAACTCTGGACGACTTATTATCTGAGTGAAACATATTTTTTGCTTGACCAGGGCCTTATGCGAGCAAAATACAAGCGCGGCGAACTGCTAATTGAGCCCACCCCGGCTTTGCTGCCTGGTCTTCGACAACGATGGCTCGCCGAGACTTCGGAATTTCACTCCAACATGAGCGATCGATTCTATTTGCAAAACATTGGCAGTTCAGTTATCCAAGGCAGATCGCTTTCTTTCGAAGAAAAGGAAAACCTGACTAACTATATTCTTGATAAATGTCTTTCCATCCACGTTGGCTTCATATCTCCAGTGCTTGAGAAAAACAGCAGGTACCTGTATCTCAGGGACATCGTGTTCATTGCTGCATTTCTGGAGATGCGCGTACTTCAAGGCCATCGAACTACTCATTGCGCGGCGTTCTCGGCTTATGTCAACCCCGCATCGCTGAGCTATATGACCAGTGCATTGTCCACCGAGACATTGCCGAAGGTTGACTCGGCACAGAGCTTTATTGCGGTTCGAGGTAGCGAATATATTCGTGGCGCACTGAATTTCAAGTATGGCTTGAAAAAACTGGTCGGGTTTCTACTGGGTGACACGAAAGACCCTGAAAATACGCACGACGTGAAAAGCCTGTTCGGCAAGAATTTCGAACAAGAGCACATGATCGAATACATTCGAGATATCGACGAACAAAGATACAAGGTATACAAAGGCTTCAAGTCCGGAAACAAAGCAAAAATCAAAGGTTATGACATTGACCTGGTTCTGGAGGACACGACTCATAAGATCTTCTATTTCATCCAGGCCAAATACCGCCTGAGTGCGCAACCTACATTTTTGAGCGAACAATATGAAATATTGCAGAAGTCCGATTTCAAAGCAGGGTACGTTTTACAATTACTCACCCTCAAGAACAACCTAGGAGAACCCGGTATAAAAGACAAGCTAAAGGGACTGGGACTCGCAGCCGCCACCGAAGACAACAGCCACTTCATATTGCTGCACAACTTACCATTCCTGAATTTCCACGTTCATGAAGGCGTGTGTTTTTACGAATGGAATCTGTTCCGAAATCTTCTGAAGAACGGAAAAATCTCACTCAGCCACAATCTAAACATCAAAGAAGAGTACACATTAAAGGACGAGCAACTCAAAGATCCTGAACGCATTGTTGATGCGTATTTTGGCGAAACAACTAGCGGGCGACAGAACTCAATCAATTATGAGCTGTATCGAAACACTCAAGCCACCTACCAACTAGGAGGCTTAAAAATTCGCTGTGACGTTATATAAGCAATAAGATATGAGTAATCGAATGAGGGTCAGCCTGACCACACAGGCTGACCGCTTGAGTTTTGAACAAACCGGTATTGATAAAACTGATAGTTAACGCTCGACCGGTTGCATCTCGACAATCGTCCCGTTGGTGATCATCACCATCACGTACTTGTCGTTGATTTGCACCCACTGCGCCTGTTCGACCGGTGCTTTCAAGCCTTTCTGCTTCCAGTTTTTCAACGCTTTCTCGCTGCGCTGATAAACGTCGGGAGCACGGTCATTGACCTTCAATTCACGGTCGCTGACTGGGGATTGCACGGCGGGTTCGCTTGAGGTTTGCGCCGCTTGAACAAGTGGGCTGATCCCGGCAATGCCGGCGACGAGGGCCAGGCTGGCGATTAGGGTTTTGCTGTTCATCGGTGAACCTCTTGAGATGGCTGATACCTGAACTCCGACTACTGAGATCTGGAAACATTCCTTGTTTTTCGACTGAACTGGCTGGGAGATTGTAGTCGTCACAAATGCCGCCATCGCTGGCAAGCCAGCTCCCACAGGGTTTGTGTTGTTGCAGAAACATTGAGCACCACCGCAGAAACTGTGGGAGCTGGCTTGCCAGCGATGGCGTCGGCACATTCAACATCTTCATTGACTGATAAACCGCGATCGCCAGCAGGCTGGCTCCCACAGGTTTATCAATTGCCTGAAGGGATTGATCCGCTTTGCACATCAATCCATGCCAACAATGCAATTAACATATTGTTACACCTGCGCCACCATCCGCCTCAATAAAAACCGTGCGCCGCCCTCCCGTAGCGCACGTCATAAAAGCGGTGGAGTACTTTTCTATGACAGCCTCAATCCCACACGGCGGCTCGCGGGCCGGCGCCATTTTCCGGGTGACCTCGGGCAACTTCCTCGAACAGTTCGACTTCTTTCTGTTCGGTTTCTACGCCACGCAGATCGCGGCGGTGTTCTTTCCGGCGAGCAGTGAATTCGCCTCCCTGATGATGACTTTTGCAGTGTTCGGCGCAGGCTTTTTGATGCGTCCGCTGGGGGCCATCGTGCTGGGTGCGTACATCGATGACGTCGGTCGACGCAAGGGTTTGATCGTCACCCTGTCGATCATGGCCAGCGGCACGATATTGATCGTGCTGGTGCCCGGATACGAAATCATTGGTTTGTTCGCCCCGGCGTTGGTGTTGATCGGGCGCTTGCTGCAAGGCTTCTCGGCCGGTGCAGAACTGGGCGGCGTTTCGGTTTACCTCTCCGAGATCGCCACGCCCGGTCGCAAAGGCTTTTTCACTGCTTGGCAGTCGGCCAGCCAACAAGTGGCGATCATCGTTGCCGCCGCGTTGGGCTACGCGCTGAATGCGTGGATGGCGCCAGAGGTGGTTGCCGATTGGGGCTGGCGCATTCCGTTTTTCGTCGGTTGCATGATTGTGCCGTTCATTTTTTTCCTGCGCCGGAATCTGGCGGAAACCGAAGAGTTCGCCGCACGCAAACATCGTCCGAGCATGAAAGAGGTGTTCCGCACGTTGGGTCAAAACTGGGGCGTGGTGCTCGGCGGGATGTTGATGGTCGCGCTGACCACCACGGCGTTCTACCTGATCACCGTGTACGCGCCGACCTTCGGCAAAACCGTGCTGCACCTGAGCACGTCCGATGCGTTGCTGGTGACCCTGTTGGTCGGTGTATCGAACTTCTTCTGGTTGCCGATTGGCGGCATGTTGTCCGACCGCATCGGCCGTCGTCCGGTGCTGATCGCCATGTCGCTGCTGGCGCTGGCCACGACTTACCCGGCGCTGTCCTACCTGGTGCAGGCGCCGAGCTTCAGCCACATGTTGCTGTCGTTGCTGTGGCTGTCGTTTATCTACGGCCTGTACAACGGCGCGATGATTCCGGCGCTCACCGAGATCATGCCGGTGGAAGTCCGGGTCGCCGGTTTTTCCCTGGCCTACAGCCTGGCCACGGCGATTTTCGGCGGGTTCACGCCAGCAATGTCGACTTTCCTGATCCAGTACACCGGCGACAAAGCCGCGCCGGGTTACTGGATGAGCATCGGTGCGCTGTGTGCGTTGCTCGCCACGCTGTACCTCTATCGCCGCGCGGGCGGCCGTCTGCAACCCGTTGCGGCATAAGGAGCCTTCAACATGAAAAAACTACTCAACCTCACCGCCCTCGCCCTTTTGGCTTTCAGCGCTTTGGCGCACGCCGAAGAGGTGCGGGTGATGACCTCGGGCGGCTTCACTGCTGCCTATAAAATCCTCGGGCCGAAATTTGCCGCCGCGACGGGCAACACGCTCGACACCCAGCTCGGCCCATCGATGGGCAAGGCACCGGAGGCGATCCCCAATCGTCTCGCACGCGGTGAACACGCAGACGTGGTGATCATGGTCGGCTACGCCCTCGATGAGCTGATCAAGCAAGGCAAAGTCGATCCGGCTTCGCGGGTTGAGCTAGCCGATTCGCGGATCGGCCTGGTGGTGCGCGAAGGCACACCGAAGCCAGACATCAGCAACGTCGAAGCCTTGAAGAAAACCCTGCTCGACGCGCAGTCGGTGGCCTACTCCGACAGCGCCAGCGGCGTGTACATCGAGCAACAGTTGTTCAAGAAACTCGGGATCGAAGATCAACTGAAGCCGAAGGCCAAGATGATCGCGAAAATCCCGGTGGGTTCGGTGGTCGCCACCGGTGATTATCAATTGGGCTTCCAACAGGTCAGCGAATTGTTGCCGGTGCCGGGGGTGAGTTTTGTCTCGAAGATTCCGGAATCGGTGCAGTCAGTGACGCGCTTCGCTGCCGGGATTCCGGTCGGCGCACAGCATCCAGCCGAAGCCAAAGCGTTGCTCGCCTACCTCGCCGCACCCGCCGCCCAGGCTGACGTGCAGGCTACCGGGTTGGATTCGGTCAAGCGCTGATCGTTGGCGGCTGGACTTTCATTTCCACCACCAGCCGCTCCAGCTCCAATGCCGCCGGGGTCAATGTGCGACCCCGGCGCTTGATGATGCCGACACTGCGCATCACTTGCGGATCGGTCAGCGGCACGCGCGTCAGGATCGGATGATCCGGCCCCGGCAGCGCCATCAGCGGCACAGCTGCCACACCCAACCCCGCCTCCACCAGACCAATCATCGTCGTCACATGCCGGGTTTCGCAGATGCTCTGGCGCTGCGGCACCACGCTGCTCAGCGCCTGATCAAGCAAAAAACGATTGCCCGAGGTTTTGTCCAGCGAGATGTAATCCTGCTGATAAAACTCGTCCCACGTCACGCTGCTACGCCCGGCCAACGGATGATCACGGCGGCACGCGACGACGTAGCACTCCTGCACAAGCGGCTCGAAGTCGACTTTGGCATCCTGTGTGCCCAAAAAACTCAAACCGAAATCCGCCTCGCCATTGACCACGGCGCTCAGTACATCGTGAGCGCTGGAGTCGAGCACTTTGACTTTGATCCGCGGGAATTGCCGGTGGTAATGGGCGACCACGCGCGGCATGAAGTAATACGCCGCCGAGGGTACGCAGGCGACCGTGACGTGACCCAAGCGGGTCGAAGCCACTTCGCTGATACCGAGCAACGCCACGTCGAGATCATCCAGCAAGCGCTCGACACTCGGCATGAATCCCCGTCCGGCCTGGGTCAGGCTGACCTTGCGCGTGGTGCGTTCGAACAGCTTCACACCGAGGGCGTCTTCGAGTTTCTCGATGCGTCGGCTCAGTGCTGGCTGCGACAGGCGCACGGTGTCGGCGGCCTTGCGGAAACTGCCCTGCTCGACCACCGCGCGAAAGGCTTGCAGGTCGTTGAGGTCGAAGTTGATGGCCATGGCGGAGACTCGAAAGATTGATTCGCTGAGGCTATAAATGTAACCAATTGATGCAATTTATTACAGGCTCGATGAAGATCGCCCTTATCCTTGTCACCCCCGCCGTACCGCTGTCAGGAGTCAATCAATGCCCCATGAAGGCAATCTGTTACAAGCCGCTGTCGTGTTTCTGTTCGCCGCAGTGCTCACCGTGCCCTTAGCCAAACGTCTGCAACTGGGCGCTGTGCTCGGTTATCTGTTTGCCGGGGTCATCATCGGCCCGTCGGTGCTGGGCCTGATCGGCAATCCGCAGAGCGTGGCGCATATCTCTGAGTTGGGCGTGGTGTTGCTGCTGTTCATCATCGGCCTTGAGCTGTCGCCGCGACGGTTGTGGGTGATGCGCAAATCGGTGTTTGGCGTGGGCCTGGCACAGGTGCTGTTGACCGCCTCGGTGATCGGCGTGCTGGCGTTGTCGGTCTTCGGGCAGCCGCTGAACAGTGCGATTGTGCTGGGACTCGGCCTGGCGCTGTCGTCCACCGCATTCGGCCTGCAAAGCCTGGCCGAACGCAAGGAACTGACCAGCCCCCACGGACGTCTGGCCTTCGCGATTCTGCTGTTCCAGGACATCGCCGCGATCCCGTTGATCGCGCTGGTGCCGATGCTCGCGGGTGTCGATCACCACACCAGCACCGCTGACGATGTGCGTCACAGTTTGCAGGTACTCGGCGGCATTGCCGTGGTGGTGGTCGGCGGGCGCTATCTGTTGCGTCCGGTGTTCCGCGTGGTGGCGAAAACCGGCTTGCCGGAAGTGTCGACCGCCACGGCGTTGCTGGTGGTGATCGGCACGGCGTGGTTGATGGATCTGGTCGGTGTGTCAATGGCGCTGGGGGCGTTTCTGGCCGGTTTGCTGCTGGCGGACTCAGAGTATCGCCATGAACTGGAAGCGCAGATCGAACCGTTCAAAGGCCTGCTGCTCGGGCTGTTTTTCATCAGCGTCGGCATGGGCGCCAATCTCGGTCTGTTGCTCAGTGCGCCGATCACCGTGCTCGGGCTGACGCTGCTGTTGATTGGCTTGAAGCTGCCGCTGTTGTTTTTGGTGGGGCGTCTGGCTGGCGGGCTGAACAAGATCAGCGCCATACGCCTCGGCATCGTGTTGGCAGCGGGCGGTGAGTTTGCCTTTGTGGTGTTCAAGATCGGTCGCGATCAGGGTCTGTTCGAACCGCGCTTGTACGACTTGCTGGTGCTGACCATCACTCTCTCGATGGCGGTGACGCCATTGTTGCTGTTGATCTGCGCGCGACTGGTCAGCCCCAAGGTGCAACCGGTGGAAGTACCAGAGAAATTCCGCGAGATCGACACCGACGCCCCGCGCGTGGTGATCGCCGGCATGGGGCGGATGGGCCAGATCGTTGCGCGTATTCTGCGCGCGCAGAACATCAAGTTCGTGGCACTGGACACCTCGGTGGAAACCATCGAACTGTCGCGCAGCTTCGGCGGTGTGCCGGTGTTCTACGGCGACCCGATGCGCCCGGAAATCCTCAATGCGGCCAAGGTCGGCGAGGCGGAATATTTTGTGATTGCCACGGATGATCCGGAGACCAACATCAAGACCGCCGAGATTGTCCGCAAGCTTTACCCGCACATGAAAATCATCGCCCGGGCCCGTAACCGTCAGCATGTTCACCGCTTGGTGGATGTCGGCGCTGAAGCGATTCGTGAGACCTATTACTCCAGTCTGGAAATGAGCCGACGCACGCTGGTCGGCCTCGGCCTGACCCAGGCGCAGGCCGATGCGCGAATCAAGCGCTTCAAACACCATGACGAACAGGTGCTGGAGGCACAACACGCGGTCTACGATGACGCCGCCAAAGTCCTGCAAACCGCTCAGGAAGCCCGGGCGGAACTGGCGCGGTTGTTTGAGTCGGATCAGTTGGAAGAGGAATCGCGCAAGGCCTGAGTCTTACTCAAATCCCAATGTGGGAGCGAGCCTGCTCGCGAAACTGCTGTGTCAGCCAACACTTCGACAACTGACAGATTGCCTTCGCGAGCAGGCTCGCTCCCACAGGGGATGGTGGTGGACTCAGGTCAGGCCATTTCCAGTTCGAGTTCCTGCTTGACCGGGGCAGTCTCAAACCGATCCGCCAGAAACGGCGTGATGTCCAGCGGCAACGGCTCGTCGTTGACCAGTTTGTCCAGCAACACGCCGGTAATCGCCGAGGTCAGAATCCCGGTGCGGAAGTGCCCGCAGGCATTCAGATAACCCTCCACCCCACGCATCGGCCCGAGGATCGGCAACTCATCCGGCGAGCCCGGACGCAACCCGGCCCAGGTGCGTTTCAGGTTGACGTCTTTGAGCTCCGGCAGACAACGCACCGCGCCCTGCACCAGCCCGGCGATTTCCGGGTAGGTGGTGGTGACGTCGAAGCCCTTGTCTTCGGTGGTGCTGCCGATCAGGATCTCACCGTTGTCCTTTTGCGCCACGTAGCAATCGCTGGTGGTCAGGCAGCCGTTGAGGATTTTCGGCATGCGCTCGGTCAGCAGAATCTGGCCTTTCACCGGCTTCACCGGAATGCGAATGCCGGTGGCCCACTCGCTCAAATCCGCCGCCCAGGCACCACCGGCGTTGATCAGCGTCTTGCAGTGGAACACGCCCTCCTCGGTGGTCTGTACGCCGGTCACACGCGTGCCGTGGTGCAACACGCCGGTGACGTTGGTGTTGACGAAGATGTCGACGCCATTCTGCCGCGCCCCTTCCATGTAGGCATCGGCGAGGCGGAACGGGCTGACCTGGTGATCGCAGAGAAACTCCAGCGCCCCGCGTGCTTCATGGCTGACGCTCGGTTCGGTTTCGCGCAGCGCGGCTTGATCGAGCCAGCGCACCTGATCGGCCAGATGCGGAATGCAGCCGACGATGTGCTCGGCGTAGAGCCGATCCTCGTCGTCATAAATCACGAATTTCAGCCCGGTCTTTTCGAACTTGAAATCCATGCCGTGGTTGTCTTTCAACTCACGGTGCAGCGCCGGGTACAGCGCGTTGGATTGCAAGGCGAAATCGAAAAACGACTCCGGCAGAATGTGCGGTGTGCTCGCGTCCACCGCCACTGCCGCGCCTTGGGTTTCGCGCTTGCGGTTAGCCGACATCATGCGAAAGAAAATCACCCCGCAGCCAAGCCCTACCGACTCGCCGATCGCCCACAAACCACCGGCTGAGGCGCGGGTCGCGTTGCCCGGACGTTTGGCGTCGATCAGTGCAACCTTGAGGTCTTTGCGTTTGGATAATTGATAGGCGCAGGACGCCCCGATCACACCGCCGCCGGCGATGATCACGTCGTAGAACTTACTCATGGGAAGCGGCCTCCGTGCCGACATTCTGGAACGCGGAAAAAGGAATCGGATCAATCGGGAAGCGCGGGCGCAGCCAACCGACATCCTTGCGCCCGGTGGCCTGGCGCAAACGGTCGCTGCAATAGCCGACGCACATGCGCCCCTGGCAATCGCCCATGCTCACGCGGGTACGCATTTTCAGGCTGGCGATGTCTTGCACGCCTTGCTCCAGCGCCCGGTCGATATCGGCGCGGGTCGCGTGCTCGCAGCGGCAGATCACCGTGTCGGCGGCCGGCAATGCAGTCTGGCCGACGCCACGTTCGGTGTAGCGATCCACCGCCGCGCGGAAACGCACGATGGCTTTCAGTTTGCCCAAATACCGGTCGCGGCGTACCTGCGCCAGTTCCTCTTCGAGCACACCACGTTGCAGCAGGATCGACGTCGCCGCGATTTTGCCCGCGAGCATCGCCGCTTCACCGCCGCGAATCCCGCCCATGTCACCGGCAAGATGCACGTGCGGCTCGTTGCTTTGCTGCCAGATGTTCGAATTGGCGCGCAGATAGCCGTCATCGCTGAAGCCGTGATCCAGGCCCATCTGCTGACTGAGTTGCGTGCGCGGAATGAAGCCGTAACCGACCGCCAGCGTCTTCGCTTCAAAACGCTCGACACGGGACATGTCCGGCTCCCAGGTGGCCGAGTACGGCGCGACGCTGACGCTTTTCAGCTCGCCCTCACCGTGGGCTTCGACCACGCCCCAGCCGTAGTTCATCGCGATGCCGTGCAGTTTCAGGTAGGCGAGCATGCTCAAGCCATCGAGGAACAGTTGCGGCTTATTCAGCAGCGCCAGGCTTTCGCGGGCGATCTTGCCGAACGCGCAGGCCTCATACACGCCCGCGACTTTGACGCCTGAGGCATGAAGCTGTGTCGCCACCAGCGGCAGTAACGGCCCGGTGCCGGCAATGATCACCGGCCCTTGCGGTTTGACCACGCCACTCTTGATTTGCAGTTGCAGGCCGCCAAGCAGAATCACCCCCGGCAAGGTCCAGCCAGGAAACGGCACACTGCGTTCGTGGCAACCGGCAGCCAGCAGCAATTGCGGATACTCGATCTCGTGCAGTTGCTCGTCGCCGTCCAGCACCACCAGCGCACGGGTGCCTTCGGCGCCGACCACGCGATGGTTGAGGTGCACGTCGATCAGCCCGGATTGCTCCTGGAATTCGCCGTGCAGTTTGCCCAATGCTTCGGAGTAACGCGGCCCCAGATAATCCAGCTGCACGCCGTCGCGCAACGGCCCGCGATAGACCACGCCGCCGAGTCGCGAGGCTTCTTCCAGCAGCGTACAACGTACGCCGTGGCGCGCCAGTTCGATGGCCGCCGCCATCCCAGCCGGCCCACCGCCGACGATGACCGGTTGCAGGCTCATACAACCTCCTGCGCGGCGACGCGGTTGACCTGGGTTTCAATCTGCATGCCGTCACGCACGACGGTCTGGCAGGCGCGACGCTTGTGGCGGCCGTTGATTTTCACCAGACAGCACTGGCACACGCCCATACCGCAATAGGCGCCGCTGATCTGGTCATGATCGTTGCGTGCAATCTGGCGCACACCGAGAGATTGAATAACGCTGAGGACGGTTTCTCCGATGGCGGCAGTGACCGGTTGGCCGTTGATGTGGACGGTCATATCCGCCTGCGCCAAGGGCTGGATATCGAAGGTTCGTTCTAGGCAGTGCATTGCGGTGTTCATCCGTGAAGATTCAGTTGAGGTTGTGTCAGCTCCTTGCTGCACTACGCCTCGTCGACGCATTTTTTACTGTGATTAGCGCGTCGGCGCGGGTACTTCGTCAGCGCAACAAGGTGCGCGAGAAGCACTGTAGTTCATACCTCAGCAAAGGCCTGGAACATTTACGTTAGGTGATAGCGCCAACGGAAATATTGATCCAGGCCAGTGAAACAGTCGGATTGTTAAACGATCAGTTGGAGAAAACGAACTGGCCTTTGATCTTTTTTGCGCCAATGAAACCCAGGTCAGGGAACAACAGTGTTTTCAGCCAAGCCGCGTAGCCCACTATCGCCAGGGTGATGCCAACACCGATCAGGGTCGACACCGGGTCCTCTTCATAGCCCTTGAACATGCGCGAGAGCTGGCTGATCGTCAGGATCACATAGACGGTGTAAACCGCAGCGATGTTCTTGTAGAAGCCCCACGCGAACAGCAAAGGAATACCGCCCGCCAACAGCATGATCGTCAGTGCCATGCCGGCACTGACTTCATAAAACAGGAAAAATCCGGCAAATGCGCCGATCAATGCCTGAATACAGGTCAGCACGACCAGAATCGTGACTTTGAGTGAATGGCGCTCTCTGAGAGCGGGGTCAGGCCGGCCACCAATCCATGCAGCCAATACTCGATCCTTGACCTTCCCACCCGAGAGTGCCTTGAAGGTTTCGGTCTTGGAGCGGCCGGCGTCGAGCATCTCGATCAGTTGCCGCTTGATTTCCTTCTTGTCCAACGTGCTCATCCTTAAATAACACTGAAAGCGGCCAATCCACTTTCGCTGGCGATTCTCGCCGCTGGCCCCGCAGAAAGCAAAAAGCCGCTACCACCCGAGGGTGGTAGCGGCCGAGGCAAAAGCCCCAATAGAGCAATCAGTGCACGAACAGGGCGATCAGAATAATGATCGGGATCGGTATGCCGAGGAAAAACAGCAGTAATGAGCGCATGGTGATTCTCCCTTTTTAACGGACTGGAGGCACAGTGGTGGTAGTGGTGTAGGTATCGACTTCAACGTACTCGACCGCATCCCGACGACGACCGCCGTAGGTTGCCGCGAGACTGGCGAAGAAGGCACCGGCCAGCAGCGCGATGAACATCCACAACGAGGTCAAGGCTGCAACTTTGGCGGCAGTATCGGCAGCTTGCTGGGCTTTCAGTTTGGCGTCGGCGATGGCTTTCTGGGTGCGGGCATACACTTCGTCGACACGACGCTCAGCGTCGGCCTGACTCAGGTTGGTACGTTGCGCTACCAGTTGCGCGAGGTAGGTGCGGTCTTCGGCGCTGAGCTGACCGTTGGCCAGGCTTTGGGTAAAGATTCGCGCCACTGCGCCATGTGCAGCGTCATCACTGACAGAAGCTGGACGGTCATCGCGGAACAGGTTGTCGATGTAATAACCGTACTGGTTGCTGTCAGTGTTCGCCGCTGCATTTCCGGCCGCTTGGGTCACGGCGCTTGCCGCACCACCGACCACACTGGCACCGGCCTGAACGCCACCGCTGATTACGCTGCTGACCGAACCGACCACCAGAATCGCGGTCACCAGTGTGGCCACGCACCACGCCAGGAACCCATGAGCGGTGTCGCGGAAATACACTTCGTCACCGTGCATGTTCGCCCATTTCACTCGCAGGCGACCTGCAATATAGCCACCCAGACCGGAAGCAATGATTTGCGTCGCCGCCAGCCAGACAATCGTCGTAATACCCAAGCCCTTGGCGCTGATGCCCTCACCGGCCCATGGTGAAACCGCAGAGAATCCCAAACCGAAGCCGAGCAGCACCAAAATCATCGACAGTGCGGCGGCCGCCGCCGCACCGGCGAAGATCGCACCCCAGGACACGCCTGAGACGTTGCTCGACTCTCCTTCGTAGGCAGGATAAAACCCATCAGAGGATCTATTCATTGTTGTAGTGCTCCAGGCATGAAAAATGGTGTTACAACTCGTCACACTACGAATTGCAGCGACCGTGCCAGTTGCCAGAATTAAACAATTCATTAAATTTCAATGATTTATAAAAGATGAACTTCTTAGGACGTTGCAATTTGCAAAGTGCAGCCGATTTCAGCGGGTTTTATGCATTGGCATCGATTGCAGCAGGCGTCGACATTTGCGTGTGCCATAGCCCGAAGATGAAAGTTAATTTAAAGCGCCGCGGAAAATTCTTGGCAAAATGCTGCCATTCCGTTTGAACCGATCAAGGCCTGCCCTATGACTCGCATATTGACCATCGAAGACGACGCCGTGACCGCCCGGGAAATCGTCGCCGAACTCAGCAGCCACGGCCTCGACGTTGACTGGGTCGACAATGGCCGCGAAGGCCTCGACCGCGCCGTGAGCGGCAACTACGACCTGATCACCCTCGACCGCATGTTGCCGGAGCTCGATGGTCTGGCCATCGTCACCACCCTGCGCACCATGGGCGTGGCGACGCCGATCCTGATGATCAGCGCCCTCTCCGATGTCGACGAGCGCGTGCGCGGCTTGCGTGCCGGTGGCGACGACTACCTGACCAAACCCTTCGCCACCGACGAGATGGCCGCGCGGGTCGAAGTGTTGCTGCGCCGGCAGAACAGCGGCGCCACTCAAGCGACGACGTTGCGGGTGGCGGATCTTGAGCTGGATCTGATCAGCCACGAAGCACGTCGCGCCGAGCAGGTGCTGACGCTGCTGCCGACCGAATACAAATTGCTGGAATTCCTGATGCGCAACAGCGGACAGATTCTGTCGCGGATGATGATTTTCGAAGAAGTCTGGGGTTATCACTTCGACCCCGGCACCAACCTGATCGACGTGCACATCGGCCGTTTGCGCAAGAAGATCGACGCGGCGGGCAACGTTCCGCTGATCCGCACGGTACGGGGCTCGGGTTATGTCATTGCCGAACCCGTCTGACGGCTGGCGCTCCTCCAGCAGCCGCTTGCTGGCGCTGTACAGTTCGCTGTTCGTAGCGTGGAGCGCGATCCTCATGGGAGTCATGTACTACGAGGTTTCCGGCTACCTCGACAACCTCGCCAAACATTCGCTGATGCAACGTCAGCACCTGTTTTCGCACTTTCGCGGCCAGCAACTCGATGAAGCGCTCGCCGCGAGCATGACCTTCGATATTCGCGGCATCGACGCTTACGGTCTGTTCGACGCCGAGGGCCGCTACCTCGGCGGCGCCTTGCAACAACTGCCGGAAGGCCTGCCGCTGGACGGCAAGATCCACATGCTTTCCGAATGCGCCGACTCCGATGATCCGACCCTGCCCGCCGACAGCTGCGATGCTGTCGCGACGCAAACCCGCGATGGTCGCTGGCTGGTGCTGCTGCGCGATAACGGCTCGCTGTTCGCCGTGACGCGGATCATTTTGCATGCGTTGTTCTGGGGCGTGTCGCTGACAATTCTTCCGGGGATCGCCGGTTGGCACTTGCTGCGGCGCCGCCCGTTGCGGCGCATTCGTGCGATTCAGGATCGCGCGCAAGCCATTGTGGCCGGCGACCTGACCCAGCGTTTGCCGCTATCCAACCGCCGCGATGAGCTGGACATGCTCGCCGCCATCGTCAACGCGATGCTGGAGCGCATCGAGCGCCTGATGAATGAGGTCAAAGGCGTCTGCGACAACATCGCCCATGATCTGCGTACCCCGCTGACCCGCTTGCGCGCGCAGTTGTATCGCATGCAGCAACAGGCCGGTGAAGGTTCGCAGGAAGCCGCGCAACTGGATCTGGTGCTGGCCGAGGCGGATACGCTGATGGCGCGGTTTCGGGGGTTGTTGCGGATTTCCGAGCTGGAGGATCGTCAGCGCCGTTCAGGGTTTGTCGAACTGGACCCCGTGTTGCTGCTCGAAGAACTTCACGAGTTTTACCTGCCGCTGGCCGAGGAAGGCGAACTGCGCTTCGAACTGAACATGCCGGAGACCTTGCCGCCGCTCAATGGTGATCGGGCGTTGTTGTTCGAGGCCTTGGCGAATCTGCTGAGCAACTCGATCAAATTCACGCCCGCCGGCGGCACGGTGATTTTGCGTGGGGTGAATGATGCCGGGCACACGCGGATTGAAGTACACGACTCAGGCCCGGGGATTCCCGAAGCCGAACGCGAGGCGGTGTTCCAGCGTTTCTATCGTGCCGAGGGCGGGCAGCCGCAAGGTGGTTTTGGCCTGGGATTGTCGATTGTCGCGGCGATTGTCAGCTTGCACGGCTTCAGCCTGGAAGTGCGCAGCAGTGACTTGGGTGGGGCGAAACTGGTGCTGGATTGTCGGCAGAGCCTGATCGCCAACACCTGACCGCTCCTTGGAATGCAATCCCTGTAGGAGTGAGCCTGCTCGCGATAACGGTGTATCAGTCAAAGAAGATATCGACTGACCATGCGCCATCGCGAACAGGCTCGCTCCTACATTGGATTGTGGCGTTCTTCAGGCCGGGTAATTGGCCCGAAGGGCCTCTAGGCCGCCCTGGTAGATGCCGCTGAACAACGCCACCACTTCCTCATCGCTCACACCTTTGGCGGTGAAACGCCCCGACCACGTGACCCGTGCCCCCTGCCCTTGGGCTTCAACCTTGATCGTCGCCAGATAATCGGTGGCCGGGAACGGTGCCTGTTCAATCGAATAGCCGTAGGTCCTGGCGGCATTGTCGAACGTTTGCAGACGTTCAATCACCACGGCGCCATCGGCGGTTTGCAGGGTGCGTACACGCCCGCCGTCGCTGAGTTCGCTGTTGGGAATGAACGGCAGCCAGTCCGGCAGCGTGTTGAAGCCGCCGATCAATTGCCAGACCTGATCGGCCGAAGCCGGGATATCGATGGTTGCGGATGCAGTTGCCATAAAAACGTCTCTCGTAAGGAATTCAGATTGTCAGGCTGTCGACCACACCACCGTCGACCCGCAAAGCGGCGCCGGTCGTGGCCGAGGACAGCGGTGAAGCGATGTAGGTCACCAGATGTGCGACCTCTTCGACATCGGCCACACGCTGGATGATCGAGGTCGGACGCGCCTTGCGCACAAAGGCGTCGGCCTCGTCACGCAGGTTGCGGCCGGACTCGGCAGCGGCGTCCTTGAGCATCTCCTCCAGACCATCGGTGAAGGTCGGCCCCGGCAGAATCGCATTGACCGTCACGCCGGTGCCAGCCAGACGTTTGGCCAAGCCATGGGACACCGCCAGATTGGCGCTTTTGGTCACGCCATAATTGATCATGTCGGCCGGCGTCGCCACCCCGGATTCCGAAGACAGGAAAATCACCCGGCCCCAGCCCTGCTCGACCATCACCGGCACATAATGCCGCGACAGACGCACACCGGAAATCACGTTGACCTCATAGAAGCGCGCCCACTCGCTGTCCGGCGCGTCGAAGAAGTCGACGTCATTAAAGATGCCGAGGTTATTCACCAGAATGTCGGCTTTCGGTTCTGCGGCGAAGAGTTTCTCCGCGCCTTCGGCGGTGCCCAGATCCGCCGTCAAACCGCGCAACTGGGCGCCAGGCACCTTCTGGCGAATGCTCGCCAGTGCCTGCTCGACCTTGGCCGTGTCGCGGCCGATCACCACCACCGTAGCGCCGGATTCAGCCAGCGACTGGCTGATGCCCAAACCGATACCAGCGGTGCTGCCGCTGACAATGGCGAGTTTTCCACTCAGATCAATCTTCATGCTTTCACCTCATCGATTGGCAATGGTGCACGTTCGGACACCAGTTTTGCGTCACGCATGGCCTGCCAGAAACCA
This sequence comes from Pseudomonas sp. N40(2020), assembly GCF_014472415.1. Lineage (GTDB taxonomy): Bacteria > Pseudomonadota > Gammaproteobacteria > Pseudomonadales > Pseudomonadaceae > Aquipseudomonas. Next base: position 21,219 of record NZ_JACSZV010000012.1, read on the forward strand.
GCAGGAATGGTCGCCGACAGTGCGGCCACGTCTTCGGCGATGCGACCCGGCTTGCTCGCACCGGGAATCACCGCTGCAACCGCTGGATGAGCCAGCGAAAATTGCAGGGCAGCGGCTTTCACATCGACGTTGTAAGCCGCAGCGATGCGTTTGATCTGTTCAACCCGGGCGACGATTTCAGGGTTGGCCTTCTGGTATTCGAAGTGCGCACCGCCAGCCAGAATTCCTGAGCTGTAAGGGCCGCCAACGACGATTTCAACGTTTTGCGCCAGCGCCGCCTCCATCAGGCGTTGCAATGGACGTTCGTGGTCGAGCAGCGTGTAGCGCCCCGCGAGCAGGAAGCCATCCGGCTGCGCCTCGGTCAGATCCAGCGTCAACTCGCACGGCTCGACCTTGTTCACGCCCAGGCCCCAGCCCTTGATCACGCCTTCTTCACGCAAACGGGTCAGCACTTTGAACGCGCCGGTGCGGGCCTGATTGAAATATTCCAGCCATTGATCGCCGTAGAAGTCCTGAGCAATGTCGTGCACCCACACGATGTCGAGACGGTCGGTTTGCAGGCGATTGAGGCTGTCCTCGATTGAACGCAGGGTCGCGTCGGCGCTGTAGTCGTTGACGATCTTGTTCGGGCGACCGTGTTCGAACACCCCGCTCTTCTCGCCCAGATCGCGGGCAGCGGCGTCTTCGACTTCATCGAGAATCACCCGGCCGACCTTGCTGCTCAGCACATAGTCGTCGCGCTTGTATTGTTTCAGTGCTTCACCGAGGCGGATCTCCGACAAACCCGAGCCGTAGAACGGCGCGGTGTCGAAGTAGCGCACACCGGCATCCCACGCGGCATGCACGGTGGCCTGCGCTTCTGCTTCGGGGATGGCGCGGAACATGTTGCCCAGTGGGGCGGTGCCGAAGCCCAGTTGGCCGGGCAGTTTGTCTTTCAAGCTCATTGGATTGTCCTCATTCGTTGCGTGGTCTGCGTGACCGTTGAGCAGATCCTAGATTGCGACACCGAGACCGTCCAAGACATAATGCGCATCACTTGAGTCCCTAGAGGTCTGACATGATCGACATTCGCCAATTGCGCTACTTCGTCGCCGTCGCCGAGGAAGAGCACGTCGGCCGTGCTGCCGAGCGGCTGCATATTTCCCAGTCACCGCTGAGCCGGCAGATCGCCCAGCTCGAAGAGCGCCTGGGCCTGACGCTGTTCGAGCGCAGCCAGCAACGCATTCGTCTGACCCGCGATGGCCAGACCTTCCTCGCTGAAACCCGCGCCCTGCTGACCCACGCCAATCGCCTGGAATCCCTCGGCAAGCGACTGGGCCGGGGCGAAGAAGGCGGGTTGTGCATCGGCTACATCGAAAACGCCATGCACGCCGGCGTCCTGCCCAATGCCTTGCGCGTGCTGCGGGTGGACCGGCCGAACGTACATGTCGCGCTGTACAACCTCAGTTCCGCCGAGCAACTGGAAGGCTTGCGACAGCGTAGTCTCGATATTGCCTTGGTGAGTGAGCCGCCGACCGATGACGATCCGGATCTGCTCGGATTTCAGGTACTCGATGATCCGATGCTGTTGGCGTTGCCGGAACAGCATCCGTTAGCTGGCAAGGTCTCATTGAGTCCAGAGGATCTGGCCGATCAGGAATGGATCGGCGTGCAGCCACGGCAGGATGCGAGCGATGAGTTCGTCAGCGCGTGCATCCGTGCAGGCTTTACCCCGGATGTGCGGATGCAGGCGACCGAGCCGTTTACCGCACTGGGGCTGGTGGCGTCGGGGTTGGGGATTGCCATGATCCAGAAGGGTTTGAGCCATAACGCCCCACCGGGGGTGGTGCTGCGCGAGGTGCCGTGGCTGGCGTTTACTACACCGCTGTGGGCGGCGTGGCACCGGATCAATTTGCGGCCGTTGGTGGAGACGTTTCGCAAAGTGCTGACAGGCACCGCCCCCTGACTTCAGGAATGACTGGTTTCACTACACTGAAGAATCCGCACATCGGAGGCTTTGGGCATGAACCGTAACGACCTGCGCCGCGTCGACATGAACCTGTTGCTGATTTTCGAAACGCTGATGTTCGAAAAGAACCTGACCCGCGCCGGGGAAAAACTGTTCCTCGGCCAACCGGCGGTCAGCGCTTCCCTCGCCCGTCTGCGCGATCTGTTCGACGATCCGCTGCTGGTGCGCAACGGCCGCACCCTCGAACCCACGCAACGGGCGCTGGCGATCCTCAAGGAGCTGCAACCGGCGATGGACACCATCTCGGGTGCCGTCAGCCGCGCCAAGGATTTCGACCCGCTGGCCAGCCGTGACGTGTTTCGCATCGGTCTGTCCGACGACGCGGAATTCGGCCTGCTGCCGCCGCTGCTCAAACAGCTGCGCGAAGAAGCACCGAACGTGGTGGTGGTGATCCGCCGGGTGAATTTTCTGTTGATGTCGTCAATGCTCGCCACCGGGGAAATCTCCGTGGGCGTCAGTTACACCACCGAACTGCCGGCCAACGCCAAGCGGAAAAAGCTGCGCGATTTACGCTGCAAGATCCTCCGTGCCGACGACCGTCCCGGTGCGCTGACCCTCGACGATTACTGCGAGCGCCCGCATGCGCTGGTGTCGTTTTCCGGGGACCTGGGCGGGGCCATCGACAACGATCTGGCGCGGGTCAATCGCAGCCGTCGCGTGGTGCTGGCGGTGCCGCAATTCGCCGGGTTACGGGCGATTCTCGCCGGCACCGACATGCTCGCCACCGTGCCGGACTTTGCGGCGTGTGCACTGGTTGAAGGCAGCAACGGTTTGCGTGCCGACGACCCGCCGTTCGACATCGTCCCCTCGGAGCTGTCGATGGTCTGGAACGGTGTTAACGACAACGACCCTGCGGAACGTTGGTTGCGCTCGCTGATTGCCCATCACATGTCGGCTCCGCTGCCGCTGGAGGCGCACTGAACGCTTTGAAATTCGGGTCGACCTCGCGCAGATAAACCGGCAGATCGGTCATCGGCGGCATCTGCGGAATCTCGAAATACATCTGGATCACCCAGCCACGGTGATAGCTGTTGTGGTTGATCACATGCAGGAAAATCGCCCCGGCGTTCATGCTGCCGCCGTCGCCGGAGACGAACTTGAAATCGATCTCGCGATTGAGTGAAGCCTCGGTCTGTTGCTGGCTCCAGGTGCTATACCAGCGATCGACGTCCTGCTGGGCCTGGCGCAATTCGCCGAGATCGGCGTGCACCAGATCATGGGAAGACTGAAAGCCATGGTCTCGCCCCTCAAGGTGCGCCTGCCAGATGCGGTCAACCACGTAGATGTGGTTCAAGGTGCCGATCAGGTTCTTGAAGATCGTTTTGCGCTCCTTGGTGATTTCCTCAGGAGGCAGTGCTTGGAGGCTGTCGAACAGGCGTTGATTGGCCCAGGATTTGTAATCAGCAAACAGGTGGGCAGTGGCCAGGTTGATCATCATGAGGCTCCGCAGGCACAAAAAGGCTGATCCTATGATAGCCCGAGTTGGCGCGGGCGCCGTGGGGCCTGATCGTCGGTCACGATCTACCCCACAGCAATCGTGGTGTGTCAGGCCTTGTGCAGGTGAAGCTGACCGGCGCTGTCGACTTTGACGCTGATCGCCTCGTAACTGGCCAATGTCGCATGCGACGTTTCGAGTGGATGCTGGTGCGTCGTGGTGATGATCATCAGCGGCGCGCCGGCGGCTTCGGCGGCCTGAATGCCGACGGCAGCGTCTTCGAAAATCAGGCAGTCGCGCGGCTCAAGTCCCAGGCGTTTGGCGGCCAGAATATAACCGGACGGATCGGGTTTGCCGGCCTTCACATCCTCGGCAGTGATCATCACCGCAGGCTCGGGAATGCCCGCCGCTGCCATCCGCCGCAAGGCCAGATCCCGCGGCGCCGAGGTGACCATGGCCCAGCGCTCGGCGGGCAGGCGCTTGAGAAACGCTGCCGCACCGGGAATCTCGACAATGCCTTCAACGTCGCCGATTTCCGCCTCGGTGATGAACGCCGCTTGTTCTTCGGCATTCACTCCCGGCAAGTTCAGGCGATTGATGGTGTCGATGGCCCGCGCGCCATGAATGGTCGGCAAAAACGATTCGACGTCCACGCCATGCCGCACGGCCCAGGCTGACCAGATCCGCTCGGCGGCGGCGATGGAATTGAGGACGGTGCCGTCCATGTCGAACAGGAACGCGCCGAACGCGCGGTCAAAAACACAATCGTGAGCAGACAAAGGGTCGCATCCTCTGGCAATGGCAGGCAGGTTGGCCGGGCAATGTAGCATTGCCCGGCCGCACCACCCAGCGTCTCAGTGCAGGCGCGGCGCCTTGGACTTGAACGCGCTGTCCACACAGTCGAGCAATTGACCAATGGCCCAGGGCTTTTTGATAAACGCCACGGGGTACTTGACCCCGGACGTCTCCGGCGTTTCATAGCCGGACATGACCATCACCGGTTTGTCCGGCCAGCGGTCGCCAACCAGATTGGCCAGATCCGCACCATTGAGGGTGCCGGGCATGGTGATATCGGTCAGCAGCAACGCCACTTCCGGCGCATGCTCCTCCAAATATTGCGATGCGGCGTCAGCACTGGTCTGCGGCGCAACCCTGAAACCTTCCTCCTGAAGAATTTCGCAGAGAAACTCCAGAATCAACGGATCATCCTCAACCACCAGAATCAATCCGTCAGGAAGGTGCGTGTCCGCCGTCGGTGTTGGGCACATGGAACTGCACTCCCTGAATTGCATTAACGATTTAGCGGCTTGAATCCGCTGCTTATCTGGTATGAGCGGCGGGTTCTGCAGAAATTCATTTTTGATACAGGTGTTTTCCGAATAGTCGTTTTTGTCCATTGGCGACAGGCGTTCGCGAGGGCGTAATTGTGGTTAAAATGCCCGCCCTTTTGCTTGCCGACCGTGACCGATGAACCCTGAAGCCCTCGCCACCCTCCACGCCCATTTGCTGCCCGCGCTCGCGGCGGCACCGAGCGAGACCCGCCGCCTGTTCCACGGCCGCGGACGTTGCTGGCCGGGGCTGGAGCAGTTGACCGTGGACTGGCTGCAAGGCGTGGTGCTGGTGTCGTTGTTCAAGGAGCCGGCGCCTGAACAGCTTGAAGACCTCAAGCGCTTGCTGCTGGACATCAGTGGTTCGAATGAGTGGCAACAGGCCGGCGCGCATACCCTGTTAATCCAGCACCGTTACCTGCCGCAGAGCACCGCACAATGGCTGGTCGGTGAAGAGATCGACGAAATGACCGTCGTCGAAGGCGGCTTGCAATACCGCGTCGATCTCGGTCGCAAGCAGAACGCCGGGCTGTTTCTTGACATGCGTTACGGGCGCAATTGGGTGCGCGAACAGGCAGACGGCAAGCGCGTGCTGAACCTGTTTGCCTACACCTGCGGTTTTTCCGTCGCGGCTATCGAGGGGGGCGCCAGCCATGTGGTCAACCTGGACATGTCGCGCGCAGCGTTGAGCCGTGGACGCGACAATCATCGGTTGAACGGGCATGACCTGAACAAAGTCAGCTTCCTTGGCCACGACCTGTTCAAGTCCTGGGGCAAGGTGATCAGCAGCGGCCCGTATGACCTGGTGATCATCGACCCGCCGTCGTTCCAGAAAGGCAGTTTTCTGCTGACCAAGGATTACCAGCGCGTGCTGCGCCGTTTGCCGGAACTGCTGACTGCTGACGGTGTGGTGCTGGCGTGCATGAATGACCCGGCGTTCGGTTCAGACTTCTTGATTGATGGCGTGACGCAGGAAGCGCCGAGTCTGCGCTTCGAGCAGCGGTTGGAGAACCCGCCGGAGTTTCCTGACATAGATCCTGAAAGCGGCCTGAAAGCCCTGGTCTTCCAACGCACTCACTGACACAACAATATCCCCTGTAGGAGCTGCCGCAGGCTCGGGCCGCGATCGGACGATCTTTTGATCTTGCCCCTTTAAAAACCAGATCAAAAGATCGCAACCCACCGCAGCTTCCTGCGTATTTCAATTCGGGATGTTTAAAGGTTGTTTCGAATTTGCAGAACCTTCCCACAATGTTTTCAGGTTGTCCGTCGGACGTCAGGTCTCTAGCCTGTGCTCGTCGCTGCCAATTCAGCGACCGGGACTGGAAACCCCGTGGGACTGCAGAACGCAAAAGCGCCATTCATGACGTATGATTGCGCACCTTTTTGGTGTGCACTTTGTTATGGCGGCTGTGCGTGGGGGACCTTCGGGTCGTCCGGGTTTCTCTGCTCCCCGGGTTTCCAGCCTTGCGTACAGCTGCCACCCATTCGACCGGAAGCCGAATGGACCAGCTCCACAGCTTAGAGAGAGAAGAACACCATGAAAAAACCAACACCCAACCCGCCAGAATCAAAAGCCACCACCGACACCACATCCCCCTACGCCTCAGTCGACAGCAAAAAACTCCACGAAGCCGCCGACCGCGCCCTTGATTACTACCTCAATCCCGGTGCCGGCATCATGTCCAGCGCCAACGAGCCGGAGTCCATGTACTTCGCCAACCCCAGGTACAACACCGAATCCCTGCTGGCCAACGCCAGCGAAACCCTCGGCTCGGCCAGCGAAATGCTCAACAACTTCGCCGCTTCACTACCGCCCTCACATCGCAAAACCGCTCTGGGCATCGCCCAAATCGTGATGCTGGGTGAACTGGCCGTCAACCAGGCCCTCGATCACGTAGAAGTGCAACCTTAGGCAACTCCCTCACCACAGTTTTTCCAAGCCAATCCAGGAAAACGCGACCCAAAATCAGGGGTCGCGTTTTTTATATCAATCCGCAAACTGCATGGATAATCTGTTTTCGATCATTCCTACGCAGAGCGTCGGCATGATCAATACACCGCAAGCGTTTTCATGCCCGCTGATTTACCAGCCATGCTCGAAGGGAATACCGAGGCGCAAAGTGATAAGGAAATTTTTTACGAACAGGCAACTTAGTCTGTGGGTGGTGGCAGTTCTATCGGTCAGTGCGATCTTTATGGCTTTTCTGATGCTTGGCGATATTTCGAACCGCCACGATATGAAAATGATAAAACGAAAGAACCGTTGATGATCGAAGGTCCAAATGGCGACGAGAATTACTATGTCCTGCCTCTGGGTACCACGCTATATCACGATAAAAGTTTTCCTGAAGGGCATGATCGTTATGTGGTGTATCTCAACCACAAAGGTGCTATTGCCCACGAAGACGTACCGATGAAACCTGAGTATGGCGGTTCCTTTATTGATCCGCTCTGGTTGGCCAATGTTGATGCGGACAATTTGAAAGACATTTTCAAGCGTTTCCCGCTTTCCAAAAAAGACATCGCCGCCGCTATCAAAGCCAATGAAATAACCAAGGATGATCTGGCCGACATCATTCGCTCGATGCCAGATTGATCGACTCTGTAGGAGCTGCCGAAGGCTGCGATCTTTTGATTTTGATTCTAAAAAACAAGATCAAAAGATCGTCCGATCGCGGCCCGAGCCTTCGGCAGCTCCTACAGGTGTTACTTGGCCATTTGGGTGCCGAGCTCTCGAGCGACATTCAGTTGCTGCCCGGGATCACGCAACTCCGACTCCGGCAGCAACGTCGAACTCAGCACCGTCGCCCCGCTGTAATTGAAAATCCCGTGTTCGATCTGCGCCTTCATCGCCGCGCCATAGCCATGGCGCTCATAGGTGCGCGCGTCCGCCCCGGCGAGTTGGACCAGATGCACGCGCATGCGCTGAAGCAGCTTCACATGGCTGAGGTCACCGCCGAAATCAAACGCCCAGCCATTGCTGAAAACCCGGTCGATCCAGCCCTTGAGCAGCGCCGGCATCGACCACCAATACACCGGGTACACCAGCACCAATGTGTCGGCGCGATCAATGCGTGTCTGTTCGGCCAGCACATCTGCAGGCGGCTGAGCCTCGCGGTGATGCACGGCAAAATCCGCAGCGCCGAAGCGTGGTTCGAAGCCTTCAGCGTATAGGTCGGCGAATTCGACGGTGTTGGCAGGATCAGCCAGTGTCAGGCCTTCGGCGATCTGCGCCGCCACGCCATGAGTCAATGAGCGCGGATCGTGATGCGCGATAACAATCAATGCGTGCATGGGAAATCTCCTGTTGGTGAAGACAGACCAAGGCTTATATACTCTTGGTAAGTTACGGAAAGTAAGTTACGTTTGGTATATAGCGATGTCAACCCACGAAATGTCCGAAGAGAATTCCCCCGCCCAACCGCGCCGGCGCCTGTCCCGTGAAGACCGCCTGCGCCAGTTGCTCGACGTTGCCTGGCAGATCATCCGAGTCGAAGGCACCGATGCCCTGACCCTCGGTTACTTGGCCGAGAAGGCTGGCGTGACCAAGCCGGTGGTCTACGACCACTTCGTCACGCGTGCAGGATTGCTGGCGGCGCTGTACCGGGATTTCGATGCCCGTCAGACCGTGGTGATGGATGCCGCTATTGCTAACTGCGAGCCGTCGTTGGTCGGCACCGCGTCAGTGATCGCAAGTGCGTATGTCGATTGCGTATTGCTGCAAGGCAACGAAATTCCCGGGGTGATTGCCGCGCTGGCCAGCACGCCGGAACTTGAGAAGATCAAGCGTGAGTACGAGGCGATCTTCCTTGAAAAGTGTCGGAGCGTTCTTGCGCCTTTTGCCAGTGGCGGGCAGATCACCCAAGCGGGACTGCGGGCAATGCTCGGCGCCGCCGAAGCGCTTTCCCATGCGGCAGCCAACCGCGAAATCAGCGCCGAAGAAGCCAGCAACGAGCTTTTCGCAACGATCATTGCGCTGGTCGAAAGAGCGGCCGCCCGCGCGACTATTGGAACTTGAGCCCCCCGGCGCTTGAGCCTCACGGGCTCCACTTCCTCCCCATCAAAGAGCTTTGCGGCTCTTTTTTTGTCTGCGTCAATCAGCGCTAAGGTTCGTTGTCACTGCGAATAGACTGCCACGCCGCTTGCGCCAACAACTCGCGATACGCCGTTGGACTGCCCTTCACCCTTCCTGCCAACCAGGCTCGGCAATAACTGTCGGCCTGGCCGATGATCAGCGACGGCAACAGTTCGGCAGGCAGCGCCTTGAGTTCAGCGGCGCGCCCGGACTCGGCCAGCCACTCACGCAGACGCACATTGCGCGTCTTGTTGCGCTCGGCCAATTCTTCCTTGAACGGGCCCTTGGTCACGGCAAACCGCGCGTGGTACTGAAACCGCGCCCATTCCGGTTGGCGCTCGACCCAATCGACATAGCTGAACACCAGCGCCTGCACGCCCTCTTCCGTGGTGTTTGCCGCGTCCAGATAGGCGTCACGCAGGCGCGCCTGATCCTCAAGGGCGGTAAAAAACAGCGCCGCCACCAGGCCTTCCTTGTTGCCGAAATGGTGGTAGATCGCACCGACGCTGGTATCGCATTCGGCGCGGATCATGTCGATGGTGGTGGCTTCGATGCCCTGCTCGTTGAACAGGCTCAGGGCCTTGCGAAAAATATCGCGCTTGAGTTCGGCCCGGCGGCCCGGGTAGCTGCGTTCAAGTAAATCTGCGTTGTCCATGCGGCTCAAGCCTGAAATATGGAGTTGAAAAGGCACGCCGTGCCTATGGCAAAAACACGCCTAGGTTGACAGATTTCCCACAGACAGAATACCGTTCCGCTACAGAACTATATTCTGTAAAGGAACATAATTCCGTAAAACGCTTCCATTGAGGTTTCTCCATGAGCCAGTTTCTCAGCATGTTCAATAGCGCAGGCCCTCAGGCCTTCAGCCAGATGGCCTGCCAGGTTGCGCCGTACTTCAGCAGCATCAACCCGCTGGTGACCGAGTTGCGCGCGAATGCCGCGACAGTGCAAGTGCCGTTTCGCCGCGAGATCACCAATCATTTGGGCACTGTGCATGCGATCGCCATGTGCAACGCGGCGGAACTCGCGGCCGGGATGATGACTGACGTCTCGATCCCAGCCGGCGCCCGCTGGATTCCCAAAGGCATGACCGTGGAATACCTGGCCAAGGCGAAAACCGATGTAACGGCCGTGGCCACTGGCGACGGCATCGATTGGCAGAGCGAAGGCGACAAGATCGTCACCGTGGACATTCACGATACCGAGGGCAAACACGTGTTCACGGCGCGGATCACCATGAACGTGAAACTTGCCTGAACACTGCGGCCACAAAAAAGCCCCTGCTGCCGGACTCGCAACAAGGGCTTTCGGGATGCCTATGGCTGATCAGTGAACGGTCAGCCGTTGGCGGACAAATACCTCGGTGTGACGGGCGGTTTGATCGAGATGCCTGTCGCGCTGCTTCTCGGCATCGAGCATGGCGCGCTTGCCGTTTTTCTGTAGCAGATAGGTGTGGATCTGCTGCACCTCCAGCGAACGGTAGATCGGCATGGTGTCGATGAACCCATGCAAGCCGTTGCTGCGGTAATGCCGCGTACTCATCAGCACTTGCGTCTCGCGCTGGCCGATCACCTCAAAGCCCAGTGCCTCGAAATACGGGACTTTGCCGACAGTGCAGGCCAGTTCGGCGTGGGGATAAAGCCCGACCATTTCAGCGATCATTGCCCGCGCCACGCCCTGACGCCGATGCCCTTCGCGCACCGCCATGTAAGCGACGCTGCACGCCTCCCAATCGCCCTGCACCGGCAGGTACAACAGGAAACCGATGACTTGCTCCGGGTCGTCGTCATCGGTGGCAACCAGCAATTCCACATCAGTGCCCTTCTCGCCATTCAACGCTTCCAGATACAGATGCACCTCATAGCCGACCGCGTACTGATAGACGTTGTACAGCAGATTGCTCGGGCCAAGGCCCACGGCGCTGATGTCGGTCAGGTAGTCGACGACCATCTGCAGAATCTGGCTGTTGACGCCTTCGGGGCATGGGGTTTTGTAGTGGGTGATGCGTGGCATGACGAGCGACCTCCGGCGGAAAACCGCGACATCATACCTTGTGGGCTGACTTCGCCTGTATCGGCAACGACAAATCGAATGTTGCCGAGCCCTTACGTTCCCGCAGGGTTGTGCCTGAAAAAAATTTCATCTACGGCAAACAGGATTTTTCGCGGATTTGGCATCCAATTCTTCAGCTGCGTTCACTTTCCGACGCAGGCCTTGAGGAGTTGTCATGAGCGTTTTGCGTTCCCTGTCCAAATGGCGAAAAACCTGGCTGCTGGTGCCGTTGACCCTCGCAGCGCTGGCCAGCGGCCCGGTGTTTGCCCAACAAGTGGTGATCGTCCAGCAAGCGCCACCGCCAATGCGCATGGAAGTGATGCCCGGCCCGCGTCACGGCTATGTCTGGGACCAGGGCCATTGGCGCTGGCAAGGACGTGGTTATGTGTGGATGCCCGGTCACTGGCAACCGGTGCGGTACAACGCGCACTGGAAACCGGGGCACTGGCAGGCACGAGGGCCGAACTGGTTCTGGGTTGAAGGGCACTGGGTGCGTTGATTGCCACGCGCCTGCACTGATCACTTTGCGGGAACACCATCATGTCGAAAGCCGTTAAATCCCTGCTCGCCGCCACGCTGGTCGCCATCACCCTGTCCGGCTGCGTCGTCGCGCCGGCCCGGCCGCATCGGCCACCGCCGCTGGTGGAAGTCGTGCCGGTCATGCCTGCACCGGGTTATCACTGGGTCGCCGGTCACCACCGCTGGGCCGGTAATCAATGGCGCTGGGTACCGGGGCACTGGCGGGCGTATTGATCGTTGAGGACTGGCGTCACCGCGGTGGCGCCGCCGCATTCACTTGATCCGATAGTGAAAGGTATTGCGCACCGCCGGCACTGACACGGCGACGCCGTCGATGATCCGCGGCTGATAACGGAAGGTTTGCGCCGCGGCCATCGATGGGCGAATAAACAATGGATGGCAGCCGTCCAGCACCTTGGGGTTTTCGACCCGGCCTTGCGGGTTGACCGTGTACTCCACGGAGCAATCACCTTCGATGTTTTTATCCAGTGCTCGCTCCGGATACTCCGGCGCTTCTTTGCTCAGCGGCAGGTATTGGCGGCTGTCGGCCAGCGCTTGCTGGCGCGCACGTTCGGCCTGCTGCGCCTGCTGTTGAGCCTGGGCGGCCTGTTGCTGCGCAGCCTGTTGCTGCGCCAGCCGTTGCCGGGCGGCGTCGTCTTCACGCTTGCGCGCTTGCTCGCGTTGTTGCTCGGCCAGTTGCTCGCGTTTGCGCTCTTCCACTCGCTTGCGCGCCAAGGCCGCCTGTTCGATTTTTTGCGTTTGCGGTGCTGGCTCGGCCTTTGGCTTGACGGGTTCGACCGGCGCCGCCACCGGCTCTATGACCGGTGCAGGCGTCGGTTCAGGCGCGGGAGGTTGCGCGACGGGCGGTGCCACCATCACTAATTGCGTGGTCAGCACCCGAGGTGGCGGAACCTGCGGGATCGGCGGCGACCAGGCGTTGATCAGCAGCACTAGCACCACGACGTGCAAGGCCACCGCCAGCGTCGCCGCGAGGCTGTGTTGCCAGAAAGGGTTGCGCGGCATCGGCGCTGAAATCGTTGCAGGACTGTGCATGATCATCGCCGTCATTGCGGGGCCTCGGTCACCAGCCCGAGGTTAGTGACACCACCCTGTTGCAACGCCGCCATGGCCGCCACAACACTGCCGTAACCGGCGTCCTTGTCGGCGCGGATGTACACCTGCGTGTCAGCACGCTGCGCGACGATCTGCTCGACCTTGGCGCGCATTTCATCAAGGGCCACGGCACTGTCGGTCTGATGTTGGGTGTCGAGTTCGCCGCCCAGATTCCAGTAATAACCACCCTCGGCTTTCACCGACAACGTCAGGATTTGCTGGCGCGTGTCGGTAGCCAGGGCTTCGCTGGCGATCTTCGGCAGTTCGACTTTCACGCCTTGGGTGAGCATCGGCGCGGTGACCATGAAAATCACCAGCAGTACCAGCATCACGTCGATGTACGGCACCACGTTCATTTCGGCCTTTGGCCCGTGCTTGCGTTGCGGCCTGACTAGCATCGTGTTTCTCCTTTCAAGCCGCAGCGGCGAGGTTCAACGGCGAGCCGTGCAATTGCCGATGCAGGCGCACTTGCAGCTCGTTGCCAAAGGCGTAGTAACGGGTGAGCAAAGTCTGGCTGCGTGCCGAAAAGCGGTTGTAGGCGATGACCGCAGGGATCGCCGCGAACAGGCCGATGGCCGTGGCGATCAACGCTTCGGCAATCCCCGGCGCCACCGTCGACAGCGTCGCTTGTTGCACCTGAGACAAACCGAGGAACGAATTCATGATCCCCCACACGGTGCCGAACAGACCGATGTAAGGGCTGACCGAACCGACCGTGGCGAGAAACTGCAAACCCTTTTCCAGTTGCACTTCCTGCTCGCTGATGGCGACGTGCAGCGCGCGTTCGACGCCTTCCTGCACCGCATCGGCGTTGCCGTCAGCGTGCCGGTTCAGGTGATTGAACTCGGCAAATCCGGCATTGAAGATCGGCTCGATCCCGGCCTCGGCCACCGCCACCTGCGCCGACTCGCGATACAGCGGCAACAACTCCGGGGTGTGGCGGAAACGCTGGACGAAATCATTCAGGCGTCGCTCACGTTGTCGCAGTACGCGACTGCGCAGCACGATCAGATACCAACTGAGCATCGACGCCAGCAGCAGAATGAGCATCACGGCCTTGACCAACAGGCTCGCATCGCTGATCAGCCCCCAGATTGTCATGTGTTCGAGTGTGGCCTGCATGGTGAAACTCCTTGTGGGCAATGGCGGTCGTCGCCAGAGACGTCGACCGCGTCGCTATTCGATGGAAAACAAATGACCGATTGATGACAGATCAGGGCAACTTCAGCGTCTGGGTGACTTCATCCCACGGCACGAACTTGAAGTTCTGACTTTGCTCGGGCATGCGCTTGCGGCCGTCCTGCAACACCAGCAAGCCTTTGCTCCACGGCCCGCCGAGGTTGGCTGAAGCGACTTCCAGACCGTCGGTTTCCGAGGCACCGTCTATGCCTGCATCCGCGTTGAGGCCAACCCGGAACGCACCGCGCACGGCGAATGGCGGTTCGGCATCCAGCACCAGATAGCTGTCGTTGCCCTGGCTGGATACCACCAGATAGTCGCGCGCCGCGCTCTGATACAGCGCCAGACCTTCAACATCGGCATGCAACGGGCCACCGACCTTGATCACACTGGCGAGGGTCGCTGGCTGATCGGCACGGGCATCCACGGCCCAGACGCCGACGTCCTCCTCACCGAGAAACAGGCGCTGACGCTGGTCGTCGGCGACACACCCTTCGGGCTGGCTGTCGACCTTGAACTGGCGCACCAACTCACCCTGTACCTTGCCGTTCGGCGCACCGAGGCGGTATTGCAGGAAGGTGCCGTCCTTGTCGTTGGCGATCGCATAGATCTCGCCGCTGGCGGGCTGGAACAGGCAAATGCCGTAGATGTCTTTGAGCGGCGTCGGCACTTCGCCGATGTCGCGCAACTCGCCACTGCGGCGGTCGATGGCGAACAGGCTGAGGCTGTTGTGATCGCGATGGCTGGCCACCGCCAGATCGACGGTCTGCTCGCCGAGTTTGAAGTTCGGCCGCACGTCGACGTTGTTCAAACGCCCGACCGGCAACTCCTGCACCAATTTGCCTTGCAGGTCATACACCAGCAGACCTTGCTTCTTGTTGGTGCCGAGCACGCGGCTGAGGGATGGCTGCTGCGGATGCACCCAAATCGCCGGATCGTCCGCCGCATCGCCCTGACGTGCCACCGGGTCGCTCTGCACTTGCGCCGCGACGCTCGGCAGCACTGGCGGCAATGCCAACGGTGTCGCGCGCCAGTCGAGGTCGCCTTGATAGACACGGCCATCATCATCGTCGCGGATCAACACTTGCAGGCCTTTGGCGGTTTCGCGAAGGGCAAGATTTTCCGGCTCTTTCAGACCCGACAAAGGCAACGTTGCCTGCACCGTCCAGCGCTCACCCTGTTGCTGAAACAGATGCAATTGCGCAGCTTTCGGATCGAGGCCGACGATGCCGCCAGGCACCAGCGCGACGGCGCCCGCCTCGCCTTTGATCTGGCCGAACGGTTCGCGCATGGCCACTGGCGAACGCGTAACATCGCCTTCGGCCTGCGCCGGGTAAGCCCACCAGCCGACATTTTCTTCGTTGACCACCAATTGATGCGCGGCGTCATCGACCCGGCAGAACTTCGCCGACGGCGGCAGCGGCAAACCGCGCACCCGTTGCGCCTGCGCGTTCAGCTTCGCGCCATTGCCCACCAGCCATTGCTCGCCCTTGCCCTCCTCGCCCACCAGAAACACGAACAAGTTGTCGGCGTCATCGCGATACAGGCACACGCCGTTGACCGCAAAATCCCGCGCGGGCAAATGCAGCGGCGTGCCCCAGGTGCGCTTGGCCGGATCAAGTCCGACCACCAGTGCCTGCTGGTTGGCGTTGTCGAGGCTGGCCACCCACACCCGGCGATCATCGGCGCGGCTGTCCAGACTGCTGAAAGAGCCCTTCAGGTGCGCCAGCTCCGCGCCTTGGTCATCAAGTAACAACAGGCCGTTGACGGGACTGACGCCAAGGCGCAGGTCACCCGGTAAAAAACTCAGTTCTTCAAGCTTCAGTTTCGGCGCCCAAGGGGTGAGCGTCAGGCTTGGTGTGGCGGCCAGCGTCTGGCCGGCAGCCAGCGCGATCAGTGCGCCCAACAGCCAATGTTTATGTCGCAGAGAAATACTCATGAACCGGCAGAATCCTTGTCGTGCATGGATCGACGGCGGCACCCGGCCGCCCTCCGAGGCTTAGAAATGAGTGAAGGTCAGGCCGAGCTTGTAGGTCGGGCCGTACTCTTCGTACTGGCCGTTGTAGGAGCGGTGGCCGGTGGATACGAAGTACGGCTCGTCAGTGAGGTTTTGCGCCTCGAAGCTCAGTTGCAGGTTTTTGCTCAGCGAATAGCGCGCGCTGAAATCGACAAAGGTTTGCGCATCGACATGCAGGTCGTGGGCCTTGTCGTTGATCGAGGCCAACTCGTAGAGGTAGTCGGATTTGTAGTTGGCCGACAGGCGCAGGCTGACCTTGTCGTTCTCCCAGCCGAGCATCAGGTTGCCCACGGTGTCGGACTGGCTCGGCAGATCAATGCTGCGTTTGCGGTTGCGCCCGCTGGCCGCGTCGAAGCCTTCGATCTCGGCGTCAGAGCGGCTGAAGGTGGTGTTGGCACCCAGCAGCAAGCCGTTCCACGGCGCCGGCAGCCAGTCGAATTTCTGTGAGTAGGCCAACTCCAGGCCATAGAGTTTGGCGCTGTCGCCGTTGGCAAAGGTGTGCGCTTCGGAGAAATCGGCCCAGGCGCCCGTGCCGGCCAGGTCGGTGTTGTAGACGAAGTTCTTGATGTCTTTGTAGAACACGAACGCCGACACCGTACCGGCATGGCCCATGTAGTGTTCGATACCGAGGTCGAGGTTGCTCGACTCCAGCGGTTTGAGGTCCGGGTTGCCGAACGTCGCTTCATCGTCATCGATGACAAATCCCGGCGCCAGTTGACCGAAGGTCGGGCGCACCACGGATTTTGTCCACGCCGCGCGAACCTGGGTGTTTTTGTCCAGTTGATAGCGTGCGTGCAGGCCCGGCAGCCAGTGGTGGTAACGACGCTTGGTTTCGGTGGCCTCGAAGTCGCCGTCAGTGGCGCCAGTGCCTTTGGCTTCGAACTCGGTGCCCTCGTAACGCAGACCTGCGATGAAGCGCCAGTCGTCGATGTCGATCGTGTTCATCAGGTAGCCGGCGTTGATGTCCTCACGCATCTTGAAGTCGTTAACGGTCGATTCGGTCTCGTCATAGAAGTCGTCGCGGTTGAGACCGCCGATCAGGTTCTTGATCGCGCTGCCGCTGATACCCGGCCCGAACTGGCCGAGACGATAATCCACCGAGCCCTTGGCGAAGCGGCTGAGGTTGAGTTGATCGTCGCTAAAGCCGAGGTCATCGAAGTCCTCGTAGACCCACGCGTCGAGGTCGTTGTCCTTGTTGCGGCGGCTGACTTTGCCACCGAGCTTGACCTGAGACGCATAGCCGCTCAAGTCATAGTCACGGGCCAGATCCAGGCGCAGGTTTTTCTCGGTGTCCTTGGTGTTCTGCTTTTCCCAGTCGACCTTGTCGAGGCTGAAGTTGTTGGCGTCGTAGAAGCCTTGGCCAATGATCGGCCGTGGCTTGTCGTTGCTGTAGAAACCGCTGTCGCTGAAATCGTCATTGCCCGCGAACGCCGCATTGGCGATGTGGCCGGGGCTGTCTTCGCTGGAGCGGCTGTAACCGGCCTGGCCGCTGAGGGTCCACAGCCCGATCATGCGTTCGCCGCCGAACACGTAGGACTGAATTTCCTGGGTTTCTTCGCGCTGCTTGAGCTTGCGTGAGCCTTCGGCATCGCCCAGTACGCCGGCGGCTTGCGGCTCGGCGAATTCGATGCTGGTGGAGTTGCGGGTTTCGCTGTCCTTGTAGCGGCTGTAGAGGGTGCGCAGGTAATAGCTGCTCAGGTCGTCGGGCTTGTAATCGAAGTTCAGACCGCCGCCGGTGCGTTCGCGGCTGATGTCGTAGTCACGCTGTTCGAACTCTTCCAATTGCGCACCGCGCTGGAAATCCCAGGCGCCGCCGGTTTCGACGTTGTCGGAACCGAAATCGCGCTTTTGCCAGCTCAGCGCGGCAGCCACACCGAAGTTGTCGATGCCGTCACCGAGGCTGAAACGGTCACTGATTGCGCCGGAAAATTTCGGGCTGGTCTGGTGGCTGTTCTTGTCGTAGCTGGCTTCGGTGCCGCCGGTATAGAACAGGCCTTTGTGATCGAAGGCCGAGAGGCTTCTGACGTCGACCGTGCCACCCAGCGAGTTGGCGTCCATGTCCGGGGTCAGGGTTTTGATCACCGACAGCGACTGCACCAGCTCCGAGGGCAACACATCGAGGGCTACGGCGCGGCGTTCGCTTTCCGGCGACGGCACCAGCGTGCCGTTGATGGTCACGCTGTTCAGGTCCGGCCCCAGGCCGCGCACGCTGACAAAACGCCCTTCGCCCTGATCACGTTCAACGCTGATGCCCGGCAAACGCTGCGCCGCTTCAGCGACGTTTTCGTCCGGCAACTGCGCCACGCCGTCGGCATGCACCACGCTTTCGATGTTGTCGGAACGGCGCTGCTGCTTGAGCGCCGAGTCAATGCTGGCGGCCTGGCCGACGACTTCGACGTGCTCGACATTGGCGGTGGCGTCGGCGGCGTGCAGGCGCTCACTGGCCATCGCCATCGCCAATGCGGTCAGGGCGAAACTGAAGAGCCCGACGGTGCCGCTGCGCGGATGACTGCTGCGCTGGTACATGATTGTTCTCCCCCAAAGAGTCCGGTCAGGCCAGGCAAACGGCCCGGCAACTGAGAGGGCAAGCTAGGGGCGACGGATGACGCTTCTGTGACAGGGTTGACGGTCGAGCCTTGTAAACCGGGCATTTGCTGCGGTTTGTCTGTGCAAATGAGCTGAAATGACCTCTTCCACTCACCACGGCACTTGTAGGAGTGAGCCTGCTCGCGATTGCGTTTTTCCAGTCACCATTAATATTGGCTGACTTGACGCTATCGCGAGCAGGCTCACTCCTACAGGGGACGTGGTGTTCTTGAAGAAATATTGCACTGGCCGGTGAGCTGATTCGACCTCCCCGCGCCGTCACCCGGCTGTCACAAACATCTGCTGTGCTGACGCGCATTGCTTCTTCGCCAAAGGATCGCGGCCATGTTCTCAGTGCTCAAACCTCACCGTTGGAAACTCGCTGCACTGCTGCTGGCGGCCAACCTCGGTCTGCTTCTGCATCTGGCCTGCGGCGACCTGAAGTCATTCAGTGAATGGGTCTGGCTGGACATCATCGGCGAAGGCGGCTCGGCGCTGTTGGCACTGGTCTGGCTGGGGCTGGTACTGAAGAGTCGTCCGGCCGGGCGCGTGACCAATTATCTGGCGCTGGGCCTGAGCTGCATCTTCTTTTCCTGGTGGATCGACAGCCTCGACGAGTTCATCCGCCTGCCCGACAGCATCACCTGGGATCACTGGCTGGAGTCGGGGCCGATGCCGGTGGGCATGATTCTGCTGACCATCGGCATCTATCACTGGCACCGCGAGCAACTGGCGATCAGCGCGCAAATGGAAAAACGCGAGCGGCTGTTCCGCGAGCATCGGCTGTTCGACAAGCTCACCCCGCTGGGCGGTGCCGACTATCTCAAGCGGCAACTGGCCGACAGCCTTGGCGAGAGCATCGCGCACCAGCAACCGCTGTCATTGCTGGTGCTGGATCTGGACAACTTTGCCGCGATCAATCAGGCCTACGGACATGCCGAGGGGGACGCGGTGTTGCAGGCCCTCAGCCATTTACTGCTGCTCAATCTGCGCCGTCAGGATTTGCTCTGCCGATTGGCCGGTGATCGCTTTGTGGTGTTGCTGCCAAACACCGGCGAGCGTCAGGCGCAACTGCTCGCGCAAGAGCTGCAAGCCGCCGTACACGCCCTGGCGCACAAGACCCGACAGCATGGCGAACGCCTGCAACTGGCGGCCAGCACGGCGGCGGTCATGGCCCTGGACGAGACGCCCGAAGTGCTGCTCAAACGCCTAAACCTGGCACTGGCCCGCGCCAAGTCGCCCTTAGCCAAAAGCGCCTGAGGCCGACCATGACCGTTAAATCCACTTGGTACGAAGCCGACAGTCGCTTCATCCCCGGGCATTACCAACCCGCGACATTGATCGATCTGGCCCTGTCTCGCGATATCGACAGCCATCGTCTTTTGCGCGGTACAGGCCTGTTCCATGAAGACATTCTGGCCGGCCAGACGCGCCTCAGCCCGCAGCAGTTTCTCGGCCTGATCGACAATAGTCGCCGCTTGCTCGACGCCGATGACAGCAGCTTCCTCTTCGGCCAGCGCTTGCTGCCCGGTCACTACGGCGCCGCCAGCCACGCCTTGCGTCACGCGCAAAATCTGCATCAGGCGCTCGATACGCTGGTCCAGCAACAAGCCCTGCTCAGTCCGTTGATGACGCCGCGTCTGCTGCTGGATGAGCGCTTTGCGTACGTCTATTGGCTGGACAGTTGCGGTGCCGGCGAACAATGGCGGTTTTTGCTGGAAGCGGGCATGACGTCACTGGTGGCCATGAGTCAGTGGCTCAGCGGCGAGCGCCTGCCATGGGAATGCAGTTTCAGCCATGCCGAGCCGCGTTACGTCGAACAATATTGGGTGCATCTGGGCGAGCAGACTCAGTTCAAACGCCCGCTGGATTTGATGCGCATTCCCCGCGAGTTTCTCGCCCGCCCCTGGCCCGACGCCTCGGCGACTGCCGGCCAGGTCGCCCGCCAGGAAGCCGTGCGGCAGATCGAGCAACTGGGGTTTGCCGAGAGCTTCACCGATTGCCTGTACCGCCACCTGCAAGATCAAGTCCGCCAGCCACCGAGTCTGGAACAAGCCGCGCAGGCATTCGCCATGAGCCCGGCCACCCTCAAACGCAAACTGCAAAAACACGACACCGGGTTCCAGCAGCAAGTGGATCTGGTGCGCAAACACGTCGCGCTGTACCTGTATCAGGTCAAAGGACTAAGCAACGAGGAAGTGGCCGATTACCTGAGCTTCAGTGATCCGGCGAACTTCCGGCGCTCCTTCAAGCGCTGGACCGGCAGCACACCGAATCTCATCCGCCAGTTGTTCGGCAGCCATTGATCCTGCGCATGACCTGAAGTCACTGCTGGGGCGCCACGACCCGAAACTTGATGGCGATGTCCTTGGACACCACCGTGTCCGCCCACTCCCCCGCGCCGAGGCCAAATTCGTCGCGTTTGAGCAGCAACTCACCGTCGAAAATGCCGATGGCGCTGTCCGGCTTCAACTCCACCGGCACTTGCACCTCACGGGTGATGCCTTTGAGAGTGAGCTGGCCGGCGACCAGATAGCGGTTTTCGGCCACTTGCGTGAAATGACTGGATTCGAATAGCGCCACGGGGAATTGCTGCGTGTCGAACCACGCCGGTTTCACCAATTCAGTGTTGGCGTCTTCACTGCCGGCGTCGATGCTGCTGAGGTCGATGCGCAACGTGGTGCGGGCGCTGGCGAGGTTATCGGTGTCGAAGTCCAGCGTCGCATCGAACTTGCCGAAGGTGCCATACATCCGCGAGCCCATCTGGTTATAGGTGAAACTGATCTGGCTGGCGGTGGTGTTAACGCGGTTGTACTCGACAGCCTGCACGGCAGGGGTGGCGCACAGGTAAAACGCGACAGCCAGCAGCAATCGGATCGACATGGAATTTCTCCGGGCAGCGCTGCCGTCGAGGGACTTGGTTGACTTAAGCAAACAACCGGCGGTTACGCCAGGCGCTAGACCAACCGCTCGATCTTCTGATGCTGCCAAACCAGTTTGTAATACAGGGTCTGCAACACCAGCATCCCTAGATACGCCACCGGAAACGCCATCCACACACCCTGCAAACCATACTGGCCATCCAGCCAATACGCAGCCGGCAACTGCACCCCGACCACACAAATGATCGCAATCACCACCGGCACCAACACCGTGCCGCTGGCGCGCATGATCCCGCCGATGATCGCCTGGAAGCCGAACACCAACAGGCTCCACAACATGATGTGCAGCAGATGCTCGGCCATCGCCCGGGTCGAATTTTCGGTCAGGAACAGGCCGAGCAACCAGTGCGACAACAGGTAACCCAGCACGATCAGGCCGCCGGTCAGGCACACGTTGATCAACAGACCGGTGCGCAGAATCGGCCCCATCCGTTCCAGCCTCCCTGCCCCGATGGCCTGCGCCCCGAGGATAGAAGCGGTAATCGCAATCGACAGCGCCGGGAACTGCACATAGTTGACGATCTGCGTCACCGCGCCATACGCCGCTGTCGCTTGCGAGCCGTGCTGGTTGACCAGGGCCAGAATCACCAGCTCTGAAAGTGACAAGACAATCATCTGCACGCCGGTCGGCAGGCCGATGCGCAGCACTTTGCCAAGAATCGCGCCGTCGAAGCGCAGCGCCGCAAAAAACTCCCGGTCCGGCGCCAGCGGATGCCCCTTGCGAATCAGCCGCCACGAAAGCCACGCCATCGCCGCCAGGTTACCCGCGAGCCCCGCATACGCCGCGCTCTGAATCCCCAGTTGCGGCAGGCCGAACCAGCCGCGAATCAGCGCCGGCGTCAGTGCCAGCCCGACGCACGTCGACACCACCAGCGCCAGCAACGGCGACAGCGTATCGCTTACCCCGCGCAGCAACTGCGTGAACAGCACGAACACCAGCAGCGACGGCAGAATCCACATCATCACATGGGCATACGCCACCGCATCGTCCAGCACATCCGCTGGTGTCCCCAGCCCCGCCAGCGCCTGTCGCGCGAACACACTGCCCAATACCGCCGCCGCCAAGCCGATCAATACCCCCAGCAACAGCGTCGCCCCGGCAATCGCCTTGACCATATGCGGCTCGCGCGCGCCCCACGCCTGACCGATCAACACCCCTGCACCCGCGCCGAGGCCAATCACCAGGGCGATGAAAAAGAACACCACGGGAAACATCCCCGATACCGCCGCCAGCGCCTGGGTGCCAAGCATCTGGCCGATGTAGATGCTGTTGACCGTGCCCGACATCGACTGCAGAAAGTTGGACAGCACCATCGGCGCCAGGAACAGCAGGTAGGTGTGCCAGAGGGGTTTGGTGACGCTGGGGGTTTGCATTGAATAGAGGTCCATCTCGACGGCGGGAGGGCTTATGAAGGATAGCTTCGGTGAGTTGGGGGCGGGGTGCAATTAACATTTCAGGTGGGTGTTGATTGTTGCGTTCATCGTCTGTGTGACGGCCATGGTTCTGTAGGTGACCGTTCGTAGCTGTGGTAAACAACAGCCCATTACAATCTCAGCCATTGAGGCTCTGTTCATGCCCCACTCTCGAAAACTACTGACCAGCACCCTTCTTGCTTTGTTCGCCTGCACCGCTCAAGCCGCCTCGCCTCCTCCAGCACCTGAGGCGCTGAAACCGTTGCTGGAAACACTGAACGAACGCCTGAACATCGGCGATCTCGTCGCGTTGACCAAATGGGACAGCGGCAAGCCGATCCAGGACAGCCCCCGTGAAGCGCAAGTCATCGCCAATGCCCGCACGCTGGCCGCCGAGCGCAAGCTCGACCCGGAAGATGTAGCACAATTGATCGCCGCGCAAATGGAGGCCAACAAACTGGTGCAATACGGTTTGCTCGCGCAGTGGCAAGCAGCGGGCGCCGCACCCGACACGCAGCGTCCTGACCTGGGCAAGCAGATCCGCCCGCGCCTGGATGAGCTGCAAACCCGGTTGCTTGCGCAATACGCCGACTTCTTGCCTTATCGCCATGACCCGAATTGCCCGGTCTGGCTGGCGAAGGCGCGCACGGGTCTGACCCACGATGCGTTGCATGAGCTGGCCTTGACCCGCGCCACCGGTGAGCTTTGCGTTCGCGCGACGGCCCCGTAATCCGGCGTTCGGGCAAACATTGCTGGCGTCGATAGTCACCATCACGTCAATGAAGTTCTCATAAAAAATCCGCGGCGTAAGATCGGCTCCATACCAACCAACAACACCCCGGAGCACACGATCATGAAACGCAAAACCCTTCTCAGCATCGCTTTCTCGGTTTTCGCAGTTAACGCTTTTGCCGCAACCCCGACTCACACCATGGTCGCTGAAGGCGGCTCGGATCGGTTGATTGAAAGTCGTGTGGCTGAGGGCGGTTCGGATCGTCTGATCGAACGCCGTGTTGCCGAAGGTGGCTCCGATCGTCTGATCGAACGCCGCGTTGCCGAAGGTGGCTCCGATCGTCTGATCGAACGCCGCGTTGCCGAAGGTGGCTCCGATCGTCTGATCGAACGCCGCGTTGCCGAAGGTGGTTCGGATCGTCTGCAAGAACGCCGTGTTGCCGAAGGTAGCTCCGATCGTCTGATCGAACGCCGCGTCGCATGAATCAATAGCTCTACCGCAGTCCCCCAGAAAAGCCCGGCCTGATCAGCCGGGCTTTTTTGCGCCCGCAGTTTCGACGCGTTTCATGAACTACGTCGCTGGCAGCCCATCGACAATGTCGCATACCATGGCGCCACTCAAATAAAGACAGACATCGCCCATGCTCAAAGCCAGTCTGCGCAGCCACCTGACCCTGTGGTTCGCCGGTTTGTCCCTGCTGACGCTATTGAGCGTGGGCTTCTATGTCGGGCATATCGCCACCGAACAGATGAAACAGGCCAGCGGCAATGCGCTGTTGAATACCGCACGGTCGGCGGCGACGCTACTGGGCGAGCAGTTACGTGAACGGCAGCTTGAGGTTTATATGCTCAGCCGGGCGCCACATCTGGAGCGTGGCGATCTGGATAACCCGGCGATACTGAAGTCGATGCAACTGCGCACCCAGGCCCGCAACGAGTATGCGTGGATGGGGGTGACCGATGCCAAAGGCCAGGTGCATCAAGCGGTGAATGGTTTGCTGGTTGGTCAATCTGTACAAGCGCGCCCCTGGTTTCAGTCCGGATTGCGCGGCGAATACACCGGCGATCCCCATGAAGCCGTGCTGCTGGCCAAGTTGTTGCCGGGTATGCCCAATGGCGAGCCGTTGCGTTTCATCGATTTTGCCGCACCGATTCATGACGCCGAAGGTCAGGCGATCGGTGTGCTGGGCGCACACGCGCACTGGAGTTGGGTGACACGTATTGTCGAATCGGCAGCGTTTTCACATAAAAACTCCTCGCCGGATATCGAGGCACTGATCATCGATCACGACGGCAAGGTGCTGTACCCGGAAGCAATGATGGGCCAGCAACTGGCGGCTGGTGATTCGGCGTTGCCGGGCTGGTCGGTGGGTAACGGCTATCTGACCAGCATGGTGACCGTACCAACGCCATCGGGCACCGCGCTGTCGTGGTCGATTGCCGTCCGTCAGCCACTGGAAACCGCGCTGCAACCGGCGCGACTGCTGCTCTATAAATTGCTGTTCCTGGGCGTGTTCGCAGCGGTGGTATTCGCCTTGGTGGGGTATTACCTGGCGCTGTACCTGAGCCGTCCGATCGAACAACTCGTCCGCTCGGCCAGGCAGGTTCAGAACAATCAGCCCGGCGCGCACTTCCCGCTTCAGCATCCGGTGCGGGAAATTGCTCAGCTCGGCCAGTCGATTGATGCGATGACGCAATCGCTGCTCGGCAAGGAACGCGAACTGCAAGAAGCCAATGCTTCGCTTGAGGCCACTGTGGCGCAACGCACCGCCGCGCTCATGCAGGCGAACGCAGAACTGTTGAGTCTGGCGACTCACGATGCCTTGACCGGCGTCTACAACCGCCGTCGCTTCGACGAAAAACTCACAGAATACAGCCTGCTGTCCCGGCGCACGGGGCGCCCTTTTGCCCTGCTGCTGATCGACGCCGACCACTTCAAACGCATCAATGACACTCACGGTCACGCGGTGGGTGATGATGTACTGCAACAGTTGGCGCAGTTGATTCAAACCAACCTGCGCACCACCGACTTCGTGGCGCGCTACGGCGGTGAAGAGTTCGCCGTACTGCTGCCGGAAATCGCCCAACCGGATACCCCGGAAGTGGTCGCCGAGAAGATTCGCTCAGCGGTTGCCGATGCGAACTTCTTTGGTATCGGTCAGGTGACGGTGAGCATCGGCGTCGGCCTGGCGGATCCGGCGGACAACAACCAGACAGCGCTGATCAAACGTGCCGATCAGCAGCTGTATCAGGCGAAAGCTGCGGGTCGTAATCAGGTGGCTAGCAGCGTTTAACGTGCAGCGCCGCCCCCCCCTGTAGGAGCCTTCGGCAGCTCCTACAGGGACCGTCAGGTGTTGGTTTTGAGTTTGGTCCACAACCGCGTCGTCAGCCGCGCGATCTTCGCCGGCAGTTCTTCCACGGTGAACAACTTTTCCATCACCGCTTTCGGCGGATAAATCGCCGAATCGCCCTTCACGTCCGGGTTCAGGAACTCACTGGCTGCCGCGTTAGGGTTGGCGTAGTGGATGCTGTTGCTGATGCTGGCGATTACCTTGGGTTCGAGCAGGTAGTTCATGTAGGCGTAGCCGTTCTTCTCATGGGGCGCGCTTTTTGGCATGACCATCATGTCGAACCATAAGGTCGTGCCTTCGTCCGGGATCGAGTAAGCGATGTCGATGCCGTTCTTCGCTTCTTTGGCACTCGAAGCAGCCTGGACAATGTCGCCGTTGAAGCCGATGACCGCGCAGACGTTGCCGTTGGCCAGATCGCTGATGTATTTCGAAGCGTGAAAGTACTGAATGTACGGACGGATTTTCAGTAAGGCCTGCTCAGCCTTTTTGTAATCGTCCGGTTCGTGACTATGCGGTGGCAGGCCCAGATAGTTGAGGGTGATCGGCAACACCTGCGTCGGGTTATCAATGAATGCCACACCACACTGGCTGAGCTTCTTGATGTTCTCTTCGTCGAACAACATCTTCCACGAGCGAGTGATATCAGTGTTGCCGAAAATCGCCTTGATCTTCTCGACGTTGTAACCAATGCCGGCGGTGCCCCACATGTAGGGATAGCCGTATTGATTGCCGGGGTCGTTGACTTCAAGTTTCTGCATCAACAGCGGATCGAGGTTTTTCCAGTTCGGCAGCTGCGCCTTGTCCAGTTTCTGGATCGCTCCGGCCTTGATCAGGCGCGAGAGAAAGTGGTTCGACGGACTGACCACGTCATAACCGGTATTGCCAGTCATCAACTTCGACTCCAGCACCTCGTTACTGTCATGGATGTCGTAAGTGGTCTTGATGCCGGTGGCTTGGGTGAAGTTGGCCAACGTGTCCGGGGCGATGTAGCTATTCCAGTTAGAGATGTTGATGGTTTCTTCGGCATAAACGGATACCGATGTAGCCGCGAGTACGACCGTCAGAGAAAGTGGATGGATGCGCATGTTCTATCACCTGTGTTGAGTGGCTTTTGTTCTTGTGCGATATGCGGAAAATTCAGATTTCAGTTCTGGCCCTGACCGCCTCCACGCGCATGCGAAGCATGGCACCGATATCGAAGAAGGGTCGCGGCGGTAGCCAACCGGGCTCGGCCCGCTGCATCACCGATTGCAGCAATGGCGAATCGACGCCCGAGGCCAGCTCCGCCAACAACCGGCCCCACAACGTCCCGCGCGCCACGCCGGAACCATTGCAGCCCGCTACGGCAAACACGCCCTCTTCGACCCGGTCGAAATACGCCTGGCCGCTGCGGCTCGCGCTCAAATGGCCGGTCCAGGTGTACTGAATGTCTTGCTCGCCGAGGAACGGAAAACGCCGTTGCAGTCCGCGAACATGGTGCTGACGGCGTAGCGCGAGTTCGCTGTTGGAAAGATCGCGAGTGCGGTATTCGGCGGTGTTGCGGATCATCACCCGGCGATCCGGAGTCAGCCGCACCGTGGCGCCGAGGGGCCGGGTCGACAACACACCCCAAGGCTCCACCGCGCCGATGGCCTGAAATTCCTGATCGCTGAGCGGCCGCGTGAGACTGGCGCTGAGTTCCATCGGGAACGTCGCACTGTCGGCAATGCCGACCCGGGGAATGAACGCGTTCAGGCAGACCAGAATCTGTTTGGCTTCGATGCTGCCATCCATCGTATGGGCGCGCAGCCGTCCCTGGCTCAGGCGCTCGATACCGGTGATGTCCGTGTTTTCGTAAACCGTGATGGTGTCCGGCAATGCGTTGAGCAAACCTTTCACATATTTGGCCGGTTGCAGCAATGCGTTGCCGTGGCCGCACCAGATCGCCGCTTCGTAGTGGCGAGTGCCAAGTTTCTGCGCAAGGGCCGCGCCTTGCACAAACTCTGCGCGGGCGCCGAGGGCGCGCAGCGTCGCCAATTTGGCATCGACATGGTCGAGCTTGGCCCGGTCGTTAACGGCGAAGTAGTAGCCGCTGTCGCGAAAATCGCAGTCGATCGCATGGCGAGTGATCCGCTGGCGCACTTCTTCGCTGGCCGCACGGGAAATCATTGTGTCGACTTCAAACCCGGCGAAACCCTGAGCGCCAATCAACTCGCTTTGTGCAGGATGTTCGTGGGCGACGACAAAACCCGAATTGCGCGCCGAAGCACCTTGAGCTGCCCGCTGCCGATCAACCACCACAATGCGCGCCTGAGGATGCATTTCGGCGAGGGTATGCGCGGCACTGAGGCCGGTGATTCCGGCGCCGATAATCAGCCAGTCGGCTTTTTGCGCACCACTCAGGCGACCGCGCTCCGGCGAGCTGCCAGCCTGCGCGATCCAGCCACATACGTTTTCCATGCACCACCTCATTCGACTGTCGTTCTGCGCCTTGCTTCTGCCTGGCATTCATGCGTGAATCGCATGCGCCGATGGAGAAATCTGCCGCCAGAGCTAGAATCTATAAGGTCTTTGCCGGACCGACCAACGCTATAAAATCATTGAGCAATTCTGAAAACGCATGGATAAAATTCGCCACGTTCCCTCACTGCAAGCCATGCAGGCGCTCGTGGAAGTCGCCAGTTGCGGCAGCTTCACCACCGCCGCGCAAAAGCTATGCCTGACCCAAAGCGCCGTGAGCCGACAGATCCAGCAACTGGAAAGCCACTTCAATGTCGCTCTGTTCATCCGCACCAGCCGCAGCCTGCGCCTGACCCCGGAAGGCGAACAAGTGCTGGCCAGCGCCCGCAGCATCCTTGATCAATTGAAAACCCTCGAAGAACGCCTCGCCCCCCAGAAGCGCCCATTCCGCATCCGCATGCATGTGTCACTGGCGGTGCGTTGGCTGCTGCCGAAACTCAGCGACTTTTATCTGAGCCATCCCGAGGTGTCGCTGGCGATTGAAACCGTCGCCACCGAAGTCGTCGAACCGGGCAATGACAGTGACGCCTACATTCTTTATCTGCCGCAGCCGTCGACCGACCCGGACTGCCTGACGCTGTTCGAAGAAACGCTGGTGCCGGTGTGTTCACCCAACTTGGCAAACGCGCCGCGCTCGGTAGAGGAGTTGCTGCGTTTTGCCTTGCTGCATCGTTCGGCGGATCGCCAGGCATGGATCGAATGGCTGGCCGCGAATGACAGCAAACCGCTGGAGGATTACCGGCACATTCCGTTCAACCTCGATGAGTTGGCGCTGGATGCGGCGGCGCGGGGATTGGGCGTGGCGGTGACGGACATGACGCTGGCGGCGGAGTCGCTCGAGCGCGGGGTGTTGGTAGTGCCGTTTGGTGCGCCGTTAAGAACTGGGGGGATTTATTCGCTTTGTCCGCAGCCTTCGGCGGCATCGCACCCGCAATGCACACTGGTGATGCGCTGGTTTGCCGAGCAGGCCATGAACCCAATTGCCCTGTAGGCGCTGCCGCAGGGGATCGAGCGGGTTGTTATTGCGGGAACGTCTGCAGATACGCCAACAGATTTTCGAGTTTCTCCTCATCACTCAACCCCCAGAAAATCATCCGCGTGCCCGGCACAACGCCTTTTGGATCTTTCAGATAAGCCTTCAGCGTTTCGTGATCCCACGTCACTCCTGAATTCTTCATCGCATCGGAATACACGTAGTTCGCCGAGGTCCCGGCTGGCCGACCGATGATGCCGTTGAGTTGCGGGCCGAACCCCGGACGCGCGGACTCGCCGACTTGATGGCAGCCGCCACACAGACGCGGAAAGATTTTTGCGCCGGCCTCAGGGTCACCTGCGGCGTTCACGGCGGTGCTGACCAGGCCAGTAGTGAGGATCAGGGCGAGGGACAGTGAAGCGGTGTTTTTCATTTAGGGTTCCGGAACGGCAGGAATCGGGCGGCGCAAGAGTAGCACTTTGTTTTTACAGGTAAGCGCCGACAACCTTTCTGACGGTGATCAAGGCCTGGCGCAATACCTCCATGTCTACCGATCCCAACGCCAGCCGAATCGCATGCGGTACGTACGTCGCCACCGAAAACGGTTCGGCGGTGGTGACTGAAATCTGTTGCTGCATCAACTCCACGACAATCTGATCGGCGCGTACATCTTCCGGCAGCGGTAGCCACAAAAAGTACGAGGACGGGTGAGTGATGCAGGGCAATCCGTGGAGCAATTCGGCGGCCATTGTCTGACGGGCTCGCGCATCATTACGTTTTTGCTCCTCAAGCTGAGTGACGGTGCCATCATCGAGCCAACCGCAAGCAATCGCCGTCATTATTCCGGGAGTGGTCCAGGTGGTGGCACGGATGATGCGCTCCAGCGCCGGCACCATGAGCGCAGGCGCCGCGATGAAACCGACGCGCAGACCAGTGGCGATATTCTTGGAAAGTCCCGACACGTAAACCGTGCGCTCCGGTGCCAGGTCGACCAACGTTCGCGGTGGGTTTTCCGCCAGAAAGGCGTAGGCCGCATCCTCGATAATCGTCAGATCATGCCGACGGGCAATCGAGACCAGTTGCTCGCGCTGCTCAAGAGGCATGACCCAGCCCAGCGGATTGTGCAACGTCGGCATGCTGTACACGGCGCGCACCGAGCGGCTGCGGCAGAGTTTGTCCAACGCCGCCAGATCAGGCCCTTGCTCGTTGATCGGGATTGCCACCACTTCCAGATGAAGTGCTTCGGCCAGCACTTTGAACCCGGAATAGGTCAGCGCATCCGCCGCAATCACATCACCCGGTTTGAGCAGCGCCATCAACGCAACCGCCAGCCCTTGCTGGGCGCCGTTGACGATCAGCACTTGCTCGGCCTCGACGCTAACGCCACGGCTCAGCAAATGACGCGCGACCGACGCCCGCTCGTGTTGGCGGCCGGCGTGGGGTTGATAACGCAGGAGCGATTCCAGGTCCCCGGACAACGCCAATTGCCGCAACGCCGTACGCAATAGATCAGCCTGACCGGGCAATGACGGGTAGTTGAAATTGAGGTCGATCATGCCGACCGCCACGTCCTTCTGATCAATGCCCTGCCCTGGCGACAACGAGGTTTCCCGCACAAACGTGCCGCGCCCGGTTTCGCCGCTGACCAAGCCCATCGCCTCCAGCTCAGCGTAGACCCGCGAGGCGGTGACCAGTGCCAGCCCTTCCCTTGCTGCCAGTTCTCGATGAGTCGGCAGTCGCGTACCGGGCGCCAGGCGTCCAGAGCGAATGTCCGCCGCATAGGCATCAACAAGGGTTTTATAGCGGGAGCGCGGCATGTCGGGATGTATCCATGACAATTTTTTGATTGTGCTGATTCTCGACCGCAGGATGGCGGCAACGCAACCCCACCTTTGAGCGTGACCTCGTATGGAACGGACATCAAACCTGACAAACCCGGCTCTCGAAAAAACCAGCGGCTGGATCAACGGCTTTATCGGCGTGGTGATCTTCAGCGGTTCGCTGCCGGCCACCCGTCTGGCGGTGCTGGAGTTCGACCCGGTGTTTCTCACCGTTGCGCGCGCGGCCATCGCCGGGGTGTTGGCAGTGATTCTGTTAGGGCTGTTTCGTGAACGGCGTCCGGCGCGCAACCAGTGGCTGTCGTTGTTAATCGTCGCGATGGGTGTGGTGCTGGGTTTTCCATTGCTGACGGCGTTGGCGCTGCAACACGTGACGTCGGCACATTCGATTGTGTTTGTAGGATTGCTGCCACTGGCGACGGCGATTTTTGGCGTGTTGCGTGGCGGTGAACGCCCGCGCGCGGTGTTCTGGTTTTTTTCGGTGCTGGGTAGCGCTTTGGTGGTTGGGTTCGCCTTGTCGCAGGGGCTGACCGCTTCGCCCACCGGTGACTTGCTGATGCTCGCGGCGATTCTGGCCTGCGGCCTCGGTTATGCCGAAGGCGCAAAACTGTCGCGCACTCTTGGTGGCTGGCAGGTGATCTGCTGGGCGCTGCTGTTGTCGCTGCCGCTGATGGCACTGCTCAGCCTGTGGCTGGCGCCCGCCTCGTTCAACCACATCAGCCTGTCGGCGTGGCTGTGCCTGGCTTATGTGTCGCTGTTCAGCATGCTCATCGGGTTTGTGTTCTGGTATCGCGGGCTGGCGCAGGGCGGGATCGCGGCGGTTGGGCAACTGCAGTTGCTGCAACCGTTTTTTGGCCTGGCACTGGCGGCGACGTTGCTGCATGAACAGGTCAGCGTCGGCATGCTCGCGGTAACGCTGGGGGTGATTCTGTGTGTGGCGGGAGCGAAGAAATTTGCGAAATAAGACTCAGGCTCCAGCCTTCCATTCGCGGGGGCTTAATCCGGTCTTGCGTCGAAATGCCCGGGCCAGCGCCGAAGGGCTTTCGTAACCGACTTCTTCGGCGATCAGCGCAATCGGTTTGCCCTCGCGCAGGCGTTTTTGCGCGAGGCTGACCCGCCAGCTCAGCAGATAATCCGCCGGGGGCTGGCCGACGACGCGACGAAACTGTTCGGCAAATCCGGCACGTGACAGGTTGGCCGCTGTCGCCAGATCGGCCACGCTCCACGCTTTCGCCGGTTGTTCATGCATCAGATTCAAGGCGCGAGACAGGCGTGGATCGGCCAGCCCGGCCATCATTCCCGGTTGTTGATCACGACGGCTGATGAGGTGACGCAACAGCAGAATCACCAGCAATTCGAACAGCCGATCCATCACCGCCACGCGCCCGCAATGACCTTCGAAAGCTTCCTTGAACAGCCATTCCAGCGTGCTGCCCAATTCCGGGACTTCGCTGAGTTTGAGCACCAGATAATCCGGCAGCGCCGCCGCCAGAGCATTGCCCGAACCGCCATCAAACGTCAGCGATGCGCAGACCAGTTTCGTCTTCATGGCCTCATCAGCCACCATGCGATGGGCAAAGGGTCTTGGAAAGAAAATGAGTGCGGGCTCATCAAGTCGGATCTCGCGCTGATTGCCCGGTTTGAGTAGCAACTCGCCGGCTTGCAACAGATGCACATGACCATTCGGCTCGCCCTCATGAACGCTGACGCCGCAAAAGTCGCCGCTGTGAAAAGTGCCGGCATGTACAGCGAAATGGCTGAGCAAGGTGGAAAGGCGATCCATGGGCGACTCCCGAGCGAATATCTGGACGATCTGTCGCATATCCTCGACGATCCGCAGCCAAAGCACCAGACGCGCTGATTAACATCAACTCCATCGCCGGCGCACTTCGCGCCCGTCTTTCGGAGAATCACCATGAGCCGCATCAACGCTATCAGCCTCGAATCCGCCACCGACGCCACCCGCCCAGCGCTGGAAGGCGTGAAGAAGAAAATCGGCTTCCTGCCCAACGTGTTCAGCACACTGGCCAAGGCACCGGTCGCCCTTGAAACCTACCTGCAAGCCTCGACGATACTCGGCAAAACCTCGCTGAACGCCAAGGAGAAAGAAGCGGTTTACCTCGCCACGTCGCAGGTCAACGGTTGCGATTACTGCCTGTCGGCCCACACTTTCTTCGCAAGCAAGGCCGGGCTGTCAGCGCAGGACATCCTCGCGGCACGTCAGGGCGAACTCAACGCCTACGCCGCCCTTGCCCAGCAAATCACCCAAAGCCGCGGCCACTTGAGCGACGAGCAGATCGCCGCCGCCCGTGCTGCCGGGATCGATGACAC
Source organism: Pseudomonas sp. N40(2020) (assembly GCF_014472415.1). Classification (GTDB taxonomy): domain Bacteria; phylum Pseudomonadota; class Gammaproteobacteria; order Pseudomonadales; family Pseudomonadaceae; genus Aquipseudomonas. Next base: position 54,613 of record NZ_JACSZV010000012.1, read on the forward strand.
GAAGATCATTGAGGTGATAGCGCTGGTGGCGGTGCAGTCGCTGACCAACTACCTGAACAACGCGGCGCTGACCGATATCGACTTTCCGGCGATTTGAAACCTGGCCACACACAAAACCAATGTGGGAGCTGGCTTGCCAGCTCCCACAGGGATTAGGTTGCTACTGCAAAGGCGTTTAATCGTGATCAACGCCCGCGCGTTTTAACAACTTCTTGCAACGTTCCGACAGATGAAACACCTGCAAATGCTTGCCAGCCTTCTCATAGCGTTCACGCAAGGTTTTCAGCGCGGCAATCGCCGAATAATCGACAAAGCTCAGATGCCGGCAATCCAGCGTCACCCGCGCCGGGTCATTGGCCGGGTCGAACCGGTTGAGAAACGGCGTGGTCGAGGCGAAGAACAACGTGCCGTGCAGGCGATAGAGCTTGCTGCCATCGGCTTCCAGATGCTCATCGGCATACAGTTCACGCGCCTGTTGCCAGGCAAAATTCAACGCAGCGATGATGATGCCGCACAGCACAGCGGTGGCCAGATCGGTGAACACGGTGATGGTGGTCACAGCGATGATCACCAGCACATCGTTGAGCGGCACTTTGTTCACCACCCGCAACGAGGCCCAGGCGAAGGTCTGTTGCGACACTACAAACATCACGCCCACCAGCGCCGCCAGCGGAATACGCTCGATCAGCGGTGACAGAAACAGGATGAACAGCAGAATCAGCACACCAGCCACCACGCCGGACAGACGCCCGCGCCCGCCGGAACTCAGGTTGATCACGGTCTGGCCGATCATTGCGCAACCGCCCATGCCGCCGAATGCGCCGGAGACCATGTTTGCCGCGCCGAGCGCCACGCACTCGCGATCAGGGTAGCCACGGGTTTCGGTGATTTCGTCGGTGAGGTTGAGGGTCAGCAGGGTTTCCAGCAGACCGACCAGCGCCATCAGAATCGCGTAAGGCGCGATGATGCCGAGGGTTTCCAACTTCCACGGAATGTCCGGCAAGGCGAAAGTCGGCAAGCCGCCGGCAATGTGCGCCATGTCGCCAAGGGTGCGGGTCGGCAGGCCGAACAGGTAGACCAGCAGACCCACGCCAAGAATCGCCACCAGTGCCGGCGGCACCGCGCGGGTCAGGCGCGGCAGGATGTAGACGATGGCCATGGTCAGCAGCACCAGCCCGGTCATCAGGTACAGCGGCGTGCCGCTGAGCCAGTCTTCACCGTTCTTGAAATGCTCCAGTTGCGCCAGCGCAATAATAATCGCCAGACCGTTGACGAACCCGAGCATCACCGGGTGCGGCACCATGCGCACCAGTTTGCCCAGACGCAACAACCCGAACGCCATCATGATCAAACCGCCCAGCAACACGGTCGCCAGCAGGTATTGCACACCGTGTTGCACCACCAGCGCGACGATCACCACCGCCATCGAACCCGCCGCACCGGAGACCATCCCAGGCCGGCCACCGAACAGCGCGGTCAGCGTACAAATGATGAAGGCGCCGTACAGGCCCATCAGCGGATTGAGGTGGGCCACCAGCGCAAACGCAATGCATTCGGGCAACAGGGCAAACGAGGTGGTGAGTCCGGCCAGGACATCGGCGCGCAGACGAATCGGTTTCATGGTGTACCTGACTGAGCGGCCGAAGAGTGTGGCCGCAATGTTTTGCGGAAAAAGAGGGCTGCGGATGTTACGGAATTGTCCGGGATCGGGCCAGTGATCGCTGACACCGATCGACTCGCGCATTATGCTGGCGCGCTCCTGCACTCATCGAGTTCGAACATGTCTTCATTGCTGACCGCCCGTGAGGTTTGCCAGCGTTTGCGCGAGGCTGCACTGGGCGTGCTCGCATTCAAACGTTGCGAGACACCCTCCGAGGCCGGACGGGTCGCAGTGGATATCGAAGGCTGGCATCTACTGCTGGATTTTGAGGGTGAACGGTTGCATCACTGTGAATACGCCCGCAGCCCCGATGGCCATGAGGGTGCGCTTGAGACGTGGCAGCGTTATGGCACCGATCCGGTGAGTTTGCTGAGCACTTGGGAATTGACGCAGATCGAGAGGTTGCTGACTGAGCGAGACTGATACGCGTCAATCGGAACGTTTTTTACGGCCCATGGTTGCTCGATGATGGCACTCTGCCCATAATTCGCGCCCCTACATTCCCACGCAAGGAACTGCCGTGAAGAAGTCGCTGTTGTTGATCCCGATGTTGGCGCTGTTGCTGCAAGGGTGTGGCATGACCATGCTGCGCTACGAGCCGAGCTATGAAAACGTCCAGAAGCTAAAGCAAACTCCGCCACTGCATGCGATCAGCAATCCTCAGGTCACTGCCGAATCCGGTGAAGGTTCGCTGGTAGTGCGCGCCAACCCGATCCGCTCACCGTCCGGCAGCATCCCGGCACACATTCAGGATGCGATCACCGAAGAACTGCGCAAGGCCGGCCTGCTGGATCCGCAAGCCCAACGCCAGTTGAAAGTGCTGGTGGTGAAGAATGAGCTTACCGCTGGCATGGGCACGGGTACCGGCAAGCTGGCGGCGCGTTTCACCCTACTTAATGGCAACGATGTCGTGTACGACGCGACCAAGGATGTCAGCAGCCAGTGGAGCAGCAGCTTCTTCGGTTTCATTGCGATCCCGAACGCGGTCAACGCTTACAACCCGCTGTTGCGTGATCTGCTGAAGGATTTGTACAGCGATCCGCAGTTCATTCAGGCATTGAAGTAACAGACAAAAAAAGAGCCGCAATCGCGGCTCTTTTTTTGGCTTCAGGCCCGCGGAATACGGCTTTCGAGTGCCGAGTATTTCAGGCTGTTGCTTTCGACCACTTGCTTGAGCAGCGCGTTGACCTGACGGGTGAACGTGTCACTCATAGCGTCTTTAGGCGTATTGGCCATCAGCGGGATGAACCAGATGCCGAACCAGGTGCCAATGGCATCGTGATTGCTCGCGGTGGTCAGTGCCTGACCTTGTCCGTCCATGGCTTCCAGGCTCATGGTGTACTGATCGGTGCCATATGCCGGGATCACCATCATGCTGAAACCGCTGATGTAAGCCAGCGCCATTTGCCCACCATTAGGCGGATGGTTGTACACCTTCAAGCGCAGGTTGTAGTCGCCCGGCTGCTTCTGGAATTCGTCGAGGGTGACACGGCCAAACAGGCCAGAGTCGGTAAGGATTTTCTGCAGTTGCGGCTTGAGCTGATCGCGCCCCTGCGGCACTTCTACGGCGGAGGCGCTTTTTGGCTCACCCACGTAGAAGTCGAAATCGACATAGACGTTTGGCTTGTTGGCGTAGTTGGCCATCGATGGCAGTGTTACCGGTGCCACTTCGTCTTTTGTGAAACTGGCACAACCGCCCAGCACGAGCACCAGGCCCAGCGCCAGAATTTTCCCGAATTGCATGATGTCCGTCCCTATATGAACAATGCCAAATGATGGCAATGAGCCTTCATTTCGAAAGCCGGGCGGATTCTAGAGACAGTGACCGTCTGGGGAAAGACCGAATTCGGGAAAATGACAAAAATATTTGCTCAGTCTTGCCGTAAATCGAGGAGATAGGTGTAGTACCCCGTATCCCTCACATACCCTAGCGACTCGTACAAACCTTGCGCAGTGAAGTTATCAGTTGCCGTTTCCAGCACCAGACCTTTCGCGCCGGTCTCCACGGCGAACTCGCGTGCAGTGTTCATCAGCAATCTGCCGACACCGAGTCCACGGGCAGCCGGCGCAGTGAACAGATCGCTGAGCAACCAGATGCGGTGAGCGTCGATGGACGAAAAGGTCGGGTACAACTGGACGAAACCCAACGCCTCGCTGCTCTCATCCTGAGCAAGAAAAATCGCTGATTCGTTGCCGGCCATGCGCTCGGCGATGAACGCTCGCGATTGCTCAAGGTTCGACGGTTGTTCATAGAAACCGCGATAGGCGTCGAACAATTTTGCCACCGCGTCCAGATGCGTAGCATTGGCTCTTGATACATGAATAGTCATTTCAACACCCTGCTTTCACATTGATGTTCGATCCAGCATAGCGCTGCCCGTCGAATATGCCCCGGTGGCCCCTCAGCACTTGATGCAGTTCATTTGGTCGGCGACCCGCACCTAGACCTCCACCGGCGGGTAGATGGGAGAGATTAGTGGGGGTTTGTTTGTGATTTGTGTCGCAGTTCAGGGCATGAAGTCCACGGGGAGTTCGAGCTGGTTTTTCATGCGCTCATTCCAGGCTTGCAATGCGTCAGGTAGACCGTTTTTCCATTGCCGCACGTTGGTGTAATAGCGCAGGCGCGCATGGCCTGTATTGTAAGTCACCAACAATACCCAGAAGCGCGCGTCGCTTGCCCGCATCACGACGCCAGTGCCGCCCAGACCACGCATCCACATCTCCGCGACCTCGCTACCTGGCACGTCGGTTGAAGGCTCGCCCGTCATCAAAGAACCGGACACTTCCACCAGCCTCTGATAATCGTCTTTGAGCAGTGTGTGCAGTGCCTGGTTTTCCTCTGGCGTTCGTGCCAGGCCAAGGCTGAGCATGTCGTAATCCAGTGCCAACGGTTGCTGCGAGGCAATAAAACGGCCGGTGTAATACACGCCCATACCACCTCCGCAATCGCCACCCGAACTCACGTTCGAGATATCGAGCACGCCATTGATGGGCGTGAAACTCAGCCTGCACTCGCCTTCTTCATATAGGGCTTCACTGCCATTGAGTGTGGCGACTCCATTCAGATCACCGGAGTTGGCTCCTTCACCCGCCGTGATGTCGAAGTTGATGTGCGTGGCATCAATACGTTTAGTCATCACCGTGGCCGATGTCGAAGAACTTGGCGGAATCAGTTGCCAAGTCGCATTCCAACTGAAGGGCTGAGTGGCGTGTTCGAGCTCGGACAGACGCATCAAATACTCCCGGCGTAGACAGGCAGCCGAGTCACCACAGGCGTTGCGACTTTTCAGCCACTGCCGTTGATCTGTCTTTAGGGCTTTGGGATCGGGGACTTTGGCCATAGTCGAGCGCCAACGCTCTGCGAGTTTCTCGTCAAGGACTGAAATATCCGGATTGCCACAGATGGCTTTTTCAGTCTTGCTGATGGCACTGGCGCAATCAAAACTGCTGGCGTGGGTAACGGAGGTAAACGCGAGGACGGTCAGCGCCAGGGCATGACGGTGAGTGAAAGCGAGCATCGAGAGATTCCATTCTTCAGGCGACGGGCAGTATGCCAGTGCTGCTGCCGGAAATCCTCGGTGTACACAAAGGTTTCAGCCCAACGCGCCCCCTGTAGGATTTGTGATCAGAACACGATATCGGCGGCAGGTTTTACATCGATCCGCGCCACGGAACCGGTCAGGTGTGCCAGATCCTTGTTGTGTTCGGCAATGATGTCTTCGGCGCTCATGTTGCCGTTGTCGACGGTGGAATGTGCATCTGACACGAGCACCACGTCGTAGCCCAGTTGATGGGCCTGGCGCACGGTAGCGTTGACGCAATAGTCGGTTTGCAGGCCGCAGATCACCAATTTTTCAAAGTCTTCGCTCGGCAGCAGTTTGCGCAGGTCGGTCTGGTAGAACGAGTCCGGGGTGGTTTTGCGTACGCGCAGATCTTTGGCGGACGTCTCAAGCCCTTCGGCCAGTTGCCAGCCTTCAGTGCCGTGGGCCAGCGGGCTGTCCTTTTCCTCATGCTGAATCAGCACCACCGGAACCCCGGCCTTTCGGGCGTGGGTGCTGAGGTCGTTGATGGTGCCGATCACGCGCTGGATGTCGTGGCACTGGTATTCGCCCGAGCAAAGTGCGCGTTGGACGTCGATGATCAGTAATGCGGTGGTCATGGTGGGCCTTCCTTGATCGATCCTTGAGACAGGGGCGGGTGTGCGCCCGCCCCCTTTTTACGCCTCTCAGTAACCCAATGACAACCCGGTGTTGCGCCGTGGATCGTTGGCACCGTAGAAGCGGTTTTTGCCTACCGGCTTACCCTCCAGTGATGGCGCGCCGACCAGAATCGCGGCGATATGGTTGGCGTCCTGCGGGCCGGCAAACTTGTGGCCCCAGCTCTCGAGGAGCTTCTTCGTGTCCGGGCTGGCGGCGAAGTCTTCGAGGTTGGTTTCTTCCGGCATCCACTGCTGGTGAAAACGCGGCGCATCCACCGCTTCCTGCAAGCCCATGCCGTAGTCGATGACGTTGAGCATGGTCAGCAAGGTGGCCGTGATAATGCGGCTGCCACCCGGCGTGCCGACCACCATGACCACTTTGCCGTCCTTGGTGACGATGGTCGGGCTCATCGACGACAGCGGCGCCTTGCCCGGCGCGATGGCGTTGGCTTCACCCTGGACCAGACCGTACATGTTCGGCACGCCAACTTTCGAAGTGAAGTCATCCATTTCGTCGTTGAGGATTACCCCGGTCTTGCTCGCCATCACACCCGCACCGAACCAGTCGTTGAGCGTGTAGGTAACCGAGACCGCGTTGCCCCACTTGTCGACAATCGAATAATGGGTAGTGTTGCTGCCTTCGTGGGGCGCAACGCCGGGTTTCAGTTCAGCGGAGACCCCAGCCTTTTGCGGCTGGATGGCGTTACGCAGTTTGGTCGCGTAATTCTTGTCGAGCAGATGCTCGATCGGGTTCTTCACGAAGTCCGGGTCGCCGAGGTAACTGTTGCGATCAACGTAGGCGTGGCGCATCGCTTCGATCTGGTAGTGCATGCCCTGGGCCGAATGGAAGCCCAGATCCTTCATCGGATAGCCTTCAAGAATGTTCATGATCTGGCAGATCACCACCCCGCCAGAGCTTGGCGGTGGCGCTGAAACCACGTGGTAGCCACGGTAATCGCATTCCACCGGAGCCAGTTCGCGGGTCTTGTATTTGTCGAGGTCGGCCTGGGTGATGATGCCCTTGTTGGCCTGATTGGACGTGACGATGGCGTCGGCCACCCAGCCTTTATAGAAGCCGTCGGCGCCCTTCTCGGAAATGGTCCGCAGGGTTTTGCCGAGATCTTTCTGCACCAGTTTTTGCCCGACCTGCATCGGCTCGCCGTTGCTGAGGAAGATCGAACCGGAATCGCGCATGTCCTTCTTGAACACGTCCGTGGCGTACTCCAGCAACTCCACGTCACCCTGCTGCAACTCGAATCCGTCTTCAGCCAGTTTGATCGCCGGGGCGATCATCTCCTTGCGCTGCTTGGTGCCGTACTTGCTAAGCGCCAACTCCATGCCGGACACAGTGCCCGGCACGCCGACCGCCAAGTGGCCACGGGTACTCAGATCCGGGATGACATTGCCGTCCTTGTCGAGGTACATGTTGGCGGTCGCGGCCAACGGGGCTTTTTCGCGGAAATCGAGGAAGGTCTTGCGCCCGTCCGCCAGTTGAATGGTCATGAAACCGCCGCCACCCAGGTTGCCCGCTGCGGGATAGACCACCGCCAGCGCATAACCTACCGCGACCGCCGCGTCGACGGCGTTACCACCGCTTTTCAACACATCGACACCGACATGAGTGGCCAGATGTTGCGCGGTGACCACCATGCCGTTTTCTGCGGCAACCGGTGCCACCGAGGCGGCGTGAGCCATAAGGCAGCTGAGTGCCAGTGAGGTCGCTATCAGCGATTTGGCCAAAGGTTCGTACTTCATGAGTCGATCTCTTTTTTGTTTTCAGGGTCTGTGCAAAACAGAGGCGAACGCTTCAAAAGCAACAAGCAGTATGGTCGGGTTTGCGGTTTGCGCCTCCCCGGTCAGGCAGTATGCTGGGCGCTGTTGCCGCGCTGATCCGGAGTTCTTCCCCATGCCCTACACGTTCATCACCCTGCCCTCGCCGGTCGGCGAGTTGAAGCTGGTCGCGAACGGTTCACGACTGGCGGCCATCCTCTGGGAAAACGATAAACCCAACCGGGTGCGCCTTGGGCCGATGAGTGAAGCGCCGGACAATCCGATCCTGCTGAAAACCGCGCGGCAACTTGAAGAATATTTTGCCGGGACGCGAGATCGCTTCGACCTGGAGCTGGATTTTGCCGGCACGGATTTTCAGAAAAAGGTCTGGGCGGCGCTGCTGACGATCCCGTTCGGCGAGACTCGCACGTATAGCCAGATCGCTCTGCAAATCGGCAATCCAAGTGCCGTGCGGGCGGTGGGCGCGGCAAATGGGCGGAACCCGATCTCAATCGTTGCGCCGTGTCATCGGGTAATTGGCGCATCGGGGAAATTGACCGGGTTTGCCGGGGGGCTTGAGGCTAAAGAGCGATTGTTGACGTTGGAAGGTGGTGACTGGTCAGAGGTTGGCAAAACTGGTGAGCTATTTTAAAGATCAGAAGATCGCAGCCTTATCGATCGAACAGGTTATTCATCGCCGCGTACTGCAACAGCATGATGGTCTTGGCGTCGCAGATCTCGCCGCGCTGGAAGGCCGCCAACGCGTCATCGAATGACCACTCCAACACTTCCAGTTCTTCGGTCTCTTCTTCCAGACCGCCGCCTTCGCTGACCTTCGACGCCGAGTCGTACTCGGCAATGAAGAAGTGCAGTTTCTCGGTCACCGAACCGGGGCTCATATAGGCCTCGAAGACTTTCTTCACGTCATGCACGCGATAGCCGGTTTCCTCCTCGGCTTCGTCGCGAATGCGCTGCTCGGGCGCCGCCCCCTCCAACAACCCCGCCGCCACTTCGATCAGCAGACCGTCATGACCATTGACGAACACCGGCAAGCGGAACTGACGGGTCAGCACCACCGAGCGCTTCTCGCGATTGAACAGCAGAATCGCCGCGCCATTGCCGCGGTCATACACTTCGCGCGTCTGGCGCTGCCACTCGCCGTTATTACGGTGGTAGTCAAAAGTGATTTTCTTCAAGAGATACCAGTCGTGGGACAACACCTGAGTCTCGATGATATTGACCCGTTCGGCTGTGTTAGCCATGACGCCTCATCCTTTTGTCATCAGAAAGCGTTCATAGTCGATTAATCGAACCGACAAAAAAAGCCCGGCAGCGCTACCGGGCTTTTTTATTCACAACTAACGGGCGACGTGCAGCACCGTTTCATCCACCTCTTGTGCGCTTGCCTGCACTCCGGTGATCAGCGGCCCATAACGCCGACTGAACTCCCAGTTGTATGGCACACGATCCTTGCTGACGCCGTTGTCCCAGTTCACCGACCACGTCATCAGGCCCTTGATCGGGTGTCCTTTGATCGCCAACCGTTTGAGCACATTGCCTACAACGGTCTTGTCGATCACATAACCGGTAGCAGCCGCGTCGACGTTGGCGGGCAGACCAATGACGAACTTGTCCGCCGCGATCTTCGTGAAACCACGCGTGCCGGTCACCAGACTTTCCGTCAGGTAATAGAGGAAATCCTCTTTCAGCTCATCGTTGTTCTGCGCGATCCACGCGCCGGCACCGTTGTTGGCCTCCGGCACCCAGACCCCGTCGCCACCCTGGTTGTAGAACTGCGGGGCGATGAAGTCGTAGTAGCCTTCCAGTGCCTGCAAGTAACCGACGTACTTGCCGCTGCTGGTGAGGTACGGAAACTCCGGGGCCATGCTGATGATGAAGTGCTTGCCCTGGCCCGCGTAGTGATCCTTGACCAGTTTCAGCGCAGCCGGCAGGACGGTCTTGTTGGCAGCGAAATCAATCGCGCTCTGTTCAAGATCAATGTCCAGGCCGTCGAAGCCGTAGGTTTCCACCAGACGGATGATTTCATTGGCCAGTGGTTGTTCCTGGCCGCTGTGCAACTCGATGTGCGCATCCGCGCCACCCAGGGAAATCAACACCGCCCGCCCCTGACTGTTGAGCACGCCGACCTGACGGCGGAACTCGGCATCGGTCACGTTGAACGGCTTAAAGGTCGGAATCCCGCTGCCCTTCATGAAGGCCACGGCGACCACGTTGTACTCCTTGGGCACCTCCTCCAGCGCGATGTTGGCAAAGCGGCCTTGGCGATATCCGTCGCTCGGTCCCGCCGGCCAGTTGTGCCAGAAGCCCATGAGGATCTTTTTGTCGGCAATGCTCGGCATCAATGACGCCGCATCGCTCGCCGCGTTTTGCATTAAAGAGAAGTCGATATTTGACATGTTCTAATCCTTCAGAACGTGTGGGTTTTGACGACGCTGCGTCGTTATTTGAAGTCAACGTCGAAGGCCTGATAGAACGCGTTGCCGGTGTTGGCGACGATCCACATCAAGACGATAACGTGATGACCTTGCTTGTTCGCCGGAAGTTTCACCGAGTGATTGACCTTGGCCTTCAGCTCCGCTGAATGGCTGTAGTAAGGCACCTGAGTGTAGAAGTCCTCGAAGAACGGCTGCGCTTCCAGTTGCGCACGGGTGATGCGTTGTTTCGGGTCCCAGCCATCCTTGGTGATCAGCCAGCGATAGCCGCGGGTGGTGTGCGGCGCGGTGTATTCCCATTTGACTTCGAGGGTCTGACCCGGGGTGACATTGAGCAGCGGCCAGGTGAACGGACGACCGAGCTTTTGGCTCATCTCCTCATTCGTGAAGTTCACGCAATCACGCGGATCGGTTTTGCCGCCACTGAGAATGTAGCCGTCGGCCGGCGGCGCGACACTGGCAGAGTCGGATTCGTAGGGCGCTGGAAACGGCCCGGCCACCAGCGCCGGGAAATTCTTGCCGCCTTCCATTTCGTTGACCTGCCAGGCACCGAGCAATCCTTGCTCAATAGCGACCGCACCACGACTCGCCGGGGAGGTGACGCGACCGTGTCGCAGTTGGGTTTGTGCTTGTGGTTGATTCATGTTTTTCACTCCGTTGATTTAAGAACTCTCCTTTCCGAGGAGAGGCCTTCAAGCTAACGGAGGTGATTTTTTTGTCCATCGGCGGTTTTGTCGCAGATCTGTCCGACACAATCAGTAAAACAGCGAAAATACTGGATATAAACACAGTGTATTGTGACGGCTCGCACTCGACGCATAGCCAAAGGCGTACACGTCGAAGTTACGAAATCCCGCATGGGTGACTCACGGTAACTGCGCCTGAAACTCCTTTTCGTACTGTCCGGCGAGCTGTTCTTTCTGGTTTTCGTCGAGTAACTTGCCGGCCATCTGGAAGAATTTGTGCTCCTCTTCCTTGAGGTGGTGATGAACCTTGTCCGAGAGCTTTTTCGCAGTGGCCAGCCATGCCGGGCTGGACATCTCGGTCTCGTCGAGCTCTTCCATCATTTCGTCCATTTCGTGATGTTCGGAAATGGCATGTCGGCTGAGGTCGACACCGTCGTCGAACTTCATCAGCGGGATATAGAAGTGGCGCTCTTCGGCGGTTTCGTGGGCTTTCAGCTCGGCTTTGAGCTGCTTGTAGGCCTCGACGCGCTCCGGCGTATCGCCGCTGGTTTCGATCAGGGCTTTGGCGTAGGTGCGCTGGCGGTCGTGGCTTTCGCGAAGGGCTTCAAAAATGTTCATGGGGTGTCCTCATCAACCGCGTACTGGAATGACGCTGTAAAGGCTAGACCTCGGCGCTTGCGCGACGGTTCCACCTGGGTTGAAACACAGCCACCAGCCGAGATAGGCTGCGGCTTCATGGCTATCAAGGAAGCGCAAATGAATATGCGGATCGAGTTGTCGCAACACTCCACGGAAGAAGAACGCCAGGCCATTCTGGCACCGCTGCATGCCTACAACGTCGCCAAGGCCGGGATCGCGAAATCGGAACCGCTCACCCTACTGGTGCGCGACGATCACGACCAGATTCTCGGCGGGCTCTATGGTCGGCTGGTGTGCCAGTGGTTGTTCATCGATTTGCTGTCAGTGCCTGAAGAAGGCCGAGGTCAGGGTATTGGATCGAAGCTGATGCGCATGGCCGAAGACCTGGCGCGGGAGAAAGGCTGCATCGGGGCATGGCTCGACACTTTCGACTTCCAGGCGCCGGAGTTCTACAAGAAACTCGGTTATAGCCAGTTTGGGGAGATCGTCGATTACCCACCGGGGCACAAGCGGCATTTTTTCCAGAAGCGCTTGATTGATTGAATTTGATAGCCCCTTCCCGAGCAACCTCGCTCCCACATTTGAAATGCATTCCAATGTGGGAGCGAGCTTGCACGCGAAGGGGGCAGTCGCCTCAACACATGATCAGAGACAGGTCGCCAACGCCGCCAACCGGCGCTTGGCCACGAAATCGTCCTTCTGCGCGTAGTAACTCAACGCCGTGCCCGACGCCTCCGTGCTCACATCGACAAACGACTCCGCCGAACGCGTGTAGACCGTCGAACCGGACTTTTTGCCCGGTTGCAGATAAGCCCCGGCATCCACTCCGAACACTGCTTCGTCCTGCCAGGCAAATTGCACGCACTGGGCGACGACTTTCTCGGGCTTGTTCGAGGTCAGGGTTTTGTAGGGCGTTTTAGTGCGAGCATCGTCCATCATCGAACCCGCGCAACCGGCCAGCACCGTCGCGGCCAGCGCCACCATCAGAATTCGCATTGCATTCGCTCATTCAGAAAAAAGCGGACTGTATCACCGCAGCAGCCCGAATCGTTCTGCTTTACTACATTTATAGCGCGACACGCGCGAGCCGCTGCGGCAACCTAAGGTCATCAGCCTCACAAGGAAAACACATGGCGCCTACCGAGCAGCGACATGAACACGCCCTGAAACTGTTTCTCGACGCACGCCCCGAACTGCGCGAAACCCTCGACCATCTCAATCCGCTGTTGGCTCAGGCCAAGGGTGAAACCCAGGCACAGTATCGCGAAGAACGCCTGCATGAAGCGTTCGAGGCCGAGGCGGAAAGCCTAGGGTTGTTTGCCTGGGAACTGACCTTGCAACTGACGGCAGCAACGCCTGATGAATATCAGGCCCAGCGTCTGAACGTTCATCGCGAGGTGGCGGAAATGGCCGGCATGGACTGGCTGGAGTATTGCGACTTGTATGGAATAAAACCGTAACCGCCGCTCAAGGAAACAATCGACGATGCTGCCTTCCGCCTCGACTCACCGCGCCAGTCCCGGCCATCTGCACTCGAAAAAATGGCGCGGGCGCGTGGGACTGGCGCTGGTGGCCAGTCTTTCGGTGCTGGCGGGGATGACCGACGCCATCGGTTTCATGGCCAGCGGCGACTTCGTCTCGTTCATGAGCGGCAACACCACGAGGCTGGCGGTGGCGATCAGTGACGGCGATCTTGGGCTGACCGTGCGCCTGGTGATTCTCGTCGCAACCTTTATTGTCGGTAATGCCTTGGGCGTCCTCGTCGCGCGTCTCGGCGGAAGACGGGCGCTGCCGCTTCTCCTGTGTATCGCCACCCTGCTCTGCGCGGCGGCAGCCTGGCCGTTTGACTCGCAACTGCCGGCACTGCTCGCGGCGATCATTGCGATGGGCATGCTCAATGCGTCGGTCGAGGAAGTGAATGGTCTGCCGGTCGGGCTGACGTATGTCACTGGCGCACTGTCGCGGTTCGGCCGAGGACTGGGCCGCTGGATGCTCGGCGAGCGGCGCAGTGGCTGGCGCGTCCAACTGGTGCCGTGGAGCGGGATGTTCGTCGGCGCCATTCTGGGCGCAGTGCTGGAGCATCATCTGGGACTGAAGGCGATGTTTGTCAGCGGTTTGCTGGCGGCATTGATCGGGCTGCTCTCGCTTAGAATCCCACGACGCTGGCAGTTGGGTTACATGCCGCGCTGACCGATGTCTGCCCCCCCCCCGTGGGCGGGTACGCAACTTGGGTTTCGCGACCGCCTCGATAAAGCTTTATCATGGCCGCAGTTTTGCTGACCGAGTCCGTCATGAAGTTCGCCATCGCACTGTTTTCCGCCGCCCATGCGCCCTCCTCGCGCCGTGCCCTGCTGTTTGCGCAGGCTGCACTGGCCGGTGGGCATGAGATTGTCCGGCTGTTTTTCTATCAGGATGGCGTCTACAACGCCTCTGACGCGGTGGTTACTCCGCAGGACGAACTGGATCTGCCCAAGCAATGGCGCACCTTCATCAACGAGCAGCAACTGGATGGCGTGGTGTGCATCGCCGCCGCTCTGCGCAGGGGCGTGCTGAATGACGAAGAAGCCAAGCGCTATCAGCGTGACGCATTGTCCGTCAGCGCGCCGTGGGAGTTGTCCGGCCTCGGCCAGTTACATGACGCGGTGCAAGACGCTGACCGCCTGATCTGTTTCGGAGGCGCGTGACATGGCCAAATCCCTGTTGATCATCAGTCGCCAATCGCCATGGTCCGGCCCCGGTGCCCGCGAAGCGCTGGACATCGTGCTGGCCGGCGGTGCCTTCGATCTGCCGATCGGTCTGCTGTTTCTCGATGACGGCGTGCTGCAACTGGCCGCCGGGCAAAAGGCCAAGGCCCTGCAACAGAAAGACCTGAGCGCCAACCTGCAAGCGCTGCCAATGTTCGGCGTTGAAGAGCTGTTTTATTGCATCGACAGCGCCACCAGCCGTGGCCTGAACACGCTGTCGCTGGACGAAGCGCAACCGCTCGCCGCCGAGCAAATCACCGCCCTTATTGACCGTTACGACCAGGTGATCACCCTCTGATGTCGACTTTGCATGTGTTGTCTCATTCCCCGTTCGGCGACGATCGCCTGACCAGTTGCCTGCGAGTGATCGGCCATGCCGACGCTTTGCTGCTATCCGGCGACGCGGTATATGCCCTGCAACCGGGCACTGCTCCGTTCAGCGCGCTGCAAACTCGGCGGGTGAAACTGTACGTGCTGGCCGAAGATGCAGAGGCCCGCGCTGTACAGGTTCCAGACTGGGCAGAAACCATCGACTACCCGGCCTTCGTCGAACTGTCGATCCAACACGACAAGGTCAACAGCTGGCTATGAATTGCATGACCGTCGGCGCCCGCGCCATCGAACTGGACAAGGACGGCTTCCTCGTCGACCTCAGCGTCTGGTCACACGACGTCGCCAGTGCCCTGGCCGCCGCCGAAGATATCGAGTTGACCCCCGAACACTGGGAGGTCCTCGAACTGCTGCGCAGTTTCTACGATGAGTTCCAACTGTCCCCGGCCACTCGACCGCTGATCAAATACACCGCGCTGAAACTCGGCCCGGACAAAGGCAACAGCCTGCACCTGAACCGACTGTTCAAAGGCACCCCTGCCAAACTCGCCGCGAAACTGGCGGGCCTGCCCAAACCGACGAATTGCTTATGACCGATTTCCCAGCGCTCACCCTCGAAACACCTGCCGAGCACCCGTTCGCTCAATTCGTCCGGATCCTCGGCAAAGGCAAGCGCGGCGCCCGCGATCTGACTCGCGAAGAAGCCCGGCAAGCCATGGGCATGGTGCTGGACGACGAAGTCGAAGACACCCAACTCGGCGCCTTTCTGATGTTGCTGCGGCATAAAGAAGAAAGCGCCGAAGAGATGGCCGGTTTCACCGAAGCCCTGCGCGAACGTTTGCAGGCGCCAGCCTTGAACGTCGATCTGGACTGGCCGACCTATGCCGGCAAGAAGCGCCATCTGCCGTGGTATCTGCTGGCGGCCAAGTGTCTGTCGCAAAACGGTGTGCGCATCTTCATGCACGGCGGCGGCGCACACACCGCCGGGCGCTTGTATACCGAACAGCTGTTGGCCGAGCTGAATATCCCGCTGTGCCGTAACTGGCAGCAGGTCGGCACGGCGCTGGACAACGGTGGCCTGGCATTCATGCCGCTGATCGACTGGGCGCCACAACTGCAAAAGATGATCGACCTGCGCAATACCATGGGCCTGCGCTCGCCGATCCACTCGCTGGCGCGGATTCTCAATCCGCTGGGCGCGCGTTGCGGGTTGCAAAGCATCTTCCACCCCGGCTATCAGGCCGTACACCGCGATGCCAGCGGTTTGCTCGGCGACACGGCGATTGTGGTCAAGGGTGACGGCGGTGAAATCGAGATCAACCCCGATGCCGACAGCCATCTTTACGGCACCAGCGGCGGCGAGAGTTGGGACGAGGAATGGCCCCAGTTGTCGGCACAGCGCCACGTCAAACCGGCCTCGCTGGACGTCGAACACTTGAAAGCCGTGTGGCGCGGCGACGTGGTCGACAGCTACCCGCAAATGGCGCTGATTTCGACCATGGCCCTGGCACTGCGCGGTCTCGGCCAGAGCCGCGAGCAGGCTTTCGAAACCGCCGAACAATACTGGGCCGCGCGGAATAAATCGATTTAACCGATCATTCGCGCCCGATCTTTGCGCTTTTTGTTCGAACTCATCGGAATAGACTCGACTCCAACGATTATTGGTTTCAGGAGTCTTGAACATGGGTTTGTTAGTCGATGGCCACTGGCAGGACAAGTGGTACGAAAGCAGCAAGGACGGCGCGTTCCAGCGCGAACAGGCGCAACGCCGCAACTGGGTCACCGCTGACGGCCAACCTGGCTCTAGCGGTGAAGGCGGTTTTGCCGCCGAAGCCGGGCGCTATCACCTCTACGTTTCGCTTGCCTGTCCGTGGGCGCATCGCACGCTGATCCTGCGCAAACTCAAAGGCCTGGAAAGTCTGATCGACGTTTCCGTGGTCAGTTGGTTGATGCTGGAAAACGGCTGGACCTTCGACAAGACTCTCGGCTCGACCGGCGACAAGCTCGATCACTTCGACTTCATGCACCAGCGCTACACCGCCGACACGCCTGACTACACTGGCCGCGTCACCGTACCGGTGCTGTGGGACAAAAAGCTCAAGCGCATTGTCAGCAACGAATCGGCGGAGATCATCCGCATGTTCAACAGCGCGTTTGATGATCTGACTGGCAATGATCTGGACTTCTATCCTGCTCCGCTACGCGGTGAGATTGATGCGCTGAACGAGCGAATCTATCCAGCCGTAAACAACGGCGTCTATCGCGCCGGGTTCGCCACGTCACAACAAGCGTATGAGGAAGCGTTCGATGAAGTGTTTGCCGAACTCGATCACTTGGAGCGGATGCTGGGTGCCAACCGTTATCTGAGTGGTGAATACCTGACTGAAGCGGATATTCGCCTTTTCACCACGATTATTCGCTTCGACGCGGTGTATCACGGGCACTTCAAGTGCAACATGCGGCGCATTGCCGATTATCCGAACTTGTCGAACTGGCTGCGTGAGTTGTATCAGTGGCCGGGGATTGCCGAGACGGTGGATTTCCAGCACATCAAAAATCACTACTACGGCAGCCACAAGACCATCAATCCGACGGGGGTTGTGCCGAAGGGGCCGGAGCAGGATTTCACTGTGGCTCATGATCGGGCGCGGCTGGGCGGCAAAGGAGTTTGGCAGAGGGGTTAACAGCTAAAAGCAAAAGATCGTCCGAAGGCTCGGGCCACGATCGGACGATCTTTTGATTTAGCTCAGACCTGCGCCTGAGCCCCTTCAAACCA
Source organism: Pseudomonas sp. N40(2020) (assembly GCF_014472415.1). Classification (GTDB taxonomy): domain Bacteria; phylum Pseudomonadota; class Gammaproteobacteria; order Pseudomonadales; family Pseudomonadaceae; genus Aquipseudomonas. The sequence goes on from NZ_JACSZV010000012.1 coordinate 71,869, forward strand.
CGCCAGTTTCTCGCGCAGTTTCACCACTTCGCCGACGATCACCAGCGTCGGGGCATGCACTTCATGCTCCGCCACCATTCGCGGCAAATCGGCCAGCGTGCCAGTGAAGACCCGCTGATTGACCGTGGTGCCCTGCTGAATCAGTGCCGCCGGGGTATCCGCCGAACGGCCATGCTTGATCAACTGCTCACAGATCACCGGCAAACCCACCAGTCCCATGTAGAACACCAGCGTCTGCGCCGGAGCGACAAGGTCGGCCCATGGCAGATCGGTGGAACCGTCCTTCAAGTGCCCGGTGACAAAGCGCACTGATTGCGCGTAATCACGGTGGGTCAGCGGAATCCCGGCATACGCCGCACAACCGCTGGCTGCCGTAATACCCGGCACCACCTGGAATGGAATGCCGTGAGCTGCCAGCTCTTCGATCTCTTCGCCGCCCCGGCCGAAGATGAACGGATCACCGCCCTTCAACCGCACCACACGCTTGCCGGCCTTGGCCAGATCGACCAGTTGCTGGTTGATCTGATCCTGTGGCACCGCGTGATCGGCGCGACGCTTGCCGACGTATACCCGCTCGGCATCGCGACGGCACAGGTCAAGAATGGCCGGCGCGACCAAACGGTCGTACAGCACCACATCCGCTTGTTGCATCAGGCGCAAGGCACGGAAGGTCAACAAATCCGGATCACCCGGCCCTGCTCCCACCAGATACACCTCACCCGTGGTGATGTCGGCCTCGCCATCGATCTTCGCTTGCAGCAGACGCTCGGCTTCGGCGCCCTGCCCGGCCAGTTGCCGGTCGGCAATCGGGCCTTGGAATACGTCTTCCCAGAACCCGCGACGTTGCTGCACATCCGGAAACAGGTTTTTCACCTGATTACGGAAACGCGCGGCCAGCCCAGCCAGTTGGCCATAGGTGGAAGGAATCCAGGTTTCAATCTTGGCGCGAATCAAGCGCGCCAGCACCGGCGCATCGCCGCCGCTGGAGATTGCGACGATCAGAGGCGAGCGATCGACGATCGCCGGGAAGATCACGCTGCACAGGGCAGGTGCGTCGACCACGTTGACCGGCACGCAACGCCGATGAGCATCGGTGGAAACCTGGGCGTTCAGCGTTTCGTCATCGGTGGCGGCAATGATCAGCACGCAACCATCCATATCCGCCTCAACGTAACCGCGCAACAGACACTCGCCACCACTGGCGACAACCAATTCACGCAGTTGCGTTTCGATTTCAGGTGCGACCACCCGCAGCAGAGCACCGGCTTCGGCCAGCAGGCGGGATTTGCGCAAGGCAATTTCCCCCCCACCGACGACCAACACACGACTGCCGCGCAGGTTGTGAAACAGCGGCAGATATTTCATTTAGCCGATGACCTCAAGGCCACCCATGTACGGCTTGAGCACGTCCGGCACGCGGATCGAACCGTCAGCCTGCTGGTAGTTTTCCAGCACCGCAACCAGGGTACGACCGACCGCCAGGCCAGAACCGTTCAAGGTGTGTACCAACTCAGGCTTGCCGGTTTCCGGGTTGCGGAAACGCGCCTGCATGCGGCGGGCCTGGAAGTCGCCACAGTTGGAGCACGACGAGATTTCGCGGTATTTGTCCTGGCTCGGAATCCACACTTCGAGGTCGTAAGTCTTGACCGCACTGAAGCCCATGTCGCCGGTGCACAGTGCCAGGGTGCGGTAAGGCAGGCCAAGCAGTTGCAGAACTTTCTCGGCGTTGGCGGTCAGACCTTCCAGCGCTTCCATCGAGGTCGATGGCTCAACGATCTGGACCATTTCAACCTTGTCGAACTGGTGCTGGCGGATCATGCCGCGAGTATCGCGACCCGACGCGCCGGCTTCACTGCGGAAGCACGGGGTGTGCGCAACGAACTTGATCGGCAACAGTTTCGAATCGACGATTTCGCCAGCGACGATGTTGGTCAGCGACACTTCAGCGGTCGGGATCAGGTACAGATCGGCTTCGCCTTCGCGCGCGATCTTGAACAGGTCTTCTTCGAACTTCGGCAGTTGACCGGTGCCTTGCAGTGCCGGCGCCTGAACCAGATAAGGCGTGTAAGCCTCTTCGTAACCGTGCTCGTTGACGTGCAGGTTGATCATAAACTGCGCCAGGGCGCGGTGCAGACGGGCGATCGGGCCACGCAGCAGGGCAAAACGTGCGCCGGACAGCTTGGCGGCGGTTTCAAAATCCAGCCAGCCGAACTTCTCGCCCAGTGCGACGTGATCCTGTACCGGGAAATCGAAAGCAGTCGGCGTGCCCCAGCGGCGTACTTCGACGTTGTCATCTTCGTCCTTGCCGACCGGAACGGATTCGTGCGGCAGGTTCGGGATGCCGAGCAGGATCGAGTCCAGTTCGGTCTGGATCGCGTCCAGCTCGACTTTGCCGGCGCTCAATTCGCCCGCCATGCGCTCGACGTCCGCCATCAGCGGCGCGATGTCTTCGCCGCGCTGCTTGGCCTGACCGATGGATTTGGAACGCGCGTTACGCTCAGCCTGCAGTGCTTCGGTGCGGGTCTGGACGGTCTTGCGCTGTTCTTCCAGCGCTTCGATGCGCGCGGTATCCAGGGCAAAGCCACGGGAAGCCAGGCGGTCCGCTACGTCCTGAAGGTTGCTACGTAACAGTTTGGAATCGAGCATGTCGGTTTCTCGTTATCAAAGTTTGGTCAAGGACAGGCCAGCCCACGTCGCGAGCAGCCCGCCGAATACGCTGAGTGCCGCATAGCCCAGGGCCAGTAACACTTGCCCGCTTTCCAGCAGGCGCACCGTATCCAGTGAAAAGGATGAAAAAGTCGTCAGCCCCCCGAGGAAGCCGACCATCAACCCGGCACGCACCTCGATCGGTACTTCCGGGCGTATCAAAAACAGGCCGTACAACACGCCAATCAACAGACAGCCCACGATATTAACGGCCAGCGTCGCCGTATAGAAGTGCCGAGGCCAATTGGCGTTGACCCAATTGCCGGTGGCGAAGCGCAACAAGGTGCCGGCGATCCCGCCGACGGAGACCGCAACGATCAATGGAATCACTATTTTCTCCGCTGCCGAGGGCTTAAACGGTCAAGTTGGGCGAGGTGGTTGAGTTTCTCGCCGATCTTCAATTCCAGGCCGCGCGGCACTGGTTGATAGAACGGAATCGGCTCGAGCTCTTCCGGGAAATAGTCTTCGCCGGCAGCATAAGCATCCGGCTCATCGTGGGCATAACGGTATTCGTCGCCGTAACCCAGTTGTTTCATCAGTTTGGTCGGCGCGTTGCGCAGGTGCAGCGGGACTTCCAGCGAGCCATTTTCTGCGGCGGCGCGCAATGCAGTCTTGAACCCCATGTACACCGCATTGCTTTTTGGCGCGCAGGCCAGATACGTGATGGCCTGCGCCACGGCCAACTCGCCTTCCGGGCTGCCGAGGCGCTCCTGCACTTCCCACGCTGCCAGACACAGGCTCAGCGCACGCGGGTCGGCGTTGCCGATGTCTTCGCTGGCCATGCGCACTACGCGCCGGGCCAGGTACAGCGGATCGCAACCACCATCGATCATCCGCGCGAACCAGTACAGCGCGCCGTCAGGATTGGAGCCGCGCACCGATTTGTGCAAAGCGGAAATCTGGTCATAGAACGCTTCGCCGCCCTTGTCGAAACGCCGACGGGTGTCGCCGAGCAGACTTTGCAGAAGCTCGGTACCGATCTCGCTATCGTCTTCGGCCAGGTCCGAGGCGTTCTCCAGCAGATTGAGCAAGCGCCGACCATCGCCATCGGCGGCGGACAGCAGCATCTGAAAGCCTTCGTCGTTCAACCTCAGGTTGCGCTTGCCCAGGCCGCGCTCTTCGGTCAGCGCGCGATGCACCAGTTTGCGTAACGCCGCTTCGTCGAGGCTTTTCAGCACATAGACACGGGCTCGCGACAACAAAGCGTTGTTCAGTTCGAACGAAGGGTTTTCGGTGGTCGCGCCGATGAAGATCAGCGTGCCGTCTTCAACGTAGGGCAGGAACGCGTCCTGCTGGGATTTGTTGAAACGGTGCACTTCATCGACGAACAAAATGGTGCGCTTGCCGTACTGGCCGGCCTGCTGCTTGGCGATTTCAACGGCCTGACGGATCTCTTTGACCCCGGCGAGGACCGCCGAGACCGTTTCGAAGTGTGCATCCGAGACTTCTGCCAACAACCGCGCCAACGTGGTCTTGCCCACGCCCGGCGGGCCCCAGAAGATCATCGAATGCAGGGCACCCTGCTCCAGCGCCTCACGCAGGGGCTTGCCGCGAGCGAGCACGTGCTCCTGACCGACGTACTCATCCAGATTGGTCGCACGCAAACGCGCGGCCAGCGGCTGGGCAATCGGTGCACTGCGAAACAGATCCATCACGTACCGTTGAAACCTCGGTTATTACGATTTTTCAGACATGTAGGAAAACCTGTGGTGAGGGGATTTATCCCCTCACCACAAAAGCCCCATCACAGAGCCTATGCGTTATTCCTGGATAACGTCAGCGCCCTTCGGGATATCGAACTTGAACTTCGACGCTGGAACCGGCTCGTTGGCCTTCACCCCGGTGAACAGGATGTTGGTGCGCTGACCGACGCTGTCGATCAGTTGCATGTCATTGAGCAGACCGTTGCGGAACGACAGGCGCAGGTTGTCGAACAGGGTATCCTTGGTTTTCGGCTTGAGGGTGAAGTCGATCACGCCGCCCGCCTCTTTCGCGCTGATGTCGAAGCTCTGGCTGATCTTCGACACATCACCGGACAGCAGCAGCGCCGGGGTCTGGGTCAGACGCTCGTCGAGCTTCTTGATGGTTGCCTGTTCCAGATCCGGGTCCCACAGGGTGACTTTCTTGCCATCGGAGACCATGGTCTGCTCGGCCGGCGCATTGGTGTGCCAGTAGAACAGGCCCGGACGCTGCAAGGTCATGTCGCCAGTGGTTTCCTGCAACTGAGTACCGCTGCCGTCGAGGGTCAGCTGCGAGAAGTTCGCGCTCAGGGTCTTGGATGTTTCAAGCAATTGGGTCAGACGAGCCACGTCCTTGTCATCGGCGTGGGCCGTGAGTGTGGTCAAAGCAAGTACTGGCAGCAGCATGCGGATAAGACGCATGGGAGTCCTCTTGAATACTCGTGGGAAAGCGGCGGCACATCATTGTCCCGCCTGTTGCTTTTGGGGTCAGTCGCGTACCGGGCCGGGAGCCAGGACTTCACGCGAACCGTTGGTGTTCATTGATGTGACGACGCCAGCCATTTCCATGGCTTCGATCATCCGTGCGGCACGGTTGTAGCCGATCTTCAGCTTGCGCTGCACCGCGGAGATCGAAGCCCTACGGCTTTCCAGTACAAACTGCACGGCTTCGTCATACAGCGCATCGGCTTCAGGATCATCGCCGTCGCCACCACCGCTGCTGCCTTCAAAGCCGCTGCCGGCCTCTTCGACACCGTTAAGAATGTCATCGTTGTATTCCGGTGCGCCGCGCAGTTTCCAAGCCTCGACTACACGGTGAACTTCTTCGTCGGAAACGAACGCGCCGTGAACCCGGATCGGCAGGCTGGTGCCCGGTGGCATGTAGAGCATGTCACCGTGGCCGAGCAATTGTTCGGCGCCACCCTGGTCGATAATGGTCCGCGAGTCGATCTTGCTCGACACCTGGAACGCCATTCGGGTCGGAATGTTGGCCTTGATCAGACCGGTGATCACGTCCACCGATGGCCGCTGGGTCGCAAGGATCAAGTGAATACCCGCCGCCCGCGCCTTCTGTGCGATACGGGCGATCAGTTCTTCAACCTTCTTGCCGACGATCATCATCATGTCGGCGAATTCGTCGACGACCACGACGATGGTCGGCAGCTTCTGCAACAGCGGCGCTTCGTCGTGAATGCTTTCGCGTTTGTACAGCGGATCGCTCAATGGCTCGCCGGCGTCCTGGGCTTCCTTGACCTTGGCGTTGAAGCCGGACAGGTTACGCACGCCCATCTTCGCCATCAGCTTGTAGCGACGCTCCATCTCGGCGACGCTCCAGCGCAGGGCGTTGGCGGCGTCCTTCATGTCGGTCACCACCGGGCACAGCAGGTGCGGAATGCCTTCGTAGATCGACAGCTCCAACATTTTCGGGTCGATCATGATCAGCTTGGCGTCTTCCGGGCCGGACTTGAACAGGATCGACAGGATCATCGCGTTCACGCCCACCGACTTACCGGAACCGGTCGTACCCGCCACCAGCAAGTGCGGCATCTTCGCCAGATCGGTAATAACCGGTTTGCCGCCGATGTCGTGGCCCAAAGCCAAAGTGACCGGCGACTTGAAGTTGTCGTACTCGGGGGTCGACAGCACTTCGGAGAAACGCACGATCTGCCGGTCTTCGTTCGGGATCTCGATACCGACCGTGGTCTTGCCCGGAATCACCTCGACCACACGCACACTGGTCACGGCCAGGGAGCGCGCGAGGTCCTTCGCGAGGTTGGAAATGCGACTGACTTTTACGCCGGCGGCAGGCTGGATTTCGTAACGGGTAATCACCGGGCCCGGGTGAATCGAATCCACCGTGACCTCGACACCGAACTCCTTGAGCTTGATCTCCAGCAAGTGGCCGACCGCAGCCAGAGACTCCGGCGAGTAATTGAGTTGTTTCTTTTCCGCAGGATCGAGGATCGAGATCGGTGGCAAGGTACCTTCCACAGCGCTGTCGACGAACAGCGGTGCCTGCTTCTCTTTCTGTACGCGCTTGCTCGGCTCCGGCGCCTTGACGGGAGCCGGTGCAATAACCGGCGGCACCTGCTTCTCGCGGTCGGACATGTGCTTGCTCAGGGCCTGCTCACGTTCGATCAGGCGCTCCTTGACCTTGGCCTGCTCGCGCTTGTCGGTGACAGTCGGTGCGACCACATCGTGCACGCGGTCATCGACTTCACGCAGTTGCGCCACCAGTTGCTTGCGTTCGGTACGCGCTGACCACCAGCGGTTGAGCGCGCCCTGGAACAGTTCGAACAGATCGAGGGTGATCTTGCCGGTGATGTCCATCACCTTGAACCACGACAGATCGGTGAATACGGTCAGGCCGAACAGGAACAGCGCAATGAACAGCAATGTGCTGCCCTGAATGTTCAGCGCGTTTTTGGCCAGATCGCCAAGACTTTCGCCCAACGCACCACCCGCGCCGGCCGGCAGACCGGTGGCGGCGTGAAAATGAATATGCGCCAGCGCAGCGCCAGACAGCACCAAAAACACCAGACCGATCAGGCGCCAGGAAAACAGCCAGCCGCTCCACTGCCACGGTTCGTGGCGTTGGCGGAAGATCTGGTATGCCTTGATCGCCAGCAGCAACGGGAAGATATAGGCGAAATAGCCGAGCACCATGAACAAAATGTCGGCGCTGTAGGAGCCCGCCGGGCCGCCGAAATTCTGCACGTCGTCGATCTTGCTGTTGTGGCTCCAGCCCGGGTCGTCCTTGCCGTAGGTCAGCAAGGCCATCATCAGGAACAGGCACAAGGCGCCGATGGCGATCAATGCACCTTCCTTGAGTCGGTAGTGCAACTGCTGCCGCCAGAGCGGAACGACTGTTTTTGGTGCTTCGGTGGATTTCTTCAAAACGCTACTTTTCCTGCGCCCGAGGCGCGTCCATCTATTGAATGACGATAAAAAACTGCCCAATCCAGGCAGGTAAAAAAGTTGAAGGGCACAACAGAGACTACTTTTAACACTGTGCTGCCGATTTTATAAATACAGCTACAAACACGGCGCGCAGCGAATATTCTGTAACAGCCCGGCATTGTACGGGTTTGTGCGTCTGATGCCATGCTTCAAAGCCCAGTGTTGAGCATAGCCAAGCGTACAAAACCTGTGCGGCAATTTGAGCATGCATTACCTTTTGTGACAAAGGCTTATGAGGTGTATTTGATGAACGTAGCGAAGCATTGCCAGGCCGGTTGCAAGCCAGCCCGCAGCGCTCGCTTACGACCGCAACAAGCTCACCAAGTTGCAGCCCTGCCTGCGTCAAGCAGGATCGGCACGACATTCGTGTCATTTAACGGCACACTTTAGCGCGGGCCGAACAGCCCGCACCGCCCTCCCCTTCCGCAAGCCTGGATGCCATGCTGACTTGGTTACAACGCAACTCCCTGACTTTTCCGCCGCTGGAAAAGGCCATGCGCGACCCCAATGGATTGCTCGCCGCCGGCGGCGACTTGTCCGCCGATCGCCTGATTCAGGCTTATCGCCATGGCTGCTTCCCCTGGTTTTCCGAAGGCCAGCCGATTCTGTGGTGGTCGCCTGACCCACGCACCGTACTGTTTCCCGACGAACTGCATGTTTCGCGCAGCCTGGGCAAATTGCTGCGCCAGCAACGCTACCAAGTAACCTTCGATCAGGACTTCGACGCAGTGATCCGCGCCTGCGCCGCGCCACGGGATTACGCCGACGGCACCTGGATCACTGAAGCCATGCAGGATGCTTACGTAGAGTTGCACCGGCGCGGCTTCGCCCATTCTGTGGAAGTCTGGGATGAGGGCGAACTGGTCGGCGGCCTGTACGGGCTGGCGATGGGGCAGTTATTTTTCGGTGAGTCGATGTTCAGCCGTGCCGACAATGCCTCCAAATACGGCTTTGCCACGCTGGTGCGACACCTGCAAGACTCGGGCTTCGTGCTGATTGATTGCCAGATGCCGACCGATCATCTGCACAGTCTCGGCGCCCGGGCGATTCCCCGCCTCGAGTTCGCCGACTATCTGGCCCGACACCTGGATCAACCCAGTCGTGCCACTTGGGTTTGCTGAGCGACTTTTGCGCGCGTGGCTTACACTTAATTCACCAGCTTATCCCGAGGGTTGATCATGACCGAGTTGGCGCGCTTGAAGTTCTATGCCACTCAACCTCACTCTTGCAGTTATCTGCCCGAGGAGCAGGCCACGACCCTGTTTCTCGACCCGAGCCAGCCCATGGATGTGCATGTCTACGCAGACCTGTCGGAAATGGGCTTTCGTCGCAGCGGCGACCATCTGTATCGGCCTCATTGCCAGAACTGCAATGCGTGCGTGCCTGCGCGCATTCCGGTGTCGCAGTTCATTCCCAATCGCCAGCAGAAGCGCATTTTCAGGCGCAACACCGATTTGCAGGTCCGCCCGGCGAAACCCCAGTTCAGTGAAGAATATTTCGATCTGTACCAGCGCTATATCGAACAGCGCCACGCCGACGGCGACATGTACCCGCCGAGCCGTGATCAATTTTCGACTTTTCTGGTACGCGACCTGCCCTTCTCCCGTTTCTACGAGTTCCGTCTCGACGGACGGTTGCTGGCCGTAGCGGTGACCGATTTACTGCCTAACGGCTTGTCGGCGGTCTACACGTTTTACGAACCGGCCGAAGAACGCCGTAGCCTGGGACGCTTTGCCATTCTTTGGCAAATTGCCGAGAGCCAGCGCCTCGGGCTTGAGGCGGTTTACCTGGGTTACTGGATCAAGAACTGCAAAAAGATGAACTACAAGACGCAATATCGCCCCATCGAACTGCTGATTAATCAGCGCTGGGTGATCCTGAACTAAACCCAAACCCTAAACCCCTTGGCGTAAACCCCATTTTTCGGGCACAATGCACGCCGCTTTTGCCTGGCGCAGTTGCACCGGGCCATTCATTGGATACCGAGGGCTTTACTGCATGTCGAAAGAAGACAGCTTCGAAATGGAAGGCACTGTCGTCGACACCCTGCCCAACACCATGTTTCGTGTGGAGTTGGAAAATGGGCACGTCGTAACCGCGCATATTTCCGGCAAGATGCGCAAGAACTACATTCGTATTCTTACCGGTGACAAAGTGCGCGTCGAGCTGACGCCCTATGACTTGAGCAAAGGGCGCATTACTTACCGCGCTCGTTAATCAAGTCAATACAAAACGCCCGGCTTTGCCGGGCGTTTTTGTTTGTCTGCGGTTTAGGGTTTTCGTTTTTTTTTGGGGGGGCATATCCGTTGCTGCGGGTGCTGCCGCTGGCGGTTTCGCTCTTACAGCGAGTCCCTTTTTCAAACGCCAAAAAGGAACCAAAAGGCTTTTGCCCCGGCGTACGGCACTTCGCTGAGGCTCAGTGTTCCCTCGCTACGGTGTCCATCCGGGGGCATCGCCTACGGTTTGCTTCGCTGCACCTCCTCTCGATGTGTGCGGCTTCGCTGCACGGCGCTACGCGCCTAACCCCCGGATGAACACCTTCGCTCGGCCTTCCGAAGGGGCAAAAGATCAAAAGCCAGATCAAAAGTCCCTCACCCTAGCCCTCTCCCGGAGGGAGAGGGAACTGACCGAGTTGTTTGGCTGACATACATCGACGTGCGATACCGAGTTGAACTCAGGCTTTGAAAAGCACACAAATCGGCCCCCTCTCCTTCCGGGAGAGGGCTGGGGTGAGGGGCAAATCCACCACAAAATCCAAAGCCGACCACACTGTGCTCCTCACCACTCAACAGGATGAGCGTTAGCTAGGCTGCAGATCTTGATCTTGATCCACGGGCGACGTCGGCAGGCTGAGTGGAGGGATTGATCCGGGGGTGGGAGCGCAGCGACCGTTTGGCGAAGCCAAACACATCGAAAGGAGGTGCAGCGAAGCAAACCGGAGGCGATGCCCCCGGATCAATCCCGCAGCGAAGGAACCCGAGCCTAAGCGAGGGCCGTACGTCAGGGTAAAGACCTTTGGTTACTTTGGGGCGTTTGCCAAAGTGACCCGCCGTAAGGGCGGAACCCTAAGAAGCCGTTACCGCAGCAACGGATATACCCCAAAAACACCAGACAACAAAAAGGCGCCCGAGGGCGCCTTTTACTTACAACCAGCCGTCAGGCCATTTCAGCAGTAGTCTCGAAGTCGAACGTCAACTCCCCGTCCTTGATGTCGATGTGAACCACACCGCCATGCTCGGCCAGCTCGCCAAACAGAATCTCCTCCGCCAGCGGACGCTTGATCTTGTCCTGAATCAGACGCGCCATCGGACGAGCGCCCATTGCCGCATCATAACCACCCGCCGCCAGCCAGCTACGCGCCGCATCGGTGACTTCCAGGAGTACCCGCTTGTCTTCCAGCTGCGCCTGAAGCTCGGTAAGGAACTTGTCCACCACACTTTTGATGACCTCATGACTGAGGCGACCAAACTGGATAATGGTGTCCAGACGGTTGCGGAATTCCGGCGTGAAGCTCTTCTTGATCACTTCCATCGCATCAGACGAGTGGTCCTGATGGGTGAAACCGATCGAAGCGCGTGCTGCCGTTTCGGCACCGGCGTTGGTGGTCATGATCACGATCACATTGCGGAAGTCCGCCTTGCGACCGTTGTTGTCGGTGAGCGTACCGTGGTCCATCACCTGCAGCAGCAGGTTGAAGACTTCCGGGTGCGCCTTCTCGATTTCATCGAGCAGCAATACGCAGTGCGGCTGCTTGGTGATCGCTTCGGTCAACAGACCGCCCTGATCAAACCCGACGTACCCCGGAGGCGCACCGATCAGACGCGATACAGTGTGACGCTCCATGTACTCGGACATGTCGAAGCGAACCAGCTCGATCCCCAACGCCTTGGCCAATTGGCGCGCGGCTTCGGTTTTACCGACACCGGTCGGTCCGGCGAACAGGAACGAACCAACTGGCTTGTCAGGCGACTTGAGGCCGGCACGGGACAGCTTGATCGCGGTAGACAGCGAATCGATCGCCGCGTCCTGACCAAACACCGTCAGTTTCAGGTCACGCTCCAGGTTACGCAGCAGTTCCTTGTCGGAACTGGTCACGTGCTTCGGAGGAATCCGCGCGATCTTCGCCACAATGTCTTCAACCTGTGGCACTTCAATGCGCTTCACGCGTTTTTCGACCGGCTGCAGACGCTGATAGGCACCCGCCTCGTCGATCACATCGATGGCCTTGTCCGGCATGTGCCGGTCATTGATGTAGCGCGATGCCAGTTCAGCGGCAGCGCGCAACGACTCATCACTGTATTCGATGTTGTGGTGCGCTTCGAAACGCCCTTTCAGACCGCGCAGGATACCGATGGTGTCTTCCACCGACGGCTCGACGACATCGACCTTCTGGAAGCGACGCGCCAGGGCTCGATCCTTCTCGAAGATGCCACGGAATTCCTGGAACGTGGTCGAGCCGATGCAACGAATGTCGCCAGACGACAGCAGCGGCTTGAGCAGGTTCGAAGCATCCATCACGCCGCCGGACGCAGCACCCGCACCAATGATGGTGTGGATCTCGTCAATGAACAGGATCGCCTGCGGACGTTTTTTCAGTTCATTGAGCAGCGCCTTGAAGCGCTTCTCGAAATCACCACGATATTTGGTGCCTGCGAGCAGAGCACCGAGATCGAGCGAGTAGACAACGCTGTTGGCCAGCAGATCAGGCACCTGGTTGTCGACAATGCGCTTGGCCAGGCCTTCGGCAATCGCGGTTTTACCTACGCCTGCCTCGCCGACCAGCAGCGGATTGTTTTTGCGCCGACGCGCGAGAATCTGCGCGACACGCTCGACTTCCGATTCGCGGCCGACCAGCGGATCAATACGACCCTGGCGCGCGAGTTCGTTGAGGTTGCTGGCATAAGCATCCAGAGGATTGCCTGAAGAAGAAGACTCACCGCCCTCATCGTCCTGCATATCTTGTTCACCTTCAGAGTGATCGCCATGCCCCGGCACTTTGGAAATTCCATGAGCGATGTAGTTGACGACATCAATGCGCGCAACGCTCTGCTGTTTCAGCAGAAACACTGCCTGACTCTCTTGCTCACTGAAGATTGCAACCAGCACATTGGCGCCAGTCACTTCACGCTTGCCCGAGCTCTGTACGTGGAAAACAGCACGTTGCAGTACACGCTGGAAGCCCAGGGTTGGCTGGGTTTCGCGATCTTCGTCATGAACGGGGATCAAAGGCGTGGTGGAGTCGATGAACTCCTGCAGGTCGTGCTTGAGTTTGTCGAGGTTTGCGCCGCAGGCACGCAAAACGGTGGCGGCAGCCTCATTGTCCAATAGGGCCAGCAGCAGGTGTTCGACGGTCATGAATTCATGACGTTTCGAACGAGCCTCCTTGAAGGCTAGATTGAGGGTGACTTCGAGCTCGCGGTTTAACATAGCTTCACCTCATACCCAAGTGGTCGGCGATTAACCGTCCTTCTCGATTTCACAGAGTAGCGGATGCTGGCTTTCCCTGGCGTACTGGTTGACCTGCATGGCCTTTGTCTCGGCGATGTCGCGGGTAAACACTCCACATACTGCCCGCCCTTCTGTGTGGACGGCCAGCATGACCTTGGTCGCCAGCTCGCGATTCAGGTTAAAAAACACCTCGAGCACTTCGACGACGAAATCCATCGGTGTGTAGTCATCGTTGAACAAAACCACCTTGTACATCGGCGGCGCCTGTAACGCAGGCTTTGCTTCCTGAACAGCAACGCCTGCCGAATCGTCGTCGTGCTCCTCTGGAAGATCCTTTTGGAGAAGCGGGCGATCCTGATTGAATGTTAGTCGAATCTGGCTGATTGCATGCATGGAAAGAAAGGTTCGTCAGTTGTGCAAATACAGTGGTGGGGGCGGCAGCACACGTTTTCAACTCCGACTGCCCGGTCACCTTGACTATCGGGAAAACGGTGTTACAACCAATAGAGCCCACAGTGGGTAAAAAAGATCCGCGGAGTCAATCCTTTTAACGGATTAGATTGCGGATGACTTGGATGATACTCCAGCGATGGAGTCTGTTGCAGAGGGATTTGAGCATGGCTGTCGGCAAGGTGAAATGGTTCAACAATGCCAAGGGGTTCGGTTTCATTAATACCGACACCCACGAAGGTCGAGATGAGGACGGCAAAGAGATTGATTTCTTTGCGCATTACTCCGCCATCCAGATGGACGGATATAGAACCCTCAAGGCCGGGCAAGCCGTGAGTTTTGATATTGTGCAAGGCCCCAAAGGCCTGCATGCGCACAATATTAAAGCCACCGAGGCCGTGAAAGAAGCCGCTCCGGCCACCGCTCAGCAGCAATCAGTCACCAGCTGACGCAACAAAACCGCCCGCCATAAAAAAGCCGCCCGACTCGATCACTCGAGCCGGGCGGCTTCGTTACAACTGTTTTTATTACATGTGCGAAATCAGCGCATCACCGAAGCCAGAAGACGAAACCAGCTTGGCACCATCCATCAGACGTTCGAAGTCATAGGTCACGGTTTTGGCACTGATGGCGCCGTTGGTGCCCTTGATGATCAGATCCGCCGCTTCGACCCAGCCCATGTGCCGCAGCATCATTTCCGCTGACAAAATCAATGAGCCCGGGTTGACCTGATCCTTGCCGGCATACTTCGGCGCAGTGCCGTGGGTCGCTTCGAACATCGCCACGGTGTCGGACAGGTTGGCGCCCGGCGCAATACCGATACCGCCCACTTCTGCCGCCAGGGCGTCGGAGAGGTAGTCGCCGTTGAGGTTGAGGGTCGCGATCACATCGTATTCGGCCGGGCGCAGCAGGATCTGCTGGAGCATGGCGTCGGCGATGGCATCCTTGACGACAACGTTCTTGCCGGTTTTCGGATTCTTGAACTGCATCCAAGGGCCACCGTCGAGCAGGGTCGCGCCGAACTCTTCGGCCGCCACTTCGTAGGCCCATTCCTTGAAGGCACCTTCGGTGAACTTCATGATGTTGCCTTTGTGCACGATGGTCAGCGAGTCGCGATCGTTATCGACCACATATTGCAGAGCCTTGCGCGCCAGACGCTTGGTGCCCTCTAAAGAAACCGGCTTGACGCCGATGCCGCAGTTTTCGTCGAAACGGATCTTGGTGACACCCATTTCTTCTTTAAGGAATTTGATGACCTTGGTGGCTTCCGGCGAACCGGCCTTCCACTCGATACCGGCGTAAATGTCCTCGGAGTTTTCGCGGAAGATGGTCATGTCGACGTCGCCAGGCTTTTTCACCGGGCTAGGCACACCTTCGAACCAGCGCACCGGGCGCAGGCAGACGTACAGGTCGAGTTGCTGACGCAGGGCCACGTTCAGCGAGCGAATCCCCCCACCCACCGGAGTGGTCAGAGGGCCTTTGATGGAAACCACGTAATCCTTGACTGCGTCCAGCGTTTCCTGAGGCAGCCAGGTGTCCTGATCGTAAACCTGAGTGGCTTTTTCCCCGGCATAGACTTCCATCCAGGAAATCTTGCGCTTACCGCCGTATGCCTTTTGAACTGCAGCATCGACAACCTTGATCATCACCGGACTGATGTCGACACCAATGCCGTCACCTTCGATGAAGGGAATGATCGGGTTATCAGGAACATTGAGAGAATGGTCTGCATTGACGGAGATTTTGTCGCCGACGGCTGGAACCTGAATCTTCTTGTAACCCATGCTGAACTCCATTGTTTGGATTGAACATCTGGCTTGGTTCGAGCGTAACCCAGTTAAATCAACACGCAAACCCTCTGTTCACGGCGCGAGCACATCTGGTTTCGTACAAGCCTGAAAGCAAAGGGAAAAGCGCCAAACTCAAGCATTCGCGGCGACTCTACGCCTCACCTTGCCCTGCGACCTTTAGACCAATGGACGAGAATCGTTGCATATGAACCATCGGCAGATTGCCAGCTACCTATGTATAATGCCGCCCGCTGACCAAAGGGTCACGACGGCTGGCCTCTCTAGAACGAGACTTTCCGCCTGATTGGTTGAGCTGTTACCGCAGCCCGACCGCTTGACGCTCTACTGATGCACCCAACATCACCGCGAAGAATCTCGACATTCGGTTCATGGATGACTTTGAACGAACGCGCTTACCCGGCGCCCCTCGAGTTTCTGCGCACGCTTTAGCAAAGAAGAGAGAGTTAATCCGAATATGCCCACCCGCTCGAAGATCATCTATACCTTCACCGACGAAGCCCCAGCCCTCGCCACCTATTC
Organism: Pseudomonas sp. N40(2020); assembly: GCF_014472415.1. Lineage (GTDB taxonomy): Bacteria > Pseudomonadota > Gammaproteobacteria > Pseudomonadales > Pseudomonadaceae > Aquipseudomonas. The sequence goes on from NZ_JACSZV010000012.1 coordinate 87,722, forward strand.
CCTGCTGCCGATCATCGAGGCTTACACCGCCTCGGCCGATATCGCCGTGGAAACCCGCGATATCTCTCTTGCAGCGCGCATTCTGGCCAGCTTCCCCGAGCAACTGGGCGAAAAAGCCGTAGCCGACCACCTCGCCGAACTGGGCGACCTGGCCGTTACGCCTGAAGCCAACATCATCAAGCTGCCGAACATCAGCGCTTCGGTGCCACAGCTGCAAGCCGCAATCAAAGAGCTGCAAGCTCAGGGTTACAACCTGCCGGATTACCCGGAAACCGTGACCAGCGACGCCGACAAAGACGCCAAGGCGCGTTACGACAAGGTCAAGGGCAGCGCCGTGAACCCGGTTCTGCGCGAAGGCAACTCCGATCGTCGCGCTCCGCTGTCGGTCAAGAACTACGCACGCAAGCACCCGCACAAAATGGGCGCCTGGGCCAAAGACTCCAAGTCCCACGTCGCGCACATGAGCACCGGCGATTTCTACGGCAGCGAAAAAGCTGCCCTGATCGACGCCGCTGACGCTGTGAAGATCGAACTGATCGCCAAAGACGGCACCGCTACCGTCCTGAAAGAAAAAACCACCGTTCAGGCTGGCGAGATCCTCGATTGCGCCGTGATGAGCAAAAACGCCCTGCGCGCGTTCATCGCTGCTGAAATCGAAAGCGCCAAGGCTCAAGGCGTGCTGCTGTCGGTTCACCTGAAAGCGACCATGATGAAGGTCTCCGACCCGATCATGTTCGGCCAGATCGTTGCCGAGTTCTATAAAGACGCACTGGCCAAGCACGCTGACGTGCTGGCCCAGATCGGCTTCAACCTGAACAACGGCATCGGCGATCTGTACGCTCGCATCAAGGCCCTGCCGGCCGAGCAACAGGCACAGATCGAAGCTGACATGGCAGCGGTCTACGCCGCCCGTCCGTCGTTGGCGATGGTCAACTCCGACAAAGGCATCACCAACCTGCACGTGCCGAGCGACGTTATCGTCGACGCCTCGATGCCAGCGATGATCCGTGACTCCGGCAAGATGTGGGGCACCGACGGTCAGTTGCACGACACCAAGGCTGTGATCCCGGATCGTTGCTACGCAACCATCTACCAGGCCGTGATCGAAGATTGCAAAGCCAATGGCGCATTCGATCCGACCACCATGGGCAGCGTGCCAAACGTTGGCCTGATGGCGAAGAAAGCCGAAGAGTACGGCTCGCACGACAAGACCTTCCAGATCAAGGCTGACGGCGTGGTTCGCGTGACCGACAGCAAAGGCACCCTGCTGATGGAACAGGCTGTTGAAGCCGGCGACATCTTCCGCATGTGCCAGACCAAAGACGCACCGATCCAGGACTGGGTCAAACTGGCCGTCAATCGTGCTCGCGCCAGCAGCACTCCAGCTATTTTCTGGCTGGACCCAATGCGCGCTCACGACGGCGTAGTGATCGAGAAAGTTCAGGCCTACCTGAAGGATCACGACACTGCGGGTCTGGACATCCAGATCATGGCGCCGGTCGACGCAATGAAGTACACCCTGCAGCGCACTCGCGAAGGCAAGGACACCATCTCGGTGACCGGTAACGTACTGCGCGATTATCTGACCGACCTGTTCCCGATCATGGAACTGGGCACCAGCGCCAAGATGCTGTCGATCGTGCCGCTGATGAACGGTGGCGGCCTGTTCGAAACCGGCGCCGGCGGCTCGGCTCCGAAGCACGTGCAGCAACTGGTCGAAGAGAACTTCCTGCGCTGGGATTCGCTGGGTGAATTCCTGGCTCTGGCGGCATCCCTCGAGCATTTGGGTGTGAACTACAACAACCCGAAAGCGCTGGTTCTGTCCAAGACTCTGGATCAGGCTACTGGCCAGTTCCTCGACAACAACAAGTCGCCATCGCGCAAAGTCGGCAACATCGACAACCGCGGCAGCCACTTCTACCTGGCGATGTACTGGGCTCAGGCCCTGGCAGCCCAGACTGAAGACGCTGCACTGCAAGCGCAGTTCGCGACTCTGGCCAAGACTCTGACCGAGAACGAAGCAACCATCGTTGCCGAACTCAACGCCGTTCAGGGCAAGCCAGTGGACATCGGCGGTTACTACCACGCCAATGCCGAACTGATCAGCAAAGCCATGCGCCCAAGCGCAACCCTCAACGCGGCGATTGCTGCGCTGGTTTAAGGTTGTAAAGGGAACATCACAAACCCCGGCCTGGTGCCGGGGTTTGTGTTTTCAGGCAAAGATAGACAGAAGACAGAGGAATCCCTATGGACTGGCTCCCCCACATCACCGTCGCCACCATCGTCGAAGACAACGACCGCTTCCTGATGGTCGAAGAGCACAAGGCCGGCCGTAACGTGCTCAACCAGCCCGCCGGCCACCTGGACCCGGATGAAACCCTGATCGAAGCCGCCGTGCGCGAAACCCTCGAAGAAACCGGCTGGGACGTCGAACCAACCGGCGTGATCGGCATTTACCTGTATACCGCGCCAAGCAACGGCGTGACTTATCAACGTGTTTGCTTCTCCGCCAAGACCATAAAACACCATCCGGACTACCAACTCGACGACGGCATCCTCGGCGCCAAGTGGCTGACTCGCGACGAATTAATCGAGCAGCGCGACAACTGGCGCAGTGAGCTGATCATCCGCTGCATCGATGATTACCTGGCCGGCCATCACTTCGGCCTCGAACTGATCCGCCCTTCTCTTTAGCCTTGAGGCCGTGAGCCTGATAGAATCGCGTCCTTTTTCAAGACACTCATTGAATCCCTATGCGTGATCCAGCCCCTTCTGACACATCCAAGAAGCGCGTCATTGTCGGCATGTCCGGCGGCGTGGACTCTTCCGTTTCCGCTCTCCTGCTGATCGAGCAGGGCTATGAAGTGGAAGGCCTGTTCATGAAGAACTGGGAAGAAGACGACGGAACGGAATACTGCACCGCCATGGACGATCTGGCGGATGCCCAGGCCGTGTGCGACAAGATCGGCATCAAGCTGCACACCGCCAACTTTGCCGCCGAGTACTGGGACAACGTGTTCGAGCACTTCCTGGCCGAATACAAGGCCGGGCGCACGCCGAACCCGGACATCCTGTGTAACCGCGAAATCAAGTTCAAGGCGTTCCTCGACTACGCCATGATGCTCGGCGCCGACCTGATCGCCACCGGCCACTACGTGCGCCGCCGCGACATCGATGGCCGCACCGAACTGCTCAAAGGCCTCGATCCGAACAAGGATCAAAGCTACTTCCTGCACGCCGTCGGCGGCGAACAGATCGCCAAGACGCTGTTCCCGGTCGGCGAACTGGAAAAACCGGAAGTGCGCGCAATTGCCGAGAAGTACGAGCTGGCCACCGCCAAGAAGAAGGATTCCACCGGAATCTGCTTCATCGGCGAGCGTCGCTTCAGTGACTTCCTCAAGCAATACCTGCCGGCACAACCGGGCGAGATCAAGACCACCGAAGGCGAAGTCATCGGCCGTCACCACGGCTTGATGTATCACACCATCGGTCAGCGTCAGGGCCTGGGCATCGGCGGCTTGAAGGATGCCGGCGACGAGCCGTGGTACGTGCTGCGCAAGGATCTGGACAACAATGAACTGATCGTCGGCCAGGGCAACAACCATCCATGGCTGTTCTCCAGCGCCCTGCTCGCTTCGGAAATCTATTGGGTCAACCCGATCGACCTGAGCCAGCCGCTGCGCTTGACCGCCAAAGTGCGCTATCGCCAAAGCGATCAGGCCTGCACTCTGGAAAAAACCGCAAGCGGTTACCGCGCCGTATTTGACGAGCCGCAGCGCGCGGTCACGCCGGGCCAGTCGGTGGTGTTCTATGACGGTGAAGTCTGCCTCGGTGGCGGTGTGATCGAAGTCGCCGAGCCGTGGAGCGGTCAGGCATGAGCCCGACTCAGGAGCAACTGACGGCGCTGGGCGGCGTGTTTCTCGCGGCCGTACTGGTTGACCGGATCGCCAAGACTGGCCAGACCAACGAGGCCGGCCTGAGCTGCATGCTCGGCAGCCTGCTGGTGCGCGACCCGAAAGACACGCTGGACGTGTACGGCGGCGACGATATCAACCTGCGTGAAGGTTACCGGGCGCTGATCGGCGCACTTGAACGCGACCCAAGCACTTTGCAGCGCGAGCCACTGCGTTATGCCCTGTCGATGCTCGGTCTTGAGCGCCAACTGGCCAAACGTGGCGACCTGCTCGACACGATCGGCAAGCGCTTGCCGCAGATCCAGTCGCAGGTCGAGCACTTCGGCCCGGCCCACGAAAACGTGGTTGCCGCGTGCGGCGCGCTTTATCAGGACACTTTGAGCACTCTGCGCCAGCGGATTCAGGTGCATGGCGACATGCGCAACCTGCAGCAGCCGAGCAACGCATCGAAAATCCGCGCCTTGCTGCTCGCCGGCATCCGTTCGGCGCGCCTGTGGCGTCAACTCGGCGGCCATCGCTGGCAGTTGGTGGTCAGCCGCCGCAAGCTGCTCAAAGAGCTGTACCCGTTGATGCGCAGCGAGTAAATCGCCGCGCAATAAAAGCTTTGTAGTCTGTAACGCGTAATACGCCGGTCAGTTGGCAACGGACCGGCGGATTTTTTCATGTATGATACGCGCCCCATTTCGTTGCCCGACTGTCCGAGAACACCCCATGCAGCTCTCTTCGCTCACTGCGGTTTCCCCTGTTGACGGCCGCTACGCCGGCAAAACCCAGGCCTTGCGCCCGATTTTCAGCGAGTACGGCCTGATCCGTGCCCGCGTTCTGGTTGAAGTGCGCTGGCTCCAGCGCCTGGCCGCCCATACCGGTATCCCGGAAGTGCCAGCCTTCTCCGCCGAGGCCAACGCCGTTCTCAATGAACTGGCTGAAAACTTCGCGCTGGAGCACGCCGAGCGCGTCAAAGAGATCGAGCGCACCACCAACCACGACGTCAAAGCGATCGAATACCTGCTCAAAGAGCAGGCGGCCAAACTGCCGGAGCTGGCCAAGGTCAGCGAGTTCATCCACTTTGCCTGCACCAGCGAAGACATCAACAACCTGTCCCACGCCCTGATGCTGCGCGAAGGCCGTGACGACGTGATGCTGCCGCTGATGCGCCAGACTGCCAACGCCATCCGCGAACTGGCCATCCGTTTCGCTGACGTGCCGATGCTGTCGCGTACCCACGGTCAACCGGCTTCGCCGACCACTCTGGGTAAAGAACTGGCGAACGTGGTTTACCGTCTCGAGCGTCAGATCGCTCAAGTCGCTGCCGTACCGCTGCTGGGCAAGATCAACGGCGCTGTCGGCAACTACAACGCCCACCTGTCGGCCTACCCGCAAATCGACTGGGAAGCCAACGCCCGCGCCTTCATCGAAGACGAGCTGGGTCTGGGCTTCAACCCGTACACCACGCAAATCGAACCGCACGACTACATCGCCGAGCTGTTTGACGCCATTGCGCGCTTCAACACCATCCTGATCGACTTCGACCGTGACATCTGGGGCTACATCTCCCTGGGTTATTTCAAGCAGCGCACCATCGCTGGCGAAATCGGTTCGTCGACCATGCCGCACAAGGTCAACCCGATCGACTTCGAAAACTCCGAAGGCAACCTGGGCATCGCCAACGCGCTGTTCCAGCACCTGGCGAGCAAACTGCCGATCTCCCGCTGGCAGCGCGACCTGACCGACTCCACCGTACTGCGCAACCTCGGTGTCGGCTTCGCCCACAGCGTGATCGCTTACGAAGCCAGCCTCAAAGGCATCAGCAAACTGGAGCTCAACGAGCAGAAGATTGCCGCTGACCTCGACGCTTGCTGGGAAGTCTTGGCTGAGCCGATCCAGACCGTGATGCGTCGCTACAACATCGAAAACCCGTACGAAAAGCTGAAAGAACTGACCCGCGGCAAGGGCATCAGCCCTGAAGCGTTGCAGACTTTCATCGACGGCCTGGACATGCCAGCCGCAGCGAAAGCCGAGCTGAAACAGCTGACCCCGGCCAACTACATCGGCAACGCTGTAGCGCAAGCCAAACGCATCTGATCGACCGCTTGAACCGTTTGAGACGCCCGGCCGCGCCGGGCGTTTTTATTCCCGTCTGAAAAGTGCTTTTTTTCAATAGGTTACATATGAATTCCGATATTCCTCTTCAACTTCTGGGCGGCATCACGGCGCGCGAATTCCTGCGCGACTACTGGCAGAAAAAGCCACTGCTGATCCGCCAGGCGATTCCTGACTTCGAAAGCCCGATCGACGCCGACGAACTGGCCGGCCTGGCCCTGGAAGAAGAAGTCGAATCGCGCCTGGTCATCGAGCATGGCGAGCGCCCATGGGAACTGCGACGCGGCCCGTTCGCTGAAGACGAATTCAGCAAGCTGCCGGAAAAAGAGTGGACTCTGCTGGTTCAGGCAGTCGATCAATTCGTACCGGAAGTCAGCGAACTGCTGGAAAACTTCCGTTTCCTGCCGAGCTGGCGCGTCGACGACGTGATGATCAGCTTCGCAGCCCCAGGTGGCAGCGTCGGCCCGCACTTCGACAACTACGACGTGTTCCTGCTGCAAGGTCACGGCAAGCGCAACTGGAAAATCGGCCAGATGTGCGACTCCGAGAGCCCGCTGCTGCAACACGCCGATCTGCGCATCCTCGCCGAATTCCACGAAACCGAAGAGTGGGTTCTGGAACCAGGTGACATGCTTTACCTGCCACCGCGTCTGGCCCACTGCGGCGTCGCCGTGGATAACTGCATGACCTACTCGGTAGGCTTCCGCGCCCCGAGCGCGTCTGAAGTGCTGACCCACTTCACCGACTTCCTCAGCCAGTTCCTGACCGACGAAGAGCGCTACACCGACGCCGACGCGCAGCCAGCGGCCGATCCGCATCAGATTCAGCACGATGCGCTGGATCGCCTGAAAAGCCTGCTCGCCGAACACATGAGCGACGAGCGTCTGCTGCTGACCTGGTTCGGCCAGTACATGACCGAGCCACGCTACCCGGAACTGGTAGCCGGCCCGGAAGAAGTCGAAGAAGAAGACTTCCTCAGTGCTCTGCAAGATGGCGCCGTGCTGATCCGCAACCCGAGCGCGCGCCTGGCCTGGTCGGAAGTCGATGACGATCTGCTGCTGTTCGCCAGCGGCCAGAGCCGTTATCTGCCGGGCAAACTGCGCGAGCTGCTGAAGCTGATCTGCGCCGCCGACGCCTTGCACACCGACAACCTTGGCGAGTGGCTGAACGACGAAGACGGTCGCGGCCTGCTGTGCGAACTGGTCAAGCAAGGCAGCCTGGGGTTCGCTGATGAATAAAATTCGCGTACGTGTCGCAGACTGGCAGAAGGACATCGCCGAGATCCGGCGCATTCGTGAAACGGTGTTCATCGCCGAACAATCGGTGCCACCCGAGCTGGAATGGGACGCCGATGACGCGACCGCTGTGCATTTCCTGGCATTTGAGGGCGACTTTCCGATCGGCACTGCGCGTCTGTTGCCCGATGGGCACATTGGCCGGGTTTCCGTGCTGAAAGACTGGCGCGGCATGAAGGTCGGCGACGCGCTGATGCAAGCGGTCATTGCTGAAGCAGAAGAGCGCGGACTGAAGCAGCAAATGCTCAGCGCTCAGGTGCAAGCCACGGCGTTCTACGAGCGCCTGGGTTTCAGCCTGGTCAGTGAGGAGTTCCTGGAAGCAGGGATTCCGCATGTCGATATGGTTCGCCATTCGGCATGACCCCTGACCTGATCGTTCCCACGCTCTGCGTGGGAATGCCTCTCGGGACGCTCCGTGTCCCTTGCGGCATGTGACGCAGAGCGTCACTGGCTGCATTCCCACGCGGAGCGTGGGAACGATCACGCCCCGCCATTTTCTGATGTCGGGGCGTTTTGCTGTCTACGATTCAACTTGCCCCACCCCGGGCCGACAAACTGGCAATATCAAGCCTTTCGAAAGCGGAGATAACGGACATGTCCCTACGCACCCTGCTCACCACCCTGCTGCTCGGCTGCAGTTTTTCGGTGATGGCAGCCACAGAAATCGTCCCCCTCAAGTACCGCACCAGCACCGACATGCTGCCGATGGCGCAGGATTTCCTCGGTAAGGATGGCCAGGTCAGCGCCTATGGCAACCAACTGATCGTCAAGGCGGAGCCGGACAAGATTCAGGAACTCAAGGCGTTGCTGATCCAACTCGACACCGCGCCGAAACGCCTGCTGATTACCGTCGACACCAACGAAAACAATGGCCGTGGCGACGAAGGTTATTCAGTCAACGGTGCGCAGACCCGCATCATCAGCCGCAGCACCGCCAGCCGTGACGGCGGCATTCAGCAAGTACAGGCCAGCGAAGGCGCTCCGGCGCTGATCCAGGTCGGCCAGAGCGTGCCGATCACCAACAGTCAGACCAACTCCTACGGCGATTACAGCAGCCAAACCCAATACCGCAACGTCACTCAGGGTTTTTACGTCACCGCGAGCGTCACCGGCGACATCGTTCATCTGGCAATCAGTACCAACCGTGACCGCATGAGCCAGGAACGTCCCGATGTAGTGAACGTGCAAAGCACCGACACAACCGTCAGCGGGCGCCTCGGCGAGTGGATCACTCTAGCCGGCGTCAATCGCCAGACTCAGGCTGACAAACAGGGCCTGGCCCGCAGCTACTCGACTCAAGGCCGGGATGACATGACCCTGCGGGTGAAAGTCGACAGCCTGGACTAAAGCACCGAAAACTGACTGATTAGTCGTATTAGACGAAAGATGTAGTGCTTTAAAAAAAGCACTACAAAACGTTTGACGAGCCAAAAAAGCGAAGGCATGATGGCCTCGCTCCCGCTAATCAGAGGCCCTGGCAAGGGCCTTCGAAGCGCTGTTCGCATCTACCCCGCGAACCGTTTCGTGTCTGTACCGCCCACAAGGTGTGTTTGACGAGGTTGCCGACTGGAACGAAGTTGTCCCGAGGGACGGAAGCGTAATTAGGTAACCCGGCATCACACTGTAGTTCGTATAAAGGCCCACGACGCCCGAATGCGCCCGCCAGTTTCGCCTTTACCTGCTCACTTCCCCTCGAGCTCATCGTTCATCCCGTCGCCTACCCCGCCGAATCCGACTTGACCACCTAAGCTTCTGGTCAGCGAGCGCAGGAATTTTCCACCGCAGAACAACTTTTCATAAAAGACGCGACGAGGTTTATCTCCATGGCACTGACACGCGAACAGCAAATTGCAGCCCTTGAAAAAGACTGGGCTGAAAACCCGCGCTGGAAAGGCGTGACTCGCACTTATTCCGCTGCTGACGTCGTCCGTCTGCGTGGCTCGGTTCAACCTGAGCACACCTTTGCGAAAATGGGCGCCGAGAAGCTGTGGAACCTGGTAACCCAGGGTGCCAAGCCGTCCTTCCGCCCAGAGAAAGATTTCGTCAACTGCATGGGCGCCCTGACCGGCGGCCAGGCTGTTCAGCAAGTCAAAGCCGGTATCCAGGCAATCTACCTGTCGGGCTGGCAGGTAGCTGCGGACAACAACTCCGCCGAATCGATGTACCCGGACCAGTCGCTGTACCCGGTGGACTCGGTGCCAACCGTGGTCAAGCGCATCAACAACTCGTTCCGTCGCGCTGACCAGATCCAGTGGAAAGCCGGCAAGAACCCGGGCGACGATGGCTACATCGACTACTTCGCGCCGATCGTGGCTGACGCTGAAGCCGGTTTCGGCGGCGTACTGAATGCTTACGAGCTGATGAAGAGCATGATCGAAGCAGGCGCCGCCGGCGTTCACTTCGAAGACCAACTGGCTTCCGTGAAGAAATGCGGCCACATGGGCGGCAAGGTTCTGGTGCCAACCCAGGAAGCCGTACAGAAGCTGACCGCAGCGCGTCTGGCAGCTGACGTTGCCGGTACTCCGACCATCATTCTGGCCCGTACCGACGCTAACGCTGCTGACCTGCTGACTTCCGACTGCGACCCGTACGACCAGCCGTTCGTGACTGGCGAGCGCACCCAGGAAGGTTTCTACAAGGTACGTGCCGGTCTGGATCAAGCGATCGCCCGTGGCCTGGCATACGCGCCGTACGCCGACCTGATCTGGTGCGAAACCGCCAAGCCGGATCTGGACGAGGCTCGTCGCTTCGCTGAAGCGATCAAGAAGGAATACCCGGACCAACTGCTGTCGTACAACTGCTCGCCTTCCTTCAACTGGAAGAAAAACCTGGACGACGCGACCATCGCCAAGTTCCAGCGCGAACTGTCCGCCATGGGCTACAAGCACCAGTTCATCACCTTGGCCGGCATTCACAACATGTGGCACAGCATGTTCAACCTGGCGCACGACTACGCCCGTAACGACATGACTGCCTACGTGAAGCTGCAAGAGCAGGAATTCGCTGACGCCTCCAAGGGTTACACCTTCGTGGCTCACCAGCAGGAAGTGGGCACCGGCTACTTCGATGACATGACCACCGTGATTCAGGGTGGCTCGTCCTCGGTAACCGCACTGACCGGTTCGACCGAAGAAGAACAGTTCCACTGATCTGCTTCACCTGAGCAAACGGCCTCTGCGGATCGAATAGAAAGCTAACCGCAGAGCCGCAAGACTGACGCCCCGACTGGTTCGGGGCGTTTTTTTGCCTGTGATGTTCCTCACCACACAAATCCCAAAGGTTCTGTGTCAGACCTTTCTGAAAAAACATTGATCCATAGCGGTATGGGCGTCAGAAAAATCAGTTAAAACAGGCGCCACCGCTACTTGCAGTAACGGGCATATAAGACAACTTCCCAACTACTGCACCGCTAAACAGTTACAAAATCACCTCAAACGATATTAATTATCATTTAGCCGCAACTATGCTCGTTACATTTCCCACAAAACATAATTCGCAGAAAACCGGCTAATGCCCGCTATGCTTGGGCTACGGGGCATCGGAGGCGCGCTATGTCCTTATTCCAATAAATAATTTCGCTATAGGAATTTTACTTGCAGGGTGTTTAGCCATAAAATCAGCGCGATTGATTGCTGCGACATATCGTCACTGCCTATTTCTTTATCAAGCTCAGAGACCTTTGCTCTCTGTTAAGGATTACCAGCATGCCCGAAGCGACAGGACTCATGGCCCACAACTGGGGCTTTGCCATTTTCCTTCTGGGTGTCGTCGGCCTGTGTGCCTTCATGCTTGGCGTCTCCAGCCTCCTCGGGTCAAAAGCCTGGGGCCGCAGCAAAAACGAACCGTTCGAGTCGGGCATGCTACCTACCGGTGGCGCCCGCTTGCGGCTCTCAGCCAAATTCTATCTGGTCGCGATGCTGTTCGTGATCTTCGATATCGAAGCCCTCTTTCTCTTTGCATGGTCTGTGTCTGTCCGCGAAAGCGGCTGGACCGGATTCGTCGAAGCTCTCGTTTTCATAGCAATTCTGTTGGCAGGTCTTGTCTACCTGTTCCGAGTGGGCGCCCTTGACTGGGCTCCGGAAGCTCGTCGCAAGCGGCAGGCGAAGCTGAAACAATGAGGCTTTGGCAATGCAATACAATCTCACCAGGATCGACCCCGATGCTCCTAACGAGCAGTATCCGATTGGCGAACGGGAAACCGTTTCCGATCCGTTAGAAGATCAAGTTCACAAAAACATTTTCATGGGCAAGCTGGAAGACGTGCTGAGTGGCGCGGTCAACTGGGGACGTAAGAACTCCCTGTGGCCGTACAACTTCGGCTTGTCGTGCTGCTACGTGGAAATGACCACTGCCTTCACGGCGCCCCACGACATCGCGCGCTTTGGCGCCGAAGTTATCCGGGCATCACCGCGCCAGGCCGACTTCATGGTTATCGCCGGTACCTGCTTCATCAAGATGGCGCCGATCATTCAGCGTCTCTACGAGCAAATGCTCGAACCGAAGTGGGTTATCTCCATGGGTTCGTGCGCCAACTCCGGTGGCATGTACGACATCTACTCCGTGGTTCAAGGGGTGGACAAGTTCCTGCCGGTGGACGTCTACGTACCTGGCTGCCCGCCCCGTCCGGAAGCATTTCTGCAAGGCTTGATGCTGTTGCAGGAATCGATTGGACAGGAGCGTCGTCCGCTTTCCTGGGTCGTTGGTGATCAAGGCGTTTATCGCGCCGACATGCCTTCGCAAAAGGAACAGCGCCGCGAACAGCGAATCGCAGTCACCAACCTGCGCAGCCCTGACGAAGTCTGATCCAGATCTGTTCTTACAAAGAAACGAGAAGCTGGTTTCATTCTTTACGTTGACCGAAAGCGAAAAAATAACCATGACTACAGGCAGTGCTCTGTACATCCCGCCTTATAAGGCCGACGACCAGGATGTGGTCGTCGAACTCAACAACCGTTTTGGCGCCGAAGCGTTCACCGCTCAGTCGACCCGCACCGGCATGCCGGTGCTGTGGGTGGCTCGCGCCAGACTCGTCGAAGTCCTGACTTTCCTGCGCAACCTGCCCAAGCCGTACGTCATGCTCTATGACCTGCACGGCGTGGACGAGCGTCTGCGCACCAAGCGTCAAGGGCTGCCGTCGGACGCCGAATTCACCGTGTTCTATCACCTCATGTCGCTTGAGCGTAATAGTGACGTGATGATCAAAGTCGCCTTGTCCGAAAGCGACCTGAGCTTGCCGACCGTTACCAGCATCTGGCCGAACGCCAACTGGTACGAGCGTGAAGTCTGGGACATGTTCGGCATCGACTTCAAAGGCCACCCGCACCTGTCGCGCATCATGATGCCGCCCACCTGGGAAGGTCACCCGCTGCGCAAGGACTTCCCGGCGCGCGCCACCGAATTCGATCCGTACAGTCTCAACCTCGCCAAGCAACAGCTTGAGGAAGAAGCCGCGCGCTTCCGTCCTGAAGACTGGGGCATGAAGCGTTCCGGCACCAATGAGGACTACATGTTCCTCAACCTGGGCCCGAACCACCCTTCGGCGCACGGTGCGTTCCGCATCATTCTGCAACTGGACGGTGAAGAGATCGTCGACTGCGTGCCAGACATCGGTTACCACCACCGTGGTGCCGAGAAGATGGCCGAGCGTCAGTCCTGGCACAGCTTCATTCCGTACACCGACCGTATCGACTACCTCGGCGGCGTGATGAACAACCTGCCGTACGTGCTCTCGGTCGAGAAGCTCGCCGGCATCAAGGTGCCCGAGAAGGTCGACGTCATCCGCATCATGATGGCCGAGTTCTTCCGGATCACCAGCCACCTGCTGTTCCTGGGTACCTACATCCAGGACGTCGGCGCCATGACCCCGGTGTTCTTCACCTTTACCGACCGCCAGAAGGCGTACACGGTGATTGAAGCCATTACCGGTTTCCGTCTGCACCCGGCCTGGTACCGCATCGGTGGTGTCGCACACGACCTGCCACGCGGCTGGGAAAAACTGGTGAAAGATTTCGTTGAGTGGCTGCCAAAACGCCTCGACGAATACACCAAGGCTGCCCTGCAAAACAGCATCCTCAAGGGTCGTACCATCGGCGTCGCCGCCTACAACACCAAAGAGGCCCTGGAATGGGGCGTCACCGGTGCCGGCCTGCGTTCGACCGGTTGCGACTTCGACCTGCGTAAAGCGCGTCCTTACTCCGGCTACGAGAACTTCGAGTTCGAAGTGCCGCTGGCCGCCAACGGCGATGCCTACGACCGCTGCATGGTTCGCGTCGAAGAGATGCGCCAGAGCATCAAGATCATCGACCAGTGCATGCGCAACATGCCGGAAGGCCCGTACAAGGCGGATCACCCGCTGACCACGCCGCCGCCGAAAGAGCGCACGCTGCAGCACATCGAAACCTTGATCACGCACTTCCTGCAAGTTTCGTGGGGCCCGGTCATGCCGGCCAACGAATCCTTCCAGATGATCGAAGCGACCAAGGGCATCAACAGTTATTACCTGACGAGCGACGGCGGCACCATGAGCTACCGTACCCGGATCCGTACTCCAAGCTTCCCGCATCTGCAACAGATCCCTTCGGTGATCAAAGGCAGCATGGTCGCGGACTTGATTGCGTACCTGGGTAGTATCGACTTCGTTATGGCCGACGTGGACCGCTAAGCATGAACAGCACGCTTATCCAGACAGACCGTTTCACCTTGAGTGAAACCGAGCGCTCGGCCATCGAGCACGAGCTGCATCACTACGAAGACCCGCGCGCGGCGTCGATCGAAGCCCTGAAGATCGTTCAGAAAGAACGCGGCTGGGTGCCGGATGGCGCCCTGTACGCAATCGGCGAGATCCTCGGCATCCCGGCCAGCGACGTTGAAGGTGTGGCGACGTTCTATAGCCAGATCTTCCGTCAGCCGGTCGGCCGACACATCATTCGCGTCTGCGACAGCATGGTCTGCTACATCGGCGGCCACGAGTCGGTGGTCAGCGAAATCCAGAACAATCTGGGCATCGGCCTGGGTCAGACCACCACCGACGGTCGGTTCACCCTGCTGCCTGTCTGCTGCCTCGGCAACTGCGACAAGGCTCCGGCACTGATGATCGACGACGACACCTTTGGTGATGTGCAGCCTGCTGGCGTTGCCAAACTGCTCGAGGGCTACGTATGACCCTGACATCTTTCGGCCCGGCCAACCGCATCAAGCGTTCGGCCGAGACACACCCGCTGACCTGGCGTCTGCGTGACGACGGCAAAGCCGTGTGGCTCGACGAATACCAGGCCAAGAACGGTTACGCCGCAGCGCGCAAAGCCTTCGCAGACATGGCCCAGGACGACATCGTCCAGACCGTGAAGGACGCAGGCCTGAAGGGTCGCGGCGGTGCAGGCTTCCCCACGGGTGTGAAGTGGGGCCTGATGCCCAAAGACGAATCCATCAACATCCGCTACCTGCTGTGCAACGCGGATGAAATGGAGCCGAACACCTGGAAAGACCGCATGCTGATGGAGCAACTGCCCCATCTGCTGATCGAAGGCATGCTGATCAGTGCTCGCGCGCTGAAAACCTACCGTGGCTACATCTTCCTGCGTGGCGAATACACCACCGCCGCCAAGCACCTCAACCGTGCCGTGGAAGAAGCCAAGGCTGCTGGCCTTTTGGGCAAGAACATCCTGGGTTCGGGTTTTGATTTCGAGCTGTTCGTCCACACCGGCGCCGGGCGTTATATCTGCGGTGAAGAAACCGCACTGATCAACTCCCTCGAAGGCCGCCGCGCCAACCCGCGCTCCAAGCCGCCCTTCCCTGCCGCCGTTGGCGTGTGGGGCAAGCCGACCTGCGTGAACAACGTTGAAACCCTGTGCAACGTGCCGGCGATCATTGCCGACGGCGTTGACTGGTACAAATCGTTGGCCCGCGAAGGCAGCGAAGACATGGGCACCAAGCTCATGGGCTTCTCCGGCAAGGTCAAGAATCCGGGCCTGTGGGAACTGCCATTCGGCGTCACCGGTCGCGAGTTGTTCGAAGACTACGCCGGCGGCATGCGCGACGGTTACAAGCTCAAGGCCTGGCAGCCAGGTGGCGCCGGTACCGGTTTCCTCTTGCCAGAACACCTCGACGCACAAATGTACGCCGGCGGCATCGCCAAAGTGGGCACCCGTATGGGTACCGGCCTGGCGATGGCGGTGGACGACAGCGTCAACATGGTCTCGCTGCTGCGCAACATGGAACAGTTCTTCGCCCGTGAGTCGTGCGGTTTCTGCACACCGTGCCGTGATGGTTTGCCATGGAGCGTCAAGCTGCTGATGGCCATCGAGAATGGCGAAGGCCAACCGGGCGACATCGAGACCCTGCTGGGTCTGGTCGGCTTCCTCGGCCCAGGCAAAACCTTCTGTGCTCACGCACCGGGTGCCGTGGAGCCGTTGGGCAGTGCCATCAAATACTTCCGTCCAGAGTTCGAAGCCGGTATCGCGCCTGTCAGCGCCGCCGTCCCGCCTCTGGCAAGCCCGATCGTAATCGGCGCGTAAACGCTTAATAAGGTGAAGGGCCCGTGCCCTTCGCCTCCTGCGATGACGCCTTTCGAGGCTGGTTTGATTCGCACGGATAACAAGATTCCATTAGCCACGCCCGCTGACACCGGGCCAACGAAGACCTTTGAACCATGGCCACTATCCACGTAGACGGCAAAGCGCTCGAAGTCGACGGGGCAGACAACCTGTTACAGGCATGTCTGTCGCTGGGCCTCGACATTCCATATTTCTGCTGGCACCCCGCGCTTGGTAGCGTCGGGGCTTGCCGCCAGTGCGCGGTCAAGCAGTACACCGACGAGAACGACACCCGTGGTCGCATCGTCATGTCCTGCATGACCCCAGCCACCGACAACACCTGGATCTCCATCGAAGATGAAGAATCCAAGGCGTTCCGCGCCAGTGTTGTCGAATGGCTGATGACCAACCACCCGCACGACTGCCCTGTGTGCGAAGAAGGCGGTCATTGCCACCTGCAAGACATGACAGTGATGACCGGCCACAACGAGCGCCGTTATCGCTTCACCAAACGTACCCACCAGAACCAGCAACTGGGCCCGTTCATTTCCCACGAAATGAACCGCTGCATCGCTTGCTACCGCTGCGTGCGTTTCTACAAGGACTACGCTGGCGGCACCGACCTCGGTGTATTTGGCGCCCACGACAACGTGTACTTCGGTCGCGTTGAAGACGGCACCCTCGAAAGCGAGTTCTCCGGCAACCTCACCGAGGTCTGCCCGACCGGTGTGTTCACCGACAAGACTCACTCCGAGCGCTACAACCGTAAGTGGGACATGCAGTTCTCGCCGAGCATCTGCCATGGCTGCTCGAGCGGTTGCAACATTTCCCCGGGTGAGCGTTACGGCGAACTGCGTCGCATCGAAAACCGTTTCAACGGTTCGGTGAACCAGTACTTCCTGTGCGACCGTGGCCGTTTCGGTTATGGCTACGTCAACCGCACCGACCGTCCACGTCAGCCACTGCTGGCCGACGGCACCAAGCTTGGCCTGGATGCTGCGCTGGACAAGGCTGCCGATCTGCTGCGCGGTCGCAACATCGTCGGTATCGGTTCGCCGCGTGCCAGCCTGGAAAGCAACTACGCGTTGCGTGAACTGGTTGGCGCCGAGCACTTCTACTCCGGTATCGAAGCGTCCGAACTGGAACGCATCCGTCTGGTCCTGCAAGTGCTCAAAGACAGCCCGCTGCCAGTGCCAAACATGCGCGATATCGAAGACCACGACGCCATCTTCGTCCTCGGTGAAGACCTGACCCAGACCGCCGCCCGTATGGCGCTGTCCTTGCGTCAGTCGGTCAAAGGCAAAGCCGAAGAAATGGCCGACGCCATGCGCGTTCAGCCATGGCTCGACGCTGCGGTGAAAAACATCGGTCAGCACGCGCTGAACCCGCTGTTCATCGCCAGCCTCGCTGAAACCAAGCTCGACGATATCGCCGAAGAATGCGTTCACGCAGCTCCCGATGATCTGGCGCGCATCGGTTTCGCCGTGGCTCACGCTCTGGACGCCAGCGCACCGGCCGTTGAAGGTCTGGACGCCGAAGCAATGGAACTGGCCAAACGCATCGCCGACGCCCTGCTCGCGGCCAAACGTCCGCTGATCATCGCCGGCACTTCGCTGGGTTCGAAAGCGCTGATCGAAGCGGCAGCGAACATCGCCAAAGCTCTGAAGCTGCGCGAGAAGAACGGTTCGATCAGCCTGATCGTGCCGGAAGCCAACAGCCTCGGTCTGGCCATGCTCGGTGGCGAATCGGTGGATGCTGCGCTGCAAGCCGTCATCGATGGCAAAGCCGACGCCATCGTCGTGCTGGAAAACGATCTGTACACCCGCACCGCCAAAGAGAAAGTCGATGCTGCGCTGAACGCCGCGAAAGTGGTGATCGTTGCTGACCATCAGAAGACTGCTACCAGCGACCGCGCGCATCTGGTACTGCCAGCCGCCAGCTTCGCTGAAGGCGACGGTACGCTGGTCAGCCAGGAAGGTCGCGCCCAGCGCTTCTTCCAGGTTTTCGATCCGCAATACCTGGACGCGAGCATTCTGGTTCACGAAGGCTGGCGCTGGCTGCACGCCCTGCGCGCCACCCTGCTGAACCAGCCGATCGACTGGACGCAACTCGACCACGTCACCGCTGCCGTTGCTTCGAGCACCGAGCAACTGGCGCGTATCGTCGACGCTGCACCGTCTGCTGCGTTCCGTATCAAGGGTCTGAAACTGGCGCGTGAGCCGCTGCGTTACTCCGGTCGCACCGCGATGCGCGCCGACATCAGCGTTCACGAACCACGCACCCCGCAAGACAAAGACACCGCGTTTGCCTTCTCCATGGAAGGTTACTCGGGCTCCGCCGAACCGCGTCAGCAGGTGCCATTCGCCTGGTCGCCGGGCTGGAACTCGCCGCAGGCCTGGAACAAGTTCCAGGACGAAGTCGGTGGTCACATCCGCGCTGGCGACCCGGGCACCCGCCTGATCGAAAGCACCGGTGATTCGCTGAACTGGTTCGCTGCCGCTCCGCGCGCATTCAACCCGGCGCCGGGCACCTGGCAAGCTGTGCCGTTCTACCACCTGTTCGGTAGCGACGAGAACTCTTCGAAAGCCGCTCCTGTGCAGGAACGCATTCCAGCGGCCTACGTTGCACTGGCCAAGTCTGAAGCGGATCGCCTTGGGGTCAACGACGGTGCACTGCTGAGCCTGAACGTGGCCGGCCAGACCCTGCGTCTGCCATTGCGTATCAATGAAGAACTGGGCGCAGGTCTGGTGGCATTGCCTGCGGGCATCGCCGGCATTCCACCGGCATTCGCCGGCGTATCCGTCGACGGTCTGCAGGAGGCAGCGCAATGACCTGGTTCACCCCTGAAGTGATCGATGTGATCCTGACGGTCATCAAAGCGATCGTGATTCTGTTGGCCGTAGTGGTCGCAGGCGCGTTGCTCAGCTTTGTCGAACGTCGCCTGCTGGGCTGGTGGCAGGACCGTTACGGTCCGAACCGCGTTGGCCCGTTTGGTATGTTCCAGATCGCCGCCGACATGCTGAAGATGTTCTTCAAGGAAGACTGGACCCCGCCGTTTGCCGACAAGGTGATCTTCACCCTGGCACCGGTTGTGGCCATGTCCGCCTTGCTGATTGCGTTCGCAATCATCCCGATCACCCCGACCTGGGGTGTAGCGGATCTGAACATCGGTCTGCTGTTCTTCTTCGCCATGGCCGGTCTGTCGGTCTACGCGGTGCTGTTCGCCGGCTGGTCGAGTAACAACAAGTTCGCCCTGCTGGGTGCCTTGCGTGCCTCGGCGCAGACCGTGTCCTACGAAGTGTTCATGGGCCTGGCCCTGATGGGCATCGTGGTGCAGGTCGGCTCGTTCAACATGCGCGACATCGTCGAGTACCAGGCGCAGAACCTGTGGTTCATCATTCCGCAGTTCTTCGGCTTCTGTACCTTCTTCATCGCTGGCGTCGCCGTGACTCACCGTCACCCGTTCGACCAGCCGGAAGCGGAACAGGAACTGGCTGACGGTTACCACATTGAATACGCCGGTATGAAATGGGGCATGTTCTTCGTCGGTGAATACATCGGCATCATCTTGATCTCGGCGCTGCTGGTCACCCTGTTCTTCGGTGGCTGGCACGGTCCGTTCGGCATCCTGCCGCAACTGTCGTTCCTGTGGTTCGCACTGAAGACCGCGTTCTTCATCATGCTGTTCATTCTGCTGCGCGCTTCCATCCCGCGTCCGCGTTATGACCAGGTGATGGATTTCAGCTGGAAATTCTGCCTGCCACTGACCCTGATCAATTTGCTGATAACCGCTGCGGTTGTGTTGTGGAACACGCCCGCGGTTGCGGTTCAGTGAGGATTTGACCCATGTTCAAATATATTAGCGACATCGTTAAGGGTACTGGTACCCAGTTGCGCAGCCTGGTCATGGTCTTTGGCCATGGCTTCCGCAAGCGCGACACCCTGCAATACCCGGAAGAAGCGGTCTACCTGCCACCACGCTACCGTGGTCGTATCGTCCTGACCCGCGACCCCGATGGCGAAGAGCGTTGCGTAGCCTGCAACCTGTGCGCCGTGGCTTGCCCGGTGGGTTGCATCTCGCTGCAGAAAGCTGAAACCGAAGACGGTCGCTGGTACCCGGACTTCTTCCGTATCAACTTCTCGCGCTGCATTTTCTGCGGTCTCTGCGAGGAAGCCTGTCCGACCACCGCGATCCAGCTGACCCCGGATTTCGAGATGGCCGAGTTCAAACGTCAGGATCTGGTGTACGAGAAAGAAGATCTTTTGATCTCCGGCCCCGGCAAAAACCCTGATTACAACTTCTATCGTGTTGCAGGTATGGCAATCGCTGGCAAGCCGAAAGGCGCTGCGCAGAACGAAGCCGAACCGATCAACGTGAAGAGCTTGCTGCCTTAAGGAAGAACGATGGAATTCGCTTTCTATTTCGCATCGGGTATCGCTGTTGTGTCCACGCTTCGCGTGGTCACCAACACCAACCCTGTGCACGCCCTGCTCTACCTGATCATCTCGTTGATCGCCGTGGCCATGACCTTCTTCGCACTCGGCGCACCGTTCGCCGGCGTGCTGGAAGTGATCGCCTACGCCGGCGCCATCATGGTGCTGTTCGTGTTCGTGGTGATGATGCTGAACCTGGGCCCCGCCGCCGTTCAGCAGGAACGCGTCTGGCTCAAGCCCGGTATCTGGGCGGGGCCGGTGATTCTCGCCGCCCTGCTGCTGGCCGAACTGCTGTATGTGCTGTTCGCTCACCAGAGCGGTCAGGCCATCGGCCACACCACCGTAGACGCGAAAGCCGTGGGCATCAGCCTGTTCGGCCCGTACCTGCTGGTGGTCGAACTCGCCTCGATGCTGCTGCTCGCCGCAGCCGTCACGGCGTTCCATTTGGGCCGTAACGAGGCGAAGGAGTAAGACATGCCTGCTATCCCTCTCGAACATGGGCTTGCCGTCGCCGGCATCCTGTTCTGCCTTGGTCTGGTCGGCCTGATGGTCCGCCGCAACATTTTGTTCGTGTTGATGAGTCTGGAAGTGATGATGAACGCCGCGGCACTGGCCTTCATCGTTGCAGGCGCCCGATGGGGCCAGCCGGATGGACAGATCATGTTCATCCTGGTGATCAGCCTGGCAGCCGCCGAGGCCAGTATTGGCCTGGCGATCCTGCTGCAACTGTATCGCCGCTTCCACACGCTCGATATCGACGCTGCCAGTGAGATGCGCGGATGAACTTAATCTTTCTGACTTTCGTATTCCCTCTGATCGGTTTCCTGCTGCTGTCGTTCTCCCGTGGACGCTGGTCGGAAAACCTTTCGGCGCTGGTCGGCGTGGGTTCCATTGGCTTGTCGGCGATTGTCACCGCCTACGTCATCTGGCAATTCAACGTCGCGCCTCCCGAAGGCGGTCACTACACCCTGGTGCTTTGGCAGTGGATGGCGGTGGAAGGCTTCAAGCCTGACTTCGCCCTCTACATCGACGGCCTGTCGATCACCATGCTCGGCGTGGTGGTTGGCGTAGGTTTCCTGATCCACCTGTTCGCCTCCTGGTACATGCGCGGTGAAGCGGGTTACTCGCGCTTCTTCTCGTACACCAACCTGTTTATCGCCAGCATGCTGTTCCTGGTCCTGGGCGATAACCTGTTGTTCCTGTACTTCGGCTGGGAAGGCGTGGGCCTGTGCTCGTACCTGTTGATCGGTTTCTACTACAGCAACCGCAACAACGGTAACGCCGCACTCAAGGCCTTCATCGTGACCCGGATCGGCGACGTGTTCATGGCCATCGGCCTGTTCATCCTGTTCCAGCAAGTGGGCACGCTGAACATCCAGGAACTGCTGGTGCTGGCACCGCAGAAATTCCAGGTCGGCGATTTCTGGATCACGCTGGCGACCCTGATGCTGCTGGGCGGCGCTGTCGGTAAATCGGCACAACTGCCGCTGCAAACCTGGCTGGCAGACGCGATGGCCGGTCCTACCCCGGTTTCGGCACTGATCCACGCTGCAACCATGGTGACCGCAGGCGTTTACCTGATCGCCCGTACTCACGGCCTGTTCACCCTGGCGCCGGACATCCTGCACCTGGTCGGCATCGTCGGTGGTGTGACCCTGGTTCTGGCTGGTTTCGCTGCTCTGGTACAGACCGACATCAAACGTATCCTCGCCTACTCGACCATGAGCCAGATCGGCTACATGTTCCTGGCGCTGGGTGTGGGTGCCTGGGATGGCGCGATTTTCCACCTGATGACCCACGCCTTCTTCAAGGCCCTGCTGTTCCTTGCTTCCGGTGCGGTGATCGTTGCCTGCCACCACGAGCAGAACATCTTCAAGATGGGCGGCCTGTGGAAGAAACTGCCACTGGCTTATGCCAGCTTCATCGTCGGCGGCGCGGCACTGTCTGCCCTGCCACTGGTCACCGCAGGTTTCTACTCCAAGGACGAAATCCTTTGGGAAGCGTTCGCCAGCGGCAACCACGGTCTGCTCTATGCAGGTCTGGTGGGTGCGTTCATGACGTCGCTGTACACCTTCCGCCTGATCTTCATCGCGTTCCACGGTGAAGCCAAGACCGAAGCCCACGCCGGTCACGGCATCGCTCACTGGCTGCCACTGTCGGTGCTGATCGTGCTGTCGACTTTCGTCGGCGCCATGATCGTTCCACCGCTACACGGCGTACTGCCTGAGAGCGTTGGCCATGCCGGTGGCGAAGCCAAGCACAGTCTGGAAATCGCGTCGGGCGCCATCGCCCTGGCCGGTATCCTGCTGGCGGCCCTGCTGTTCCTCGGCAAGCGTCGCTTCGTGACGGCAATTGCCAACAGCGGCATCGGCCGTTTCCTTTCGGCCTGGTGGTTCGCTGCCTGGGGCTTCGACTGGATCTACGACAAACTGTTCGTCAAGCCGTACCTTGCGATCAGCCACATCCTGCGCAAAGACCCGCTCGACCAGACCATCGGTCTGATCCCGCGTATGGCCAAGGGTGGTCACACTGCCCTGAGCCGCACCGAGACCGGTCAACTGCGTTGGTACGCTGCTTCGATGGCTGCTGGTGCCGTGCTGGTTATTGGCGCCATCGTGCTGGTAGCGGTCTGATATGAACCTTGCGAATTTGCGAAAGGAAACGAGCCCGTCATGATTCTGCCTTGGCTAATCCTGATCCCCTTCATCGGCGGCCTGCTGTGCTGGATGGGTGAGCGCTTCGGCGCTACCCTCCCCCGCTGGATTGCGCTGATCACCATGTCCCTGTTGCTCGCGATCGGCCTCTGGCTGTGGGCGACCGGCAACTATTCATTTGCCCCGGCGCCTGGCGCCGATCCGACCTGGGCGCTTGAGTTCAAGCACATCTGGATCGAGCGTTTCGGCATCAGCGTGCACCTGGCCCTCGACGGCCTGTCGCTGTTGATGATCCTGCTGACCGGTCTGTTGGGTATCCTCTCGGTACTGTGCTCGTGGAAAGAGATTCAACGTCACGTTGGCTTCTTCCACCTGAACCTGATGTGGATCCTGGGCGGCGTTGTCGGCGTGTTCCTCGCCCTCGACCTGTTCATGTTCTTCTTCTTCTGGGAAATGATGCTGGTGCCGATGTACTTCCTCATCGCGCTCTGGGGTCACAGTTCTTCGGACGGCAAGAAAACCCGGATCTACGCAGCGACCAAGTTCTTCATCTTCACTCAGGCTTCCGGCCTGATCATGCTGGTGGCGATCCTCGGTCTGGTGCTGGTCAACTTCAACAACACTGGCGTGATTACCTTCAACTACGCCGACCTGTTGAAAACCAAGATGTCGATGACCACCGAGTACATTCTGATGCTCGGCTTCTTCATCGCCTTCGCGGTCAAGCTGCCCGTCGTACCGTTCCACTCCTGGTTGCCTGACGCTCACGCCCAGGCGCCGACCGCTGGTTCCGTCGACCTCGCCGGTATCCTGCTGAAAACCGCTGCCTACGGCCTGCTGCGTTTCGCCCTGCCGCTGTTCCCGAACGCTTCGGCCGAGTTCGCGCCGATTGCCATGACCCTCGGTCTGATCGGGATCTTCTACGGTGCGTTCCTGGCGTTCGCACAAACCGATATCAAGCGTCTGATCGCCTTCTCGTCCGTTTCCCACATGGGCTTCGTGTTGATCGGCATCTACTCCGGTAGCCAACTGGCGCTGCAAGGTGCCGTGATCCAGATGCTCGCGCACGGTGTGTCGGCAGCGGCACTGTTTATCCTCAGCGGTCAGTTGTACGAGCGTCTGCACACTCGTGACATGCGTGAGATGGGCGGGCTGTGGTCGCGTATCGCTTACCTGCCGGCGATCAGCCTGTTCTTCGCAGCCGCTTCGCTGGGCTTGCCAGGCACCGGTAACTTCGTCGGCGAGTTCCTGATCCTGATCGGTTCTTTCGCCAGCTGGCCTTGGATCACCGCGATTGCCACCTCCGGTCTGGTGTTCGGTTCGGTCTACTCGCTGATCATGATCCACCGTGCGTATTTCGGCCCGTCCAAATCGGATTCGATCCTGCACGGCATGGACGCTCGCGAACTGATCATGGTGCTAGGCCTTGCGGTGCTGCTGATTTACCTCGGCGTCTACCCGCAACCGTTCCTCGACACTTCTGCCGCCACGATGCATGGCGTACAGCAGTGGCTCGGCACCGCCTTCACTCAACTCGCTTCGGCCCGGTAAGAGCGCTATGGAATTCACGATTCAACACTTTATTGCGCTTGCGCCACTGTTGATCACCAGCCTCACCATTATCGTGGTGATGCTGGCAATCGCCTGGCGCCGCAACCACTCGCAGACGTTCCTGATCTCGGTGGCCGGTCTGAACCTGGCCTTGCTGTCGATCCTGCCAGCCCTGAAAGTCGCGCCTCTGGCCGTGACCCCATTGCTGCAGATCGACACCTTTGCCTGCCTGTACATGGCGCTGATCCTGGTCGCCACCCTCGCTTGCGTCACCCTCGCCCACGCCTATTTGGGCGATGGCGGTTCGGGTTACCCGGGCAACCGTGAAGAACTGTACCTGCTGATCCTGATGGCCGCTGCCGGTGGTCTGGTTCTGGTCAGCGCGCAGCACCTGGCCGGCTTGTTCATCGGTCTGGAACTGCTGTCGGTGCCGGTCTACGGTCTGGTGGCTTATGCCTTCTTCAACAAGCGTTCGCTGGAAGCCGGTATCAAGTACATGGTGCTGTCGGCCGCCGGTTCCGCGTTCCTGCTGTTCGGTATGGCGCTGCTTTACGCAGACGCCGGTTCGCTGAGCTTCGTCGGTATCGGTCAGGCACTGGCTGCCACTGGTCTGCCTAGCCCGCTGGCACAATTGGGCCTGGGCATGATGCTGATCGGTCTGGCGTTCAAGCTTTCGCTGGTACCGTTCCACCTGTGGACGCCGGACGTCTACGAAGGTGCTCCGGCACCGGTCGCAGCGTTCCTCGCGACCGCGTCGAAAGTGGCAGTGTTTGCGGTGATGGTGCGTCTGTTCCAGATCTCCCCTGCTGCAAGCAGTGGCGTACTGAGCGACGTGCTGAGCGTGATCGCCGTCGCCTCGATCCTGTTCGGTAACCTGCTGGCCCTGACCCAGAGCAACCTCAAGCGTCTGCTCGGTTACTCGTCCATCGCGCACTTCGGCTACCTGCTGATCGCACTGGTGGCGAGCAAGGGTCTGGCGGTGGAAGCCATCGGCGTTTACCTGGTCACCTACGTGATCACCAGCCTTGGCGCGTTCGGTGTGATCACTCTGATGTCCTCGCCGTACAACGGCCGTGACGCAGACGCCCTGTACGAGTACCGCGGCCTGTTCTGGCGCCGTCCGTACCTGACCGCCGTACTGACCGTGATGATGCTGTCCCTGGCCGGTATCCCGCTGACCGCAGGCTTCATCGGCAAGTTCTACATCATCGCCACCGGTGTCGAGTCGCACCAATGGTGGCTGGTCGGGTCCTTGGTACTGGGCAGCGCCATCGGCGTCTTCTACTACCTGCGCGTGATGGTCACCCTGTACCTGATCGAGCCAAACCTGCGCCGCCACGATGCGCAACTGCACTGGGAACAGAAGGCAGGCGGCGTGATGCTGCTGGCCATCGCCCTGGTTGCGTTCTTCCTCGGCGTTTACCCACAGCCATTGCTGACCCTGGTTCAGCAGGCGGGTCTGGCGGGCTGATAGCTCGGCTGGAACTGGCTACAAACGGAAACGGCACCTTCGGGTGCCGTTTTTGTTTTTGTGATGTTTATCGCAACGCTTTCACCATTGGCACGCACGCCAGTTGCAAGCCTGAAGGCGATTGATAAATCGCACTCCCCTCCCCGATGTAACCGCAACGCCGGTAAAAATCGACAGCATTCAACGTCGCGTCCAGACAGACCTCTGTCAGCCCCAGCGCCCTCGCCAGATCTTCAAGAAAGTGCAGAACCTGTTTGCCCAGTCCGCGCTGCATGAAATCCGGATGAATGAAGATTGCGCCGATTTCACGGTGCTCCAGATCAAGCATTCCGGTTGCCACGGGCTCGCCCTCAACGCAACCCAGATAGAAGTGCTTTTCCATAAGCGTGTCGTAACCGTCCTCAGCCGATCCCTTGGTCCAGTCGTGCATTTGCTGCTCGGTGTAGGCACCGATGCATTGATGCCTGATCGCCAAGCGTCGTATGTCGAATGCGGTTTGGGCGTCATTCGCGGTGGCTCTTCTGATGTCGAACATTTCTCTCTCCATGAGCCATGTGCAGACGGGGAACGAAAAAGCCCCGTCCATTTCTGGCGGGGCTTCGGAAACACGTCAAATGACAAACACGTATGACCTTATGGCCCGCCGGAAGCGGTCATCGAGGCGCACATCATGTTCATTCGGTGGTGGGCAGTCATGATCGGATAGTGCTGTGGATTGTTCCGACACGTCAATTGCGAAGTCTCTTTGTTGCTCTACCGAAAGCTCTTGCAAGAAGGTCAGGTTCGTCCTACAGCCAGAATTGAGGCACTTCTCTATCCTCAGTAATTGCTGAAAAGATCAATCGAGGCACGGAGGAAAAATGAAACGAGACATTTTTTCCGAACTACTGGACGGCTTGAAATCCTTGGCAGATGAGCGCGAAGGCAAAGTCAAACTACGGACCACCAAGCTTCATCTGGTAAAGGATTCCGATAAAAGCGAGGAAACAAACAATCCCACACACAGATTGAGTTCAAACCTAACGCACATGACGAAATTGTAATTCCCTCATCACCTTGGCGTTATCCGCAGCTTGCAACGATGTCACCCGGCGACCATGCCGGCGGGCGCTTGCCCGTCGAACAATAAAACCCACGCCGAAGCACGTTCCCGTTCTGCCGAACCCAAGGAGTGTTTGATGGTTAACAATACAAAAATGTCGATGGCCGCTTTAGCGGTGGTGGTCGGCTCCGGGCCGTCCATGGTGTTTGCAGAAGAGAAAGCCGAAGGCTTTATCGAAGGCAGCAGCCTGACGGTGCTAAACCGTAACTTCTACTTCAATCGTGATCACCGCAACGGCGAGTCCAGCCCGACCGGCAACGGTTATTCCGAAGCCTGGTCGCATGCGGTGATCAGCAAGTTCGAATCCGGCTTTACCCAAGGCACTGTCGGGGTCGGTGTTGATGCGTTTGCGATGATCGGCTTGAAACTCGACACCGGTGGTGGGCGCAACGGTGGCCGTAGTTCGTTTGATGTGCTGCCGGTCAACAGTGACGGCGAGGCGCGGGATGAATACACCAAGGTCGGTGGCGCCGCGAAAGTGCGGGCATTCGATACGGTGGTCAGGGTCGGTGATGTATTCCCGGCCAACCCGGTAGTAGCGGCCGGCGACTCGCGTTTGCTGCCGGAAAGCTTTCGCGGCGTGACAGCGACCAACACCAGTATTGAAGGTCTATCGGTTCAGGGCGGTCGACTGCATGCGATGAGCCAACCGGTGTCCAGCGACATGCGCGAGAACTTCGCGACCTTCTATGCCGGCCCGGTCAATTCGCCATGGATCGCTTATGGTGGCGGCGACTATGTGCTGAACAAAAACCTCAGTTTCAGCCTGTATTCCAGCCGCCTCAAGGACGCCTGGAATCAGTACTACGCTGGCACCGCGTGGACGTATCCGCTGTCGGATGACCTGTCGCTGTTCGGTGGTTTGAATTACTACAAGGCTGTCGACGAAGGCAAGCAACTGCTCGGGGAGTTCGACAACAACATCTGGAGCGGCCGTGCCGGGGTGAAATTCGGCGCGCATTCCGTCGCCCTCTCGCATCAGCGCAACAACGGTAACGACGACTTCGATTACCTGCGCCAGTCCGATTCGATCTTCCTCGACAACTCCATCCAGTACAGCGACTTCAACTCGCCGAAAGAACGTTCATGGATGGTGCGCTACGACCTCGACATGACCACCTATGGCGTGCCCGGTTTGTCGTTCATGACCCGTTACGCGCGCGGTACGGACGCCGACTATTCCAACGCCAACGCCGTGTACATGCGCCGCGATGGCGACGGCAATCCATTGACCGACCAGAAGCGTTGGGAGCGAAACATCGAAGTGAAATACGTGGTGCAGAGTGGTTCGTTGAAGGACATGTCGTTGCGCTTGCGCCAGGCCACCACTCGCGCCACGGCATTCGAGTCGGACCTGGATGAAGTGCGGGTGATTGTCGAGTATCCGTTGGCGATTCTCTGAGTTTACGAGCAATGCACATTCACCTTTAGAAGCTCCTTGCTCCTTTGGAAAGAGGTGAATTTTTTGGCGTCCTTTGGGGCGCCTTTTTTTGTTTTGCGTTTGCCTTGGCATTGTTTTCCAAAGCTGGAAACAGCCCTCCCCCAGAGGGAGAGGGAACTGACCTAGGTGATTGTTGAAGATACATCGACCTGGAAAACCGAGTCGTACTCAGATTTTGAAAGGCTTGAAGATCTGCTCCCTTTCCCCATCGCCCCCTTGGGGGAGAGGGCTGGGGTGAGGGGGAAGGATCGTGAGAGCAACACAAAAACAACAGATAAAACTCGAGCCTCGGCGACTACGCTGCCGGGTCGACGTTATCCAATGCTCTGTTCACCGCCAGTTCACCAAGCATCACCACTTGCGCGATCCCCAGCAACGTCTTGCGATGCGTGCCTTGCAGCTGCGCGGCGAAGTCGCCGAGCATGACACTGGCCGAGCCCAGGGACTCGCTGGCGTTGGCCAGCAGGGATTCGGTGTCGGCCTTCGGATTGACCTGGAACATCTGGTTCTGGACGTAGGGCGTGGCCATGATGGCGGCCGTGGGTTTGAGGTAGAAGTCGAGGGCGCGGTCGGCGGCTTCGTGGAGTTTGCGGGTGTCTTCAGAAACGTAGGGAGACGTTGTAGTGGCGTCCGCAGGAATGGTTTTTTCGGGCGGATTGGGTGTTGGCTTTTTCATGGTGTAACTCCGGTGTGGTGATGGAGCTGGCCCATTCGGTTCCAATCGAAGGGGTGGCAGCTGTACGCAGGTTGGAACCCGGGCCACCAAAAAACCCGACAGACTCGAAGTCTCCTGCGCACAGCCGCCATAACGGAGTGCACACCATCAAGGTGCGCAAGCATACGTCATGAAAGCCGATTTTGCGCTTTCGGGGGTTCCGGGGTTCCAATCCAGATCGCTGAATTGGCAGCGACGTTCACACACTAGAGAGCCGACGTCCGACGGACAACCTGAAAACATTGTGGGAAGGTTCTGCAATTTACCTACACACTTAAACATCACGAATTGAAATACCAACTGTAGCCCTCACCCACCGCGCTTACGGCAATCCCCCGCCACGGTGTATTTAATGGTGTTGAGCTGGCCTTTGGAGTCCTCATAAGTCATCGCCGCAGGCACTACCGCGCAAGTCACGGGCGAACGCACAACACTCACCACGTTCACCACATCCAGCTTCATCCCGTACGCGTACTCCTTGATCACCGGCGCTGCTTTACCCTTGTTGGCGGCGTACTCTTCCATGGCTTTGCCGTTGGCACTCAACGCCCTGTCAAACGTGCGGTCACCGCCGCCTTCAGCCAACACATTCAGCGACGTCGCCATCACCCCGGCGAACGCCATCCACTGGATCAACTTCATGTTTATTACCTCCATAAAAAAGCCCGGCATCGATGCGCGATGACGGGCTTGATCAAGTGCGACACACTTACAGGTCTTGGGTTTTTTCGTCTTTCTTATCGTTGACGACGACCGGATCGCGAGCCTGTTCCCGGGCGACAAACAGCTCTACAGAGCGGTCGTTGGCGGTCATCATTTTTTCGAAAGTGCGGTCACCGCCACCTTCGGCCATGGCCAAAGAAGACATCACCAGAGCGGCTGCAAAGGCACTGATTTTTACCAATTTCATGTTTGATTCCTCGTTTAAGTAGCTGACGGGATCAAGGTAACAATCCGAACCTATCGTGACGGTGGCGAGGGGATTACATATTCGTAATGTGTACGCAAATCGAAACCTGTAGGAGTGAGCCTGCTCGCGATGGCGGCGGGTCAGTCAATGCACATTTGACTGATAGAC
>NZ_JACSZV010000013.1 GCF_014472415.1 Pseudomonas sp. N40(2020)
GGCTGCGATCTTTTGATCTTGACCTTCAAAAATCAAAGTCAAAAGATCGCAGCCTGCGGCAGCTCCTACAAAGGTATGCGCGATTTTCAAGCCCATGTAGAACCTGTGGGAGCGAGCCTGCTCGCGATGAACGATAACGCGGTGAACCTGCTAGCCCCCCGAACCGCTATCGACCTCGCCACCCTGATCCTGATCAAAAAACTGCGGTATCTGATGCTCGTAGCTTTTCAGCCAGCGCTGCATCGCCAATTCCCGTTCAGTCGGCGTCACCGTCTGTACTTTCGGCGAGGCCACTTTGTTGCGGCTTTGCAGTTGCAGCCAGCCCTCGGTTTCCTGTTGCTGGGCCGAGGCCGGGCCGGCGTCGATGGCATGACCGGTGAGCGGCAGAGCCAACAGAGCAAGACAAAAAATCGCGGTTTTCATCGCGGCTCTCCTTACTTGAGCATCGCTGTGACGGCGGCAGTGGCAGGGCTCGGGACTTTGAGTTTTTCCGCGCGACTTTGAGCTTCGCTGAATTGCGTGGGGCTCAACCCGAAGCGGCTGACCAGTTCGGCGGCGCGGTTCCAATCGTCCTGATACAGCAACAGCGTGACCAGATTCAGCGCGGCCAATTTGTCGCTTTGCTTGAGCTCCATGGCAGTGAGGAATTCAAAACGCGCGTCTTCGATGCGCAATTGATTGAGGTAAACCACGCCCAGATCGTTGCGGATTTTTTCGTCGGTGGGCGCCAATCGTGCGGCGCGTTGCAGGTGCGCCTGTGCCTGACCGTAATCGGATCTGGCCGCCGCGAGCTGGCCCAGACCATGTTCGGCCTCGGCGGCCAGGCAGGTGCCGAGCAGGCTGCGATACAACGGTTCGGCCTCGCTGCGACCGAGCAAACGGTAAACCTTGGCCTTGCGCAACCGCACATCGGCGAGGTTGTCCGGCAGGCTTTGCAGGTTGGCCAGGCTGGCGTGGAGCTTGCCGTCTTTGGCCATGTCATCGGCCAGGTTCAACGACAGTTGCTGATCTGAACTGAGCTTGCCGCAACTGGCGCTGTTGGTCAGCGCTTCCCAGGGGTTCTGCCCGGTGCTGGCACAGCCACCGAGCAACAACAGACATGCACCGGCAATCATTGCTTTCATCACCACTCCTTCAAGCCCCCAAGGCCTTGGCCAGGGCGGTAAAGCCCGGGCCGGCGAGGACGATCAATAACGCCGGGAAGAGAAACAGCATCATCACGACGGACATTTTTGCGGACATCTTCGAGATGTATTCCTGCAGGCGCGTGAGGCGCCGGTCATCAAGCAGTTGCTTGAGCGAGAGCAGCGACTTCATCGCCCCGCCGCCCTGATGCAGCAACTGCTGAAGAATCACGCAGGTGTCGGTGAACTCGTCCACCGCCAGCAATTGCGTGGCTTTGTTCAGTTCCTCTCCCAGCTCAAGACCGGAGTCGACCCGCGCCAGCACCAGACGCAATTCCTGAGTCAGCACTGGCAGCAATGCCTGACTTTCGTGGCTCAACACGCGCAGCGCCTGCTCCACGGCCATGCCGGATTCGAAGAGGATGCGCAGCAGTGGCAGGAAGGTGCCGATCTCGGTCGACAGTTGTTTTTGCCGCCGCGCCACCGCCATCACCAGCAACCGTTTGGGCAACAAGTAGCCGACACCGAGGGCGAACAACGGCGCGATCCATTGTTTTTCTACGGTCGGAAAGAACACCGATTGCAGCAACACCGTCAGCGCCAGCAGTAACAACGGCGTACCGATCTGGCAGGCGGCGAACAGCGAGCGCTGACGAGCGCTGCGCCAGCCGAGACGGTTGAGTAACGTCTGGGTTTCGTTGTCGAGCTTGACGCTGCGCTGGCCGACCTGGCTCTCGCCGAGCACGTGCAACAGGTTGCCGAAACGGTTTTCGCGGATCAGGTCACCGTCCAGTCGCCGACTGATCTGCCGCGCGCGGCGGCGTTGCTCCAGCAGGCTGGCGATCAGTAACAGGGCGGCGCCGAGCAACAACACGGCGCTGATCATCAGGGGTGTGGTCATAGGCTGCGCAACATCCGCCAGAGCAACAGACTGCCAATCACCTGCATGCCGAACGCCGTGGCCAGCATTCGCTGTCCGGACGGGTCGTGCCACATGGCGACCAGATAAATCGGATTGGCCATCAGGAAATACCCGGCCATGGCAATCGGCAGCAAGCCCAGCACCCACGCGGTAAGGCGGGTTTCGCCAGTCATGGCGCGCAACTGGCGCGAGGCCTGATCGCGCTCGCGGATCATCTTGATCAGGTTTTCCAGCAGTTCACTGGCGTTGCCGCCATAGCGGTGATTGACCTTGAGGCCGAGGGCGAACAGGCGAAATTCGTCCTTCTCGTAGAGCTCGGCCATGTCTGACATCGCGTCCGGCAAACTCACGCCCAACTGGACGTTGCGCTGCACACGGCCCATGGCGTTTTTCAGTGGATCTTCGCTGGCCTCGATGCCGCCGAGCACCGCATCGGCCAAGGTGCGACCGGATTTCAGACTGCGCACAGTGTGGTCGAGCAGTTGCGGCAATTGTTCGATCATCCGCCGCAAGCGCCGTTGATAGCGCCAACTGACATACAGGCGCAGCATCACTGGCGGCAACACCAGCAAAACCAGCAAACCGACCCACCCGGCCAAGGCAAAACCGATCAGGATCGCAAAGGCCCAGAGCAGCAGCCAGATACCGATGCGCTCGGTCGGACGGCCCAGTCCTGCCCGCAAAAAGGCCCGCTCAAGACTGGCCCAACGGGGCGAATCCACCGTCAGTTGCGGCTGGCCCTGATTCAGTCGATCCAGTACCCGTTCGGCGCCACTCTGGCGCCAGCCGTTGTAGAACAGGCGCAGCGACAAACCGAGCAGGCCCAGGCAAATTACGATTAGCAGCAGCGGTTTGAGCATGCCGTGGCCCTCAGTGCGCCAGCGTCGGTTCGCGGCGCAACTTGTCGCCGGCCGGGTTCACTGCTTCGCGCAGGAAACCGAAACCTGTGCGGCGGTCGAGGCGGAACAAGGTGTTGGTGACGTAAACGTCATCACGCACGCCAACCACTTCCACCACTTCGCTGACGCAGCGGCGGCCATCGGGCATGCGGGTCAGTTGAATCACCACATCCAGTGCCGCGCAGATCATCTGGCGCAGGGTGCGTTCGGCGATGGTGCGCCCGGTCAGGCCGACCAGGGTTTCCAGGCGCAACAAGGCGTCCTGGGCGTTGTTGGCGTGTACGGTGCTCATCGAACCGTCGTGACCGGTGTTCATGGCGGTCAGCACGTCGACCACTTCGACGCCGCGGATTTCGCCAAGGATGATCCGGTCAGGGCGCATGCGCAGGGCGTTGCGGATCAGATCGCTGGCCTTGACCTCACCGTGGCCCTCGGCATTCGGCGGACGGGTTTCCAGGCGCACGACGTGCGGGTGGCCGAGTTGCAATTCGGCAACGTCTTCGATGGTGACGAGGCGTTCGTGGGGGTTGATCAACTGGCTGAGGATGTTCAGCAGCGTGGTCTTGCCGGTACCGGTACCGCCGCTGACAAGAATGTTGCAGCGCTTGCCGACCGCCTCTTTTATGAAGTCGTAGATCGCCTGATCGATGGTTTGCATGGCCATCAGGTCGGTGCTTTTAAGCATGTCCTTGCGAAACTTACGGATCGACAGGCACGGCCCATCAAGAGCAATCGGCGGGATGATCGCGTTGACCCGACTGCCATCGGGCAGGCGCGCATCGACCATCGGCGAGGACTCGTCGAGACGTCGACCCAGCGGTGCAAGAATGCGCTGCATGACCCGCTCGACGTGGTGGGCATCGATGAAGCGCAAGTCGCTCAGGTGCAATACGCCGTCGCGTTCGATAAACACCCGGTGCGGGCCGTTGACCAGAATCTCGGTCACCGCTGTGTCGCGCAGCAGCACTTCCAGCGGGCCGAAACCGGTCAGTTCATCGACGATCTCTTCGGCCAGACGCTCCATTTCATAACGGGAAATCGCCAGGTGCAGGCGTGCGATGTATTCGGCGACCTTGTCGATGACGAATTGCGAAAGCACCTGCCGCGAACCCTCCAGCAGGTTTTTCCCGGACTCTTCGATGGCATCGATGATGTAGCGGTGCAGCACCAGTTTCAGGCCGTCGTGATCGGTGTTGCCGGTGGCGTGGCGCTGAGGGCCGCCGAACAATTGCTCGCCGTTCATGAGGTGCCTCGCAAGCGGTCGAACCAGGTGACCTTCGGTTTGGCCAGACTTTCCGAGCGTTTCGCCAAGCGTTCGCCAAGGGTGCGCAGACTTTGGCTGAGGGCTTCACGCGGGGCCAGTTCGAACAGGGTCACGCCCTGATTCTTGGCGTTGAGTCGAACTTCCGGGCTGTAGGCGAGTACGGCAATCACCTCCAGGCCGAAGGTCTTGCCGAGGGTGTCGGAATCGGGCGCAACGTTGCGTAGATAGCGATCCACCAGCAGGCGACCGTGATCGAGTTTCATGCCCTTCTCGCGCCACAGATTGAGCACGGCGAGATTGCGCCGACAGTCGAGCACGTTCTGATCGGTGTACCACAGGAGTTTGTCGCAGTGACTGACGAAGGTGCGCAGCGCTTCGCTGTCGGGTTGTCCGGTGAGATTGACCACGATGTGCTGGAAGTGTTGGCGCAGGGCGCTGAGCAACATGTACAACTCGGCGGCGCTGGTGCGTTCCAGTGGCTCGTCGGAACCGGCGTAGGCGAGGATGCGCAGCCCTGCTTCGGCGCTGGTGAAGGCGCTGTCGATGAGGGTCGCGTCGAGGCGCCGCAGGTGGCGCAACGCATCGCCGAAATGAAACGAGCTCTCCAGCCCCAACAGCGCCAGACTGTCACCGCGCGGCAGGCCCAGATCGAGCAACAGGGTTTGCTGCCCGCTCTTCTGCACCACCAGCGCCATGTGGTTGGCGAGTAGCGCGCCGTCGGCGTCGCTCTGTACCCCGTAGAGCACGGTCAAACCGCCGAGTTGGGTGTTTGGTGTGACCGCCGGCAGGCGTTTACTCAGGCGTCGCACCAGCCCGGCGACTTCGCTGGAGCGCGAACCGTAGGCGACAAAATCCCGTGCCCCGGCGCGCATTGCATTCAGCACAAGTTGATTGTCCATACCGTCACCGAGGGCGACGATGGCGAGCATGGGTTTGGCTTCCAGCACGCCTTCGATCAGTGCGCTCTGGGCCACCAGATGCTCGCGGTCGAGACCGACGAAAACCAGGCTGGCAAAGGTCACGTCTACCAGCGCCAACAGCTCGTCAAGACTGCCGCCGCCAGCGCTGACCACTTGCCCCAGCGGCGCCAGCGACCCTTGCAGCCACTCAAGATCAGTGTCGTTGCGGGTGATGGCGAGGAAGGTCTGACTCAGGTTCTGGCTCATTGCGATAATCCGCTGCGTTTATCGAAGTTGCCGTTTTCGAGGAAGTACAGGCGATACCAGTTCGGGTCGTAGTTGCGCAGTTTTTCGCCGGGCAGCGACGGCAGCGGCGCATTGGCGGCCAGCGGCTGGACCAGGTGCGGCGTAACGATCATCAGCAACTCGCGCTCTTCACGGTTGATCGAGGAGTTGCGAAAGAACGCGCCGATGACCGGTATGTCGCCCAGCCCGGGAAATTTGTTCACCTGAGAAGCGTTCTGCGTGCTGATCAAACCGCTGATCACGAAACTCTCGCCATCGGCCAGGGAGATGCTGGTGTCGGTGCGGCGGATGGTGAACGCCGGCACCGTGGTGCCGCCGATGGTGACGCCGTTGTTGTAGTCGAGCTCGCTGACTTCCGGGGCGACCTTGAGGGCGATGCGATCACGGCTGACCACGGTCGGGGTCAGTGTCAGGCGGATACCGAATTCCTTGTATTCGATGGAGTAGCTGTTGCTGTTGGCGCTCGGCACCGGGATCGGGATTTCGCCGCCGGCGAGAAAACTTGCGCTCTGCCCGCTCAACGCCACCAGGCTCGGCCGCGCCAGGGTGTAGGCAAAACCGCTGCCCTCCAGCGCATTGACGATGCCGAGGAATTTACTGCTGCCGCCGCCCCAGACGATGTTGAACATGTCGTTGGCCAACGGGATGCCGGGCACTGCGATACGCGGGTCGATGTTGGCCAACGGCACAACGCCGGGGGTGACGCCGGTGTTAGGCACGGTACCCGGTGCGCCGAACAGAAAGTTGTTCGAGCCTTTGCCGTAAATCGACGTGCCCGCCTCCTTGAGTTTGGTACGACTGACTTCGACGAAGCGGATATCGGTCTGTACTTGCGACGGCAAGTTCGGGTCTCCGGAGGCCGGCAGCGAGACCGTGGTCATGGCCGCACTGGCCTTGCCCTGCACGAACACCATGCTTTGGCGCGGGGCGCTGGCACAGGCGCTCCAGATCATCAGCGTGGTGGCGCCGGGGCCGACACCCGTGAGCAACACCGCGTTATCGCCGGTCACCCGCACGTCGGCGATTTTCGGATCGCCCACTGCCACCCGGGTGATCGCGACCGGCGATTGCAACGCCTGTTGCAAACCTTCGCCGACCTCCAGCACCGAAGGCAACGGGCCGAGCGCGGCGCAATTGCCGGCGGCGGCGACGGCACTGCCGATCGAGGCAACACTCAGCAGCGAGGCCCGGAACAAGCCGTTGAACAGGGGCGTGAAGCATGTGCGCATGTAAAGGCGTCCTTGCTCGATTCAGGGAGTGGGTTGTGCGGTTTCAGCACCGCGGATAACTTCCACGGTCGGTTTGCGCGCCGCCGGTTGACCGGCCACGGCCATGGGTTTGGGTGGAGCGGTGAGGGACAATTGACTGAACTCGACCAGCTCGCGCCGAGGCGTGTCGAGTTGAGTGGCGACATCGTTTTCGCCGGCCCAATATTTCGCCAGTTGCTGTTCATCGGCACTGCGCACCGCGAGGCGCAACACCCCGGCGCTGGACGCCAGCATCAAGCGGCTGACCAGTGGTTCCGGCACTGCCAGCACCACACTGCGGGCGGCCATTCGCTGTTGTTCCTGTTTGAGTCGCTCGTCATCACTGCGCGCCGGGCCGGCGGATTGGCCGTCGTTGGTCAGGCCCATCTGGCTGCCGACGCCGAGTACGCGCACAGCCGTCACCACTCGTTGCGCCGAGGCATGCGGATGGTTTTCGTCCTTGCGCAAGAACAGCAACACATCGACGTAATCGCCGGGGGCCAATTGCCCGCCGGCGTTGATCACTTCATCCACCGCCACCGCCAGTGCCCGCTCACCGGGGCGGATCATCCGCGCCAAAGGGCTGCCCGGCTGGAAGCTTTCATCACTGAGCCAACTGCCGGCGCTCAAGGGCCGCCACGGTGTGCGGCCGATGACCTGATCGACATTGCCCAGGCTGCCGGCCGGCGCGGTGCGCAGTTTTTCCACGGCCACGTCGGCGGCGGTGATTTTCACGAAGGGCGGGATGTCGCGCAGCAACACAACGACGGGCTGACGCGTTGGATCTTCAACAGGTTCAGTGCTGGCGACAGGCGTTGCGGCTGGCGCCACGGCGGGAGCCGCAACCGGTTCGGCCACCGGCGGCCGGCTCAAGGTGAGCCCCCAATACCCGGCAATGATGGCGCCTACCAGAAACAACCCGGCCAGACCCAGAGTGACGCGACTGTTCATGACGGCTCTCCCTTTCCCGCTGCGTTTTGTCTCTCATGCAATGACCCGTGACTTCCAACGAGATAACTTCGCAATCAGGCAGCTATGAACAAGCAACTATTTCGCTATTTGACGGTAGCGCAGCCAGAACAAAACGCCATTACGAACAGCAAAAAATCCAACGAAAGTAGCGGCTTGAAGCGCCAAATGTCGTTTTCTGCCGTTAAACGGCTCACTACTACTTAGGTATTAATCTGTTCTTACAGTTGTAGGCTCGGGATTTGCCAACAATGCTGATGCTGGCACAGGGAGATCATGTTGCGAACGCGCAACACCTGGCGTGCTCAAGGAGAATTCTCATGTCGTATTCCCGCGTAGTTCAAAAGATCAAATCCACGACCGCGTTTGTCAAAGGTCTGGCAAAAGACACCGACGGCGCGTCCGCCATCGAGTACGCATTGGTCGTCGGTCTGGTCGCGCTGGTGATTGCCGCATTCGGTACAGGCATCGGCACTCGGGTCACCGCGATCCTCACCCAGATCCAGACCGCGCTCGGTGGATAACTTGTCAATGCGGCCATTGAGTTCTAACGTCAGCACTCAGTCCATTGCAGGTGTTGCCCATGAACTCCTCACATACTCCGCGCCAGCAGTTGCTCCTCGTCGACGATGAAGAGGACGCACTGCTGGAGCTTGCGGAGTTGCTGGAGGGCGAAGGGTTCATCTGTCATACGGCAACGTCGGTGAAACTCGCCCTGCATCACCTGACCCGCCATCCCGATATCGCCCTGGTGATTACCGATCTGCGCATGCCGGAAGAAAGCGGCATCTCGCTGATCAAGCGCCTGCGTGAACACACCTCGCGCCAGCATCTTCCGGTGATCGTCACTTCGGGGCATGCAGACATGGAAGACGTCAGCGATATGCTGCGCCTGCAGGTGCTGGACCTGTTCCGTAAACCGATCTATCAC
Source organism: Pseudomonas sp. N40(2020) (assembly GCF_014472415.1). GTDB lineage: Bacteria > Pseudomonadota > Gammaproteobacteria > Pseudomonadales > Pseudomonadaceae > Aquipseudomonas. Next base: position 8,562 of record NZ_JACSZV010000013.1, read on the forward strand.
GTGCGCTTGCTGGAAACCCTGGACAACCTGTTTCCCAAGTCCAAGACCAACATCGGTTGAGGGGTTTGACCCCGCTCAATGGGCGGGGTCATCAGCAATCAGTGCGCAGTCACCCGTTGACGCAGTCCTGAATTGCTCGGCGACAACGCAAGGGCTAACTGGGTGCGGTTATGCATGTGCGTCAGGCGCAAGACCTGCGAGACATACAGCTTGACGGTGTTCTCGGTGATCCCCAGTTCACAGGCAATCTGATAGTTGGTCTGGCCCTTGCCCACCAACCGGGCAACGTCCAGCTGACGCGGCGACAACTGATTGAAAATCGTCGGTATCTCCACCGCCCCTTCAGCATCACCCGCCCCCTCGTCACTCACAGGCGCAGGGCCGCGGCGGACTTTGTCGAGGTCCTGGTAAAGATCGTCGATCGACTCGGAGAGGAATTGCAGCTTCTGATTCAGGTTGCCCAGTTGCAGGGTTTTCTGCCGTTCCTGCAACGCCACTTCCTGGCGCTGCAAACCCTGGAGCAGTTCGTTCAGATCAATAGGTTTCTGGTAGTAGTCGGCAATCCCGGCGCGCAAAGCTTTGATCACGTCCTGCTTGTCGGCACGCCCGGTGAGCATGATGGCTTCGAAGGCCCGATGCTTGCCGGACAACAGTTGCAGCTCCTGCACAAGCTCAATGCCGTCCATGTCCGGCATATGCAGGTCACACAGCACCAGACCGATGGCGGTGTCTTCGATAAATTGCTCGATCGCCTGCTTGCTCGATACGCAAGGCACACAACGGTAGCCGCTGCTCTCAATGAATTCGCAGAGTTCTTCGACAATCAGCGGCTGATCATCGACCACCAGAACTTTTACCGCAGACGTAAGCTTGTCCACTTGCCACTCCATGCCCAGGCCAAAGGCTGACCGTTCCTGTACTTACAGCGCGAGGCTGTACAACGTTGATTTGAAAGTAGACGCACTTTCCGACTATGTACATAGCAGTAGTGACAGGTGGCGACTAGCGGATCCAAAGCAACGCCAGGATTGTCCCAACCAGCACGAACGGTGCAAATGGCAGATTTTTTGACTTTTCAGGGGCCATATATCGAAGACGTTCTCTAAGCCCTTGACTCATATGCAGCCAGAGTTTTGGCACCAGCAATAACCAGATTGCACTGGTCAGCGCTGCGCCGATAAACGCGCCAAGCAGGTGTGCACCGTCCGTCGCCAGTGCCAAGGCTGTCATTAGTTTCACATCACCGGCGCCAAAATGTTTCAACACGTAACCAGGAAGGGATATCGCCAGGGCCAGCAGGACAGCCCAGCCCGCCTGCGTGGCTTCAGCGCCGAGCCAGGTAGTGCCGGTGATCAGCAAATACCCCAACGCCAACCCGCCAACGCCCAGGGTCAGCCCGTTGCCGATATGCCGTTGGCGGGCATCCTGTGCCGCGCAAAGGGTCAGCCAAATCAGTAGAACAAAGCTGTGCATGCGGTAAAAAACGTCCGTTTTGGCCGATTGATTCTATGCTGAGATTACGTAGTGATTGTCAGGGTAGACGCACTCATGAAAACCGCCCTCCCCCGCAAGCAAAAAGGTGCCGTGGCCATCGAGTTCGCCTTGGTGTTCGTCACCTTCTTCGCCGTGTTTTATGGTTTGGTCAGCTACAGCCTGCCGCTGTTGTTGATGCAGTCGTTCAATGAGTCGACGGCCGAAGCCGTGCGCCGCAGCGTGGCGCTTGACCCGGCCACGGCCAATTACTCCACGGCGGTCACCGCCACGGCCCGAACCGAACTGGGCCGGCAATTGGCCTGGCTGCCCGGGGCACTGAACTTCAACACCGCCACGGACAGCAACATTACCTATGTCGGTGGCGTGCTAACGGTGACCATCAACTATCCCACCAGCAAATTGAATCAGGCGCTGCCGTTTCTGGTGCTGCCGGGCATCGGTACGGTGCCGCGCCTGCCTGCGACTTTGCGCGCCTCGTCGAGCCTGCAATTTTGAGTTCCGGTGACAAGCTGTTCGGCCGCCTGCTCAATCGACACCCCGAAACGGTCCAGCCAATGGACAGTCCTCTGGTGCCGAGCGCCGGCCTGCAGCTCTATCTGGATGGCGAAGGCCGGGTCAATCATATGAGCGGGCCGTTGCGGCATGTGCTGGCGCAGCGGATATCCACCAGCCATCCCGCACCTCTGCTGGAGTATGTGTTGCCCCACAGCAGCCTCGCACTAGAGGGACAGCCTGCGGACTGGCAAGGACAATTGCTCGACCTGGATTTTTTCAGCCTGAGCGGCCCGCCGCTGCACCTGCGCGGTTGGGTGCAGGCGCAGGGTGACGGCTGGATTTTGCAATTGTTGGACATCGGTGATCTGCTCAGCGAACGACGTCAGGCGCACAGCCGCGAGCAATGCCAGTGGCTGGCCACGCAGATTCGCGATCAATTGCGCCTGGGCAGCCTCGCACGCCTGCCCGAGGTGCTGGGCGAACAGTTGCAGCGCTTGAGCCAGCACTTGCACATCCCCTGCCTGGCAGTGGCGTTGCTGGATGAGCAAGGTCAGGGCTGGCAGATTCATCAGCATTACGCGGCGCTGAACGCGCCGCAGGTGTGGCGTGATCAACAGCAACTGGGCACGGGCCTCGACAGCCTGAACGGCGCATTGCCGCAACGTTTACTGGCTGGCGAGCAGCCACGCCTGAGCGCGCTGCTCGGCCCGAATGAGGGTTTCGCCGTGCCTTACCGCGATGCCCAGGGCGTGGCCGCGTGGTTGCTGTGCGCCGGCTATAACGCGCAGCAGCAGGCACCCGATCTCGGCGATCACGACTGGCTGTTGCTGGCCGCTGCCGTGGCCGCGCCCCTGCTGGAGCGCCTGCGCGAGCATCACCATCATCTGCAATTGGAACGTCTGGAAAGTCTGCAAGCGCTGCTCGGCAGTGGATGGTGGGAAATGAGCAGCGACAGCACCGCAGTGCAACTGGCCCCGACTCTGGCTGACAGCTTGGGTTTGACGACTGCGCGGTTGCCGATTCAGGACTGGTTCAACCAGGTGCACCCTGCCGACCGTGATGAGCTGCGCAGTCGTCTGCGAGCTTTGCAGGATGAAGGCGCACCGCTGGAGTTGAACGCGCGCTGGCAACGCAGCGATCAATCGTTGCCGCTGTGGTTTCGCTTGCAAGGCCGGTCTTTGGGCATCGGCGCCGAGCGGCGGCTGGTGGGGTTCATGCTCGACATCAGCGACATCGAGAATCAGCAGCAACAGGCGGCCGCTGCCCATGCGCGACTGGACAATCTGATCGCCAGCTCACCCGCGGTGATCTACGTGCAACGCTACGTCGAAGGGGCGCTGCAACCGACGTTTTTCAGCGCCAGTCTGCAACCGTTGCTGGGCTGGAATCTGGCCGATTGTGACGGCGGCCGACTGGTGGAACACGTCCACCCCGAAGACCGCCCTCGCTATTTCGAACGCACGCGGCAGTTGCTGCGCGAAGGCTCGGTGAGCGCGCGTTATCGGGTGCTCGACCGCCAAGGCCATGCACACTGGTTGCTCGACGAAGCCAAATTGCTGCGCGACGATCTCGGCCTGCCGGTGGAAGCTGTCGGGCTGTGGCTGGACGTCACCGAAGCGACCCTCGCCGCCGAGCAGGTCAAGGCCAGTGAAGAGCGCTACCGGATGCTGGTGGAAGATTCGCCGGCGATGATTTGCCGCTATCGTCCGGACTTGACCCTGACCTTCGGCAACCGGCCCTTGGCAACTTATCTGGAGTGCGCGCCGGAGCAATTGCCCGGCGTGAACCTGGGCAGCTGGATGTCCGACGAACAGCGCCAGGCGTTCGTCCAGCGCTTGGCGCAACTGACCCCGGAACTGCCGGTGAGCACCGCCGAAATCAATCTGCGCCTGCCCGGTCGCGAACATGCATGGTGGGTCTGGTCGGATCGCGGGGTGTTCGATGAGCACGGGCAACTGATCGAGGTGCAGGCGGTGGGCCGTGACAACACCGAGGTACGCCGCTCGCAACAACAGCTGACCCAAAGCGCGAAAATGGCCACCCTCGGCGAAATGGCCACCGGCCTGGCTCACGAGATCAATCAGCCGCTGAATGTGATGCGCATGGCCATCGTCAATGTGCTCAAGCGCTTGAGCAACGGCGATGTGCAGATCGACTACCTGACCGACAAGCTCAATCGCATCGACGCGCAAGTCCAACGGGCGGCGCGAGTGGTGGATCACATGCGCGTGTTCGGCCGACGTTCGGAAATCGAACAGCATCCGTTCAACCCCCTCGATGCAATCGAAGGCACGTTGTCGCTGTTGTCTGAGGGGCTGCGTGGCAAAGGCGTCGAGCTGCGCATCAAAGAGGCCGGTTTTGCGGTTCAGGTGCGCGGTTACGTCGATCAGCTTGAGCAGGTGCTGATCAACCTGATGGTCAATGCCCGCGATGCCTTGCTCGGCAAGCGCGAGGCCGATCGCGACTTCCAGCCGTGGATCGCCCTGTACGCCGAGTGCGACGAGCATGTGGTGCGGCTATGGGTCGAAGACAACGGTGGCGGCATTGATCCGCGACTGCTGGAGCGGATTTTCGAGCCGTTCTTCACCACCAAACCGGTCGGTGTCGGCACCGGTCTGGGCTTGTCAGTGAGTTACGGCATCGTCGAAAACATGGGGGGACGCCTGAGCGTGCGCAATGGCGACGAGGGCGCGCGATTCTGTATCGAGTTACCGATTGCGCTGACCGACTAGATCACCAGGATCGGTTGCCCCGGTGGTCGACAGCTGAGGTTGGCGCCGACGTCGACCTTGTTCAGGGTGATGCCGAGGTTGGCGAGCAAACCGTCAAGAATCGGGTCGAGCACTGGGCTGAGCAAGTTACCGATGACCACGCCCAGCGTGCTGTTGACGCCGGCCAGCACGTCGGCGGTAGTAGTGAGCAAGCCACCCAGCAGGCTCGAACCGGTGGGTTTGTAAGCCTGAACCTGAACCCCGCTCAAGGTGCCTTTGAGGCTATTGACGACCCCTTGCGTGCCGAAGCTGTAGTTCTGCGGCGTTTGCTTGATTTCCGGTGGCTGGTTGTAGGTGTGGATGCTCTGCATACTGGCCACCGAGGTATCCACCATCACCCCGAGGCCACCGCCGTAGAACGGTTTGCGCGAGTTGGGATCGCAAGTTGGCTGGCCCAGGCCCAGCAGTGGAATGGTGCAGGTAATAACGCCGACATCAATCAACGCCAGCGGCTGCACGGTGACATCCCCCGAGGATGAAAACGCGTTGGTGGCGTCGATCTTCCCGACCTTGAGTTTGACCACCGAGGAGTTGGTCTGGGTGGTCAGGGTCTTGGTCGCATCGCTTGTGCAGCTATAATCGGTGACATGGCTGTCGGCGGCGGCGGCCTCCAGCAAAATGTCGATGGTCGAGGTGGGCAGAATCTTCAGATCGGTGCGCTGGCAGGTGCCACCCAAGGCACAGAACACCGAGTTCAATGCCCCGGCAATGTTCAGGCTCAGCACATTGTTCAAGGTATCGGTCAGCCCGCCCACCAGCGGCGTACTGACAATGGCATTGGCAAGCCCGGCCACGCCAGACAGCACCGGCAGATTCAGCGAGATCAGCGTGCGCACCTGCGCGGTTTTCACGTAGATCCGGTTGGCGCCCATGGGATCAGCCTTGGCCAGCAGCGGATTGCCCACGGCCGACAATTGCGGCGGCTGGATGACTTTGGTTTTGACCGAGCCATTGACCAGTCCCGGAATGCTCAACGGCACGCTCGCTACCAGCGCGTTTTGACTGTTAGCCACTTGCACGACGGCTTCGATCAACTGGAACACTTGCAGATTGGCATTGAGCGCCGCCGACGTGGCCCCGGTCTGCAATTGCAGCAATTGCCCGAGCGCCACCGAAGTGCTGCCAACCGCCCCCTTCAGCCCGAGCAGACCGTTGACCGCCACGCTGGTGGTGGTACCGCCCTTGGTCAGTACGGTGATGGCGGTATCGATCAGTTGGGTGATCTGGATGTTCTTGCTCAGCAATTGGGTGTAGTTGCCCGCGTCCACATTAACGTCGACCGCCAGTTGATTGAGGTAACTGAGCAGATTGATATGGGTCTCGACCAGCCCCTGCCAGCCAGCGACGCTGAGGTTGAGGCTGCCGCCGAGCATCTGCCCGATCAACGAATTCAAAGCAGCCGACTTACTGGCATCGATGGTCAGCGCCGTGGTGCCGATGGTCAATTGGGCTTGCGGCGGCAGAATAGCCGAGGCACCAACCGCCGTGGCCGAGAGCCGCGTGGTCGGGGACACGCTGCCCGGCGAAAACAAGGCGTAGAGCGCGGCGGCCACACTGGTGGGCACAACATGGGTGGCGACCACACTGATGGCTTCTTTTTTCGAGGCGTCGGCGGCGAAGGCTCGCAGGTTGTTTGCACCGGTTTGCACGGTGCCGCACGTTACGGTCAGGGTCCTGCCCTGCGCCACGGTAAAACTGTTGCGTGCTGCACTGGTCGTGGCGTAGCCGTTTGCGCTGGCGCCTGTCAGGCAATCGCCACCGCGCGAGATCGCCTCCAGCGCGGCCACATCGACCACGCGCTGCAAGCTGCGTTGCTCCATGTACAAACGACCGCTGTCGACCACCAGCACCATGCACACCAAGGCCAGGCCGAGGGTCAGCGCCGCCACCAAACCGATCGCCCCGCGCTGGCGGGCCGGGCCATTGAATTGCGAACGAGGTGACATCGCGCACTCCTTTGCCGGCGCACTGCCGAGCGCTACCTCCGTGGGTGGTTTTGAGTGTAGACGGGGCTGGTGGCAACGCGCCATTTCGTGCGCCACAAAACAACAAGGGGTGGATGCTAGCGCGGTGGGTAGTTGGTGAGGATACGCGCCACCGTCTCGCGAATGGCATTGCTGCGATCCGTCGGGTTCGGCGTGCTGCTGAGCATCTGCTCATCGCTGCCGCGCCACACCAGTTTGCCGTCCTTGCCATCGAGCAGGTCGATCTGGATTGTCGCCACCTTGTAGGTAATGTTGCGCGTCTCGTTGTACATCGGCGCGCCCCAGTAACCATTCCACGGGCCACCCCAACCGCCGCCGTAGTTGGTCGTCACTTGTTGCTGACGATCCTCGACGATCAGGTAGGTCTGCACGCTCAAGTCACCTTTGGCGCCGGCAGGCGCCGGGCGCAAACCGCGCTGGTCCAGTTGATCGGTGACGGCCTGACGGATGCGTTGCTCGGTCAGGTCGCTTTTGATCCGTGGATCATCGGGACGGTATTGCAGGGCGGGGTCTTTCCAGCTCCAGTTGCGATAGCCGGCAAAGTCGCGGCTGGCGTCGAAGTCGTGATTGACCCGGTTGGCGGCACACCCGCTGAGCAGCGCAACCATGGCTAATAAAGCAAGACGGCGGTACATGGTTTTTCTCCGGTTGAAGACATGAACCTGCTAGAGCTTCTCGATTAACCGAAGCTAGCTCGGAGGATACGCCGACATGGCCTTTTCCACAGCCTCGCGAATCGCATCGGTGCGATCGATCTGGCTGCCCTTGTTGGCGGTTTCGGCGCTCGCACTCCACACCGGTTGGCCGGTGCCGGCGTCGAACAGGTCGACTCGCACCACCACAACCTGTTCCTGATAGGTGCGCACGACCGGCACGCTGTTGTACATGCCGTAACCGCGACCATAACGATCATAGCCACTGTATCCGCCGTAGCCGTATCCGTAATCGTCCTGGACCTGACGCAAGCGGGTTTCCAGACGCAGATTGGCGGTGACGAACAGGTCAGCCGGGCGATTGTCATGCAGCGGACGCAAGCCGCGTTGATCCAGCGCGTTGCTCACCGCTTCAGCCACTTGCGCCGAATCCGCCCAAGCGGTGCCTGGCGGCAGTTGGCCGTTGAGCCAGGCCCAACTGCGGTAGCGCCCGTAATCACGCGGCGGCGCCGGATACGCGCTGCGGTCAAAGGTGTTGGCGGCTTGCGCTGGCGCCGGCGGCAAGGGCCGCGATTGCGCCACGTAGGGGTTGCTGCCCTGGCAGGCGGCTAACCCCAGACAGATCAGCAGTAACCCCGATTGTGCTTTCATTTTGCGCTCCGATCAGATCGGCCGGCAGATCCAGTGCAGGTAGCGCCCAAGCCCGGCGAAGCTTGGGTGACGACGGTGGGCGAGTTCCATCTCGAGCAAATCCACGAGTTCGGCGCGGGCCTGGAATTCCACCGGCATGTAGTCGTGGAAAACCCGCACCCCGCTTTGGCTTTCGACCTGCCACAAGCCTTCGAGTTGCGTTGCCAATTCCCGTGGGTCGAGGGGCTGCTGCGGGGTCAGGCTCTGCTTCTCGCCGGCCATGACGTTCTTGCGCATTTTCTTGAAATGGCCCTTGAGCAGATTGCGGTAGATCAGCGCGTCGCGGTTGTAGAACGCCAGCGACAGCCAGCCACCGGGTTTGGTCAATTGATGCAGCACCGGCAGGATTGCGTGGGGTTCGGCCAGCCATTCCAGCACAGCGTGGCAGATCACCAGATCGTAGGGTTCGGTGAGTTGCCCGAGCAGTTCCTGCCACGGCGCCTGAATAAACGTCGCCGTCTGCCCCGCTTCGGCGAACCGCTGGCGGGCGCCTTCGAGCATCGGCTCGGCCGGCTCGGTAAAGGTCACGTCGTGCCCGCGCTCGGCCAGCCACAACGACATGTGGCCCAGACCGCCACCGATGTCGAGCACCCGCAACGGACGATCCGGCAGCGCCTCGGCGAGGTCAGCCTGCAATACCGCGAGGCGAATCGCGCCTTTGGCACCGCCGTAGATTTTTTCGGCGAAACGGGTCGCCAACTGATCGAAATGCCGGTCGCTCATCAGCCGAACCGCCGTTCGCTGTCGGCGAGCTTGCTGCGCACCACTTCATTCATGTCCAACCCCAATTCGCTGCACAGCAGCAACAGATACAGGACGATATCGCCGACTTCCTGCCCGGCGTGGGCGAGTTTGTCCGCCGGCAACTGGCGCGACTGGTCTTCCGTCAGCCACTGGAAAATCTCCACCAGTTCAGACATCTCGACGCTGGCGGCCATGGCGAGGTTTTTCGGGCTGTGAAATTGCCGCCAGTCATTGCGGTCGCGAATGGCATGCAGGCGTTCGGTCAGTTCAACAAGGTTCATCGGGCTCTCCTGAAGTCGTATAGCTTCGGGGGGTTGCCGGTTGAAGGCAAGGGCCAAAGAAAGCTCTATGCTTGCAGGGAACTCGGCCACCTGCGTTGTGGCCCAAGGCTCAGCTCTTTCATCAGGATGCACACATGCAGGTAGAAAGCTTTTTCGAATGGCTCGGCCAGGCACTCGGTTCGGTCATCCGCTTTATCGTCGATGGCCTCAGTGGCTTGTTCAACATGCTGAGCAATGCCGGGGGCAACTTTGTCGATGGGTTGGCCAAGACGTTGGGAATGGATACGTCGATCATCAGCATCATTGCGCTGATCGTCGGGTTGATGCTGCTGTGGTCGGCGATTCGCGCATTCATGAATGCGTCGATCATTGCCGGGATTATCTGGTTGCTGCTGGGGTTGTGGCTTTTGAGCTGGATTATTCACTGACCTCACATAAAACCCCTCACCCCAGCCCTCTCCCAAGGGGAGAGGGGGCCGACCGAGTTGTTCTTCAGCTATACGCCGACCTGAAACTTCAGGGTTGAGCAGCATGAAGATCGGCTCCCTCTCCCTCGGGAGAGAGTTGGGGTGAGGGGCTGGTTATCCGAGCAAAGCAAATCCCCAACGAACCGCTACAATCCCCGCTCCCCCAAGGAGCCCGCATGTCCAACCTGATTGCCGACTGGCGCGACCGCCCGACTCACCGCAAGGTCTGGGTGCTTGCCGCGCCGATGATCCTCTCCAATATTTCCGTGCCGCTGGTAGCGCTGGTCGACAGCACCGTCATCGGCCACTTGCCCCACGCCCATCAATTGGGCGCCGTGGCGGTTGGCGCCAGTCTGTACACCTTTCTCGCCTGGGCCATGGGTTTTCTGCGCATGGGCACCACCGGTTTCGCCGCGCAAGCGGCCGGGCGCAGCGATGGCGCGGCGTTGCGGCAGATTCTCTTGCAAGGGCTGCTGCTGGCAATGGGGCTGGCGCTGGTTCTCGGCACCCTGGGCGTGCCGCTAAGCGGCGTTGCGCTGCACTTTATGCAGCCGTCGGCGGAACTCGATCAGCTCACTCGCGACTTCTTCCACACCCGACTGTTCGGGCTGCCTGCCGCACTGGCCAGTTATGCGCTGGTCGGCTGGTTTCTCGGCACCCAGAACGCCCGGGCGCCGCTGGCGATTCTGCTGACCACCAACCTGATCAACATTGCGCTGAATCTGTGGTTCGTCATCGGTCTGGACTGGGGCGTGGTCGGCTCGGCCCGGGCCTCGGTGATTGCCGAATGGAGCGGCGCCCTGCTCGGTCTGCTGCTGACCCGCAAAGCGTTGCGCGCCTATCCCGGGCACATCGCCTGGGCTGCGCTGAAAGTGTGGCAGAGCTGGCGCCCGCTGCTGGCGGTCAACCGCGACATTTTCATCCGCAGTCTGGCCCTGCAATCGGTGTTTTTCCTGATCACCGTGCAAGGCGCGCGACTCGGTGATGCGACGGTCGCCGCCAACGCGCTGTTGCTCAACGGCTTGCTGCTGACGGCGCACGCGCTGGACGGTCTGGCTCACGCGGTCGAAGCCCTGTGCGGACATGCCATCGGCGCCCGTGATCGCCTGGCCTTGCGCCGCTCGCTGGTGGTGTCCGGTGGCTGGTCGCTGATCGCCAGCCTTGGCTTTGCCCTGCTGTTTTTACTGGCCGGGCATTTGTTCATCGAGATGCAGACCAACATCCAGAGCGTGCGCGACACCGCGTTCGTCTACCTGCCTTACCTCGCCGTGCTGCCATTGATTGCGGTCTGGAGCTACCTGCTCGACGGCCTGTTCATCGGCGCCACCCGCGCCCGGGAAATGCGCAATGGCATGCTGCTGACGGTGGTTCTGCTGGTGCCATTCGCCTGGGCATTGCAAGGTCTGGGCAATCACGGCCTGTGGATTACGTTCCTGCTGTTCATGGTGCTGCGCAGCCTGACGCTCGGCGCACAGGCCCTGTGGCTCAAGCGTAATGACGGCTGGTTTAACGGCGCGGCTCACTGAGCCGGCGTGTGCTCGATAAAGCCGACCACTTGATCGAGCACCGGCGCCAGCCGCCGCAGTGGCCGTGACAATGTCGCCACCAGCGTGATGTGATTGGGTCGCGAGTAATACAAGTCCTGCACCGGCACACCCGCCTCGCGCAGTTTATGGGCGAGACCGCCGGTGTTTCGCGTCGGGTTGACCAGATTATCCTTGCTCGCAGCAATCAGCAGCGCTGGCGGCGCGCCGCGATTGACATGGTTGATCGGCTGCGATTGCGGCGGTGAGTGCGGCCAGAAAAACACCGGGCGCACATCAGGATTCACGATTGGCAGAAAATCGTACGGCCCGGCCAGACCGATCCAGCCACTGATGTCCTTGGGCGACATCCCCACCGCTGCGAGCAAGTCGCCATCCAGCGCCAGCATCGCCGCGTTGTAGCCACCGGAGCTGTGCCCCATCAGATACAAGCGCTGCGGATTACCGGAAAACTCGCGAATGTGCGCACGGGTCCACGCCACCGCCCGCGCGTTGTCTTCAAGAAACAGTGGATAACGCACCTGCGGATACAACCGATAATCCGCCACGACCGCGACAATTCCCCGGGACGCCAGCGCCTCGCCAACAAAAGCGTAATCCTCGCGCGCGCCGCTGTTCCAGCTGCCACCGTAGAAAAACACCACGACCGGCGCATCGGCCAATGCATGACGCGGCACGTAGACATCGAGCTTCTGCCGAGGATCGTCACCGTAGGCAATGCCCGTGGTTTTTTCGAACGTGCTATCCGGGGTCAGCGCATTGAGCAGTTTTACCGGCGAACACGCGCTGAGCAGCAACAGCACTACAGCGCCGATCATTGCGCCGAACCCTTGCCGGAAAAAACCTGCCATACGCGTGAACCTCACGATTAATCGCCACCCCATTGGCGACGCACATGGTCGAGCCGTTCCTGCTGGGTCAGCCCCACCGGCGGCGGCACCAGCACGGCACGCGGATGCAGCAAGCGTAGCCACAACCAGCCATCGAGCACACTGCGGTCGCTGAAGCCCAGCGCCAGACCCTGTTGAACATGGGAGGCCATCGTTGCGTAATCGGTTCCGAATGATTGGCACCAGCGCCAGATGTGCTGCTCCAACAGGCAAGTTTGCAGGCGTTCGCGCTGCCGTCGCGTAAGGCTTTCTTCGATGTTCAATGGTTCTACGGCAAGCCCGGGGTTGCGCAACTGCTGCCAGCCCTGACTGCCAATCGCACGATCGGCCCAGGTGCCGCCGAACCAGCGCAATTGGCGGATCGGGCCAAGCCAGCGACTCAATTCGCCAGCGTCACAGGCGTCGAAGAAATAGCTGGCGGTCTGGCGATTGTAATAACTGAGCAAGGCCCGGTGGTTCAATCCGAACGAGACTGTGAGCATGCGTTGCAAGTGGCTCAGCAGTTCAGGCGCCGGCGCCTCGCTGCCCAGCAGCAAGCCGCGCCAGGTATCCGGATCGCGTTGACACAACGACCCCAGCGCCTGGCTATCACGCAGGTCGATCAGCACCGGGCCATGCTCGCTGACCGGCTCGAACTCGGTACCGTCAAACAGCCAGAAGCGCCGCACGTCGGCGAAAGCCTGTCGCAGTAACGTCAAGGCCCGCGCTGCATCCGGGCCGTCGAGCAACAGCCATTGCGCCATCGGCTCCAGCGCCGCGCCGCTCATGTTGCGCCGCTCTGTTCAAGCGCGGTGAGTAACCGACAACTGCAGACGACCTCTGTGCAGTGGCTGAAACTGCCGCCTCCGGGCATCAGGCATAGCAACAAAAGCGGCTCGCCGGACGTCAGCAATTGCTGCAAGCCTTCACTGACCAATTTCTCCGGCAATGGTGGTGGCGGGTCATCGGTGATGTTCGGGGCGGCAACCGGTGGTTGCAGAACCCCGCTGATCATCGGCTGATCCGGATCGCCTTCAAAGAAGCTCACCACTACCTCGACGCCATCGCCCAGCGCCGCCAGCGGCGCATCAGCCAAGGCTGGCGCGAGCGGCAGCCAACAGTGACTCGGCGCCGCACCTTCACCCTGATAGAGCCAGTCGAACTGCACCGCCACCGGGCGGAAATGATCGGGCTGCGGTTCGTCGACCGCCACCACCCAGGCCCGTTGCAGACTGTGCATGCGCAGTCTCGACGGCTCGGCGGCCGACGCACACGCTGGCACCTGCTGCGCACCGAACAACCGGTTGGCATAAGGCAGATCAAGGGCCGGATCGGCGCTATGTTCCACCTTGGTCAGCAACCAATGGCGATTGCATTCGGCGAAGGGATGCCCGACCAGACGCAGCCATTGGCCGCTACGCAACGCCGCCAGGTCACTGCGTCCTTCGGCCTGTGGTGCCAGCGAGGTGCCTTCGGCCTGACACGTTTCCTGCAATTGCCAATGGTGTACCGAGGGGCCAGCAAAAGGATCGGCCGCCTCGCCCTGATACAACGCGGCGTCAGCCAACGGCAACTGCGCCGGATCATCGCCGAATACCAGGCAATGGCCGCCGCGCTGGTGCTCGAAGAAATAGTGAATCCGCGCCTGCGCGCACAAGCGTTGCAGCAGTTGCAGATCCGATTCACGGTATTGCGTGCAGAACGTGCGCGCCGGGTAGTCGCCACGCAACTCGAAGCGGCGCTGCGCGCCGACGATGCCGTGCTCCCTGAGCACTTGCTCAATGATCTGTGGCACCGAACGGCCACTGAAAATCCGTTGACTGATCCGCAGATCGAGGCAGCCAAGTTTCGGCCCCAGGCGGATCCGGCTCAGTCTGGAACCGTGCCCCTGCTCATGCTGGACGAGGCTCTGCAATTGACCGTGCACGCCCTCCCCCGACGGGCCGAAACACAGGAAAGCCGAACGGTAAAGCAGGCCGGCAAGGTCCAGTTGCGGATCGTCGATCAACACATCGATCTCGAACGCAAAGGGTTCGTTGAGGGCTTCGCTACCGGTAAAGGCCAGGACTTCGAAAGGGTCAGACAGGCCCGCTACATCGAGACGAAACGACGACTCGTTGACTGGATCGAACATAGGCGGATCTCTACAGGAGGGGCGGTCGGGGATTCTCGCCGAGAGCCATGGCCGAGTAGAGAGCTGAAGTACAACTTAGGAAATGACCTACGCGAAAAGCAGACCGGATGACTTTGCTGGCCAGGATAGCCAAGCATTTCGCGAAGATTTTGGGATGTATCCCACCGGGTCATCCGAATTTTCCACAGCCTGCGGGAAAATTTCAGACGACCCGGCGAGATCGCTACCTGGCCTCAGGAAGACAGGTAGGAGGAGCGGGTCAAGCCCAGACGCAAGGCATCGAGAAATTGCGTGCGCTCGCTGGCACTGATACGAGCACTGGCGCATTTGTCGCGATAGTGAGTCATCAGTTCTTCCGGCGACAAGTGCACGTAACGCAGCATGTCTTCGATGGTGTCGTGGGTTTCGATGCCGGCGTGGTACACGCTGCCATCGGCGTTCTGATAGATGTTCACCGAGTCGGTGTCACCGAACAGGTTGTGCATGTCGCCGAGGATTTCCTGATAGGCGCCGACCAGGAACACGCCCAGCAGGTAGTCTTCACCTTCGTTCAAACCGTGCACCGGCAGACTGGTCTCGATGCTCTGCTCGTCGACGTACTGGTTGATCTTGCCGTCGGAGTCGCAGGTCAGATCCTGCAGCACCGCGCGACGCAGCGGCTCTTCGTCGAGACGGTGCAGCGGGATGATCGGCAGCACCTGATCGATTGCCCAGGTGTCCGGCAGGCTCTGGAACACCGAGAAGTTGCAGATGTACTTGTCGGCCAGTTTGTCGTTGAGTTCGTCGAGCACTTGGCGATGCGAACGCTGACGTGCTTTGAGCGAGTTGTGCAGGCGACGGCAGACGGCGAAGTAGCACTGCTCGGCCAGGGCTTTTTCAGCCAGTGTCAGTTTGCCGTCGGCGTACTGTGCAGCCACGTCGCTCATGTAGTGGGTGGCGCGCCAGTAGGTCTCGGTGACCATTTCAATATCTGTAGGGCCGAGCAGGTCAACCAGCCACTGCACGGTTTCCGGCAGGTTTTCCTTGTTTTCGATCAGCGGGATTTCGTCGTTGTGTTTCTCGACGTCGGTCACCTGCACCACCAGCATGGCGTGGTGCGCGGTCAGCGAACGGCCGCTTTCGGAGAAGATGTGCGGATGCGGCAGGCTCTGCGCGTCGCAGAATTCCTTGAGCATGCCGACCACGACACCGGCGTAATCGTCCATGTCGTAGTTGATCGAACTGGCGTTGCGCGAGTGGGTGCCGTCGTAGTCAACGCCCAGACCGCCACCGACGTCGATGTGATCGACCGGCAGACCGAGATTACGCAGCTCGCCGTAGTAACGGATCGCTTCTTTGAAGCCGTGCTGATAGTCAGCCAGGTTGGCAATCTGCGAACCCATATGGAAGTGCAGCAGGCGAATGCCCTGATCCAGACCGGCCGCGCGGAAGCGCTCGACCACCGACAGCAACTGCGCCGCCGACAGACCGAACTTGGATTTCTCGCCACCGGTGTCCGCCCACTTCGACGACGCCAGCGACGACAGGCGCACGCGCAGGCCGACCTGTGGCTTGACCTTCAGCGAGGCAGCTTCTTCGATCACCAGACCGACTTCGGATTCTTTCTCGATCACGATGAACACGTTGTGGCCGAGCTTCTGGCCCATCAGCGCCAGACGGATGAACTCGCGGTCCTTGTAGCCGTTGCAGACGATGGTGCCGCCCTTCGGCGCCAGTGCCAGCACCGCCAGCAGCTCAGGCTTGGAGCCGGCTTCCAGACCGATGGAAACGTCCTGGGTGGCGATGATGTTCTCGATCACCGCTTCTTGCTGGTTAACCTTGATCGGGTAAAGCGCGGTGTACTTGCTCTGGTATTCCAGGCGCTCGATGTTCGAATCGAAGGCGCCGGTCAGCTGACGTACGCGGTCTTGCAGGATGTCGGGGAAACGAACCAGCAACGGCAAGGACAAACCGCTTTTGCGCAGTTGGTCGACTTGCTCGAACAGGTCGATAGGCGAGCTGCTCGGGCCGTTCGGACGAACTTCGACGCGACCGGCGTCATTGATCGCGAAATACCCGGCCCCCCAATGGCGAATCCCGTAAACACTGCGGCTGTCCGCAACTGTCCATTGGCTGCCATCGTCTTTGCGTGTGCGTCGTACGGACATCGAAGTCCCCTATAAAGAAGTCATAGTGCGTTACCTGAAATGCAGGCTGGCGCAGTCTAAAGAATGAAAATGACGGTTCGTCAGCGCGGCGGTAGACCGCGCTGACCGCGTGGAGTTTAGAAACCGGTCATGAACAGGCTCTGTGAAAACCATGGAGACGACGCCGGAACTGACAACCATCAGCACCGGATCAAGCCGCAGGTGGTTTTCACAGAGGCTGCTAGCCGCCGGACTTCTTCGCTTTGAAACCGTGCTTGATCAGTTCAGCCAAGAGTAGCTCGACATGATCGCCCTGGATTTCGATGATCCCGTCTTTCAAGGCTCCGCCGGTGCCGCAACGTTTCTTCAACGTTGTCGCCAGCTCCTTGAGTGCGTCTTCGGCCAGGGGCACGCCGGTGATGGTGGTCACCGTCTTGCCGCCACGGCCTTTGCTTTCGCGACGCACGCGGGCAATGCCGTCTCCGGCCGGGATCACGGTTTGTTTGCAGATACAGGCGTCAACCGGCTTACTGCATTCCGGGCAATGACGACCTGCGTCGGTGGAAAATACCAGACCGCCCAGGGCGGCGAAGGATGCGGCTTTTTTGGCCACCGGCAATCCTCTTGGGAGGACAAAGACTGATCGCGACCTTGGGCAAGGTCATCGACCGCGAAGCCCCACTCAGGCAGGGGCAGCGCTACTGCACCGATGCTTCAACAAACGCAGGCCGGTACAGCTTGAAAAGGTCGCGCAGTGTAACGGCAAAAAACCCAATTGCTAAGTGCCAATCGGCGCCAATTTATGTGTTCTTTGCGACGTCGTTTTGTTGAGCCTTGAGATAGCGCTGCAACGCTGCCAAAGAGTCCGGGCAATAAGGCTTTCGCTCGATTTCCTGCATGACTTGCTCGACCGGGATAAAGCGCGCTTCCAGCACTTCTTCCGGTTGCAGTTTCAGAGGCCCGTCCCACACGGCGGAAAACGCCGAGCACCACAGGCGGTTGCCGGTGTCCTCGAAGTAGAAATGGTCATGAGCGGTGAGTTCCACGCCACTGACGCCCAACTCTTCTTCCAGCTCACGGGCCGCCGATTCGGCGTAGGTTTCATCGGCCTGCACCATGCCGCCCGCTGCCACGTCCCAGTAACCGGGATAAATGGCTTTGCTCAAGGTGCGCCGATGCACACAAAGCTCACCAGCGGAATTGAACAACATGATGTAAGTGCCCCGCCCGATCAGCCCGCGTTCGCGCAAATCGGCACGCACCAAGGCGCCGAGCAGGTTGTCCTGCTCGTCGACCCAGGCGATCTGTTCGGCATCCGAGGCGGCGCGATGGGCCGCCTCTTTGGCGTTGTGGCTCATGAATCAACCCTGGTTGAGCAGTTGACGCAAGTCGATGACTGCCGCGTTGGCCCGGGAAATATAGTTGGCCATGACCAGCGAGTGGTTGGCCAGCACGCCGAAGCCGCTGCCGTTGAGAATCATCGGGCTCCAGACGGGCTCTTGCGAAGCCTCCAGTTCACGAATGATCTGACGCACGCTGACCGTAGCGTTCTTCTTCGCCAGTACGTCGGCGAAGTCGACTTCGATGGCACGCAGCAGATGCGACAGTGCCCAGGCCTGACCACGCGCTTCGTAGAACACGTTGTCGATCTGCATCCACGGGGTTTCGACGATTTCTTCATCAACCTGCGGTACTTCACCCACAGCCGGTGTTTCGGTTTTCAGCGCCGTATTGAGTTTGACTCGACCGACACTGGCCGACAGTCGCTGGGACAACGAACCCAGACGGGTGCCGACATCGCCCAGCCAGTTGTTCAGGTTGTCGGCGCGGGCATAGAACAGCGCGTTTTTCTGCGATGGATCAGACAGACGTGCCTGATAGCGGCTCAGGGAATTGATGCCTTCCTGATACTCCGACTCGCTGGACGGCAGGATCCAGCTCTTGTTGTCGAAGTTGAAGCGCGGTTCGGCCTTGGCCAGATCGGCGTCTTCGGCCGATTGCGATTGCGAACGGGCAAAGTCTTTGCGCAGGGCGCGGGTCAGGTCACGCACCTGCACCAGCACGCCGTATTCCCAGCTCGGCGTGTTGTCCATCCACAAGCCCGGCGGGAAGCGGTCGTTGGAAATGTAGCCGCCCGGCTTGTCGAGCAGGGTGCCGGCGACGGATTTCAGGGTTTCCACCGTGGTGTAGCCGATGACCATCTGCTTGCCTTCTTTCTCGGCAGCCACTTGTGCGTTCTGCGCCACGGGAAACAGCGCCGGTTCCTGGCTCCAGTACCAACCAAGACCGATGGTTACCAACAGGTAAATGCCGACCAGGGTGGCCAGCGCGCGGCTGAACAACAGCCCGCCAACATAGCTGCGGGTGGCCGACTTGGGCTCGGCGGCACGTTCAGGCGCGGCGCCCGCGCGGTTTTTCCAGTCCAGCATGGCGATATCCTTTCAATCACTTGGGTTCAACGATTCGACCACAACCATACAACAACGTGCCTTGGGCCGGCACCCGCCAGTAAAGATAAGCCGCAAATCGTGTGGACGCTTGACGCATCTGTCAGAACTAGGGGAATCCCTGATGTCGTCTCCTCTGACGCATCAGCGCAGAGTATTGAAAACAATCGAAAAGCATATTCACCACACTGATGTGAGCGGCGCTGCAAATCTTCCCGAATCTACCCGGCCTTGGCGGCAAGCCCCTGACTCTCGGGCACATGCCCGACGAACAGGTCAAAAACAAAACCACTCGGTCAGAAACTGAATAGTGACGCATTGCAGATTATTGACGTGTGACACTCGTCTAAGGGAAAAGAGGTGCTAGCATAGAGCCACCAGTCGACCTCAGCATGCAGCCTAACTAGTAGTCAGGATATGACCGAGCCAGAAGACCCCAGCCGTGAGCGTCTCAAGCACCACTTTGCCCAGCGGGTAATTCATCAGGCACGTCAGATTCTTGAGATATGGCAGCGCCTGCAACGCAGTGAATGGTCCACCGTCGACCTCGCCGAACTGAGCGAGGCCAACCTGCGTCTGTTGCGTTTTGCCGAGCGCTTCGAACAGCCTGAGCACACCCAGCTCGCGCGCCACATCGGCCAGTCGCTGGAAGCAGTGGACGCCAATCGCGGTCGCCTCAGTAGCGGCCTGATCACCGACCTCAATCGTTTGATGCAGCGCTTGTCGCGTACCGGCCTGCGCCATGGCGATCAGCTCGATCAGACTTTCCTGCCGCCGCTGCGCAAACCGATCTACGTGATGCTGCAGGATTACGACCGCGCCGAACGGCTGGCCAAACAACTGGAATTCTTCGGCTTGAGCGCGCAGGCGCTGGACAGCGTGGCGGCGTTTCGCTCATCGATGGTCGAGCGCTTGCCCGCCGCAATCGTCATGGACGTGGACTTCAGCGGCGCCGGCGTAGGCCTGAAGCTCGCCGCCGAAGCTCAGGTCGGTTTGGATGAGCCGCTGCCGCTGTTGTTCTTCAGCCTGCACGAAACCGACACGCCGACCCGTCTCGCCGCAGTGCGCGCCGGGGGCCAGGAATTCCTCACCGGCACCCTCGAAGCATCGAGCCTGCTGGAGAAGATCGAAGTCCTGACCTGCGTCGCCCAGTACGAACCTTATAAAGTGCTGATCATCGATGACTCCCGCGCCCAGGCCTTGCACACCGAGCGCCTGCTCAACAGCGCCGGGATCGTCACCCGTACCTTGATCGAACCGATTCAGGCGATGGCCGAACTGGCGGACTTCCAGCCGGACCTGATCATCCTCGACATGTACATGCCGGCCTGTACCGGCACCGAATTGGCCAAGGTGATCCGCCACAACGACCGCTACGTCAGCGTGCCGATCATTTACCTGTCGGCCGAGGACGATCTGGATAAACAGCTCGACGCCATGAGCGAAGGCGGCGACGACTTCCTCACCAAACCGATCAAGCCACGGCATCTGATTACCACCGTGCGCAACCGCGCCGCCCGTGCGCGCAACCTCAAGGCGCGGATGGTGCGCGACAGCCTCACCGGCTTGTACAACCACACGCACATCCTGCAATTGCTCGAAGACTGCTCGTTCCGTGCCCGTCGAGAAAACAAGCCGCTGAGCTTCGCGATGCTCGACATTGACCACTTCAAGCGGGTCAACGACAGCCACGGCCATCCGATGGGCGACCGAGTGATCAAAAGCCTGGCACTGTTTCTCAAACAGCGTCTGCGCAAGACCGATTTCATTGGCCGATACGGTGGCGAGGAGTTCGCCATCGTCATGCCCGACACTGATATCGAAGCCGCGCACAAAGTGCTCGATGAGATTCGCCAGCGTTTTGCCGAAATCCATTACCCGGCCCAGCCGCAAGACTTGTGGTGCACCTTTAGCGCCGGGGTTGTGGAGATGCGCGATGACTCCGATAGCCTGATGATGGCGAGCCAGGCCGACGAGGCGCTTTACCGTGCCAAGGGTGCCGGACGCAATCGGGTGCAGACCGCGCGGGACACAAAGCAAAGTGCCACTTTTTCATCGGAATCCACTGATTCGGTCATAACCCTGTAACAGAACCGCAATAAATTCAGACGCTTACCATTTCTGCCGTTGGTAGCCGTCATGCGCCTGAAGTTGCTCACCAATCTCAATACTCTGCTGCTGGTCGCCGTGTGCCTGGCACTCGGCGCCACGCTGTGGTGGTCGCAAAAAGCTCTGGAACGTCCTTATCTGTTGATGGAGCGTTATTTGGGGCTGTCGCAGCAATTTCAGAACGAGGTGGCGCGCAACGTCGAGGATTACCTCGCCAGCGGTGATGCCCTGCGTCTGAGCAGCGCCAGTCAGGCCATCGATAGCGTGCAGAAAGAACTCGGCGAACTGCCGCCCGCTCTGGCCGACACCCTGCGTCCGAGCATCTCAGGCCTGGAAGAATTCAGCAAAACCGACTTGCTCGCCGCCGGCAAACTCGCCGGTGATCCGCAGGCATTGCTGTTGCAGGCCGAACGCGAACTCAGCGCCAGCCTCGACCAACTCAGCACCTATGCCAATGGCAACGCGACTTGGCTCGCGCCACTGCTCGCCGCATCGCAGCATCTGGGCAAGCTGTCGCTGGCACGGGACAAACTGGTCAGCAGCGGCCGCAGCGAACTGGCCGCTGACGTCGAGCGCGAAGTCGACAACATTCGCACTCAGGCGCAGGCGATTGATGCCCTGCCCCTTCTCGGCGTGATCGCCAGCAACGAATCGAGCAGTGATGACTTCGCGGCGATGATGGGTATCGAAAGCACGGAAAAAGCCGTCGCCGAAGACGCTGGTGTCGGCCTCAAACGTGAACTCAACAGCCTGCTCGGCCGCTACCCGGCAGAATTGCAACGCACCCGCGAGCAGATTCAGAAACGCACCGATCTGAGCACCGCGACCCACCTGAAAATCGCTGCCGTGCAGCAAGCCATCGCAGGTCTTGAACCGGTGGTGCGCGCCCAGCACGGGCAAATTCAGGGCGAAGTACGACTGATGCAAGGCGTGATGATCGGCCTGATTCTGCTGATCGCACTGCTTATCGACACCCTGCAGCGCCGCCTGGCCCGCACCTTGACCAATCTTGCGCCAGCATTGTCGACCTGGGCCGAAGGCGATTTCAGTCAAGACATTCAACTGGGCAAGACCAACCGCGAATTGCACGACATCGAAGCGTCGCTCAATCGCTTGCGCGCGTATCTGGTAGATCTGGTCGGTACGATTCGCGGCAATGCCGAGCAAGTGGCGGGCAGCAGCCGCACCCTTGCCGAACTGAGCAACGATTTGCACAGCGGCGCCGAGCATCAGGCCGGGGATACGGCATTGATTCGCGATTCCCTCGGCGAACTGGAGGCCACTATTCAGCAAGTCGCCGGGGATGCCCGTCAGGCGGCCGATGCCAGCCGTCATGCAGGTTTGGCCGTCGAACATGGCCAAACCGTCATCGGCCAGAGCCTCACCGGACTGCACGCTTTGGTCGGCGAGGTGCAAGGCAACGCGCAGATGATCGAACATCTGGCCGAAGAGTCGGCGACCATTGGCGGCGTACTGACGGTGATCCGCTCGATTGCCGATCAGACCAACCTGCTGGCGCTGAACGCGGCGATTGAAGCGGCACGCGCCGGGGAAATGGGCCGTGGATTTGCCGTGGTGGCCGAGGAAGTGCGTTCGCTGGCGCAGCGCACCGCCGGGGCGACAGCGGAGATTCAAACCCTGATCGCCGGCCTGCAAACCGCCGCCCGGCAATCTGTCGAAGGCATGCGTGCACAGGTCGAGCACGCCGAAGCCACGGCCAATCAGGCGCAAGCGGCGGACGGCGCGCTGGACAAGATCGTCGGGGCGATCCAAACCATTTCCGACACGGCGATCCGCATCGCCGATATCACCGCGCAGCAGAGCGGCGCGGTCAGCGAGATTCGCGATCACAGCGAGCGGATTCATCAATTGGGCGGGGATAACTTGCTGCGCATCGGCCAGGGCCGTGAACAGGGCGAGAACCTCCTGGTATTGGGCGGGCAGTTGCATACGGCCGTTCAGGCCTTCCGTGTCTGATAAATCGCCTTCGCGAGCAGGCTCGCTCCCACAGGGGTGTGCATTCCAATGTGGGAGCGAGCCTGCTCGCGATAACGCCAGATCAATCACCACAATGACCGGATCAGATCACTCGGTCACAAATTTTGCGCAAACATCGGCCATCGTGCTGGCTATTGCATAGAACTGGACAGTCACAAAGTCTTTGCGGCATAGTCGCCGGGTTCTGACGACTGCTTATTCATAACAAGGACACGCAGATGGCAACCCTACTGGTGCTGCACGGCCCCAACCTGAACCTGCTCGGCACCCGCGAACCGGGCACCTATGGGTCGACGACCCTGGCACAGATCAATCAGGACCTGGAGCGCCGCGCCCGTGAAGCCGGCCATCATCTGTTGCATCTGCAAAGCAATGCCGAGTACGAATTGATCGATCGCATCCACGCCGCGCGCGGCGAAGGTGTGGATTTCATCCTGATCAATCCAGCAGCTTTTACACATACAAGTGTTGCATTACGTGACGCGCTGCTGGGAGTGAGCATCCCATTCATCGAAGTGCATTTGTCCAACGTGCACAAACGCGAACCTTTCCGCCATCACTCTTACTTCTCCGATGTAGCGGTAGGAGTGATCTGCGGCCTTGGCGCCAGCGGTTACCGACTGGCCCTGGAGGCTGCACTAGAGCAGCTTGAACAACAAGCTATACGCCCCTGACCGACCCTTGGGAGTTGATGATTAATGGATATCCGTAAAGTTAAGAAACTGATCGAATTGCTGGAAGAGTCCGGCATCGACGAGCTCGAGATCAAGGAAGGCGAAGAGTCCGTACGCATCAGCCGTCACAGCAAGACCCCGGCTCAGCAGTACTACGCACCTGCACCGATGCAAGCACCGGCTGCCGCACCTGTTGCCGCCGCTCCTGTCGCTGCTGCAGCACCGGCTGCCGCTGCTGCTCCAGCGTTGAATGGCACTGTTGCCCGTTCGCCGATGGTTGGCACGTTCTATCGCAAGTCTTCGCCAGCCTCGCCGTCCTTCGTTGAAGTCGGCCAGACCGTGAAGAAAGGCGACACCCTGTGCAT
This sequence comes from Pseudomonas sp. N40(2020), assembly GCF_014472415.1. Classification (GTDB taxonomy): domain Bacteria; phylum Pseudomonadota; class Gammaproteobacteria; order Pseudomonadales; family Pseudomonadaceae; genus Aquipseudomonas. The sequence goes on from NZ_JACSZV010000013.1 coordinate 32,408, forward strand.
CGTTGAAGCCATGAAGATGATGAACCACATCGAAGCTGAAACCAGCGGTGTGATCGAGTCCATCCTCGTCGAAGACGGCCAGCCGGTTGAGTACGACCAACCGCTGTTCACCATCGTTTGAACTGCGGAGAGCCTTTGATGACTGCGAAGTTGGAAAAAGTTCTGATCGCTAACCGCGGTGAGATCGCCCTGCGGATTCTGCGTGCCTGCAAAGAGATGGGCATCAAGACCGTCGCCGTTTACTCCAAGGCCGACAAAGAGCTGATGCACCTGGGTCTGGCAGACGAATCCGTCTGCATCGGCCCGGCGTCTGCCGCTCAGTCTTACCTGCACATCCCGGCCATCATCGCTGCGGCTGAAGTGACTGGCGCTACCGCCATTCACCCGGGCTACGGTTTCCTCGCGGAAAACGCCGATTTTGCCGAGCAGGTCGAGAACTCCGGCTTCGCCTTCATCGGCCCGAAAGCCGACACCATTCGCCTGATGGGCGACAAGGTATCGGCCAAGCACGCGATGATCGAAGCGGGTGTGCCAACCGTTCCAGGTTCTGACGGCCCACTGCCGGAAGACGAAGAAACGGCGCTGCGTATCGGTCGTGAAGTCGGCTACCCGGTGATCATCAAAGCCGCTGGCGGCGGTGGTGGTCGCGGCATGCGCGTGGTTCACAAGGAAGAAGACCTGATCTCCTTCGCCAAACTGACCCGCACCGAAGCAGGCGCGGCGTTCGGCAACCCGATGGTGTATCTGGAAAAATTCCTGACCAACCCTCGTCACGTGGAAGTCCAGGTTCTTTCCGACGGCCAGGGCCACGCCATCCACCTGGGCGACCGCGATTGCTCGCTGCAACGTCGTCACCAGAAGGTTCTCGAAGAAGCGCCGGCACCGGGCATCGACGAGCAGGCGCGCCAGGAAGTTCTGGCTCGCTGCGTCAAGGCGTGCATCGACATCGGCTACCGTGGCGCCGGCACTTTCGAGTTCCTGTACGAGAACGGTCGTTTCTACTTCATCGAAATGAACACCCGTGTTCAGGTGGAGCACCCGGTTTCGGAAATGGTTACCGGTATCGACATCGTCAAGGAGATGCTCAGCATCGCCGCTGGCAACAAGCTGTCGTTCACGCAGGATGACGTGGTGATCCGCGGTCACTCGCTGGAATGCCGGATCAACGCTGAAGACCCGAAAACCTTCATGCCGAGCCCGGGCACGGTCAAGCATTTCCATGCCCCAGGCGGCAACGGCGTTCGCGTCGATTCGCACCTGTACAGCGGTTATGCGGTTCCGCCGAACTACGACTCGCTGATCGGCAAGCTGATCACTTACGGCGCTACCCGCGACGAAGCCATGGCGCGCATGCGCAATGCCCTGGACGAAATCGTGGTTGACGGGATCAAGACCAACATCCCGCTGCACCGTGATCTGGTTCGTGACGAAGGCTTCTGCAAAGGGGGCGTGAACATTCACTACCTCGAGCACAAGCTGGCTGGCGAGAAGCACTAAGCTTCAGCCCGCACCAGACAAAGCCGCCTTCGGGCGGCTTTGTTGTTTCTGCAGTAAAGATCAAAAGATCGCAGCCTTCGGCAGCTCCTACATGTGTAATGCATTCCCCTGCAGGAGCTGCCGCAGACTGCGATCTTTTGATCTTCGACCATAGTCGTGTTCTGCGGCGCGCTCGCGTAAACTTGCGCGCTTCTCGCTGGCCGCTAGGCTGCAATCATATTTTTTCAAAGGTGCCCGCCATGCCTTGGCTGCAAGTACGACTCGCCATCAGCCCGGAACAAGCCGAAACCTACGAAGACGCTTTCCTTGAAGTGGGCGCCGTATCGGTGACATTCATGGACGCCGAAGATCAGCCGATCTTCGAGCCGGAACTCAACACCACACCGCTGTGGGCGCACACGCACCTGCTGGCCCTGTTCGAGGGCGGCACTGAAGCCGCACCGGTACTGGCCCATCTGGAGTTGCTGACCGGCAGCCCGCTGCCGGAGCATCACAGCGAAGTCATCGAAGACCAGGATTGGGAACGCAGCTGGATGGACGGTTTCCAGCCAATGCGTTTCGGCCAGCGCCTGTGGATTGTGCCGAGCTGGCACGCCGCTCCGGAGCCTGACGCGGTCAACCTGCTGCTCGATCCGGGCCTGGCTTTCGGCACCGGTACTCACCCGACCACCGCGCTGTGCCTGGAATGGCTCGACGGCCAGGATCTGAAAGACTGCAACGTGCTGGACTTCGGCTGCGGCTCGGGGATTCTGGCCATCGCCGCCCTGTTGCTCGGCGCTAAAGAAGCAGTCGGTACCGACATCGATGTGCAGGCGCTGGAAGCCTCGCGTGACAATGCCGGTCGCAACAACATTGCCGACGAGCTGTTCCCGCTGTATCTGCCGGAAGATCTGCCTCAGGTCAAAGCCGACGTGCTGGTCGCCAATATTCTGGCCGGCCCGCTGGTTTCGCTGGCTCCGCAACTGTCCAGCCTGGTCAAGTCCGGGGGGCGTCTGGCGCTGTCTGGCATCCTCGCCGAACAAGGTGAAGAAGTCGCTGCCGCTTATGCTCAGGACTTCGATCTCGACCCGATCGCCAATCGCGATGGCTGGGTGCGCATTACCGGGCGTCGGCGCTAGAATGGCCGCCTGCATAATCCGGATCGCCGCATGACCGACAGTTTCGTCACTCAGTGCCCGCATTGCCAAACCAGTTTCCGTGTCAGCCATGCTCAATTGAGCGTGGCCCGCGGGGTGGTTCGCTGCGGCTCTTGCCTGCAAGTGTTCAACGCCGCCAAACAGCTGCTTGAGCAACACGCTGGCAAGGACGCGGTGACGCCGGTCGCGCCGCCGATTGAAACGCTGCCCGTCGAGGAGCTACCGCTTGTCGAACCCCCGGCCATCGTCGAGCCGCCGGCACCGCGCGCCATCAGCCAAAAACAGTGGAGCGCCTCGGAGCTGGACCTCGACAGCCTCGATCTGGACGAAGAACTCGCCCGTCTCGAACAACGGGAAATCCAGCCGACCACCGAATTCGGTCGTCCGCGCGAAGATTCCCTGAGCGCCCGGCGCGATAGCCCCGAAGCCGATGAAACCGTGTGGCGCGACAGTCTGTTCAGTGCGCGTGACGACGAGCACACGCCCACGCCCGAGGCAGAAGACGAAGCCGATCCGCAAATCCTTGACGTCGAACAGGTAAAAACCACGCGCACCGAGCCCTCCCTGTCGCTGGAACCGGTGGATCTGGACGACGAGCCGGCGATCCCGCAACTGCGTCTGCACGATCCGATTGATCCGAATGCCCGTCGCGAGCACCTGTCCGCCAGTGACGAAGCCGATGACGACGATCTGCCTGCAATCGAGCCATCGCGCAAAAAACGCGAACGCGCAGAACCCGGCGTGCGCGCCGAAGTGTTGCAGGACCTGACTGACGACCCGCTGCAACTGGACTGGCAAAAACGCCGCTCGCCGTGGGGTCGACGCCTGCTATGGCTGACGCTGGTGCTGCTGGCCGCCGGTGGTTTGGCTTTCCAGTACATCGCCTATCATTTTGATGAACTGGCACGTCAGGATCAGTATCGTCCATGGTTCCAGCAAGTCTGCCCGCAGATCGGTTGCACAGTGCCGTCCAAGGTCGACATCGCCAAAATCAAGAGCAGCAATCTGGTGGTGCGCAGCCATCCGGAGTTCAGCGGTGCGCTGGTGGTCGACGCGATCATCTATAACCGCGCGACGTTCTCCCAGCCGTTTCCGCTGCTGGAACTGCGTTTTGCCGACCTTAACGGCCATCTGATCGCCAGTCGCCGCTTCAAACCCGGCGAATACCTCAACGGCGACCTCGAAGGTCTGGCGGAGATGCCGCCGCAAACGCCGATTCACATCGCTCTGGATATTCTCGATCCAGGCCCGAAAGCGGTGAATTACAGCCTGAGTTTTCACTCGCCCGAGTGAATTGCTTCACCGCTTCTTGATTGACGGCAATTTTCTGACTTCGCGCTGCACAACCAAACCGCTGGCGATAACGGAATAACTGTTCAGATTTTGTTCAATTCAGCCTTTATCCAGTCATCGAGAGCGGGTATCATGCCCACCCTTTTTCGAACTCTCATGATCCGGCCCCACTTCAGGGAAGTCCTATGTCGGCGGTACGCATCGGCCCATATACATTACAGAACGGCTTGATTCTCGCCCCGATGGCGGGCGTCACCGACCAGCCCTTTCGTCAGCTGTGCAAGCGTCTGGGCGCGGGGCTTGTAGTCTCGGAAATGGTCACCAGTGACATGAGCCTGTGGAACACCCGCAAGTCGCGCATGCGCATGATTCACGAAGGCGATCCCGAACCACGCTCGGTACAGATCGCCGGTGGCGACGCGCAGATGCTGGCGGATGCAGCACGGGCCAACGTCGAACTGGGCGCACAGATTATTGATATCAACATGGGTTGCCCGGCAAAAAAAGTCTGCAACAAGGCCGCCGGCTCTGCGTTGCTGAAGGATGAAGCACTGGTCACCGAGATCCTGCAGGCCGTCGTGGCTGCGGTTGATGTGCCGGTGACCCTGAAGATCCGCACCGGATGGGATCGCGACAACAAGAACGGCCTGACCGTGGCAAAGATCGCCGAGCAGGCCGGGATCACCGCGCTGGCAGTGCATGGCCGCACTCGCGCCGATCTGTACACCGGCGAAGCCGAATACGACACGATTGCCGCGATCAAGCAGGCTGTGTCGATCCCGGTGTTTGCCAATGGCGATATCGATTCGCCGGAAAAGGCCCGCTACGTGCTCGACGCGACCGGTGCCGATGGCCTGTTGGTAGGCCGTGCCGCCCAAGGGCGGCCATGGATTTTTCGCGAGATCGATCATTACCTGCGTACCGGCGAGAAATTGCCGGCCCCGCAACTGATCGAAGTGGAACGCATACTGCTAGAGCATCTGGCCGCACTTCACGCTTTCTATGGGGACGTGATGGGCGTGCGCATTGCTCGAAAGCATGTGGGCTGGTATCTCGCAACCTTGCCGGGCGCCAGGGAGTTTCGCGCCCACTTCAATCGTTTGGATGGTACGGAAACACAATGCGCCAACGTTCGGGAGTTCTTCGCCGAGCGTTACAAAAGCCTGACAGGGGACGAAGAAGGGGTGGCCGCATGACGATGATGACCGAGACTTTAGTGAGTGGAACAGCACCCGTGAGCGACAACGTGAATTTGAAACAGCACCTCAATACTCCGAGCGAAGAAGGCCAGACCCTTCGCGGGAGTGTCGAGAAGGCGCTGCACAATTATTTCGCCCACCTTGAGGGCGCGTCCGTCACGGATGTGTACAACCTGGTGCTCTCCGAAGTCGAGGCTCCCCTGCTCGAAAGCGTGATGAACTACGTCAAGGGCAACCAGACCAAGGCCAGTGAGCTGCTGGGACTCAACCGCGGCACGCTGCGCAAGAAACTCAAGCAGTACGATCTGCTGTAAGCATTCAATCAAACCAGAAAGGCGCCCGCGTAAAACCGGTCGCCTTTTTTGCTGACTTCCTTTGCTTTTGATGGAAATTGAGATGACCGACCAGACTACCCGCCTGCCGATCCGCCGCGCCTTGATCAGCGTTTCCGACAAGACCGGGATCCTCGAATTCGCCAAGGAGCTTGAAGCGCTGGGCGTCGAGATCCTCTCCACCGGCGGAACGTTCAAGCTGCTGCGCGACAACGGCGTTGCCGCAGTGGAAGTCGCGGATTACACCGGTTTCGCTGAAATGATGGACGGTCGGGTGAAAACCCTGCACCCGAAAATCCACGGCGGTATCCTCGGTCGTCGCGGTATCGACGACGCGATCATGAGCGAACACGGCATCAAGCCGATCGATCTGGTCGCGGTCAACCTGTACCCGTTCGAAGCCACCATCAACAAGCCAGGCTGCGACCTGCCGACCGCCATCGAAAACATCGACATCGGCGGCCCGACCATGGTGCGTTCGGCGGCGAAAAACCATAAAGACGTTGCGATCGTGGTGAATGCCAGCGATTACGCCAACGTCCTGGAAGGCTTGAAAGCCGGCGGCCTGACCTACGCACAGCGTTTCGACCTGATGCTCAAGGCGTTCGAACACACCGCCGCCTACGACGGCATGATCGCCAACTACATGGGCACCGTGAATCAGGCTGCCGAGACACTGAGCACTGAAGGCCGCAGTGAATTCCCGCGCACCTTCAACAGCCAGTTCATCAAGGCTCAGGAAATGCGCTACGGCGAGAACCCGCACCAGAGCGCGGCGTTCTACGTTGAAGCCAAACCGGCCGAAGTCGGCATCGCCACCGCGACCCAACTGCAGGGCAAGGAACTCTCGTACAACAACGTGGCCGACACCGACGCCGCGCTGGAATGCGTAAAGAGCTTCGTCAAGCCTGCCTGCGTAATCGTCAAGCATGCCAACCCGTGCGGCGTGGCCGTGAGCCCGGACGCCGAAGGCGGCATCCGTCAGGCCTACGAACTGGCCTACGCCACCGACACCGAATCGGCGTTCGGCGGCATCATCGCCTTCAACCGTGAACTGGATGCCGAGACCGCCAAGGCGATCGTCGAGCGTCAGTTCGTGGAAGTGATCATTGCGCCAAGCGTGAGCGAAGAAGCCCGTGCCATCGTTGCGGCCAAAGCCAACGTGCGCCTGCTGGCGTGTGGCGAGTGGTCGGCTGACCGCGCTGCGGCGTGGGACTACAAGCGTGTCAACGGTGGCCTGCTGGTGCAGAGCCGCGACATCGGCATGATCGGCAGTGAAGACCTGAAAGTCGTGACCAAGCGCGCACCGACCGAACAGGAAATCAACGACCTGATCTTCGCCTGGAAAGTCGCCAAGTACGTTAAATCCAACGCGATCGTTTACGCCAGGAACCGTCAGACCATCGGTGTCGGCGCTGGCCAGATGAGCCGGGTCAACTCCGCGCGTATCGCCGCGATCAAGGCAGAACACGCTGGCCTGCAAGTAGCAGGTTCGGTGATGGCATCGGACGCGTTCTTCCCGTTCCGCGACGGTCTGGACAACGCGGCCAAGGTCGGTATCACTGCGGTGATCCAGCCAGGTGGTTCGATGCGTGATGCTGAGGTGATTGCTGCGGCTGATGAGGCCGGCATCGCGATGGTATTCACCGGCATGCGCCACTTCCGTCACTGATACACCGGTTCAAATGTGGGAGCGAGCCTGCTCGCGAATGCAATCTGTCAGTCATAGCTGTTTTGACTGACACACCGCTTTCGCGAGCAGGCTCGCTCCCACATAAAGCGCTCCAGCAGCGCCTGACAGAATTTTGAGGTTTTTGAAATGAATGTTTTGATCATTGGCAGCGGTGGCCGTGAACACGCCCTGGCCTGGAAAGTGGCTCAGGATCCGCGCGTGCAGAAGGTTTTCGTCGCACCGGGCAACGCCGGTACCGCGATTGAAGCCAAGTGCGAGAACGTCGCCATCGACGTGCTGGCCCTTGAGCAGCTCGCGGACTTCGCCGAGAAAAACGTTTCCCTGACCATCGTCGGCCCGGAAGTGCCGCTGGTCGCTGGCGTCGTCGACCTGTTTCGTTCCCGTGGCCTGGACTGCTTTGGCCCGACCGCGGGTGCTGCGCAACTGGAAGGTTCGAAAGCCTTCACCAAGGACTTCCTGGCACGCCACAAGATCCCGACCGCCGATTACCAGAACTTCACCGAGATCGAGCCGGCCCTGGCTTATCTGCGTGAAAAAGGCGCACCGATCGTGATCAAGGCCGACGGCCTCGCGGCCGGTAAAGGCGTGATCGTTGCGATGACCCTGGCCGAAGCCGAAGACGCCGTGCGCGACATGCTTGCCGGCAATGCTTTCGGTGACGCCGGTTCGCGCGTGGTGATCGAAGAGTTCCTCGACGGTGAAGAAGCGTCGTTCATCGTCATGGTCGACGGCAAGAACGTACTGCCGATGGCCACCAGCCAGGACCACAAACGCGTCGGCGACGGCGACAGCGGCCCGAACACCGGCGGCATGGGTGCTTACTCCCCTGCCCCGGTGGTCACTGCCGACGTGCACAAGCGCGTGATGGATCTGGTGATCTGGCCGACCGTTCGCGGCATGGCCGAAGAAGGCAACGTCTACACTGGCTTCCTGTACGCCGGTCTGATGATCGACAAGGCCGGCAACCCGAAAGTCATCGAGTTCAACTGCCGTTTCGGTGATCCGGAAACCCAACCAGTGATGCTGCGTCTGCAGTCGAGCCTGGTGCTGCTGGTTGAAGCGGCGTTGGCGCAGGCGCTGGACAAGGTTGAAGCGCAGTGGGATCCACGTCCGAGCGTCGGCATCGTGTTGGCCGCTGGCGGCTACCCGGGCGACTACGCCAAGGGCGCGGCGATCAACGGTCTGGACGCAGCGGCAAACCTGGAAGGTAAAGTCTTCCACGCCGGTACTGCGCTGAAGGACGGTCAGGTCGTGACCGCCGGTGGTCGCGTGCTCTGCGCCACCGCGATGGGCGCCAGCGTTGGTGCAGCGCAGCAGCAGGCTTACAAGCTCGCCGCAGCGATCGACTGGGAAGGCTGCTTCTACCGCAAGGACATTGGCTACCGCGCCATTGCCCGTGAACGTGGCGAAACCCAGGAGTAAGCTGTCGCTCAGGTTCGGCGCGGGATGCAGTCCCTCGCCGGGCTGTTCCGCTGCCGCGCATCGTTATATTCTGGCATCAACCTACGAAGGGATTTCGCCGTGCGCTGGCTCAGGATTGCCATAAGCTTCACCGTCACGTTGCTGACCTTGCTCTGCATGCTCCCGGCCCAGGCCACGCAAGGCAGTGGCTGGTCGGTATTGCTCGACGATCAGGGCGACCTTCAGCTGAGCGACATCCGCTCTGCCCGCTACATCAATCAATTCAGCCCTATCGACCTTGACCGCCTCACCTCGGCCGGTCCCGAGGGTGCTTTGTGGCTGCGTTTCAAGCTCGCACCCGGCCAGCACGAACAAGTGCTGCGCATCTTCGCCCCGGATCTGTCCCACCTGAATTTGTACGTGCTGGACGGCGACAAGCTGATCGAGCAACGCAAAACCGGCACCGACCAGCCCCAAGCCGAACGGCCGCTGCCAAGCAGTGATTTCCTGTTGCCACTGCCCCAGAGCGACAAACCCCTCGACATCTATCTGCGGATGGTCTCCGACCATCAGTTGCGCCCGCACATCACCTTGCAATCCGCCGTGATGAGCGCGGCCAATCACAATCAAACGCTGATCTTCGGTTTGCTGTTCGGCTGCCTCGGCATGCTGCTGCTGCACAACCTCGTGCGCTATGCCTACTCGCGTTCGCGCAGCAGCCTGTGGCTGGCCGTCTGCGAAGGCCTGTTGGGGCTCAGCCTGTTACTGCTGCTCAATCTCGCTGGCCCGTGGCTGCCGAACTGGCACGCGATCCAGACCCCGGGCGCTTATCTGGCATTGCTGCTGACAGCCCCGGCCGGGCTGATGTTTGCACTGCGCTTCTTCGCCCCACTCGGCCCGCATCCGCTGAACAAACTGCTGCTGGGCGACATTCTGTTCATCGTGATTTGCAGCCTGTTGCTGTTGTTCGTCAACACCCTGCCGCTGAACATCATCACTTACGCGCTGGTGGCACTGGCCGGCCTGAGCATGTTGTTTGTCGCGTTCTATCACTGGCAGAAAGGCTACCGCCCGGCACGCCTGTTCGTCGCGGCGATGGTGGTGTTCAACATCGGTACGCTGATCATTCTTCCGGCCTTGCTGGGGCTGACACTGGTCGCACCGCAAGGCCTGATCATGACGTTGATGGCGTTCATCTGCATCAGCGGCCTGTTGATGAGCATCGCGCTGGGCGAGCGTCAGCGCAGCATCACCGAAAGCCGCTTCAGCATCAGCCGCGACCTCGCCGCCAGCAATGCCGAGATCAACGCCAAGGCCGAATTCCTCGCCAAGATCAGCCACGAGATCCGCACGCCGATGAACGGCGTATTGGGCATGACCGAACTGCTGCTCGGCACGCCTTTGTCGGTCAAGCAACGCGACTACGTGCAGACCATCCACAGCGCCGGCAACGAACTGCTGACGTTGATCAACGAGATCCTCGACATCTCCAAGCTCGAGTCCGGGCAGATCGAACTGGACGACGTGCAATTCGACCTCAACGCGCTGATCGACGATTGCCTGAGCATCTACCGCGCCAAGGCCGAACAGCAGAACGTCGAGCTGATCAGCTTCATTCAGCCGCAAGTGCCGCGCGTCATCAGTGGCGATCCGACCCGCCTGCGTCAAACCCTGTTAAGCCTTTTGGAAAATGCCCTCAAGAAAACCGCCGAGGGCGAAGTGTTGATCGTCGTCGCCCTCGATGAGCGCAGCAGCAAACCGCGTCTGCGCATTGCCGTGCAGGACAGCGGCGTGCCGATGGAACAGGAGGAGCGTGATGCGCTCATGCACGCCGAACTTCACAGCAAGCACTTCCTCTCGGCCAATCGTCTGGGCGGCAATCTGGGGCTGGTGATCGCGCGGCAATTGATCCGCTTGATGAACGGTGAATTCGGCATCAAGAGCGGCGCCAATCAGGGCAGCACCTTGTGGCTGACCCTGCCGCTCGACCCTGATCGCCTCGAACACCCGACCTCTGATCTGGACAGTCCACTGCAAGGCGCGCGGGTGCTGGTGGTCGATGACAACGACACCTGCCGCAAAGTGCTGGTGCAGCAGTGCAGCGCCTGGGGCCTGAACGTCAGCGCCGTGCCATCGGGCAAGGAAGCGCTGGCCCTGCTGCGCACCAAGGCGCACCTGCGCGATTACTTCGATGTGGTGTTGCTCGACCAGAACATGCCCGGCATGACCGGCATGCAGCTCGCGGCCAAGATCAAGGAAGACCCGAGCCTGAACCACGACATCCTGCTGATCATGCTCACCGGCATCAGCAACGCGCCGAGCAAGATCATTGCGCGCAACTCGGGAATCAAACGCATCCTCGCCAAACCCGTGGCCGGCTACACCCTCAAGACCACCCTGGCGGACGAACTCAACCAGCGCAACAAAGGCCAGGTGGTGTTCCAGCCGCAAGTGCTCACCCCGGCCACAGCGGCCAAAGTGCCGAGCGACTTCCGCATCCTCGTCGCCGAGGACAACACGATTTCGACCAAAGTGATTCGCGGCATGCTCGGCAAGCTCAACCTGCAACCGGACACCGCCAGCAACGGCGAAGAAGCGCTGCAAGCGATGAAAGCCCAGCGTTACGACCTGGTGTTGATGGACTGCGAAATGCCGATCCTCGACGGTTTCTCCGCGACCCAGCAATTGCGCGCCTGGGAAGTCAGCAACCAACGCATCCGCACGCCGATCGTTGCGCTGACGGCGCACATCCTCGCCGAACACAAGGAACGCGCACGCCAGGCGGGGATGGATGGGCATATGTCCAAGCCGGTCGAGTTGTCGCAACTGCGCGAGTTGATCGAACATTGGGTCGCCCAGCGTGACGAGCAGAATCGGACGACCACGCAACCGTCGTGAGCCGACAGACCCGGTAGCGCCTGATAGACTCCCCCACGACTTCCCTCGCCAGTGAGCTTGCACCATGCTCCACGTGTTATTCAGCGTTTACCTGAAGATGCTGGTGCTATACAGCCCGTTCTTCGTGTTGTCCTGTTTTATCAGCCTGACCCGTGGTTATTCGCGCAAGGAGCAACGCCGCCTGGCCTGGAAAGTGGCCATCGCCACGCTGGTCTCCAGCGTTTTACTGTATTTGTTCGGGCGGGTGATTTTCGATGTGTTCGGCATCACTGTGGATGCGTTCCGCATCGGCGCCGGCAGTGTGCTGTTCATCTCGGCGCTGGGCATGGCGCAAGGCAAGTCGGTGGTGCAAAGCGACAACGTGCAGCAGGACGTGACGATCGTGCCGCTGACCATTCCGCTGACCGTCGGCCCCGGCACCATCGGCGCCTTGCTGGTGATGGGCGTCAGCCAGCCGCACTGGGACGACAAGCTCACGGCAATCATGAGTATTGCGCTGGCCAGTTTTACCGTGGGTGTGGTGCTGTACTTGTCCAACCGCATCGAACGGATTCTCGGCGACCAGGGTTTGCAGATTGTCAGTCGCTTGATGGGATTGTTCGTTTGCGCACTGGCGGCGCAGATCATCTTCACCGGGGTCAAAGGCTATCTGGTGCCCTGAGCCTCGGCGCCTGCGAGAGTCGCCTGACAGTAAAACGCCGCGAACGATACCGTTCGCGGCGTTTTGTTATCCGCCGGTTTTAGCGGGCGGCCGGCTCTGCGAGTAGCGTCTGCGGGGTGACGTTGGCCATGCGTGCCGTCCTAGCCTGCAACCGCTGCACCCACGCAGAAATGGCGTGGGATTGCTGCTTGCCAAATGCCAGGAACACTTCACCGCGCAACGCCGGATCAGGGGAACACACATCACGGAAAATCAGCGTGTGTTCACTCTCAGGGTCAACGATCACCAGATGCTCCTCAACGATCTCGAACAGCAGCTTTTCCGGCGATTCAAAATCCCAAAGCAACTTGCCCGGCACTGCCGGCACTTCTCCCAGCGCATGCCGGCAGTCGACGATGACAGTATCCAGTCTCTGCCAGACAGCCTTTGACAAATGACAGGTCACGCCGCCCTGCCCCAGTCGCACAACCAACGTATTGATGTCATCGGGAAGCAGCGGTAGCAGATCATTCATTCTGTTATGGCCTTCAACGGTCAAGACTTGCCCATCGCGCTGGATGTAATCGAACGGCCCGATGCTGTGCTTGCCCGGATAAACCTGCACCGTTCCCTCCCGGCGCTGATGCAACAACACCTTGAACTGATTCTGGGTGCCCAGCATTACAAAGTCCGTGGGTAAATCGATGGCGGCAATACTCACCAGTCGGGCGCTTTTCACGTCATACCATTGCAAATGGTCTGGCCCGGACGCCACGGATACAAAGTCACCATGATCGGCCCCAGCCAACAAGGCTTGCAGGCGTTCGATCAGATGCGCGCCCTGCGCAGTCACCCAGCGACTTTCAACACCGATGACCACCGGCGCCTGCTGATGACCCAGTTGCAGCGTGACACCCTCAACAGTGGTGCCCTGTAACCCGGCGCCATCGACTGTCACCTCGGCAAAATGCCAGGCGCTCCACACCCGCTCGGGAACCGGTAAAGCATCGCGGTGCAATAGCTGCTGACCCTCGCCAAACGCGCGATCAAGCTGCTGCGGATCGACGAACGCCTGACGCCAGATTTCACCATCGGAAACACTGAACAACCAGGCCGTTCGATTATCCGGCGTCATGCCAAGCACGCGCACGGGCTTGTCGCGCCCCGGATCGCATAACAGCACGCGGTTGCTCATATGCCAGGCACTCAGTTGGCCGTCACCGGCGGCATTGCGTAATCCGACAATCGCAAAACGCTCCACCGGGTAACGTTTGGCAATCGGTTCCAGTGCCTGCCACCAATGCGCACGCCCCTTGAGCCACTGCTCGCCGACACCGTGCAATTGCGCCTCACCTTGTGTGGTCAGGTTAAAGAGTCGGCCCTCTTCATCCAGTATCAGGTAGCCGTTCTCCACCGCCACAATCTGCTTGAGCCCTTCTGGTTCGACCCAACGATGCGACCACTGTTGCTTGCCCTGCGCCACATCGCGCTGCAGTCGGCAAAGAACCTGGTCGAGGCGGTTATAGATGAAATACACATCGCTTGCGCCCGTCATCGGCAGCAGCACCAGGTCGGTCAGATTCTTGATCGAGTCGGGCCAGCCACGGGCATGGCGAGGAAGCGGCAACGGGTGGATCAACAATCGATCACGGCTGCGAACCCATACGATGTCACGTCTGTCCGGTTCGAATTTCCAACTGACCGAAACGTAAGTCGCCGGCTGCCAGTCAACCGTCGTCGCACCGTCCCGTTCGGCACTGGGACGAGCCATCGTGTATTTGCCCAGCACCGTCGACCAGTCGGCCAGCGACTCGTGGGCGAACACGCTCGCTTGCAGCTCCCGCGCCATTGCATGGGTGACGGAACTCAGCAGCAACTGCTCCTGATAAATCAGGTAATTGAACCGGCGAGTGCCATAAGGGCTGCTGACGGTTTGTATCAAATGAATCACGCCGTGCTCATCGACTTCGACGGGGCCAATCGCACTTTCGCCCTCCGGCACCAGCAACCGGTATTGAACCTTGAGCAGCCCGCTGACCACATCGACCTGCCAGATGTCATAGCTGTCCGCCAGGTAGAAATAGGCAAAACCATTGGCCACCAAGGCCAGTTGCGCGTCCTCGGTATCGGCGATTTTCTCGTTGCGAATGTAGATAAAGCGCTCTTCCCGGGCGTCATACCAGGCGGTGGTGTAACGCGGCTCCTGCGGCGATTCGAACGGGATCAACCAGTTATGAACCGGTGTATACGGCAGCACCAGACGATGCTCTCGGGCGAGGGTTTTGTAGTGTTCGAGCAACGCTTGTTCATCGAGCCCTTCATGCGCGCTTTGTTCAATGATGTTCAACTGACGCTTGCCGAGGTCAACGCTGAAGAGTTGCTGATTGGCCGTACGGATCAACACCGAGTGGCGTCCATGGCCGGATATCTTCACGTGAACATCGCCGATGTACAGCTCGCCATACAGCTCGACCCGGATGTTCTCTTCATTGGCCCAGCCAGCCTGAAGCACCCAGCGGCTCTGCTTCTGACTCGGCGTGTGCAATTCGATGCTGGCGCCGTGATTGAGCAGCACGGAACAGGACGCACCGGCGCTGGAGATCCGATACGACACCTTGCCCCGCCAGGCAGTCGGCAGCGACGGCACTACCAAGGTGCGTTCGACCGCATCGAGGTGAACGTCGATGACGGTGTCGCGATACTGGGGAAACAGACGATGAACAATGTAATGCGAAGGAAACGAGTAAAACGAAAACAGAAACAGCCATTGACCGTCTGCCAGTTTTCTCTCCAGGCGCCGGGCGGTATCGAAACCGCGATCATGCCGCCAAGAGGCAAATGGTAGCGCCTTGTACTCATACCCATAACAAGTCTGAGGCGTACAAGGCAGGACGATGGTTTGTCTGGCAGCCGGTAAAAATTCGACCTGTCCGGGCAAGCCTAATTGCTGACGGATATTGATCGCCCGATCGTAATCGGAGTCGAAATCCGGGACGCCGAAATGGTCGCGCAATGGGTAGAGCTTCTGGCTGTCGAACAGCACCTTGCCAGCGGTCAGATCAATGCTTTTGACAATCAGAGACGGGTGCGCAACCCACGCCCCCAGCGCGTCATCGAAGCGGTAACCGAGCCCGCGATAGGCGCCTTCCATGTCTGCAAAAAACGCCCCGACATCCTGGGCGTTGCGCGCAATACCGGCAAACCCTTGGGCCAGCGCCGCGACACCGACCGCCAGCCCGCCCAGAATCACGCCGGCACCACCCAACACTGCAGCGGCAGTGGATGCGCCTGCCACGGCGGCACCAACACCCCCGGCAGTCAATGCCAGGCTGGCCGAGTCAAAGGCCAACTGTGTCCCAAACTGTGCTTTTTCGACGTCGTTCTGTGCGCTCGCCAACTGGTAGATATCAAAACCAACGTTTGCCAGCCCCAGCACGGCGCCGACACCTTCATTGGCCGCATGTCCCAACGCTTCGGTGACGACCGAGGCACAGGTGCGGGCGATGATCTTCTCCTCCCCCAGCGCAGTTTTGACCAGTTGAATCAGACCGACTACGTCTACGACATTGCCATGCACCAACTGCGCGTAATTGAGGTAGGCGTGCAGGCGCACCGCTGTGGTCAGCGTCCGATCCTCGCCTTCACGTCCACGCAAGGCATTCATCAGTGCCTGAATCGAAAACCCTGCGTTCAGGGTATGAACAGCGCCGGCCTCGGTAGGGTCCAGTACACCGACGCTGTCGATCGGTTTGCGTGCCAGAGTGGAGAACTGCTCGGACAGCCAGTTCTTGATCCGCAATAATCGGTGGTCATCACTGACCACTTGAACCACGTGTTCGGGCATCGAGGGGTCGACGAGGCTCAGCCGATATTTGCCTTCGGCGGTGATCTCCAGCGTTTCGAACAACGGCACCAACGGCGTGACCGAGGGATGCAGCTCTTGCAGCGCAGTGGTAGCGCCGGCGATCTGCTGCCCCCACCAATGGCCATCCAGCCCAAGCAAGCTGGCACCCAAATGCGAATTGTCGACCAGCGATCGACCATGGGCACTGTTCAGGCGCTGACGCAGCTTGCCTGGCGGTTGACCCGGGAGCGGATCGTTCGTCAGCACTTTCGCCACATCGATCCCGCCGGACAATGGCAAGGCCGCTACTTTTGCGCCATCCAGTTCAATCAGATCGAAGGTCGGGCGGACGCTGCCATCGTACGCGGCATAGTATTTGGCCATGCCCACTTTCAGAAAAAAGTGCTCGAGCGCCCGCTTGAACATGGCGGGGCTTTCAAATTCGAACAGACCGAAGTTGGGGTCGTAAAAATGATAGAGGGCTTGCGTACCCACAACGGTTTTCGCCACCAGCATCGAGTGGTTGTCAGAGTTGAGCATTAATGTTCGGGGGCTGGCATGGTTCTCCAGTGCAGCGGTGACCTGTGTCAGATCAGCACGACTGAGCGTCGTTCCCACTTCGCTCAGTTGAGCGCTTCGCAGCTCCTCCAGCACTTGCACGAAAGCCTGCGAATCACTCTGTTGCGGCTCAATGACGGACAGATAAAAACGTTCACGCAACCGATGTGAAGCCACTTCCCCGGTTGCGAAAGCGGCGGCCATCATCAGTGCCAAGGGATAACAACGCCCACCGATGGCTTCGCCGGCGCCACCCAGTAACAAATCCTGCGGCACCGGTTTTACGCTGTTGGCCTCGATCTGGCCGAGCACCTGATCCATCCGTTCGCTGATCTGCAAGCGATGCTCAAGGGTGGCTGTCTGTTGAATTTGCGCGGCGTATCGGCCCCACTGCTGAAGTGTTTGTGCCTTCATCAGTGCGGCTTTTTTCAGATCCAGCGCGCTGATCGATGCGGCCGACTCTGCGATATCGCCGGCAAGACCGCTAAGAAACGGCGCATCACGGCGGCTGTAGAGTCGTCTTTCAATGACTGCATAACGATTCGAAGCTCCCAACTCACGGACGCTGTTGGCCAGGTTGTCCAGTTCGCCACTGAAGCGGTCGAAGTTCTGGCTATGCAGTGAATCAATCCCCAGCAACACGCCCAGTGACAGACGTTGCAGTGGCGTTGTCTCGACGAGAGACAGTTCGCCATGGGCCAGCGCACTCAACACTTCATCCAGCCCCAGCCTCCGGAATCGCTGATCGTTGAGAAAAACCGGAGGCCGCGCATTGAGTGGCTGATTCCTGATCAACTGACGGTCGGCAAAACTCAACGGCAACAGCTTCTCGAACCTGATTGCACCATCATGCCCCTGTCGCATGGCCTCAGTGAACGGTTCGCCAAGCCCGTCGACCAGACGCTGTAATACGTCAGTCAATAGCACCGCTCTACCTTCAATCAACGGCCAGCCTTGTTCGAACTCAATGGTCGAGCCCTTGAGCAACTGTGCGATATCGCCGTTGTAGCGGGTCGTATACTGACCTTGCTGCCAGCGCGCCTGCTCGTCCTCCACCCATTTCACCGGATCGTTCGCGTTGTCTTTCCAGGAGTGATCCAGCTCTTCTTCGGTAGCACGGTTGACCGACGCATAGCGCGCAATGGCCGCCTCGGCGCGGATCATCTCGGCCTGCCTGGGGGTCAGGTGTGCCTTGGCGTAATCGACCATGCCGTCGCGTATCGCGCCGGGGCCCGTCAGATAGATGGTGCCTTCACTCTGAGGACGGATGCCGTCACTGAAGTAGCTGGCGGCGGCACTGGCGAGAAAGCCTGCGAGGATCTCCTCCTGATTCGGCAGTTCGCGCAGCGGGCCGTAGGTTTTTTCCAAAACGGTCAGAGCCAGTGGCAGCACACCGTCGAAGTCGGTCAGTGCGACATTGCGTTGCGCAGCCATCTGAAGTGTCTCGTCGACCAACCGGTAATTGAAGCGGATGCGCTCGATCACCGCTTGCAGCGTCGCCGACCCGGCATGCGCCATCAAGAAAGCATTGGTCGTCGAACTGCCTTCAGCCACCGCACGCAACATGAACGGTCGCGCCAGCAAATCGGTCGGCGCCTGGAAAACCTGACTCAGTGCCGGGCCGCTTTTAGCGAACGCTTCAAGCGTCGCAAGATGCTCTGCCGGAATGCTTTTGGCGTAACTGTTGGACGACTGACGGCCCGGCATCCATTCGGGGTTGTGATTGAGCAGCAACTGCAGAATGCCCAGACGGGCGTCGACGCTCAAAACACTGAGGTCGACACCGCTCAGGTTTTCCACCAGAGGCGGCAAGTTGTCGACATCGGCATAGCTGCCACCTTCCCCGTGCAGGACTTCGGCACGCACGACATCCGATGCGGCCGCCAGATTGCCGCGCAAGCGGATTTCCCGTTCATAGATATCTTGCAGTTGTAATGGCGTTGTCGCTTTGTCGAGATCACGCAACTGCAGATCACCACCCAGCATGCCTTGCAAGCTGCTGCGATTTTGTTCTCTGAGTGCTTGCAGTTGCGCCTCGTCCTGGCCATAGGCGCTAACCAGCAAATCGATGCGAGCGTCATCGGCGGATTTACCGTTAGCCACGGCGGCATCGATGTGCGCCTGCATCTGCTGCTTAAGCACAATGGCGCGCGCTTCGTAAAGATCGGCCAGTGCATCTTCGGCAATTGTTTTACCTGCGACCTGCGCCAAGGCATCCGCCTTGGCCGCCTCGACAATCAGTTTATTGGTCTGATACGCCAGTAACGCGTCACTGTCGAACCAGAGATTAAGGGTGTAACCCTGCCCGGTGAGTACCTGTTTCCAGACATTGAGGTAGTCACGCTGGATGGGGCCGACGCCACCACCGAGCCAGACGAAGTGCAGGGTCTTTGGAACGGGTGTTGGCACAGTTCTAATCAGTTCGACGCCGAGATGAACGCGTGATTCGAAGGCTTCAACCTTGTCGTAAATCCGCGAAAGCTCTGCGGCCGGTTTTTCAATCGTCGCCACCGGCGGTTCCAACTCCCGCCGCACTCGACTATTGCCCAACAGTTGTTCCAGTGTCTGACGCAATAATCTCAGTGGTTCAATCAACTGCTGCGTATCGGTGGCACTCACACAGGCGGAGTAATAGCGCAACAGCGCTTCATAATGCTTACTTTCTTTATGCAGCGACAATGTGCGCTCGAAATCCGCACGTTTGAACAGCTCAGAAAAGTTAACGTAGTTATCATTACTTACACCTTCAACATTTGACATAACTGACCCCAATGACTTTCACAGAACATTCCAGGGCCAAGCTAGCCACCAACAAAAGCAAAACTCAAACGAGATAAAACTCAATTTCTTTCAAAGACCAGAAACACCAAACAACGCATCAGCACGAAACAATAATAAATTTCACTCTGTATATTTCACTGCAACCTCTCATGGGGAGAACACCAATAAAACCTGAGCAACAGAACACAAATTAAAACCAATTAAAAATAAAAAGGGCCGCGAATATATATTCGCGGCCCTGCACTTTCAGTTTGACCTGATATTTCAATGTAACTGCTTTATCAGTGTTTCCACGGAGGCATGTCCTTCATCGCCTCGCGCTGCTGACAATGCGTTGAGCCACTCCCCGGTTCCCCGCAGGTATTGCTTTGCGCGAATCTTGATGCCGATCTGCATCGCTACGCCCTGCTCTTCACCTTGCGTCACGACATCCCGCACGATCAGGCTGTGAGCGTTGTCCGAGTCAGTGAACACCAATTGTCCGTCGACCAACGACACCAACAAGCGTTCATTGGCGTCCATGTCCAGCATCAGCGTGCAGACGCCGGTGGTTTCTGCTCCCAACGGCCGCCGGGGATCGACCACAATGCAATCCAGCCGTTGCCAGGCTTGCTCCGACACTTGATAACTCAACGCCTGCGCCCCAAACCCCAGGATCAACTTGTCGACCCCGTCAGGCAACATGTCCAGGACATCAGTGACCTCACCGCTCATCTCAAGCGACAGCACTTCACCCTCGCGCCGGGCGTATTGGCCAGGCACCCAAACGGCATGTTCCGACTCTCGACTGGAGTTCAGGCTATCCAGCGGATCGAAGAGCATCGCTATCGACTGGTTGCGCGTGCCAAGAAACACCGCCCACTGGCCATCAGCCCGACCGGAAATATCGAACAGTTGGTCCAGTTCCGGCACAAAGTACGTATAGCGATCCGAAGAGTTTTCGACGTGCAGAAACGGTGCATGGGACTGTCCTTTGAGCAACGCCTTCAAGCGGGCCTGCAATTGCTCCGGAGTCTGTCCGGCAATAGACGCCCATTGTTTTTCGACGCCGACGATACGTGCCGGGTGCTGATCCAGCAGTTCCAGGTTGACGCCTTCGCGGGTACGCCCGAGCAAGCCTTGCCCCTGCACCAGCACCTCGGCAAATGACCATGGGTCCCAGACTTTTTTCGCCATCGGCAACTGCTCGGGGTCCAGCAGCCGGGTGCCCGTGGCAAATGCCCCGCGTAATGCCTCGATCGACACCAGCGCTTGGCGATAGAGTTGCCCGGCCGAGACATCCAATAGCCAGGCCGCTTGTTTGTCCGGGGTCAGCCCAAGCAACGCCAGCTCTTTGCCGCCAGCGACATCGGCCAGCAGCACCTGCTCCTCGATACACCACACCGCGAGCAACGCGCTGCCGGAAACACTGCCCAAACCAATGATCGGGAAAGGCGCCCCTCGATAGGTGGCGGCCAGCGCAGGTAATGCGCTTAGCCAATCCGGGTGGCGTTGCAGCCAACGCTGACCAAGGCCGACAAACTTCAACGTCCCCAACGGGTCGATCTCGAACAAACGGCCATCGCTCTTGGTGGCAATGTAACGTTCGCCTGCCTGGGTAACCTCGCTGACGCCCCTTTCGATCACTTCATTTCTATACTCGGCTTCTGCTGTTCGAGGTTCGATACCACGGCTGATTTCCCCGTTTTCTTTACTGTAAAAGAGCATCGCGAAGTCCTGGAGTTTATGCGGCACCAGCATCACCATGTCCGGCTGACTGCCCAGCCCCGCACGGAAATAGCGGCCGCTGCTCAGGCCAAGCCAGGCCTGTTCACGCAGCCCTTCAAGAACGTAGGCACGCGCATGCACAAATCTGGCGAGCCCCCCGGTGCTGATCGCGCCCCCCATGCCAGGCGTTGCATCCTTGAAAGGGCGCGACGTGGCAAAGTGACGTATCAAGGAGGACCAGTAAACCGCACCGGGCTTGTGGACGTAGTCGTGCTGCCGGGATGAGGTCTTGATACCCGTCAACTCGATGGCCCAACCCGTTATCCGATACTCCAGGGTCGTTTCGACCTCGCTCTGCTCCAGCATTCGTTGCGATATCCGCAGAGTGCTGTGCGCATCCTGAACACAGCCAATGATCTTTGCACCGCTCGCCGGGTTCATCAGTCGATAACGGTGGATGACCGTGCCGGTCACCGCATCGACGCGCCAGACCGTTGCATGATCCGGATGGTAGAACCATGCGTGCTGCGCGTTGGCGCCTGCCAGAACGACACCCTCATTGACGGTTTCAGGCAGGTCGCGGGCGTAGAGCAAGCGATCACGCGCTACCTCATAGAACGCGGTGGTGACGACCGGTTGATTGGCAGAAGTACAAGGCACCGTGTACTTGTAAAGCGGCACGTATGCCGATACCAAACGCTTTTCCCTGGCCCGTTTACGCAGGTGCGAGAGCACCTGCGCTACGGTGCTCTTGGCTTCGAGCGAGACAGACAGCAGAAGCAATCTTTTTTCCTGCCAGTCCACCTGGAACAGCTCACCCTTGGCCAGTTCAATCATTCCTTCGAAGGCATTGAGCACAATGCCGTCGACGATCAGGTTCGCGCCGTCGAAAGTGACGCGTTCAAGGGCTGCCCAAGGTGCGTGAATGACCCATTTCGCGTAGCTGACATCATCAAGCGTCACCGCTTTAACCCCGGGCGTCAGCCAGAGCTGATAAAGCCCTGACTGAGCGGTAATCGCATAGGAGATCAGTTTTTTCCATTCCGGCGGCAGCTCCGGGATCAGTAGCTGACGCACATGCTCATCCAGCCGCACCTCGATATGGGTCGGCTTATAGATCGGATACAACTTGTACAGGATGTACGGGAACGGTGTGTTGACGGTGAAATAGAACCGCCGGTTACCTAGCTCGTCATACTCCAGCTTCTCCACAGCGCTGTTGCGCAATTCCGGATACCGGGTTTCGATCCGCTCGTCGAAGTGATTGGCCAGCGCCTGGACGGGGAAAAAACCGGAGGCTAACGATGTGGGAACCTCACTCCAGGCCCGAGGTTCGTGCCGCTCTCCCGGCAGGGTCTGATAGATATATCCTGGCGTTCCCAGTTGGTAATCGTAACCGTAATAGCAGATGGGCGTACACGGCAGCACCACGGTCTGGATATCGTCGGGGACGACCCGGATCAGGCCAATCTTGCAGGGAAGCTCCAGCGCCTTACGGATATCGATTGCCCGGTGAATTTGCTTGGGATCGTCGTTGTATTGCGGCAACCCCGAGCCGCCAATCATGGGATAGAACTTCTGACTATCAAAGCTGACCTGATTCTTTTGCAGATCCAGCAGCGTGATGACGGCCTCGGGTTCGAATCGCAGCACCCCGTCCTTGCGGGAGTAACCGGCGGTCCCGTAGGCGTTTTTAACCTTGCGCAAATGTGCGCCCACGCCTTTGGCCTTGTCGCTGATCTGCCCCAGATTACTGGCGATGGCCGTCACGCCAATGCCGACGCCCAGCAACGGCACCGACAGAAACGCCGCAGCGGCACCCACCGTTCCGCCAACAGCCAGCGCCACGATGTCCAGCCCCAGCGCCGCCACATTGAAGGTCAATTGAGTGGCAAGCCGCGAGCGCTGCTCCTGGTTTTCCGCCACCGTCAGGCCATAAATGTCGAAGCCGATATTGATGATTGAAAAGCCGATCCCGCCCACGATCGAAGCCTTGCCCAGCAGCCGTGCCGACAGCGATGACTGGCGCAGGGCCAGCGCTTGCTCACTGGCCGCCACCTGCCGAACCAGGTTGATCAACTGCACCGAATCACTCAACACGCCAAAACCCAACTGGGCATAGCTGACATAGACCTGCACCTGAAGTGCGATCGACAACGCCGGTACCTGACCTTCCCCGGCCTGATATTCGCGATTGCGCATTTCGGTGATCAGGGTCTGGATCGCAAAGGCAAAACTCAATCGACTGCCGCCGTCGGCTTCACCCACGGCGGTTGGTTTGCCTGCCAGCGTCTTCACCAGACGCTGAATATGCTGTTTGACCTTGCTGAAACGGACATCATGGGTGGTCACCACTCGGGTGTTCTGCGGATTGTGCGCATCCACCAGCGTCACGCTGTAACCCGCGTCTGGCTTTTGCTCAAGCGTATCCAACAGCGGCAAATATTCACTGCCCAGCGAGTGCTCGGTTCGTAGATTGCTGCTGGCCTGATCGAATTCCTGCGCCCAGTAACGGGCGTCCAGTTGCGCCAGACCAGCCCCCATCCGCGCGTTTTCGTTCAGCGAGCGCTGGCGCCCCACCGCTTGTTTTTCCCAGACCGAAGCCGTTTTGGCCTCGACTATTGGCCCACTCTGCAAAAAACTGTCGAGCTGCGTATTCGACGCAAGCACTTTGCCGGCGAGCTCTGTGGTGTTCAGTTCAATGACGTTGAACCGCGCTGCCTCTCCATCCGCGAGACCGTAAAGTCTGGCCATCGCGCCGTTATCGCCGGCGAGGTAGCGCTGCATGCCTTGCTTGAGCTCTTCAACCCGTGAAAATCCGTAGATCGCGAAGTTAGGCTCATAAAAACGGTAGACCGTCTGACTGCCAATGAGCATTTTTGCCACCAGCATCGCGTGATTGCCGGTGTCGAGCAGCATCACGCTCGGAGCCGTTTTCGCCTCAAGCGTTTGTGCGATGCTTTCCAGGCTGTGAGTGCCTTGGGGCTTGCCGACATCGTTCAACGGCAGCGCTTGCAATTCGTCCAGCGCCAACAGCAACGCCCGCGAGTCGGCGTCTTCGGGGGTCAGACTGGCATTGGCCACTCGACCGATCAGCGCGCGTTCGGCCGAGTCGCCATGGGTCAGTGCCGCCGCCATCAACAGTGCCAGCGGATAGCACCGACGGCCGGGATCGCCCGGCGTACGCATCAGTAGATCCTGCGGCATTTGCCTGGCGGAAATCGCCCCGGCCATGAACAGTTCGGCACGAACCTGCGCACCGCGCCTGAGGATCTGCGTGTGATATTCACGTTGTGCGGTGCTGTTGATTTGCCCGATGCGCTCACCCCACTGGTGCAACGTCAAGGGATCTGTCAGAGCCAATACCTTGAGTTCGCGCGCTGTGTGCGTGCCAGGCTGACGAGCGTTCGCAAGACCCACTTCAAACGCCGGGGACGCGTGTTGGCGCAAGGCTTTTTCGATCGCGTTGTAACGGGCGAACAGGCCACCTTCGGCGGTTTGCGTTGCCAGGTCCATGGCCTGCTGCCAAGCACCGGCAAAACCGCTGGTGTCCAGACGCGTAGCGCCAAACATCCCGCCCAGCATCACGCGCAACAACGGGCTGAGTTGCTCGACAGTCAGCGACCCGTGTGCAACCCGGGTAAACAGTTCGTTCAAGTGGCTGGTGGATTCGGCACCGTGAGACAGCGGCAGCTCGCTGACGGGTTGAGCGATAATTTGCTGGCGGACGTCGAAACCGATGGCCACTGGTTTATCGAACGTGATGTCACCACTCAACTTGTCCTTCATTGCACGAATGAACGGATCGCCCAGCGCCTCCATCAGTTGTTGCAGGACGGAGGTCAACAGCACCGGCCTGCCTTCGATGAGCGGCCAGCCTTGTTTGAAGGTCAGTGTCTGCCCTTTGAGCAGGTCATTCAGATCGCCGGCATAACGTGACTTGAGTTTGCCGGTTTGCCATTTTTCCCGCTCTTTGGCCAGCCATTGCTCGGGATCATCGTTGACGGTCCAGCCGGAGATCATTTCCTCTTCAGTGGAAACGTTATAGCCCTCGACCAACTTCAGACGATTGCGAACGTCATCAATATGCTCGGGTTGCAGCGACTGCTCGATGTATTTGGTCAGTCCTGCGGCAGCGGCGCCCGGACCGGTAAGAGCGATGGTGCCGCGGGCATCGACGCGAATGCCATCCTGGTAATACGTTCGGATCGCATCGATCAGTTTCAATGACGAAAAATGAATCTTCGAGTCAGGCAACTTGCCCAGCGCCTGCATTTCGTTGACCACATTCTGAATCACATCGATTAATCGCCCTTCATCCGCGACGTCGATTGCGGCGGCGACCGCACGGCGCTCCACTTCCAGCAGGCAATCATAATTAAGACGGATCATCTGCATGTAAGCCATGGTCATGGCACTGCCGGAATGAGCAATAAAGTGCGCATTCATTTCCCCCCCGGCCTGAATCCCGTGGGCCGTTCCCAGGCGCAGGGACCCCGCGGGGGCCGATTGTTGTTGCGGTGCCGCGAAGATTTCACTGACAGCAGGTTTTGTCAGCGCAAAGGCAGTTAACGCCGCTTGATGCTGTTCAGGAATCTTGCCGACCCGATCGAGGTAACGCTGTCGATCGCGACCGGGCATCAACGCCTCATTGTGATTCAGCAGCAGTTGCAAAACGCCGATGCGAGCCTCCGCATTGAATTGACTGATATCGACTCCGCCCAACCTGTCTGACAGTGCGGGCAAGTAATCCATATCGCTGTAACGACCACCCTCCAGATACTCGGCCTGCAACCGCACCACATCACTGGCCGCCGCAAAGTTGCCGCGCATACCGACTTCTCGCTGATAGACGTCCTGTAAAAAGTGACCAGCGAACTCATGTTTGACATCCCGCAACTGCAGATCCTGCCCGACCATCGCCAGATGCGTGTCCAGACAGCGTTGTCGGAAAGCCTCCAGCGTCGCGCGATCCTTGCCGTAAGCTCGAACCATCAGCTCGATACGCGCCCCGTCCGTGCGACCCACCCACTGCGGCTGGTTGAGATAGTCGAACATCTGGTTTTTCAAAACCCGGGCGCGGTCTTCAATCATTTGCGACAACTGCCGGGACTGCGTGACGTCACTCCCGCCTGACTCCATTGCATGCACCCTGGCACTGTCGAGAATCACGCGGTTCATCTCGAAAGCCAGCAACGCATCACTGTCGTACCAAAGGTTGAACTTGTAGTCCTGCGGTTTCAAAACCTCGCGCCAGATATTCATGTAATCGCGCTGGATGTTGCCGACCTCGCTACCGCCCACCCAGACGAAATGCATGACTTTGGGCACGGGAGCAGCAGCGCCCGAGAGCAGGGTTACCGTATCGGACAGCGTCGTCACATACTGTTTTATTCCGTCGTAGATCTGGTCGATTGCTGAAGGAACCGGTGTAACCTTTTGGCGCAGCAACGACGCGAGTGTTTCCTGAAACAGTTTTGCCGACAGCACTTTCTCCGCCACATCGACTGTTTTATTGACCACCTGATAATGCCTGGCAAGTGCCGCGTACTCGGCAGAACCGGAGAACTCACTCAACACCGTTTGTATAGCTGAATATTCTTGCGACGAAATAAAGGCAGACCGCCCTTGGTGACTTTCCGAAGTGCCCATTACATCCCCATCCTTGAGTTGATAAAGCATTAGACGGACAAAACTATTGGGCAAAGACGAATGATTCAAACGCGAAGAAATTCAAACAATGTCAGGAGAAACATCGAACAACATTCAACTGTTACGCAGGGTTCCATCGGAGATAAACACCGCCCTCCAGTATTGTCTGCAGAAAAGCAAACAAGGCCACGAACCCAATGGTTCGCAGCCTTGTTTATATTCCTGGAAGTTGTACCCGGCGGAGTTAACTTAAGCTCACAAATGCGCGAAGTTACTTACAACTTCTCATGAGCCCTGAAAGAAACACCGTCAGGCATCCGGCTTCTCGCCGTACCAGCGCGGCGTGTAAACCCACTCGCCCCCCGTAGCGCGAGGAAAGGTGCACGTGGTGGACGAGCCGATCAGCACCATGGTGCGCATATCGACCTGATCCGCGGTCAGCGCGCCCAGCGTCGTGGTGCGCAGGGTCTGGCCCGGCCGGCCGATATCGCGGCCCAACACCACAGGCGTCTCGGGGGTGCGATGCTGCGCGACGATCTCCAGCGCACGCCCCAGTTGCCACGGACGGGCGCGGGAGATCGGGTTGTAGAACGCCAGCGCCAGATCCGCTTCGGCCGCCAGATCCAGACGCTTCTCGATGATCGACCACGGTTTGAGGTTGTCCGACAGCGACATCACGCAGAAGTCGTGCCCCAGCGGCGCCCCAGCCTGAGCGGCGGTGGCGAGCGAGGCCGACACACCCGGCAG
Organism: Pseudomonas sp. N40(2020); assembly: GCF_014472415.1. GTDB lineage: Bacteria > Pseudomonadota > Gammaproteobacteria > Pseudomonadales > Pseudomonadaceae > Aquipseudomonas. Next base: position 59,786 of record NZ_JACSZV010000013.1, read on the forward strand.
GATTTCCAGATCGACGCTGTGCCAGGCCGGATCGGTCGATTCGTGCAACGCTTCGAGCACCGCGGCCGCCATGGCGAACACACCCGGATCGCCAGAAGACACCACGATCACCGAACGGCCCTCGGCCGCCAGCCTGAAGGCGTGACGGGCACGCTGCATTTCTTCGCGGTTGTCGGTGCAATGCTGGATTTGATCGTCGCGGAACGGGCCGGCCATGCGCACGTAGGTTTCGTAGCCGAGCACGTCGGTGGCGCGGGCCAGTTCGGCTTTCACCGCCGGCACCATCAGTTCGGCAGCGCCGGGGCCGAGGCCGATTACCGCCAGGCGACCGCGTGGGCGACCGATTTGCGCGACGTCCAGCGGCTGCTCGGAAACAGCCAAAGTGATGCCGTGTGCTGAGCCGATAATCGACACATCCGGCAGCGCATGAAGGTCGCTCGTTGCAGCGATAAACCGCAGCGGCACGCCCAACTCCAGCGCCGCTTCACGCAGATTCGCCGCGGCCATTTCAGTGTCGATCGCCACCAGACAGGCCAGCGATTGCACCGCCAGTTTCGCCTCGTGCAACGCGCTACGCAGGGTGTTCGGCAGATCCGGCACTTCAGCGCTGACCATCGCCGCGACACTGCGCGGGTAAATCAGCAATTCATTGGCGTTCGCTTCGCGTTCGGCACTGCCGATATGGATCGAACGCTGCGCCTGCGGATCTTCCGGCAACTGTGCCTGCGCCAGCCACGGCGCCGCACCTTCGATGTGCACAGAGTGTCCGGCCAACAGGTCAGAGACAAACCGCTTGCCCAGTTCCAGATCCGCGAGCGCGTAGCCACTCGGAGGATTGAGCAGACAGGTGCCAAAGCGCAGCTCGCCGCTGGTGGTGATCGCCGCCGAGACTTGCAGCCCGGCCGCGATTTCCCGCGCCATGACATTCACCCCGCCGAGGCCACCGAGCAGCGGCACCACGGCGCTGCCGTCTTCAGCGACGGCGAGTACCGCAGGCTCGACGCCTTTCTCCAGCAACAGCGGCGCCAGGGTGCGGATGACAATGCCGGCCGCGCACAGGGCAATGATCGGCGTGTCCTGCTGATACAGCGCGCGCAGGGTCGCGCCGAATTCCTGATAGGTGCAGTCGGCGCCTTCGACCCGACCGGCGAGGCCGTGGATCTGCGCCGCCGGATACACCTGCTGAATGCGCCGCGCGGTGGCCAGGCTGCCCTGACCGAGAATGACAATGGCGGGAGTGGATGGCGTCATCAGCCTTGCCACCGTTCGCCGGGCACGATAATCAGCGAGAAGTACGGCGACGACATCGGCTCGACCTGATCCATCGGCACGATCTTCTGATTGGCCATGGTCGCGCGCTCGACGTACAGCGCCCGTTCGGCGAGGCCGAGTTCTTCCAGCACCTGACGCACTTTGGGGAAATTGCGCCCCAGCTTCATGATCACTGCCGCATCGGCATCGGCCAAACGTCGCTTGAGTTCCTCGTGGGGCAAGACGCCGGAAAGCACCGACAGGCTCTGATTGCGGTACACCAACGGCGCACCCAGCACCGAAGCGCCGCCCAGCATCGAACACACGCCCGGCACAACTTGCGCTTCGTAGCGGGTGGCCAGGCGATCATGCAGATACATATAAGAACCGTAGAAGAACGGATCGCCTTCGCAGATCACCGCGACATCACGACCAGCATCCAGATGCGCGGCCACCGTCTCGGCGGCTTCATCGTAGAAATCGCTGATGACTTGTTCATAAGAAAGAGGTGCCGGCAACGCTTCAGTGGTCACCGGGTACACCAGCGGCAGCAGGTTCTGTGCCTCTTGCAGGTGCGCTTCGATGATGCCGAAGGCGTTGCCTTTTTTACCCTTGGCGACGAAGTACGCGACCACTGGCGATTCGCGCAGCAGGCGCAGGGCCTTGACGGTAATCAGCTCCGGATCTCCGGGGCCCACGCCCAGGCCAATCAAACGACCTTTTGCCTGCATCATTCGATCTCCGTGGCGAGGGCGTTGACTGCCGCAGCGGCCATGGCGCTGCCGCCGAGGCGGCCCTGCATGATCACGAACGGCACGCCACGGCTGTCGGCCGCCAGCGCCGCTTTGGATTCTGCGGCACCGACGAAGCCCACCGGGAAGCCGAGGATCAGCGCCGGTTTCGGTGCGCCGGCGTCGAGCATTTCCAGCAGATAGAACAGCGCGGTCGGCGCGTTGCCGATCACCACCACGCTACCTTCCAGATGCGGCCGCCACAGTTCCAGCGCGGCGGCGGAACGGGTGTTGCCCAACTCACGGGCCAGCTCCGGCACGCTCTCGTCGCGCAGGGTGCAGATCACTTCGTTGTTCGCCGGCAGGCGCGCACGGGTCACGCCTTCGGAAACCATCCGCGCATCGCAGAGGATCGGCGCACCGGCGGCCAGCGCATCGCGCCCGGCCTTGCCCGCACCTTCAGAGAATTGCAGACCGTCGACGGCCTCGACCATGCCGCAAGCGTGGATCACCCGCACCGCGAGTTTTTCCAGATCGGCCGGGATGCGCGCCAGATTGGCCTCGCTGCGAATGATCGCGAAGGAGTTGCGATAGATCTCCTGACCGTCGCGGATGTAATCAAGCATCAAGGGGGCTCCGGGAGCGGGCGGCGAGCAAGGTCGCGGCCGCTTCAATAGTAAGGTTGCGTGCGTGCAGCGCGCCGAAACCCGGCTGCGCTGCATCGCGAAAATAGAGGTCGTAATGCCCGGCACTGACGGCCAGCAAAGTCGCCGGGGCACAGTGGGCCGCGGCGCATGAACGCGGGCAGCCGGACAGATGCACGCTTTGCGCACGGGGCAACAGCGTTGCGAGAAGACGGGCATCGTGCTTGGTGTCAGCCAGGCCTTTGCCACAGCCGCTGGAACCGGTGCAGGCGATGATTTTCGACAATGGTTCACAAGCGTCGGTCAGCAGGTTCAGTTGCTTGAGCCCTGCGAGCACTTGCGCGGCATCGCTTGCGCTCACGTTGGGCAGCAGCAGACTTTGCCACGGCGTGAAACGCAGGCTGCCATCGCCGAACCGGCGGGCCAGTTGCGCGGCGCCGCGCAGCATGCCCGGGTCGAGGCGACCGAGTGGCGGCACCGCGCCGATGTAGACGAAGTTGGCTGTGTTCTGCACATGTGCGCCGATTTGCAGATCGTCCGCCACTGACATGCGTTGCCAAGCGCTAACCGCTTTGATCGGCAGGCGCGTCCTGAGCTGTTCAAGAAACGCCAGCATCGGCAGTTCGTCGAGCAGATGGCGCATCCGCGTCTGCTCGGGTCGCGCCAGTTCGAGGAACAACTCCAATACCGCGACCACCAGCGCATGGCCGCTTTCCAGGGCCACGGCGCCAACCTCGCGATCCGTCGGGCAACCCGCGAGACCGAATGCCAGCAGCGTTTCACCGTCGTGCTCGAACGCGGATAACCACAAGTCATGCGGATGTTCGAGCATCGCCAGCGCTTCACCGCCATCCAGTTGCACGGCGAACTTGGCGCTCAATTCATGGAAACGTGGATGGCTTTGCAGGGTGTCGAGGATCTGTTCGGCGAGCGCGCGAGTGTCTAAGCGCATCTGCCGGTCGATCCCGGCGGCCGGGCTGAGCATCAGGTTGCGCACATCGTCGCCCGCCGCCGTTCGCGGGCCGAGGCCAGCGGACAGCAGACTGTCGATCAGTGCAGCGGATTGCTGAGCGATGCCACGAATCTGCAGGTTGGCGCGGTTGGTCGCCTCAATCACGCCGCCGGCGAACTGTTCGGCGGCATTGGCCACCGCGTCAGCCTGATCGGCGCTGATCGAGCCGCCGTTGAGTTTGATCCGGCAGATGCCGCCGTCCAATGCCTGGACGATACGCAGCAACCCCGGGCAGGCCGAGGGGCGTAAGGCGGTAGACATCGGGCGTTCGTTCAAGGGGCTGACCGGCTGCGTGGGAAAGGCGCTTCGCGGGCGAAGGCGCGGTATTATGCCTGCTTTGTCCGGCGGCATGAAAAGTCTGCCCGTCGGAACGGCATGTTTAGAGGAATATAGATGTCACCCTGGCTGACGGTAGTGGGAATCGGTGAAGACGGCTTCAAGGGCCTGGGCAAAAACGCCCGGCGCGCCCTGATGGGCGCCTCGCGGATCGTCGGCGGCCAGCGGCAACTGGATTTGCTGCCGGTGTGCATTCGCGGCGAGCGTGAGTTGTGGCCGAGCCCGTTTTCCCTTGCGCCAGTGCTGCAACAACGCGGCGCAGCGGTGTGCGTGCTGGCCAGCGGTGATCCGATGTTCTACGGCGTCGGCGCCAGCCTCGCGCGGCAGCTGCCGGCAAACGAGATGCTGATCCTGCCCGCGCCGTCCTCCTGCGCGCTGGCGGCCGCCCGTCTCGGCTGGCCGTTGCAGGAAGTAGTGACACTGTCGCTAGTGGCCCGGCCGCTGGCAGCCCTCAATGCGCAGCTGTTCAGTGGCGTGCGCCTGCTGCTGCTGAGCAATGACGGACAAAGTCCGGCGGCAGTCGCGCAATTGCTACGCGAGCGCGGCTTTGGTTCGAGCCGGATGAGCGTTCTGGAACATTTGGGCGGCGACGCCGAGCGACGTGTCGACGCCACGGCCAATGAATGGAACGACGCGCCGATTGCCGACCTCAACGTGGTCGCAATCGAATGCCTGGCCGATGCCAATGCTCCACGTTTGTCACGCCTCGCGGGCCTTCCCGACTCGGCTTTCCAACATGACGGCCAACTGACCAAACGCGATGTGCGCGCCATCACTCTCGCGCGCCTCGCCCCGACACCCGGCGAACTGCTATGGGACGTAGGCGCTGGTAGCGGCTCGATCAGCATCGAATGGATGCGCGCGCATCCGAGTTGCCGCGCATTGGCCGTCGAAGCCGATGACGGCCGCCAACAATTGATCGAGCACAACCGCGATGCGCTGGGCGTGCCCGGGCTGCAATTGATCCGTGGGCGCGCGCCGCAGGCACTCGCAGGGCTGGAGCGCCCGGACGCGATTTTCATCGGCGGCGGTGTGACCCGCGAGGGCGTCTTCGAGACCTGCTGGGAGCAACTCAAACCCGGCGGCCGACTGGTCGCCAACGCCGTAACTCTGCAAAGCGAAATCACCCTGATGAACTGGCGGGAGCGCTACGGCGGCGAACTGACGCGCATCCATATCGCTCAGGCGCAACCGCTGGGCGAGTTCGACACCTGGCGTCAGGCGTTGCCAATCACTCTGCTCGATCTGGTCAAACCTCTTGATGCGTGACGAAACCGCCGAACAACCCGCGCCCCTGCGCAGCGGCCTGACCACCGGCAGCTGCGCCACCGCTACCAGCCTCGCCGCTGCTCGCCTGTTGCTCGGCGGCATCTCGGCCGACGCGGTGCAGATCGTCTTGCCCAAAGGCAAACAGGTGCAGATGCGTCTGGAGTTCTGCCGCTTGACCGACGACGGTGCCGAAGCCGGAACGATCAAGGACGCCGGCGACGATCCGGACGTGACCCACGGCGCACTGCTGTATTCGCGGGTGCGATTGATGGCCGAGCCGGGCGTTCGTTTCAATGCCGGCGCAGGCGTTGGCACCGTGACCCGACCCGGACTGGTGCTGGGCGTCGGCGAACCGGCGATCAATCCGGTGCCACGCAAGATGATCAGCGATCACCTGAGCCTGCTCGCCGCCGAGACCGGTTATACCGGCGGCTTCGACGTCACGGTCAACGTCGAGGGCGGCGAAGTCCTGGCAATGAAAACCATGAACCCGCGCCTGGGCATTCTCGGCGGCCTGTCGATCCTCGGCACCAGCGGCATCGTCCGGCCGTTTTCCTGCGCGGCCTACATCGCCTCGATTCATCAGGGCATCGACGTTGCCAAGACCAACGGTTACCTGCACATCGCCGCCTGCACCGGCAACGCCAGCGAAGACACCATGCGCCGGGTTTACGACCTGCCGGAGATCGCCTTGATCGAAATGGGTGACTTCGTCGGCGCGGTGCTCAAGCATCTGCGCAAAGTGCCTGTGGATAAACTCAGTTTGTGTGGCGGTTTCGGCAAGATCAGTAAACTGGCGGCCGGGCACATGGATCTGCACTCGCGCCATTCCAGCATCGACTTGCCGCAACTGGCGGAATGGGCGGCGGCGATTGGCGCGGATGAGATTTTGCAGCAGGGAATCCGAGAGGCGAACACCAGTCAGCAAGCGTTGGCCATGGCCAGTGCGGCGGGGATCGCATTGGGGGATGAGGTCTGTCGCCACGCGCTGGAATTCGCCCGCAGCGTGGTGCCGGCACAGGTGCAGGTCGAAGTGTTTGCGATTGATCGTCAGGGCGGCATTGTCGGCCACGCCGGAGGTTTTGCATGAAGCGGATTTTGCTGCTGGGCGGCGTGACTGAAGCGCTGGCCATCGCCCGCAAGCTGGGGCCTGAGCACATTTACAGTCTGGCCGGGGTGGGTCGGGTGCCAACGGATCTGACTTGTCAGGTGCGCGTCGGTGGTTACGGTGGTGCCGAAGGTCTGGCGCAATTCATCCGTGACGAAGGCATCGACCTGCTGTTCGACGCCACCCATCCCTACGCCGCGCAAATCAGCCACAACGCCGCCAACGCCGCGCAACTGGCCGGCATCCCCTGCTGGGCCTTGCGCCGCCCTGCGTGGCAGCCGCTACCGGGTGATGACTGGCGCGAAGTCAGCGACTGGGCTGAGTTGATGACTGCCCTCAAACCGTTCCACCGCCCCTTGTTCACCTTGGGCCGCGAGCCACTGCAAAACCTCGACGAAATCCCTGCGGATCAATTCTGGACGCTGCGCGCCCTCGACGTTTATCCCGGCAACGAACGTTGCGAAGTCATCGCCGCTCGCGGGCCGTTCCTGCTGGAAGATGAACGCGCGTTGTTCGAGCGGCGGCAGATCGATGTGCTGATCAGCAAGAACAGCGGCAGCACCGCGACCGAACCGAAGCTGGAAGTGGCGCGCGAGCGCGGGGTGCCAGTGATGGTGTTGAAGCGACCGGTGTTGCCGGGGGTTGATCGGGAGTTTGGATCAGCGTCTGAAGCCCTTAAAGCCCTGACGATGTCAGATTTTTCATAACTTCGAATTTATCTGCGAATTTGCCTGCAAATTTTGAGGACGCAGACGACTGTTCTTCACTACACCCTCACTCCAATACTTCGGTTCCTTTAATCCCGACAAGCAGACAGCCAAGAAAAGCGGCTTGCCAGCTTGTATCCCAAGGAATGCGTGTTCATTACGGCTCTGGTTACAGGATGTACTTCACACGTAGAGGCGAAGTGATTTATCTGCTGCTGATCGGGGGCGACAAATCGACACAAAAGAGAGATATCAAACGCGCCGTGCAGATGGCACATAACATCGGAAATGAGGAGTAAATCATGACCGAAGAATTCGCCCGTTTTGACGCCGCCGAGTACCTCAAAACTCCCGAGGACATGGCGGCATATCTGGACGCTTGTTTTGACGATGATGAAGGGGATGGAGTCCTGATCCGTGCCGCACTCAATGACATTGCCCGAGCCCAAGGCATGACCCAAGTGGCTCGTGATGCCGGCCTGGGCCGGGAAAGCCTTTATAAAGCTCTAAGCAGCACTGGCAATCCTGAATTCGCAACTATTATGAAAGTCATGAAAGCACTGGGTCTGAAGTTACATGCCGTGGCAATTTGATTGATCTGCGACACCAAACCGCACGACGCTTTTTTACTTATCGGCCCTGATCAGGCTAAATAGCCGCGCCTGATCGCCCACCCAACGGATCTGTCCCATGAACCGACACCGGCTCGCACTTGCCTGGATCGCCTGCTTTGCAGTGCTGTTCAACATGCTCGCCATGCCGATGACGGGAGCGATGGCGAAAGCGGCCAATTCACCGGCCGAGCAATTGCTGTGGAGCAGTTTCTGCACCGGCAGCGGGACGAAGATGGTGGCGATCAACATCGGCACCACGGAGCAGAAAGCCCCGTCCAACGACAACCACTCCAACATGCAGCATTGCTGGTGCTGCTCGGGTTCAGCGCCTTTGGTGGCGCTGCCGGGACATACGCCGCAGCTGTATTTCGCCCGCTTTGAGAGCAATCGCAGCGTGGCGCCCGCCTCACTGCAAACACCCACACCGCGCCAGCAATGGCCGAGCCTTAATCCCCGCGCTTCCCCTCTGGTTTGATTTGTTCGCGCAATTGACCTGCGTTTCAAATCGTTCTGGAGAACTGCCATGTTGAACAAACTCTTCGTCATCGCTGCGCTGTTGCTGCCTGCGTGCTTCGCCCATGCCCACGAATACAAGGCCGGCGAGCTGGAAATCGCTCACCCGTGGTCGCAGGAACTGCCACCGAATGCGCCGACCGTTGCCGCTTACTTCATCATTCACAACGCCGGCAAAAACGCCGACCGCTTGCTCAGCGTCGACTCGCCAATCGCCCCCGAGGCGCAATTGCACGAGCATGTAATGCAGGGCGATCTGATGAAGATGCAGCAAGTGCCGAGCGTGGAAATCCCGGCGGGCGGCAATGTCACTTTCGCGCCGATGGCCTATCACGTGATGCTGCTCAACCCGACGGATCGCAGCCTGCTCAGCGACGGCAAAAGCTTCCCGCTGACGATGCATTTCGAGAAGGCCGGTGACGTCACCGTCGAAGTGGCCGTGCAGAAGAGGCCGCCGGAAACCACACAAGCCCACGCGCACGCTCAGTAAGCCTTTCGGCTGACCGCAATCATGCGCCCGTCCAGCGCCAGGTCTATCCGCAGCAACCGTGAGCACGGTAGCTGGATCGCCCTGTTCGCCATGTTGATGATCTTCATCGGCCCACTGATTTCTCAGTCGATGCCGATGGATCAGCACGCCTCGACCTCCATGCCGATGAGCATGGACATGTCGATGGACATGCCCGGTATGGATCACACCGCGCATGACGCCAAACCCTCCGTCGAACACTGCCCGCCGCAATCCTCGCACCACGCGCTGTGGGAAAAGTGCGGCTATTGCAGCCTGCTGTTCAATTGCCCGGCACTGACCGGCGGCGGCACGTTCGCCGCATTCAGCATCGCCCACGCCAACACCTTCACCTCGCCTTCCCCACGCCTGGGCCATGCCCGGCAAACCTTCTTCCCCGGCGCCCGCACGCGCGCCCCGCCCATCGCAGCGTAATCACCCACCGCTGATTACACACGGTTGAGAAGACAGCTTCAGGCTGCCGACCGTGTCGTTTACGACTGTTTGATGGAAATTGTCATGTCCAGGTTTTCTGCTGTTCCACGTCTGGGTTCTACCCGGGCGACCTTCGCTTTGAACGAATCGCGCATTCGTTTCAGGCACGCTATCGCCGTCCTTTGCGGCGTCCTGCTGTCCCCGCTGGTGCTGGCCGATGACCACGCCGCACACGCGGATGAACTGAGCCCGACGGTGATCACCGCCATCGCGCCGAGTTCGCCGCTGACCATCGTCACCAACCCCAAGGACCCGCGCCAACCGGTGCCAGCCAGTGATGGCGGCGATTATCTGAAGACCATTCCGGGGTTCGCGCTGGTGCGCAATGGCGGCACCAATGGCGATCCGGTGCTGCGCGGCATGTTCGGTTCGCGGCTGAATATCCTCACCAACGGCAGCATGATGCTCGGCGCCTGCCCCGGTCGAATGGACGCGCCGACTTCGTACATCTCGCCGGAAACCTACGACAAACTCACCGTAATCAAAGGCCCGCAAACCGTGCTTTATGGCCCCGGCGCATCGGCCGGCACGATTCTGTTCGACCGTGAGCCGGAGAATTTCGGTGAACTCGGCACGCGGGTGAACGCGAGCATTCTGGCCGCCTCCCACGGCCGCTTCGACAAAGTCGTCGACGCCGCAGCTGGCGGGCCATTGGGCTACGTGCGAGTGATCGGCAACACCGCGCACTCCGACGATTATCGCGACGGCAATAACGATATCGTCGCCTCGCGCTACGACAAGTGGAACGGCGACGTGGCGCTCGGCTGGACCCCGGACGCCGACACCCTGATCGAGTTGACCGCCGGCAAGGGCGACGGCGAAGCCCGCTACGCCGGACGCGGCATGGACGGCTCGCAGTTCCTGCGCGAAAGCCTCGGTCTGCGTTTCGAAAAGTCCAACATCACTGACGTGCTGGAGAAACTGGAGGCGCAGGTCTACTACAACTACGCCGACCACGTCATGGACAACTACACCCTGCGCACGCCGTCCGGCACCGGGATGATGGCCGGGCCCATGGCGTCGAACGTCGACCGCCGCACTCTCGGCGCGCGGATAAAAGCCACCTGGCGCTGGGCCGACATCCAGTTGATCACCGGCCTCGACGCGCAGACCAACGAGCATCGCCAGCGCAAAGCGATGGGCATCGACACCTACAAGAACGTGCCGCGCAACAAGGACGCCGATTTCCATAACTACGGCGTGTTCAGCGAGATGACTTGGTACGCCGCCGACCGTGATCGGCTCATCACCGGCGCCCGAATCGACCGCGCTTCAGCCAAGGATTACCGGCAGACCACCAGTTCGGGAATGATGTCCCGGCCGAACCCGACCGCCGACGACACTCGCGTTGACACATTGCCCAGCGGCTTCGTGCGTTATGAGCATGACCTGTCCGACAGCCCGACCACGCTCTACGCCGGCCTCGGTCACGCGCAACGCTTCCCGGATTACTGGGAGCTGTTTTCGCCCAAGTCGGGACCTGCCGGTTCGGTCAATGCATTCGATTCGATCAAACCGGAAAAGACCACTCAGCTCGACTTCGGCGTGAACTACAAGAGCGCCGACCTCGAAGCCTGGGCCTCGGGCTACATCGGCGTGGTGCGCGATTACATCCTGTTCGATTACACCCCCGCGATGATGGGCATGAGCACTTCGCGCGCCGAAAACATCGACGCGCGAATCATGGGCGGTGAACTCGGTGCCGCTTACAACCTCACCGACCACTGGAAAGCCGACGCAACCCTGGCCTACGCCTGGGGCAAGAACAGCAGCGACGGTAAAGCGCTGCCGCAGATGCCGCCGCTGGATGCACGTTTCGGCCTGACCTACAGCGAAGACAACTGGAGTGCCGGCGCACTGTGGAGGGTGGTGGCCAGGCAAAACCGTATCGATCAGAACAAGGGCAACGTGGTCGGCAAGGATTACGACAAGAGTTCGGGCTTTGGCGTGTTCTCGCTCAACGGTGCCTACCGGATCAACAAGCACTGGAAGGTCAGCAGCGGCGTCGACAACCTGTTCGGCAAAGCTTACGCCGAACACCTGAACCTGGCGGGCAACGCCGGTTTCGGCTACCCGGCCAATGACCCGCAAGCCATCAATGAACCGGGGCGCACGCTCTGGACCAAAGTGGACATGAGTTTCTAACAAGAAAAGTCAAAAGATCGCAGGCTGCGCCAGCTCCTACTTAGGAGCGCGTTCAACCTGTAGGAGCTGCCGGAGGCTGCGATCTTTTGATCTAAAAAACGATTCGCCAAGCGGAGCAAACGTGATGCAAAAGCCCAAACCGAATTTCTACAACCTGGCCTGGCGTTGGCATTTTTATGCCGGATTGTTCGTCGCGCCCTTCATGGTGATGCTGTCGCTGACCGGCATCATCTATCTGTTCAAACCGCAGCTCGATTCGCTGATGTACAGCAGCCTGCTCAACGTCCCAGTCGGGCATCACACGGTGCCGGCCGATGACCTGCTGCAACGGGTGAAAAGTGCTTATCCACAAGGCCAGATCACTCAGTACCTGCCGCCGGTAAATGCCGAACGCAGCGCGCAATTTGTCGTGAAGAACGCCGGCGACGAACTCAACGTGTTCATTGATCCGTACCACGGCGACGTCCTCGGCGAGCAGGATGCCAAGCAGAATCTGCAAGCTATCGCCCGAGCGATTCACGGCGAATTGATGATCGGCACGGTCGGTGACCGGCTGATCGAAATGGCCGCTGGCTGGGGCGTGGTGCTGGTGGTGTCGGGGCTTTTCCTCTGGTGGCCGCGCGGCCAGGCGGCGGGGATTCTGTGGCCGCGTCTGAACAGTCGCGGGCGCGTGTTGTGGCGCGATCTGCACGCCGTCACCGGGTTCTGGGGGGCGACACTGTTGCTGGTGATGCTGCTCAGCGGCATGACCTGGACCGGCTTCTGGGGCAAGCAATACGCCCAGGTGTGGAACGTGTTCCCGGCGGCGATGTGGGACAACGTGCCGACCTCCGACGTCGAGGCCCGCAGCCTCAACAGCGCCACTCGCCAGACCGTGCCTTGGGCGATGGAAAACACGCCGATGCCGATGTCCGGCGACCATGCCGAACACATGGCCCATGGCAGCGCAAATGCAGGCCCAGCCTCGCCAACCATCAGCCTGCAAGACGTGCAGAACATCGCCACTGAACGCAAGGTCGAACCGGGCTACAGCATCACCCTGCCGACCACCGCCACCGGCGTTTTCACCATCGCCGTGTTCGCCGATGACCCGCGCAACGACGCGACCCTGCACGTCGATCAATACACCGGCAAAGTCCTCGCCGATGTGCGCTTCGAGCAGTACGGCACAGTGGCCCGCGCCACGGAAATCGGCGTGATGCTCCATGAAGGCAAGATGTTCGGCACCTTCAACCAGATCGTCGTGCTGCTGATCTGCCTGATGATCCTGCTCAGCGCCGTCAGCGGCGTAGTGATCTGGTGGAAGCGCCGACCACAGGGCAAATTCGGTGTGCCGCCGCTGCGTCATGATTTGCCGAAGTGGAAAACCGGGGTGGTGATCATGCTCGCGCTGGCGGTGATCTTTCCGCTGGTGGGGGCTTCGCTGGTGGTGGTCTGGTTGCTGGACAAGCTCTTCCTGGCTCGACTCAGTCAGCAGGCTGCGGATTTGACGCATTGATCGAACGTGCGCGGGTGATTTACATCACCCGCGCCTTCATCTATTGGCAATCTCCCACCTTCAAGTGTCCATTGCAGTTGTTGAGAATGGGCACTTGGGTAACGTCAACCGTGACGTCATCTTGAGGAGCGTAAACCCCGTTCTTTTGTTTACACATGACTTTGATGTCGCAATTACGAGCAACTGACTTGGATTCCGCCGCTTCAGGGATAATCTTCGAACCAGTACTTATTGACTTACATGACTCACGTGCCGGTGCATCTATCCACGCCTGTTGGCAAGTCGGAAAGGTGTAGCCAGCCATCGCACTTAATGGAAAAACAAACAACGAACAAATTACGGCAACGCCGATTCCAGGGCCTATCGTGTTCATGGCACAACTCCTTCGTTTGTGAGCAAAGCCTAACTTTGCAGAGACAGCCTATCGTTGAACACCCGGTCTCGGACACTGTTATAAATGACGGTTTTTTAGACTGTCTGGTAATTTGGATGACTCGATAATGAGATTATCTGCATGAACAAAATATTCGCGCTCGCACTCCCCCATCGATTGCGCTCAAGTTGATCATGAGTAATGCGAGATGCGCATTTCAGGCTGGTCTATAGAATGCCGGGACTTATAAGCCGGCAAACTTTAGTGTTACTGCATAACTCTAATTCGCCATTCTGCCCGCGGCCAAAAGCGGCGGGCATTCTTTTGAAGAAGTGATTCACCACCCCCGATGAACAAGTACCTCTTGTCCAGCCTCTGCCTGTTCGTGATGAACAGCGCCCAGGCCGATAGCCAAGCTCTGACGCTGCCCACCGGCACCATCACCGCGCAGGCGCAGGACTACGAAACCGTCAGCCTCACCACCCCGACCACTGCCGGTTCACGCCTGAACCTCACTGCGATGGAAACCCCAGCCAGTGTCGAAAGCCTCATCGGCGAGCAAGTCCGCGCCCGGGGTGATCGCAGCGTGCAGGACGCGGTGTCGCGCAGCACAGGCATCAGCCGCACCGGTACGCCGGGCGATGGCGGCACCTCGTTGCAGGCCCGGGGTTTTACCGGGCAGAGTTCAGTGATGCAGTTGTATGACGGCAATCGCCTGTACAGCGGCATGGGCACAGTGACCTTTCCGGTCGACACCTGGTCGGTACAGCGCGTCGATGTGCTGCGCGGCCCGGCCTCGGTGCTGTACGGCGAAGGCGCGACCGGCGCGGTGGTCAACGTGATCCCGAAGAAGCCGTTCGAAGGTGAAATCGAAAACCACGCGCGCGTCGGCTATGGCTCCTACGACACTCAGCAACAGGCCTTCGACAGCGGCGGTTCGCTGAGCGATACCCTGAGCTATCGCCTCAATCTCAATCGTCTGCGCAGCAACGGCTGGATCGATCGCGGCGATTCGTCCAGTGACTTCATCAGCGCTGCCCTGCAATGGCAGGCCACTGATGATCTGGCGTTTACCCTCGCCCACGACTACGGCGACCAGCGCCCGCAGAATTACTTCGGCACGCCGCTGATCAACGGCCACTTCAAGGAAAGCCTGCGCAACAAAAACTACAACGTGCGTGACGACAAGCAGCACTACAACGATCAATGGACGCGCCTGACCAGCGACTGGCAGATCAACGATGCCGTCAGCGCCAGCAACGAGCTCTACTACCTCAAGGCCCAGCGCCGCTGGCAGAACGCCGAGAACTTCAACTTCGACGCGGGCAGTCAGCAACTGAGTCGCAGCGGTTACTTCGGCATCGGCCACAAGCAGGAACAGGTTGGTGATCGTCAGACGTTCACCTTCAAGCACTCGCTGTTCGGCCTCGACAGCCAGACCGTCACCGGCGTCGATAAAAACCGCATCCGCTTCCAGCTCGACAGCAACTCGCCGTTCAACGATGTGCTGCCGAACGGTCAGCCATTGGATCTGCATCACCCACAAAGCGGGTATTTCGAGAGTGCCGATCCGTACAGCGATCAGTTCGACAGCACCACCAGACAGATGTCGGCGTTCGCCGAAAACCGCACGCAGTTGAGCGAGCGCTGGTCGTTGGTGACCGGCGTGCGTCGCGATTATGTGCATGTCGATCGTAACGACTTGACCGATGGCAGCCAGAGCGACCAGACCCTGACCGGCAACAACTGGAAGGCCGGTCTGGTGTTTGCGCTGACGCCCGAGACGTCGTTCTACGGCCAAGTGGCAACCAGCACTGATGGCATCGGCGGCTTGATCTCTCTGAGCCCGAGCCAGCAGCAATACGATCTATCGACCGCCCGCCAGACGGAAATCGGCCTGAAGCATTTGTTCTGGGATCAGCGTGGCGAGTTCACGCTGGCGGCGTATCGCATCGTCAAAAAGAAACTGCTGACTGACGATCCGGGCAACCCGACGCTCAAGCAGCAGGTCGGTCAGCAATCGTCCAACGGACTTGAAGCCAGCCTTGATCTGCAACTGCCGAACGCCTGGCAACTGCAGGCCAACGCCGCAATTGTGAAGGCCAGGTACGACGACTTCTCGGAAGTAGTCAACGGGCAAACCCTGTCGTATAACGGCAACCGCCCGGTGGACGTGCCGCGACGCACCGCCAATCTGTGGCTGAACAAAGCGCTTAGCGATGACCTGAGGGCCGGTGCGGGCGTGCGCTATGTCGATGCACGTTACGCCGATATGGCCAACCGTAACGAGTTGCCGAGTTACACCGTGGTGGATGCGACAATGTCGTGGCAGGCCTTGCGTAACACGACCTTGGGTTTGCAGGTGAACAATCTGTTTGACCGCCGGTATGCGCAAAGCCAATACAATGGCGGGCAGCAGTGGATCCTTGGCGAGCCGAGGTCGTTTTTTGTCACCGCTGATTACACCTTTTGATCGAAGAATGCTGCCCCTCACCCTAGCCCTCTCCCGGAGGGAGAGGGGACTGACCGTGTTGTCTAGGCAAGTGGCACCGACCTGAAAGACCGAGTCGAGCTCAGGCTTGAAAAGCATGAAGATCGGCTCCCTTTCCCCCTCTCCCCCCTGGGGGAGAGGGCTGGGGTGGGGGGGATGGATCTACCGAAAAAACATGAAATCGAGAACACACCGAACGCCCTATGACGTCACTCACCCTCACTGATCTCGCCTGGACACCCTTGGGCCACGGCCACTGCCATCACCAGTTCCAGCTGCGTGACGCCTCCTTGCAGGTGGCCGCCGGTGAGTTCGTCGGGCTGATCGGCCCCAACGGCAGCGGCAAGACCAGCCTGTTGCGTTGCGCCTACCGCTTCAGCCAACCGGAACACGGCGAGGTCAAACTCGACCACCACAACGTGTGGAAACAATCCTCACGCTGGTGCGCGCAACGCATCGCGGTGGTCTTGCAGGAGTTCCCCGACGCTTTCGGCCTGACCGTCGAAGAAGTCGTCGCAATGGGCCGCACGCCGCACAAAGGTCTGTTCGACGGCGAAACCCTTGAGGATCGAAACCTCGCGACCCAGGCGCTCAAATCCGTCGGTCTCGAAGGCTTCGAAGACCACGCCTTCGCCACGCTGTCAGGCGGAGAAAAGCAGCGGGTGATTCTCGCCCGTGCCCTGACCCAGCAACCACAACTGCTGATCCTCGACGAGCCGACCAACCACCTCGACCCGCGTTATCAGTTGGAACTGCTGCAACTGGTCAAACGCTTGCAGATCGGCACCCTCGCCAGCATCCACGACCTGAACCTGGCCGCCGCGTTCTGCGACCGACTGTACGTGATCAACCACGGCCGCATCGTCGCCAGCGGCACACCGCAAGAAGTCCTCACCACTGAATTGCTGCGCGACGTTTTCGGCGTCGAGGCGTTGATCGACTCCCACCCTCTTCACGGCTACCCGCGAATCACCTGGATAACCCGACCATGACTGTGCGTTCCCTGCTTTGCGTCGCTCTTTTGCTGTGCAGTGCCCAAGCGTTGGCCGAGGCCACGAAGTACCCACTGACCGTTCAAAGCTGCAACCGCGAAGTGACCTTTAAAGAAGCGCCAAAACACGCGGTCAGCCATGACATCAACATGACCCAGATGATGCTCGCCCTCGGCCTCAAATCGCGGATGGCCGGTTACAGCGGCGTCAGTGGCTGGAAATCGGTGACGCCTGAGATGCAGTCGCTGCTCAATGGCCTGCCGGAGTTGGCAGCGAAGTACCCGTCGGTGGAAACCCTGCTCAACGCCAACGTCGATTTCTTCTTCGCCGGGTGGGATTACGGCATGCGCGTGGGCGGCGATCTCACGCCGCAAACCCTGCAACCGCTGGGCATCAACGTCTATGAGCTGACCGAGTCCTGCGCGTTCGTGATGAAGCGCCCCGCCGCAACGCTTGAGGACACCTATAACGACCTGCGTAACCTCGGCAAAATCTTCGACGTGCAGGATCGCGCCAATGTGCTGATCGCCCAGATGCAGGCGCAAGTCGCGCAAGTGCGCAAAGACCTGCCGGCAGAAAAACCACGCGTGTTCCTGTACGACAGTGGCGAAGACCGCGCCATGACCTCCGGCCGCCTCGGCATGCCGCAAGCGCTGATCGATGCGGCGGGTGGGCGCAACATTCTCGAGAACGTCGAAGCGAGCTGGACGCGGGTCAACTGGGAGACCGTGGTCGAACACAATCCGCAGGTCATCGTGATCGTCGACTACAGCGAAATCACCGCCGAGCAGAAGATTGAATTCCTGCTGAAGAACAAAGCCCTGCAATCGATCGACGCGATCAAGAATCAGCGTTTCATCGTCATCCCGTACGTGCAGGCCACGCCGGGGATCGACAACGTGCTGGCCGTTGAAACCCTGGCCAAAGGTTTCCACGGCGAATGATCAACCGTCGCTACGCCCTGTTGCTGATTGCCCTCGGCGCCGTGTTGCTGGTGTCGTGCGTGGTGTCGCTCGGCTTCGGCCCCGCGCGGGTGCCGGTCGATGTGGTGTGGCGGATTTTGCTGCACAAGGCATTTGGTTTCGGCGAAGTGAACTGGAGCGCCGGACAAGAGCACATCGTCTGGCTGATCCGCGTGCCGCGCATGTTGCTCGGTGCGCTGGTCGGCGCCGGCCTCGCGCTGATCGGCTCGGTGCTGCAAGCCGTGACGCGTAATCCTCTGGCGGATCCGCATCTGCTCGGCGTCACTTCAGGGGCGACGCTGGGTGCGGTGATTGTGGTGCTGCATGTCGGTGAAATCATCGGCCTGTTGACCTTGCCGATCGCGGCGTTTATCGGCGCGTTGCTGAGCATGCTGGTGGTTCTGGCGATAGCCAGTCGGCATGGCCGGCTCGACAGCGATCGCTTGCTGCTGTGCGGTGTGGCGGTGTCGTTCGTGATGATGGCGATCGCCAATTTGCTGCTGTTCATGGGCGACCACCGCGCCAGTTCAGCGGTGATGTTCTGGATGCTCGGCGGACTTGGGCTGGCGCGTTGGGAGTTGCTCGCGGTGCCGGCGGCCAGCGTGTTGCTCGGGTTGATCTTGCTGTTGGGCATGGCGCGTCCGTTGAACGCGTTGATGGCCGGCGAACAGACCGCCGTCACCCTCGGCCTGAATGCCCGGTCGGTGCGTCTGCGGGTGTTCGTCATCGCTTCGTTGATGACCGGGGTGCTGGTGTCGATCAGCGGCTCCATCGGTTTTGTCGGGCTGATGGTGCCGCACATTGCGCGGCGTCTGGTCGGCGCCGAACACCGGCGCTTGCTGCCGGTGTGCGTGCTGATCGGCAGTGTGTTTCTGATCTGGGTCGACGTTGCCGCCCGCACAATGATCGCCCCCGAAGACCTGCCCATCGGCGTCGCCACCGCGGCCATCGGTGGCCTGTTCTTCATCGGCCTGATGCGCCGCCGCTGACCGTGCACGCCTCACGAATGCGCATGGGTCCTGACGACACACTCAGCACTTGAGCGACAGATCGAAAATCACAGTTCGTCCCTGGACCGCACGATGCCTGCACCCGCTGGCTGCTGGCGGCGGCTTCGCCAACGGCTCCCCATGCGTCCGGTCTGCTTCCAGTAATACCCGGCCACCACGACCCTGAATTCGCCCATTTCCATGAGTTTTGAAATGAATTCACCTGGGCTCAACTTACTCACCCATCGCCCCCCTTCGAATACAACCGGTTGGGTCAATAGCAGACTCCGCTCGGCATCGGAATAGACAGGGGTGTATTTGAGCAGTACGCCATGGGCGGTTGAGTAGTAGTAATCACGGATCGCAAAACCTTTGTCCTTCAGTCGGTGGGTATGGGCATGAACCTGATCTGGCGATGTGAAATTTGCATGCACCTCGTCAACATCCGGACCCAGCGTTGTATTGCCCGACAAGTGAAACTGGTGACTGGCTATCACGGTATAACCATCAGGGTAGCGCGCAGCCGGATAGCGCCAGTTGGTCGAGGGATCGTTCGTGGCGCGGAATATCCGTACGAGTGGATTGTCCTCATAAGCGGAGTAAGCAATCGGCTCGAGCGGAACAAACCGGTTGGCCGCGAACCGGGTGAGGATCGCGCCCTCGTAACCATTGCCGCTGACCGGGTCGTTACCTGCGCGGCTGCCGGCATGGCGAGCGGCATCGTCGATATGATGGAAAACCGGCCCCAGCGCCGGGGCATGATTGGCGCGCCATTGCTCGTCGCTGGAGGCGTCGGCCATGCGTGGCTGCCAGTCATCGCCGACTACGCCATGGCGTGACCAGTACAGACTGGTCTCGATGACTTCGAGCGTACCGGCGCGTGCCATGCGCAAAACATAATCAGTGAAATTAAACACGCCCCTGGCAATATCGCGCTCATCTTCCGCGGCCTGTTCCGCCGACGCGAACGAGTTGGGGCGCAGTTCGATTTGCCCGAACTTGTCGTAGAACGTTCCGGGTTCAAACGAATGAAGCGCCAGTTTTAAAAGCGCTCCGTCGACACACGAGATGTAGACCGGTTTGTAGCCATGGGAGGTGGCGGCCCGCACACGGGCCTGCTGCACGTCGCTGGGCGAAATAAACACTTGCCGGACGTCACCATCACGCCCCCCCAGTGGAGGCAGTGCTGCGCGAATACACAGCGAGTCCAGCGTATAACCGCTTGGCAACCGCCCTTGCTCGAATACCCGATCCAGCGCCAGCGAAGAGCGTTGTACCTCGACCGCAAGATTGGCGATGAACGAGTCCGCCCCGGAGCGCAGGATAAAGCAGAACGTCTGGTTGTCCCGGCTGACCCGAGTTTCATGAGCGTAGCGGGCGGCAGCGTCGGCCTGGATGAACACGGGACTGCAGAGCGGTGCACTCAATGCTTTGTGGTAATCCGTCGCAGGTAGCAGATCCGTGGAAAACGGTACCCAACGGGTGACCGGGCGAGGCAGCCCCCATAATTGACTGCCGACGATGACCCGCAGATTGCCGGCCT
This sequence comes from Pseudomonas sp. N40(2020), assembly GCF_014472415.1. GTDB lineage: Bacteria > Pseudomonadota > Gammaproteobacteria > Pseudomonadales > Pseudomonadaceae > Aquipseudomonas. Next base: position 79,967 of record NZ_JACSZV010000013.1, read on the forward strand.
TGGCCAGCGAGTCGATCCAGGCACTGGGTTTCAATTCGCCGCTGCGGATGAACTGCTTGATTTTTTTCCCGTCGAGGTCGGCAGGTAACCCTTTGTAGTCTGTCAGCACATTGGCCAGATCGGCGCGGATGCGATCGAGAAATCCGGACTGGTAGCAAACCAGAGAACCGTCAGGATTCAACATGTACTCATCGAGCGCGCTCATCGAGCCGCTGGTGAATGCCGTGTACAGCGTGTCTACCGAAAGCATGTTCAGGTAGGTCTGTTTCTCGACGGACGACAATATGACCGATACCCCTCTGCCGATTCGGGACCGATAGCGCGCCATGATCAGGCAGCCGATGGGGAATAATCCCGTGGTCTCTTTTTTATCCGGATAGATATCAGCGACGTCGAAATCCTCGCGGGACACCTCGATCGGCGTGGTGGCCACATACAGTCCATCGGAGCGTTTCAGAATCAAACCGCCATGGGGTTTGACCGCCGTACCGGGGATCAGCGAACGTGCGTGGGCCGCCGCATCGTCAGGGCTTCGAAACACCGGGCCGAGCATTCGGCGCTCAAGATTCATCCGGGGTTTCCAGGCTGCATCGACCTTGCCCGCACGATCCCAACACAAGGTCGTGCGCAGAACGCTGAGTTCGCCGCTGTTGGCAACAACCCGGACGAACCCCTCGGGCAGCATCGTGCCCCGAGCGAGCTTCCTGTTTATGGCATCCAGGGTCAGATCGGGATCATCGTCTTTGAACAGGCGGGAGGTGTCGCTGCGTTCGTACTTCAGCAAGGCGCCGTCCTGTGTCGACATATACAACGGGATGCCCCGAATCGAATCCACCACCGGACGGCGATTCGTATAGTAAGTCGCAATAGCGATATCTTCTGGCGGGATGAAGTATTGCGCCAGCCAGGCCGCGGTCGCGCTCAACGGATGTTTCACACGCTGGCGCGAGTAAAAGAAACCATGGCGGTCGAAGCCATCCGGGAACTGGTACCAGGGCGGTGTATTTTTCGGGGCGAACATGCTTTGCAGTTGGAAGACATTGTTTTTGTGCTCGCCGACGGGAAACAGCTCCGTGGCGACATACTCTTCACGATCCATGTGTTTGAGTATGAAGCCGAACCAGGCCCGTTCGGTGTCGTGCAAGCGCGTGTCGCGGGCATATCGATACGCCACGGCGTCCTCCGCCGAAGCACCCACGGCGCCGAAAGCGACATGCTCGGGGCGTTTCCATGCCCAGGGCACGGCGGGTGAGTGCCAGCCAGGCGTCAGTTGCCCTCGCGGCCCCCATAGCTCACTGTTGAGCAGTACGGTCAACCGTCCGGCCGTGATCTGCTCCCGAATGAACGCCTCGGGCAACACGGCTCCGCTGTCGAGCGCTTGCGCCAGCGTACCCGGATGTTTTTCCGTGCCCAGACGTCTGGCCACATCTCTGGCGATCAGGGTCTGGTAAGGCTCGAACCGCACAAGTCCATTCTGGGCGGCGGAGACGTACAGCGGGATCTCGTCCAGAAAAATCTGACGCATTTCCTCAACACTGACCATTTGCAGGCTCAGAGCGGCATCCTGACGTGTCCACTTGCGCGACAGCACATCCACGGGTTCGAGTTGCGACAGTGCTTCGTGGGACACATAGCGAGCGTGTACGACATGATTGTCCGGAAGAATCGAGCGCCCTTGGTTATCGACCGGATAAAGCGTGCCCTGGCCGAGCCCGGCAATGCCTCCTTCAACCGGCTCGGTAACCACAAAGCGCTTATCGTCGCGCTGGAAAACATAACCTGCATACTGACGCTCACGCCGCTGACCGACCTGCTCATGAGCATATCGAACGGCGTCATCGGCTGTTAAAAACGCAGCGCTGAGCACCGGCCAGGCAAAGTTAGCAAACGGCGTCCAATCGACGCCCACCCTACCCAGTCGAGCCCACAGCGCGCTGCCGCGCAACACATCCAGGCGCCCGATCAGAACCAGCATCGAGACGAACTCGCGGGGCCGCAAAGAGCCGTCACGGATTCGTGCTTGCAGGCCCGGGTCGTCGACCGTTCCGTCAGCATTGCGAATGCTTAGCGCCGCTTCGATCCGCGTACCGCTAAAGGTGTACTTCAACATCGAGGCATCTTTGGCCTGCAAGTACAGCGACAGCGGCTGGCCCGCGGCAGCCAGGCGTTCGGCCTTGGCCAGGCTCGCGATGTCGAGGGCCATCTCCTGTGGCGTGAAGAAGTTCTCGTAGAGCCACTGTTGAGTGGGCGGAAACAGCGCCGGATCCGGACGGGAAGCGCAGTAAAAACCCTCCAGCGTGTAGCCTCTTGGCAACTGCAACTGCCCGTTGCTGCCGGCAGCAAACCACTTTTCCGGATCCCACGCATCGAGCCCGAACGGCCGCGCCAGCGTCGCCAGATACTCCTTGCCTGTCAGGCTTTTGAGCAGCAGTCCCGAAGTCTGCGCGCCCTTATACTTAAGTGCGGCAACAACGGCGCGTTCGGCGCTATAGCACACGCGAGTCATGAGCGGCATTTCGCTCAACACACCTCGGGAAAACGACTGCCTGGCTTGCCAGTCCGCCGGTACACGACCGACGGAATAGCCCCAGTCTGCGTTGGAGACAATGACCTTCAGCTCACCCACCGAAGCAACTTTATTGATGACGCTCATGACGTCATAGGTACCTACCGGATTGCCGGGCGGCGAACCCGCCTTGCGCCAGAGGTAGTAACTGAACTCTTCCTGAGAGCCGCTGGGCGAGTATTTGAGCAAGGTTCTGTCAGGGCCGGAGAGGTAAGCACTGCGAAAGAAGTGCCGTGCGCCCACATCCGCCACAAAGTCGAGACCGGAGAAAAAATTGATGAACAGCCGCACGTGCAATTCATCCCAAGTCGGATTGGCCTGCCGGATGTGATCGTAGAGAGCGGCATGGCAGTGCACGTTTGCCACGCATCGGTAGCCTTGGGGATGGACGTAATTTCCGTTGGCGTCGACTTCGATAATGGTGCCGAAATCGAAGCGAGTCACCTGCCCCGGAATCGGTTTAGTGGCCACAAATTTGCCATCCGGGCGAAGCAGAATCACACTGCCATATTCTTTGTCCGGCTTATCTGGAATGCGGCTGTGAACCCAGTGGGCGGCATCCTCTTCCGTCAGAAAGGCGAGGCTCAATTGCTGCAGCCTCGGTTGGCCGGGAGGCCTGGCGGCGCGGCCGTTCCGGCCTGACACATCACTCATGATAAAAATCCTGTGGTAGGAATCGGGATATCGAGTGAATAAGTGTGGGCCGTGGCAATCGCACATCCGGCGTACATGTTTATCGTTTATGTATCCATTCCTGTATCCCATTCATTGCGCCGACAGCACCATTTGCGCGCAACGCTCTGCACTCACCAGGCAGTCCTGCCTGTTTTTAGTGCAACGCCTGTCCAGGCTCCCGTCTGTTTGCCCTCAAGACCACGTCATTGCCCGCTTGGGCACAGCCCTTGCAAAACACCCTTCAGTCGTCCGCATCTGCCAACCATAAAAAACTTTAACGTTCATGGAGATCGCACAATGAAGCGTCGCAGTTTGATCAAGGCTTTCACACTCACGGCATCCATTGCCGCGATGGGCATGACCTGGACCGTCCAGGCCGCCGAGACCATCAAGGTCGGGATTCTGCATTCGTTGTCCGGCACCATGGCGATCTCCGAAACATCGCTCAAAGACATGGCGCTGATGACCATCGACGAGATCAACGCCAAGGGCGGCGTCAACGGCAAGATGCTTGAACCTGTGGTGGTCGACCCGGCGTCGAACTGGCCGCTGTTCGCCGAAAAGGGCCGGCAGTTGCTGACCCAGGACAAGGTAGCGGTGGTGTTCGGTTGCTGGACTTCGGTGTCGCGCAAATCGGTGCTGCCGGTTTTCGAAGAACTCAACGGTCTGCTGTTCTACCCGGTGCAATACGAAGGTGAAGAGATGTCGCCGAACGTGTTCTACACCGGCGCCGCGCCGAACCAGCAAGCGATCCCGGCGGTTGAATACCTGATGAGCGAAGAAGGCGGCAGCGCCAAGCGCTACTTCCTGCTCGGCACCGACTACGTCTACCCGCGCACCACCAACAAGATCCTGCGTTCGTTCCTGCACTCCAAAGGCGTGGCCGACAAGGACATCGAAGAGGTCTACACCCCGTTCGGTCACAGCGACTATCAAACCATCGTTGCAAACATCAAAAAGTTCTCGGCTGGCGGCAAGACTGCCGTTATCTCCACGGTCAACGGCGACTCCAACGTGCCGTTCTATAAAGAGCTGGCCAACCAGGGTTTGAAGGCGACTGACGTACCGGTCGTGGCGTTCTCGGTCGGCGAAGAAGAACTGCGCGGCATCGACACCAAACCGCTAGTGGGCAACCTCGCGGCGTGGAACTACTTCGAGTCGGTGGAGAACCCGCAGAACAAGAAATTCGTCGCTGACTGGAAAGCCTACGCGAAGAAACACAATCTGCCGGGCGCCGACAAAGCGGTGACCAACGACCCGATGGAAGCCACTTACGTCGGCATCCACATGTGGGCGCAAGCAGCTGAGAAAGCCAAGTCCACCGACGTCGACAAAGTCCGCGAAGCGCTGGCCGGCCAGACCTTCGCCGCACCGTCTGGCTACACCCTGACCATGGACAAGACCAATCACCACCTGCACAAACCGGTAATGATCGGCGAGATTCAGGCCGATGGTCAGTTCAACGTGGTCTGGCAGACCGAAGGGCCGATCCGTGCGCAGCCTTGGAGCCCGTTCATTCAGGGCAACGACAAGAAGCCGGATTATGCGGTGAAGAGCAACTAAGGCGAATTCAAATATTGAGGCGGGCTTGAGATCTACCCCCTCACCCCAGCCCTCTCCCCCCAAGGGGGCGAGGGGGAAAGGGAGCCGATCTTTGTGCTTTTCAAAGCGTGAGTTCGACTCGAATTTGCAAGTTGCAGCACATCGCCCAGTCACCTCGGTCAGTCCCCTCTCCCTCCGGGAGAGGGTTAGGGTGAGGGGGCGGTTGAACAGGACACCACTAATGCCCACTGCCATATACCGCTTGTTTCTGGCCATCGCACTGCTATTGCCGATGGCTGCCTTTGCCGGTGACGCCGAAGACTTTGTCGCGGCCAATCCCGTGCAGCAGGCCAAACTGCTCGAAGCCTGGGCCGCGCAGCCCGACCCGGCCCGTATCGAACTGATCAACGCCCTGCAACAAGGCGAACTGACCGTCGACGGCCAACCAAAAACCCTGCGCCTGAACAACCGCCTGCGGGGTCTGATCGACACCGCCATGGCCAGCCACCAATTGCTCGCCGCCGACGCCAAAATCCGTCTGACTGCCGCGCAGCAATTGCAGAAAAGCGCGAAACCCGCGCAGCTGAAATTCCTCGACCAGCAACTCGCTGGCGAAAAAGATGAAAGTGTCCACGCCGCTCTGAGCCTGGCGTTAGCCAATCTGCAATTGGTCGATACCGATCCGGCGGTGCGTCTGGCCGCCGTGCGTCTGCTCGGTGAAACCGGCGACCCACTGGCCCGCACCCGCCTCGAAGGCTTGCTCGAACCCGGCGTCGAAGCCGATGCTGGCGTGCGCACGGCCGCCGAAACCAGCCTCGCCCAGGTCAAACGCAAACTGCTGATCGGCGAAATACTCGGTCAGGCATTCAGCGGTATGTCGCTCGGTTCGATCCTGCTGCTGGCGGCCCTCGGGCTGGCGATCACTTTCGGCTTGCTCGGCGTGATCAACATGGCCCACGGCGAGATGCTGATGCTCGGTGCCTACTCGACGTATGTGGTGCAGCTGATGTTCCAGCGTTACGCCCCGCAGGCCATCGAGTTCTATCCGCTGATCGCGCTGCCGGTGGCGTTTTTCGTCACCGCCGCCATCGGCATGGCGCTGGAGCGCACGGTGATTCGCCACCTCTACGGGCGACCATTGGAAACATTGCTCGCGACGTGGGGCATCAGCCTGATGCTGATTCAGCTGGTGCGCCTGCTGTTCGGTGCGCAAAACGTCGAAGTGGCGAACCCGGAGTGGCTGTCCGGCGGCATTCAAGTGCTGCCGAATCTGGTGCTGCCGTACAACCGCATCGTCATCATCGCCTTCGCGCTGTTTGTGGTTGTCCTCACCTGGCTGCTGCTGAACAAGACTCGCCTGGGCCTCAACGTCCGCGCGGTCACCCAGAACCGCAACATGGCCGCTTGCTGCGGTGTGCCGACCGGGCGTGTCGATATGCTCGCCTTCGGACTTGGCTCGGGCATCGCCGGCCTCGGTGGTGTAGCGCTGAGCCAGATTGGCAACGTCGGCCCGGACCTGGGTCAGAGCTACATCATCGACTCGTTCCTGGTGGTGGTGCTCGGGGGTGTCGGCCAGTTGGCCGGCAGCGTGCTCGCGGCGTTCGGCCTCGGTATCGCCAACAAGATCCTTGAACCGCAGATCGGTGCGGTGCTCGGCAAGATCCTGATCCTCGCGCTGATCATTCTGTTTATCCAGAAACGTCCGCAAGGCCTCTTCGCACTGAAAGGACGGGTGATCGACTGATGAACCAGCCTCTGTTAGTCACGGCCACGCAAAAGGCCGGCCCGAAAGTCACGATTGCCATCGGCGCGGTGATTCTCGCGTTACTGATCGCATTGCCGTTGCTTTCGCTGTTGTCGCCGGACAGCGCGCTGCACGTCTCGGCTTATACCCTGACGCTGGTCGGCAAAATCCTCTGCTACGCCATCGTCGCGCTGGCGCTGGATCTGGTCTGGGGTTACGCCGGTCTGTTGTCCCTCGGCCATGGCTTGTTCTTCGCCCTCGGCGGTTATGCGATGGGCATGTACCTGATGCGTCAGGCCGCCGGTGATGGCTTGCCGGCGTTCATGACCTTCCTGTCGTGGACAGAATTGCCGTGGTACTGGACCGGCACCAGCAGCTTTGTCTGGGCCATGTGCCTGGTGGTGTTGGCGCCGGGTTTGCTGGCGCTGGTGTTCGGTTTCTTCGCCTTCCGTTCGCGGATCAAGGGCGTGTATTTCTCGATCATGACCCAGGCTCTGACCTTCGCCGGCATGCTCCTGTTTTTCCGCAACGAAACCGGGTTCGGCGGCAATAACGGTTTTACCAATTTCCGCACGATTCTGGGCTTCGGCATCACTGAACCGGGCACTCGCGCGGTGCTGTTTCTGGCGACCGTACTGCTGCTGGTGGCGAGTCTGTTTATCGGCTGGCGTCTGGCGCAGAGCAAGTTCGGCCGGGTGCTGACTGCACTGCGCGATGCGGAAAATCGCCTGATGTTCTGCGGGTACGATCCGCGTGGTTTCAAGCTGTTCGTCTGGGTATTGAGCGCGGTGCTGTGTGGTTTGGCCGGTGCGCTGTATGTGCCGCAAGTGGGGATCATCAACCCGAGCGAAATGTCGCCGACCAACTCGATCGAAGCGGCAGTGTGGGTCGCCCTTGGCGGTCGTGGCACGCTGATCGGGCCTTTGCTCGGCGCCGGTGTGGTCAACGGCATGAAGAGCTGGTTCACCGTGGCGTTCCCCGAATACTGGCTGTTCTTCCTCGGCGCGCTGTTCATCGTCGTGACCCTGTACCTGCCCAAAGGCGTGATCGGTCTGCTGAAGAAACGAGGTGAATCATGAGAGTCACGGCAAGCGCTGAATTCATGCTGGAGCCAGCCTTCTTCCCCGTCGAGCCGAACAAGGACGCCGGCACCAGCCGCGATTCCATCGGCCTCGGCCAACGCGTCGGCCCGGGCCTCGATACCCGCCACGGCACGATCCTCACGCTTGAAGACATCAGCGTCAGCTTCGACGGCTTCCGCGCGTTGAACAATCTGAACCTGTACATCGGTGTCGGCGAATTGCGCTGCATCATCGGCCCCAACGGCGCAGGCAAGACCACGCTGATGGACGTGATCACCGGCAAGACGCGCCCCAGCCACGGCAAGGCATGGTTCGGCGAAACCCTCGACCTGACACAGATGAGCGAAGTGCAGATTGCCCAGGCAGGCATCGGCCGCAAGTTCCAGAAACCGACGGTGTTTGAAGCACTGAGCGTGTTTGAAAACCTCGAACTGGCGCAGAAGACCGACAAGTCGGTGTGGGCCAGTTTGCGGGCACGGTTGAGTGGTGAGCAGAAAGATCGCATCAGCGAAGTGCTGGAGACCATTCGCCTGACCACCTCGGTCAATCGCCCGGCGGGCCTGTTGTCCCACGGCCAAAAGCAGTTCCTGGAAATCGGCATGTTGCTGATGCAAGACCCGCAACTGCTGCTGCTCGACGAACCGGTGGCGGGCATGACCGATGCCGAAACCGAGTTCACCGCCGAGTTGTTCAAGTCGCTGGCAGGCAAGCATTCGCTGATGGTGGTGGAACACGACATGGGCTTTGTCGGCTCGATTGCCGACCATGTGACGGTGTTGCACCAGGGCAGCGTGCTGGCCGAAGGGTCGCTTGAGCAGGTGCAGGAAAACGAGCGGGTGATCGAGGTTTACCTCGGCCGCTGACTTTCCCCTGTAGGAGCTGCCGGAGGCTGCGATCTTTTGATCTTGCTCTTCCACAACAAGATCAAAAGATCGCAGCCTTCGGCAGCTCCTACATTGGGACTTGAGGAGAATTTGAGAATGCTGCAAGTCGACAAGCTGCACCAGTATTACGGCGGTAGCCACATCCTGCGCGGCCTCACGTTTGACGTGAAGGTCGGCGAAGTCACCTGCCTGCTCGGCCGTAACGGCGTGGGCAAGACCACCCTGCTCAAATGCCTGATGGGCCTGTTGCCGGCCAAGGAAGGCGCAGTGAATTGGGAAGGCAAACCGATCACCACGTTCAAGCCACACCAGCGGGTACACGCCGGTATCGCTTATGTGCCACAGGGCCGGGAGATTTTCGGGCGGCTGACCGTGGAAGAAAATCTGCTGATGGGCCTGTCGCGTTTTCCCGGCTCCGAGGCCAAGGAAGTCCCTGCGTTCATCTACGAACTGTTCCCGGTGCTGTTGCAAATGAAGCAGCGGCGCGGCGGTGACTTGTCCGGTGGCCAGCAACAACAGCTTGCGATTGGTCGCGCACTGGCCAGCCGTCCGCGCTTGCTGATCCTCGACGAACCCACCGAAGGCATTCAACCGTCGGTGATCAAGGAGATCGGCGCGGTGATCAAGAAACTGGCGGCTCGCGGCGACATGGCGATTCTGCTGGTCGAGCAGTTCTACGATTTCGCCGCCGAACTGGCCGATCAATACCTGGTGATGTCCCGGGGCGAGATCGTCCAGCAGGGTCGCGGAGAAAATATGGAGGCCGAGGGTGTGCGTGGGCTGGTAACCATCTAACCTGTAGCTTCCTAACGATAATTAGAAAATATGAACTCGACTGTCTCACCTGCCCTGTTTACCCCGAGCTGGCACGCCGAGCTGGAGCTGGCCTACGCCTGTTTCGGCGACTGCACGCGCCCGGTCATGCGCCGCCACCTCGGCCCGCTGCGGGTGCAAAAGCATCTGTACGCCGAGGGCCCTGAGGTCTGTCAGCACATCATCGTCCATCCACCGGGCGGGATTGCCGGCGGTGATCGGCTCGATATCAGCGCCCGTGTCGAACAAGACGCCTGGGCACAGATCACCAGCCCCGGCGCAGCCAAGTGGTATCGCGCGGCGGGGCCCGCTTTTCAGAAGCTCGACTTGAAGGTGGCTGCCGGGGCGACACTGGAGTGGCTGCCGCAAGAGACCATCGTCTACAGCGCCGCTCAGGCTGAACTGACCACCTCGATCGATCTTGAGGGTGATGCGCGGCTGTTCTACTGGGATGTGGTTGCGCTGGGTCGACCGGCCAGTGGCGAGCGTTTCGACCTCGGGCACTTTCAGAGCCACCTGGATATTCGTCGCGATGGTCGATTGCTCTGGCATGAACGCCAGCGCATTGTCGGCGGTGACGGTTTGCTCGATTCGCCGATCGGGCTGGATGGGCAACCGGTGTTTGCGACGCTGTTGGTCACTGGCGAAATTGATGCCGAACTGCTTGAGCGCTGCCGCTCGCTGGGGCATGAAGTGCGCGGGGATCTGACGCAGCTGCCGGGGCTTTTGATTGCCAGGTGTCTGGCCAGTGAGGCGTTGTTGGCGCGGGGCTGGTTGATTGATTTGTGGCGATTGCTCAGACCCGCCCTGCTAGGACGCGAAGCCCAGCCCCCACGAATCTGGAACACCTGAAATGCATTCCCCTGTAGGAGCTGCCGAAGGCAGCGTACGTCTCAATCATTTCTAACTGCCGATATTGGATTCCAACAATGGACCTGACCCCACGCGAAAAAGACAAGCTGCTGATCTTCACCGCCGGCCTCGTCGCCGAGCGCCGACTGGCTCGCGGCGTGAAGCTCAACTACCCGGAAGCCATGGCCTACATCTCCGCCGCGCTGCTCGAAGGCGCCCGTGACGGCCGGACCGTGGCCGAGCTGATGCACTTCGGCACCACCCTGCTTTCCCGCGAACAAGTGATGGAAGGCATCCCGGAAATGATCCCGGAGATCCAGGTCGAAGCGACGTTTCCCGACGGCACCAAACTGGTGACCGTCCACCAACCGATCGTCTGAGGCCGCGCCATGACTTACAGCATTCGCGATGCGCTGCACGCCGACCTGCCGGCGATCCGCGACATCTACAACGACGCCGTGCTCAACACCACGGCGATCTGGAACGAATCCGCCGTGGACCTCGGCAACCGTCAGGCGTGGTTCAGCGCCCGTCAGTCGCAGGCCTATCCGATTCTGGTGATCTGCGACATCGACAACACAGTGCTCGGCTACGCTTCGTTCGGTGACTGGCGGCCCTTCGACGGCTTCCGCCACACCGTCGAGCATTCGGTTTACGTACGCAGCGACCAACGCGGCAACGGTCTTGGCCCGCAACTGATGACGGCGCTGATCGAGCGGGCAAAAAACTGCGGCAAGCACGTGATGGTGGCCGCCATCGAAAGCGGCAACGCCGCCTCTATTCGTCTGCATGAACGTGCCGGTTTCATCATCACCGGACAGATGCCGCAAGTCGGCACCAAGTTCGGCCGCTGGCTCGATCTGACCTTCATGCAACTGACCCTCAACCCTGGCGCGGAGCCGCCCGAAGCCAACAAGGAGTGACACCGATGAACGCCGCCCAACTGCGCCGCGTCAACGCTGAAAGTTTTGCGCACTATCGTCAGGGCCTGATCGATCTGTTGCTCGATGCGGTGGGCTATGGCGCGAGTGTCGGCTTCATGGCCGACCTCGACGCCGCCCAGGCCCGCGCCTACTTCGATGATGTGCAGGACCACGTCAACAAGGGCAGCGTATTGCTCTGGGTGGTGGTCAAGGACGAGCAGGTGCTAGCCAGCGTGCAACTGGGGCTGTGCCAGAAGGCCAACGGTCTCAATCGCGCTGAAGTGCAGAAACTGCTGGTGCGTGAACACGCCCGTCGTCGCGGACTCGGCCAGCAATTGATGCATGCGCTGGAACTGGAAGCGCCCAAGCACAAGCGCGGCATGCTGTTCCTCGATACCGAGGCCGGCTCCCCCGCTGAAGACTTCTACAAAGCCTTGGGTTACACCCGCGCCGGCGAAATCCCCGACTACGCCTGCGATCCGAACGGCACGTATCGACCGACCGCCCTCTACTACAAGATTCTGCAAGGAGCCCAGTGATGATTCCCGGTGAATACCAGATCCAGCCCGGCGACATCGAACTCAACGTCGGCCGCCGCACCGTCAGCCTGAAAGTCGCCAACAGCGGCGACCGGCCGATCCAGGTGGGTTCGCACTATCACTTTTTTGAAACCAACGACGCGCTGACCTTTGATCGCGCGGCCAGCCGTGGCATGCGTCTGAATATTCCGGCCGGCACGGCGGTACGCTTCGAGCCGGGGCAAAGTCGCGAGGTTGAGCTGGTGGATTACGCCGGGCATCGACGGGTGTTCGGTTTTGCCGGGCGGGTCATGGGTGATCTCTGAATTGCGTGCGCACCGCTGCCCCTCACCCCAGCCCTCTCCCGAGGGAGAGGGAGCCGAGCACCGATAGCCGCCACACCGCGATCAGTCCCCTCTCCCTCCGGGAGAGGGCTAGGGTGAGGGTCGACGGCTCACCACTATTTTCCTGAAGGACGCAGCATGAAAATCTCCAGACAAGCCTACGCCGACATGTTCGGCCCCACGGTCGGCGACAAGGTGCGCCTGGCCGATACCGAGCTGTGGATCGAAGTCGAAAAAGACTTCACCACCTACGGCGAAGAAGTGAAATTCGGCGGCGGTAAAGTCATCCGCGACGGCCAGGGCCAGAGCCAACTGCTTGCCGCCGAAGTGGTCGACACGCTGATCACCAATGCGCTGATCATCGACCACTGGGGCATCGTCAAAGCCGACGTCGGCCTCAAGGACGGGCGCATCGCCGCGATCGGCAAGGCCGGCAACCCGGACGTGCAGCCCAACGTGAATATTGCCATCGGCGCCAGCACCGAAGTGATCGCCGGCGAAGGCATGATCCTCACCGCCGGCGGCATCGACACGCACATCCACTTCATCTGCCCGCAGCAGATCGAAGAAGCGCTGATGAGTGGCGTCACCACCATGATCGGTGGCGGCACGGGACCTGCCACCGGCACCAACGCCACCACCTGCACTTCGGGCCCATGGCACCTGGCGCGCATGCTCCAGGCCGCCGATGCCTTCCCGATGAACATCGGCCTCACCGGCAAGGGCAACGCCAGCCTGCCGGAGCCGCTGATCGAACAGGTCAAGGCCGGCGCCATCGGCCTTAAGTTGCACGAAGACTGGGGCACCACCCCGGCGAGCATCGACAACTGCCTGAACGTGGCCGACCAGTACGACGTACAAGTGGCGATCCACACCGACACCCTCAATGAATCGGGGTTTGTGGAAACCACCCTCGGCGCCTTCAAGGGCCGCACCATCCACACCTATCACACCGAAGGTGCCGGTGGCGGTCACGCGCCAGACATCATCAAGGCCTGCGGTTTTGCCAACGTGCTGCCGAGTTCGACCAATCCGACCCGGCCGTTCACCCGCAACACCATCGACGAACACCTCGACATGTTGATGGTCTGCCATCACCTCGACCCGAGCATTGCCGAAGACGTGGCATTCGCCGAGAGCCGCATCCGCCGCGAGACGATTGCCGCTGAAGACATCCTCCATGACCTTGGCGCGTTCTCGATGATCAGCTCCGACAGCCAGGCCATGGGCCGCGTCGGCGAAGTCATCACGCGCACCTGGCAGACCGCCGACAAGATGAAAAAGCAGCGCGGCCCGCTGCCCCAGGACGGCGCAGGCAACGACAACTTCCGCGCCAAACGCTACATCGCCAAATACACGATCAACCCGGCGATCACTCATGGCATCAGCCATGAAGTGGGTTCGATCGAAGTAGGGAAATGGGCGGATCTGGTGCTCTGGCGCCCGGCGTTTTTTGGCGTGAAACCGACGCTGATTCTCAAGGGAGGGGCCATTGCGGCGAGCCTGATGGGTGATGCCAACGCATCGATTCCGACACCGCAACCGGTGCACTACCGCCCGATGTTCGCCAGCTACGGCGGTTCGCTGCACGCCACCAGCCTGACCTTTATCAGTCAGGCCGCGCAGGAAGCCGGATTGCCGGAAACGCTGGGGCTGAAGAAGAAAATCGCCGTGGTCAAAGGTTGCCGCGAGGTGCAGAAAACCGATTTGATCCACAACGATTACCTGCCGAACATCGATGTCGATCCGCAGACCTATCAGGTCAAGGCCGACGGTGTGTTGCTGTGGTGCGAACCGGCAGACGTCTTGCCAATGGCGCAGCGCTACTTCCTGTTTTAACGCTCTCCGTCGTGAATACGGGCATCACGCCCGTATTCACCCTGAACAGAGCGTTTCACCCCGCGCCGAAGGGCCATTTCAACTTTATGGAAAGAGCATTTGCATGTGCTCATCGGTGTAGTTGTAGTCCCATCGGAGCTCGGTGCCTGCGGGAATATCTTCAGTGGCAAACGCCGTATTGAGCAAATAACGTTTAAGGTCGGTGACCTCGTGTCCCGGTAATTGCACATCGACGTTAAACCCGATCAGTTTGACGTTGTAACCGTCCCGCGCCTGCCGCACGGGCTTGCCCGTGGCGTCATAAATAAAGTTGGTGTTCATTCTGGAGATGATGTTATCGCCGACAATCGCGACCGCTCCCGGCCCCAGTTGGCCTGACCTCAAGACCACATCCATGCCGATGATCATTGTGTATACCTGCTCGGTCGGGTGCAGGAACCTGGCCGAGCGGATGGTTCCGCCGTACACGCCAACCACTTCACCCTTGGCGATCCGCCGGTTCGCCACCACCATCGACTGACCAATCAAGGCGCGTTCGCCCGGGACTTTCATATCCGCCTCGGTGAACTGACGCAGTTGCAGCTTTTCGTCATAAAGCCTGGCGACGGCTTCATAACCCTCAAATCTTATAAAGGGCCTGATTTGCCTGGACTTGTAGTGCTCGACAGGCAGATGCGGCGACTCGGGTTCAATCGTGACGTCACTCTCGAGAAAACGAATGCGTGCAGGCCTGCCGAGGCTGTCCCTTATCGGGTACTTGCCGTTGTTGGCGCGGTTGTAGGAACCCAATTGATTATTCATCGATGTGTAACGTACCTCCTGCCTCATGACCGCGAGTTCCTGTGCGCTATACGGTTCGATCGGCATGGATTCAGAGGCCATTTCGAACACATCGTCCGGCTCCTGCGACCGGGTCGGCAGTGACTCCATCGCCAGTTCAAATTCGTCGTCGGACAGCGGCGTTTCGAGAGAACTCTTGCGCCGGGTTGAGCGCAGAACGGGAAATCCGGACTCATCCAGCGGACGCCACAGACGGCTGTCGGCATCCCGAACCAGCACGGGGCCGGAGGGCTCACGCTCGCTCGGCAGCTTGGCCCGCCATTGTCCTGTTTCAGGGTCCGCGCCCACATGCACAGCGCCGTCAGACACCTCGACGTAACGACGCCCCTTGAATGTGCGCAGGCCCTGTGCGTCGGCCGGTGGCAACAGCTGGACCGATACCTTGCTCAGATAATCCGCCCAGGGTCGTTGATCCGGCATCGCGGGAGAGCCTGAGGAGGACGGTGTTTCGCGCACTGAAACCGGTAACGCGGATGACGTAGCATCCGCGTCGATGTTCAGCGTTGTCCTGCCGGGCTCGCCGGGTGTACGTGGAGGGGTGCTGCCGGAGGGGCCGAAATCGACACGGTGCGAGGCGTCGGGCAAGGTGGGCTGTCCATCGGGGGTCTGCCTGGGGCGGGTATGGACATCAACGGTAACGGTGCCTTTGGAAGGCGGTTTCAATGGCATGTTTTTCATCCTTGAAGAGTTAAAGGCGTCATTGCCCTTGTTATTACTTTGCCTATTTAAATCTGTAACTTTTTACCAACTGTCAGACGAGGAAAGTTCCTTTTCCCCAGATCAGACCCAAGCAGACTAAGCACTTTAACCAAGAAGTTAAAATTCAAAATCCTGTTAATAGCGCTGCGCCAAACAGACTCAATAGTGAATTTCAAAAGCAGGAAAACCGATAGAAACGACGTCTCTGCCCGTTTGGCCCCCTCCCCCCTAAACGGTAGTACTTACCGGCGTACAAAGGGGCTAATATCCCCGAACACTCTAGAAAGGAACCGGCCATGCGCCTATCCGAATTCATCAGGCAACACGTGGATCGTATCGTTGATGAATGGGAGGAGTTCGCCAGCACTATCACCCCCGCCGCCGAACATATGGACAGCCAGGCCTTGCGTGATCACGCCAGCGCAATCCTTCTGGCTGCTGCCCGGGATATGGAAAAACCGCAGAATTCGAAAGAGCAGGCAGCCAAAGCCAAGGGCGAAGGCCCGGACATAACCCCGAGCCTGGACGAGGCCGGGGCGAGTCACGGCGAATTGCGCCACACCGTCGGCTTCGATCTGGTGCAGATGACCAGTGAGTTCCGTCACCTGCGTGCCTGCGTGATTCGTCTCTGGGTCGAGAGCCTCGATTCGCCGCAAACCAGCTATTTCCAGGACATGATCCGTTTCAACGAGGCCATCGACGAAGCGCTGGCCGAGTCGACGGCGGCCTACGCCGAGCAGGTCAATCATTCGCGCGATATCTTCCTCGCGATCCTCGGCCACGACCTGCGCGCGCCGTTGCAAGCGGTGAGCATGTCCACCGAATTGCTGTTACGCAAAACCCGCCTTGAAGGCGATGCACTGACTTGCGCGCTCAACATCAAACAGGGGGCGCGACACATGGCGGCGATGGTCAGCGACTTGCTGGAACTGGTTCGCAGCCGACTCGGCAAGACGCTGCCGATCGAGCCGGCGCCGATGGATCTGGCCGACGCGGCGCGGACAGCCATTGCCGAGGCCTGTGCAGGTAATCCGGAGTGCGACGTAGCGCTGAACGCCCACGGCGACACCCGAGGTACATGGGATGCCGGACGGCTGGATCAACTTTTGCAAAACCTGATCGGCAATGCCTTGCAGCACGGTTCAAATACCTGCCAAGTCACCGTCACCCTGGACGACCAAGTCGATGTGGTGTGCCTCTCGGTGCATAACCATGGAACGCCGATTGCCGAAGAGGCCATTGGCACTATCTTCGATCCGCTGGTGCGCAGCGCCGACGAAACGCTCGGACAGCCCTCGACCAGTCTCGGGCTGGGTCTGTTTATCGTGAAGCAAGTGGTCGACGCGCATGGCGGAACAATTGAAGTGACCTCGAATGAGGCCGACGGTACGCGGTTCAGTGTGGTGCTGCCCAGAAAGGTCCAAGCAGGAAACAACTACTCGACCACCAGCCGACCCAACCGCTGACGCAGCATGCGGTTCTCGGCCCGCAGCTCCTTCACTTCTTCCAGCAAATTCAACGCCAGGGCGACGCCTTCCCATTCCAGTTCCAGATCGCGCCGCAGCTTGGCGGCGCGTTTGGCCAGAGTCAGTTCGTAATCGGTGAAACGCCATTCCCTGGGCTGCGCGCCCTGAGGTTCGAGGATGCCGTGTTCGACGATTTCGATCACGTAGACGTCCGACAAATCGGCCGCCTCACAGAATTCTGCCATGTCCAGTTGAACGATCAGGGGGCTGCTCATGGTGGGCTACTCCGTCGCTGGGTTCAGAAGTTCTCTCGCGGATTGAAGGCGGCTTTTTTCGCCAGTTCCTGCCACAACGCCTTGACGTCATCGTCCGCTGCTTTCGGCATCACGGCCTTGAGCTGCACGAACAGATAACCGCGCTCGCCGGCCTTGTTTTTCAGACCATGGCCCTTGGCGCGCATGCGCTGACCGTTCTGGCTGCCGGCCGGAACCTTGAGGTTGATCTTGCCGGTCAGGGTCGGCACGGCCACTTCGGCGCCCAACGCCAACTCCCACGGCGCCAACGGCAGCGTGATGATCAGGTTTTCGCCTTCGACATCGAACTTCGGATGCGGCGCGAAACGAATGGTCAGGTACAGATCGCCATTCGCCCCGCCACCTGCGCCGGGTGCGCCCTGACCTTTGAGGCGGATGCGCTCGCCGTCGGTCACGCCCGCCGGGATCTTCACGTTCAGGCTCTTGCTGGTGTTGCTGACGTGCTGGCCGTTGGCGTTGTATTGCGGCACCTGAAAGGTGACCTTCTTCGATTCGTTCGAGAGCGTTTCCTCGAGGAAGATCGGCAGTTCCATTTCCACGTCTTGCCCTCGGCGCCCTGCACTGCGTTGTTGCCGACCTTCACCGCCACCGAAACCGGGGCCGCGATTGCCGAAGATCGAACTGAAGAAGTCCGAGAAGTCGCCGGTGTCGCCACCGCCGCCGCCAAAACCGCCCCGGCTCTGCCAGCCCGGTGGCCCCTGGAACGGCTGACCGTGCTGGCCATAGCGGCGCAGCTCGTCGTATTCGGCACGTTTGTCGGCGCTTTTCAGCGCTTCATAGGCTTCCGAGGCGTCCTTGAACTTGGCCTCGGCGTCCTTTTCCTTGCTGACATCGGGGTGGTATTTGCGCGCCAGCTTGCGATAGGCAGCCTTGATTGCCTTGTCGTCTGCTGTCGGCTCCACGCCGAGTATCTTGTAATAGTCTTTGAAGTCCATTGAAGGAATCACCGTCCGTTATCGATTTCGCGCCGATGCCAGCATGCGCCGATTCGCGCATGCCGGGTTGACCGATCTCAAACTTGTGACCGGGTGGCGCAGCAGAAGTTTATCGGCAGTGGGCGACGGTTCTTGCGACCGCCGGTATGTCTGCCGGCCCATGCCAGCAAGTTTGGGGCGAAGCTGCGAGTTTCAACCCAGTCTAGTCGCGAAATAGCTGATGACCGGCCTTCGAATCTGCCGCGCACTGACATACACTGCGCGGCCGTTTTTTGACCGGAACCCGAAAGACATGAATAACGCCTCTCCAGCCCGTGCCTGCGGCATCGACTTCGGCACCTCCAACTCCACCGTCGGCTGGCTGCGCCCCGGCATGGAAACGATGATCGCGCTGGAAGACGACAAGATCACCCTGCCGTCGGTGGTCTTTTTCAACATCGAGGAGCGCCGCCCGGTCTACGGTCGCCTGGCGCTGCACGAATACCTGGAAGGCTACGAAGGCCGGCTGATGCGCTCGCTCAAGAGCCTGCTCGGCTCCAAGCTGATCAAGCACGACACCAGCGTTCTCGGCACGGCAATGCCGTTCAAGGACTTGCTCGGCCTGTTCATCGGCCAGCTCAAGAGCCGCGCCGAAACTGCCGCCGGTCGGGAATTCGAACAAGTGGTGCTGGGGCGTCCGGTGTTCTTCGTCGATGACGATCCGCTGGCCGACCAGGAAGCCGAAGACACCTTGGTGGAAGTGGCACGCAAGATCGGCTTCAAGGACGTGTCGTTCCAGTACGAACCGATTGCCGCAGCATTCGACTACGAGTCGACCATCGAAAAGGAAGAGCTGGTACTGATCGTCGACATCGGCGGTGGTACATCCGACTTCTCGCTGGTGCGCCTTTCGCCCGAGCGTCGCGGTGTGGAAAACCGCCACGACGACATCCTCGCCACGGGCGGCGTACACATCGGCGGGACCGACTTCGACAAACAACTGAGCCTGCAAGGCCTGATGCCGCTGTTCGGCTACGGCAGTCGCATGAAAAGCGGCGCCTACATGCCGACCAGCCACCACATGAACCTGGCGACCTGGCACACGATCAACTCGGTGTACTCGCAGAAATCGAGCCTGGCGCTGGGCAGCATGCGCTACGACATCGAAGACACCGGCGGCATCGATCGCCTGTTCAAGTTGATCGAACAACGCGCCGGACACTGGCTGGCGATGGAAGTGGAAGAAACCAAGATCCAGCTGACCCACGCCGACAGCCGCCATGTGCCGCTGGATCGGATCGAACCCGGGTTGAGCGTGGAACTGACGCGGGCGCTGTTTGAATCGGCGATTGATGCATTGCTGGAGCGCGTGCGCGGCAGCGTCACGCAGTTGTTGAACGACGCGAATGTGTCAGTGGCTCAGGTCGATACAGTGTTCTTCACCGGCGGTTCCAGCGGCATCCCGGCCCTGCGCAACAGCGTTTCGGCGATGTTGCCGAATGCGCGGCATGTCGAAGGGAACATCTTTGGCAGCATTGGCAGCGGTCTGGCGATTGAGGCGATGAAGCGTTACGGCGCAATGGCCTGACCCAGAATCGGCGGCGCGCCCTTCGCGAGCAGGCTCGCTCCCACAGTGGATCGCATTTCAACTGAAGGAATGCGCTCAACATGTGGGAGCGAGCCTGCTCGCGAAGAGGCCAGCTCAAACACTACAAATTCTGAATCAAACCATACCGCCCAGCTTCAACTCACTCTTCAGATACGCATAGTAAATAGGCCCCGCCACTACCCCCGGCAGGCCGAATGCGGCCTCGAACACCAGCATCGCCAGCAGCAACTCCCACGACTTGGCACTGATCTGCCCGCCGACAATGCGCGCATTGAGAAAGTATTCGAGCTTGTGGATAAAGATCAGATACCCCAACGCCGCCAACGCCACCCAGATCGACAGCGACAGGCCGACGATGGTGATCAGCGTGTTCGATATCAGGTTGCCGATCACCGGCAACAGGCCGAGCAGGAAGGTCAGGACGATCAGGGTCTTGGTCAGCGGCAGATGGATGCCGAACATCGGCAGGATCACCGCCAGAAAGATCCCGGTGAAAAAGGTATTGAGCAGGGAAATCTTGATCTGCGCGAAAACGATGTTACGAAACGCCTGCACCAGCAGGTGCAGGCGATCGAACAAAGCGGCGGCCAGTGGCTTGCGTTTGGTGACGTCCGGTATGCGCTGCAGGGCAATGATTGCGCCGAGCACCATGCCGATCAGCAGCGTCACGAACATGTGCGCCGCGTCCTTGCCCACCAGTTGCAGGTCGGCCAGGTGCTTGCTCGCCCATTCGCCAATCGCTACGCGAAATTCCGCGGCGCTGGCCGGCAGATAAGCGTCGATGAACGGCGGCAACTGACCGCGCGCGCGGTCGACCACTCCCATGAATTTGTCGAGGGAAGCCCCGGGATTTTCCGCTTCGTGCAGGAGGAAACTGATGGCGCCGGCGAAGATCAGCGCCAGCACACTGACCACCAGCGTGCCCAGCAGCGCCACCGCCAGCCAACGCGCGCGCCGGCCTTCGATCAGCCGTTGCAGTTGCGGAGTGAGCATGTTGACCAGCTCGAACACCAGCAACCCCGCCAGCAGGCTGGGCAACAAGCGCAGCGGGAGCACCAGCAGCAAACCGCCGAAAATAATGATGCAACTGACCCAGAACACAACATGACGCTCAGAAAACGTTGGCATACAGCCTCAAAACGAACGGCGTAAAAGGATTGGCAGTCTGCCAGCGATCCGAGATGAGCACTAGGGATATGCGGTGTTTGCAGCCCTCACCCTAGCCCTCTCCCAGAGGGAGAGGGGACTGATCGGGGGATGCTGAGGATATCCGGCGACCTGAAAGAGCTGATTGAATCCATAATCAACAGCTTTGTTCTGGTCGACGAATGTCTTGAGACAACGCGGTCAGTCCCCTCTCCCTCCGGGAGAGGGTTAGGGTGAGGGCGAATCTCAAGACGGACTCAAAAAACTCAGGCAGTACGCGAACCCGTTTATTTTTTCTTCAGGCATTCACTCATGAACGTCTTGCGCGCATCACCGGCCAGCGCCTTGGTTTTCGCATCGGCATTACACGTTTTCATCTTTTCCTGCTGCGGGGTCAGGGCCTTGGCGTCGTTGGCTGCCGGCGCTGCCTTGAGGCAGGTGCTCATGAAGGTTTTGCGCTCATCGCCTTTCAGACTCTTGGCGGTCGCATCGGCATTGCAGGTGGTCATTTTGTTCTGTTGCGCCGTGGCGGCGAAACCTTGGGAACACAGGAGCAAACCAATCATCAACAAAGGGACACGCAACATCTTCATGGAGTTTTCTCCTTGTCGCCGCTTCGATGGAGGCGGCCTCTTCGGCAGTGTAGCCAAATCTTGTTACACCTTCCTGCCTTCCAGGTGGCTGCGGCGGTACTGCTCCGGCGTGCAACCGGCCTGACGGGCAAACATGGCGATAAAAGCCGAGCCGCTGCTGTAACCCAGGTCGAAAGCGATCTCCTGCACACTGCGCGAAGTTTCCAGCGCTTCGATCGCGGCGAGATAGCGCAGGCGCTGTCGCCACTCGCCAAAACTCATCCCCAGTTCGCGAACAAACTGCCGCGCCAGCGTGCGCTCGCTGACATGCACCTGCGCCGCCCAGTACGCCAGCGGTTGATTGTTGCCAGGCTCAGCCTGCAACGCTTCGAGGATCGCCAGTAACCCGGGATGGCTCGCATAGGGCAGATAACACTCATGCACCGGTGCCTGTTGCAGTTGATCGACCAACACCTGGGCAAGACGCTGATCCGCGTCGAGTTCGGGGATCTTCACGTCGCGGGCGGCGAAGTCTTTGAGAATCGCCTTGAGGATGTCGCTGATCGCCAACGTGCAGGCGCGCGCCGGCAATTCGGCACAGACCTTGGGATCGAGACACACCGCACGATAATTGACCGGTTGATGGCTGTAGAAACTGTGCTCGACCTGCGGCGGCACCCACACTGCGTATTGCGGCGGCGACATGAAACGACTGCCGTCGACGTCCATGTGCAGCACGCCATGGGCCGCGTATTCCAGCGTGCCCCACGGATGACGGTGGGGCGCGGCGAATTCGTGGGCGTTGAAGTCGGCGTAGCGGAAGTACACCGCCGACGGCAGTTCGCTGAAATCCAGCAGATCGATGTGTTTACTGTTCATGCTGTCCGGTTTCAGAGGCAGGTTGTCCGGTTCGAAGTATAGGCCTGCATCCAGACAAGGGATAATCGCGCTTCATCAACGTAATGGTTTCAACGCATGCAATACGCTTTTCCTCTGCTGGCGATTTTTATCTGGGCCGGCAACACCGTGATCAACAAACTCGCGGTCGGTGCGATCTTCCCCGCCGAGATCGGTTT
This sequence comes from Pseudomonas sp. N40(2020), assembly GCF_014472415.1. Lineage (GTDB taxonomy): Bacteria > Pseudomonadota > Gammaproteobacteria > Pseudomonadales > Pseudomonadaceae > Aquipseudomonas. Next base: position 102,385 of record NZ_JACSZV010000013.1, read on the forward strand.
CTACCGCTGGCTGCTGGCGGGTCTGCTGTTCACGCCGTTCATGCTCAAACAAGTGATCGCGCACTGGCCGCAAATTCGCCCGAACCTGGGCAAGATTTTCGTCCTCGGCGTGCTCGGCATGGCGGTCTATCAGAGCCTGGCCTACTTCGCCGCGACCCTGACCACCGCCACCAACATGGGCATCATCTTGTCGCTGATGCCATTAATGTCGCTGGCCATGGCGATCATCAGCCTCGGCCAGCGCCTGACAGCCGGTGCGCTGGTTGGTGCGGTGTTCTCGTTCGCCGGCGTGCTGGTGGTGGTGTCGTCCGGCAGCCTCGGCGCGCTGTTGCAACACGGGGTGAACCTGGGTGACGCGATGATGCTGATTGCCACGCTGGCCTACGCGATTTACAGCACATTGCTGAAAAAATGGCAGCTGCGTTTGCCGCCGCTGGTGTTGCTGTACTTGCAGGTGCTGGTGGCGATTGTGGTGTTGTTTCCGCTGTATGCCACTTCGCCGAAAACCGGGCTGACCCTGCAGAATATTCCGCTGGTGCTGTACGCGTGTCTGCTGGCGTCGATGCTCGCGCCATTGGCGTGGATGCAGGCGGTGCAGCGCCTGGGGCCGAGCCGGACGACATTGTTCTTCAATCTGCTGCCGTTGATTACGGCGCTGATTGCGGCGGTGGTGTTGAAAGAACAACTGGCGATGTATCACCTGGTCGGCGGCTTGTTGACTTTGGGTGGGGTGATTTTGTCTGAGCGCTGGACGACGGTGCTGAGCCGCAGAGTGAGCGTTGCCTGATCCGGCCTGTGGTGAGGGGATTTATCCCCGATGGGTCGCGAAGCGGCCCCTCTCTTCATCCAATAATTGGGGCTGCTGCGCAGCCCATCGGGGATAAATCCCCTCGCCAAAAAAGCACAGTCAGACCCCGGCTGCTTTAAGCCGCGCCGCATGCTCGACAAACAGCCGCACCGGATCGGCGCCCTTGCCCACCAGCCCCAGCGACTGGTTGACGATGTCGAAATGATCCAGCGGATAGTCATCGCCAATCACTGTGCCCAAGTGCGAACTGTAACGCCCGACCATGCCATCGCATTGCCCAGGTTCACGCACGAATGTCTTGGCGAACAACCGGCAACTGCGATTGGTCCCGTCAAACAGATTGCCGCCACGATCCGTCTTGCCCGGCTGCAACGTCCCCGACCACGAGTAATACCTCACGCCGTTGACCTCTTCCGGCCCATGCCCGCCCCAGGTTTCGGGCAGGCCCTGTGGATAACGCTGATTGAACAGCGCCACACCTTCAAAGGTCAGCGATTGGTGCGAGGCGTGGATATCCACCGGCAGTTTTGGCCCGTGATAGCCGGTCTCCAACAGCGCCATCAACCAGCCGACGAAGCGCAGCAATGCCTCAAGGATTCGGCCCTTGGCGCTGTCCGCCGGGTAGTGCTTTTGCAGATAGTCGGCCAGTTCGGAACCGTGATTAGGCCCGGCGACCGACGTCACCGAAGCCACCAGATCCGGGCGTTTCGCCGCGGCATAACGCGCGGTCAGCGAGCCTTGGCTATGACCGAACAGATTGACCTTGGCCGCGCCGGTTTCGCGCAGGATCTCCTCGATCCGTGTCAGCAATTGCTCGCCACGCACCTCGGTCGAATTCAACGGCGACACCTGCACGGCAATCACCGTCGCACCACCACGGCGCAACGCTTTGATGATCCCATACCAATATGGATAGAGAACGAGCCGGATAAACCCGAGCATTCCCGGCACCAGCACCAGTGGATAACGCGTACGCGAGGCATGCGACATGGGCAAACATCCTTGTGGTCGGTGAATGGATGCAAGGCGTGCAAAACGCCCGCCAAGCATCCTCCCTGAACATGACAACTCGATGAGCAGCCTACTTCAGCCCCACCACCCCCGCCACAATCAAGCCTACCGACAGCAGTTTGACCAGCGTCAGGCTCTCGCCGAGCAAGGCAAAGCCGAGAAACACTGTGCCCAGCGAACCGATGGCGGTCCAGATCGGATAGGCGATGCTCACCGGCAAGTCACGCATGGCCAATGTCAGGAAGTAAATCCCGCCGACCGCAGCGACCACGGTGATCATCGACGGCCAGAGCCGGGTGAACCCTTCCGCGTACTTCATGCCCATGGCGAAGGTCACTTCAAACCCCGCGGCGATCAGCAGGAACAGCCAGGCCACCTAGAACGCCCGGGCGAGGTCGAGCAAACGCTGCTCGGCCTCGGCCAGCGACACCGCGAAGGTGCGCTCGGCAGACTCCTCGCCCTCGGCCGCGACTACCGTGACGTCGTTGATGCCGATAAATCCCAGCGCCGTGCGCAGCCATGGATCGGCGTGGTTCAAAGCCTCCAGCTCACCGCCGGGACCGAAGCCGAAACCGCCGCGACTGGTGACGATCAAGGCTTTCTTGCCCTGTAACAGCGGCGTGTACTGGGCAATGCCGTTGTCCAGCGAGTGGTCAAACGTCAGGCCCAGCCGCACGATCTGATCGACCCAGGCCTTGAGGCCACTGGGCACGCTGAAGTTATACATCGGCGTGGAAATCAGCAGCAGGTCGTGGTCGAACAACTCGCCGACCAGTTGATCGCTGAGCGCCAGATCGGCCTGCATCGACAATGGTCGCGCCTCGGGTTCCGGGTAAAACGCCGCCGCGACGAAGGCCTCGTTGACCGCCGGAATCAGCGCCCGACCAACTTCACGCCGAGTTACCTGAGCCTGCGGATGGCGCACTTGCCAGGCACTGAGAAAACCTTCCGCCAAGCGCCGCGAATGGGAGCGATCGCTACGGGGGCTGGCATGAAGTGCAAGAATCCTGTTCATCTATAAATCCTCCGGACTAGAATCAACCTGCTTGTGGCTTGCAGCTTGAGGCGCGTCACGGCATCTCTTCAAATGAACAGAAATCAGTCTGGATGAGTTTATTTCATCCATGGAGTAACAAATGTTCGCCTCGCTGCCGCTAACCGCCCTGCGCGCCTTCGAATCCGCCTCGCGCTTGCTGAGTTTCAAGGCTGCCGCTGAAGAACTGTCGGTGACGCCCACAGCGATTTCCCATCAGATCCGAGCGCTGGAGGACTGGCTGGGCGTCGCGCTGTTCGAACGCCTGCCGCGACAAGTACGCCTGACCGAGGGCGGTGAACGGTTGTTCCGCAGTCTGCACGGCGCCTTGCTGGAAGTGGCGCAAAGCGTCGATACCCTGCGCCCGCAACGCAGCGGCAGCAGCCTGACGCTGTCGACCACCGCCGCGTTCGCTGCGCTGTGGCTGGTGCCGCGACTGGGGCGGTTTTATGCGAAACACCCCAACATCAACGTGCGTCTCGACACCCATTGTGAAGTGATCGATCTGCATCAGGACGCCAGTGTCGATCTGGTGCTGCGCTACAGCCTCGATGACTACCCGAATCTGTATGGCCTCTGCCTGTTCGATGAATCATTCGGCGTGTACGGCTCGCCGGAGCAAGTGGCACTGGCCACACGCCGCACACCGACCTTGATCAGCGTGCACTGGCACAACTCCAAACTGTATGCCCACGGCTGGGAAGCCTGGTGCGCCAAGTCCGGCGAGAACTGGCTGAATCAACATCCGGCGATCCGCGAATACGACGAAGAGCATTACGCCCTGCAAGCCGCGATTGCCGGGCAAGGGCTGGTACTGGCGAGCAATATTCTGGTTTCGGAGAGCGTCGCAAGCGGTTTGCTGGTGCCGTACAAGGGCGAGGTTCAGGTCGATGGGGCCGGCTACAGTGCGTTGTGTGTGCCGGGGCGCGAGCGGCATCCGCCGGTGCGCGCATTTTTTGCGTGGTTGCGCGACGAAGCGCAGCTTTCAGGGTTGGTGCCGAGGTTGCCGAAAATCCCGTAAAACTTTTTGCATCGCTCAAGACTCACAACCTGGTAGGCGATCACGTCAGTAGAGCGTGACGCCAATCGGATTAGCCTCCAGGAGACTGAAATGAGCGACCTGCATTTATCTGATGTTCAAACCCTGCGCGAGCGCGCACGACAACACGTGGAGAACGGCGCGGTGACCGAGGGTTACAGCGCCAACCGTGAAGAGGTGCTGCGCTTGCTCAATGAATCGCTGGCCACTGAACTGGTCTGCGTGTTGCGCTACAAGCGCCACTATTTCATGGCCAACGGCCTGAAAGCCCACGTGGCCGCTGAAGAGTTTCTCGAACACGCCACCCAGGAAGCCGAGCACGCCGACCGCCTGGCCGAGCGCATTGTGCAACTGGGCGGCGAACCGGAGTTCAACCCCGACCTGCTGTCAAAAATGTCCCACGCACAATATGTCGCGGGGAACACTTTGAAAGAGATGGTCTACGAAGACCTCGTGGCCGAGCGGATCGCCATCGACAGCTACCGCGAGATCATTCAGTACATCGGCGAGAAAGACCCGACCACTCGACGCATCTTCGAAGACATCCTGGCGCAGGAAGAAGAGCATGCCGATGACATGGCGGACATCCTGAACGACCTCTGATACCTGATGAATGATCGTTCCCACGCTCCGCGTGGGAACGCAGCCCGGCACGCTCTGCGTGCCTTTTTAATGCCGAACGCGGAGCGTCCGTTGAGGCGTTCCCACGCAGAGCATGGGAACGATCGGGAGAGACGCTAAATGGTTACTTGCTTGGCTTGACGGTCACCGGCGCCTTGCCCGCCTTCATCTGCTCCAGCAGCGGCGCACACTGATTGGGTTCCCCACCACTCGGTGCCACCAGCGCCAGCAGCCCGGCCGCCGGTGCGGCAATCACACCCAGCGCTACCATCCCCGCCCCGCGCAGCAACAACGGCACGGCTTTCACGCCCGCGTCCGGCTTGATGAACTTGCCGCGCACGTACAGCGGAGAACGCAGCGAGATCAAACGCCAGCCCTTGGATTCCGGCGTCACCGTCAGATCCAATTGCTCGGTGGCCATGTTCGCCGTGCCGTCGATGTAGATGATCGCGTTCTCGGTATCGAAGACAAACAGCCGCGTGGTCGCCAAACCCGTCTTGATGTCGAAGTCCGCCGCCGCGCAATTGATCTTCACTTCCTTGTCGCCAAAGATCCTGCCGATCACATAGTTACCGACGTTAAGCCCCGCCAGTTCCATCAACTCACGGCTGATCGCACCGTCGTTGATCAGCATCTTCAGATTGCCATTCGCACCGCCCAGCAGCTTGGCCACCGAGTTACCACGACCGGTGATATCCGCATCGCCGTTCAGCTCGCCGAAACTGGTTTTCATCGGTTCGAAAGTCGGGAACAGCTCCTTGAGCTTGAATCTGCGCGCCGTCAGTTTGGCCCGGCCTTCCAGCGGTTCGGTGCGACCGTTGAGGCGGATCTGCGCGTCCAGATTGCCCCCAGCCACGCCAAAGCGCAGCGGCTCCAGGCTGAGCTCGCCGTCGTTGAGTTTCAGGTGGGTATAAAGGTCGGTGAATGGCAGCTTTTCACTGTGGACGATACGCTTACCGGTGAATTCGACATCGGCGTCCATTGCGCGCCAGCGGTCAGTCTTGAACTCTTCTACCGGCAGCACTTTGTCAGCCGGTTGCTTGCTCTCACCGCCACGGGCCTTTTGTTTGTCGTTCGAATCAGCACCGATCAATGGTGCGAGGTCGGCGAACAGCAGTTGATTGGACAACAGCGCGCCGCTGAGTTTTGGCCGTGGCTGGCTGGCGACGTAGGTCAGGTCACCATGGATGTCGCTGCCGCCGATCTTGCCATTGAATTTTTCATAGGTGAATTTTGCGCCAGCCTCGTCATGCAGCTTGGCGATCAGGTGGCCATCGGTGGAGTAAGGTGGCGTGTCCGGCAGGGTCACGCCGGTCAGCGGGTAGAGATTGCCAAGGCTGGCACCGGCCAGCTTCAGTCGCAGGTCGAGGGCGCCGAGGTTGCGCGGATCGGTGAGGGTGCCGGCCAGTTCAATGCGGGTGTCACCGATTTTCGCTTGAGCCTGCAGCGGGAACGGTTTGCTCGCATCCTGCAAGGCCAACAGGCCGCCGATCTTGCCCTGGCCGGTCAGATTCTGGCCGTGATACTGACCTTTAACCTTTAATGCGAAGGCATAGTCCTGCGGTGCGCCGCCCTTGTCCTGCGCAGTTTTCGCTGCTTTGTCACCGACGATTTCGCTGAACGGAATCGGTTTGCCCAGCGGATCGATCAGCACATCGAGATTGGTCTTGAGGGTCTGGTCATCGAGGGTAACGTGGCCCTTGTCGAACTTGATGGCGCCGATGTCGACAACCCAGTTCGACGGCTCAGCATTCGGGTCCTTGGGATCGAACTTGAACGTCCAGTTGGCGCGGCCATCGGCCAGACGCTGCAATTCGGCGTTGGGTTCGGTCAGGTCAATACGCGGGATCACCACCCGTTGCGCCAGCAATGCCAGCGGCGAGATGCGCAGCTCAACGCGCTTGAGCGTGACCATCTGCGGCTTCTTCGACCAGTCCGGATTACCCAGGCTCAAATCCTCGGCGACCACGTGCGGCCACGGCACCCAGGCGCGCCAACCGCCCTCCTCCGGCTCGCGCTGCCAGATCACTGCGAGGTTGCCGTTGATGGCAAAGGGTCGGTGCAGTTCTTCCGAGACTTTGGCGTTGAGCGGTGGTTTGATCCGGTTCCAGTCGAAGAACACGATGATCAGCACCAGTACGGCCAGTAGCAATAAGAGGATGGCGAAGGTCCAGCTGAAGATTTTTCCAGTGCGCGTCATGCACAAAGCTCCTGATCACGACCGCGCGCCGAAAATGCGGCGCACAGCTGAAACGGCGGGCCAAAGCGGCCCATATGAAATCTGTGACTGGCAAAAGGCCCGCAGGTTTAATCAAAAGGCAGATTAAGACGCAAAAAACCGCGCGCAATCTGACCAATCGGTCGAACAGCGTTACCGCCCCCGCACTTTTGCGAAGCGCGAGTGGGTCGAAAATACCCACTACGGTGCAAAAGCATCCCTCTGAAAGGCCCGTTCTAGAGCCTCTCCGCAGAACAATCAATTCTGTTGATTATTACCATTGCGTTTATGAACTTTTATATCGACTTATCGAGAGTAGCATTGCCCTCGTACCCACTTTATCGCCCTCCCAAGGAGCAACCCATCATGAAACGCCAATTACTGCTCAGCCTTACCCTATCGATGCTTGCCAGCACTGCTTTTGCACTGCCCGCTGCTGACCAGGCTACTCCACAAGTAAAATCGAACCACTCAGTGTTCAGCCAGACCGTCGCTGCTGATGGTAGTGACCGCACTCCACAAGGTCAGACCCTTGCTGAAAACGGCCGTAACCGTCTCGAAGAAAAAGGTCTGGTACAGGATGGCTACGACAAAACCCCACAAGGTCAATTTGTAGCTGAAGGTGGCCGTGATCGTCTGGAAGAGAAAGGCCTGGTTCAAGACGGTTCCGATCGCACTCCTCAAGGTCAGACCCTTGCCTCCGATGGCAGCGACCGCACTCCACAAGGTCAGACCCTCGCTTCCGATGGCAGCGACCGCACTCCACAAGGCCAAACCCTCGCCGAAGGTGGTGGTGACCGTGTCATCGAACGCAACAGCGCTTTGAGCTAAGCCCATGGCGGCCCTGAAAAAAAGCCCAATCCCCGGATTGGGCTTTTGACTTTTCAGCCGCTGCTATTAATAAGTCGCTATTTCCCCGCTGCATCCCCCCGCTGCCGTTCGACGCCGTTAAAGCCGATTTGCTAGAGTGCTGCGCTTGTCCTGCCGAAGAAAACACCTTGCGATGCTGCCCCGCGCCGAACAGAAACAACAGACCCGCAACGCCCTGATGGATGCTGCCCGCCACTTGATGGAAAGCGGCCGAGGATTCGGCAGCCTCAGCCTGCGCGAAGTGACGAAAACCGCCGGCATCGTGCCCACCGGTTTCTATCGGCATTTTGCCGACATGGACGAACTCGGTCTGGTGCTGGTCAGCGAAGTCGGCCAGACCTTCCGCGAAACCATCCGCCTGGTACGCCACAACGAATTCGTCATGGGCGGCATCATTGATGCGTCGGTGCGGATCTTTCTCGATGTGGTCAGCGCCAACCGTTCGCAGTTTTTATTTCTCGCTCGCGAGCAATATGGCGGCTCGCTGCCGGTGCGCCAGGCGATTGGCCGTTTGCGTGAGAACATCAGTTCCGACCTTGCAGCCGACCTGACAATGATGCCCAAGCTTCAGCATCTGGACGCGGCCGGGTTGAGCGTGATTGCGGATCTGATCGTCAAATCGGTGTTTGCCACCCTGCCGGACATCATCGACCCGCCGGCCGAAGCCTTGCCTGAGCATTTGACCCCGCAAGCGAAGATCACCCAGCAATTGCGCTTCATCTTTATCGGGCTCAAGCATTGGCAAGGGCTCGGTAGTACCGAATAAAGATCAAAAGATCGCAGCCTTCGGCAGCTCCTACAGAGATCAAGGTAGGAGCTGCCGAAGGCTGCGATCTTTTTTGTGCGCCGCAAATTGGTGCATGAAAAATTCTTAACGCACCAAAACCTCTCAAATCCCCGCAACATTCCGAAACATCTACTACGATCCGACAGGGATTTCCTACATCTCGTCCGATTGGCAAGCCCCTTGCTCTAGCCTGAGTATTGTCCACTGCTGGAAGCTTTCCGATGCTGGTGATTCATCGCAGAATCGACCCTCAACCCGTCTGGGCCGCCGAGTTGCACCTGACCTTCGAAGCACGGAGCAAAAGCCGTTTGCGCTGTTTCAGTGCCGAGAATGAAGACGTCGGGTTGTTTTTGGAGCGCGGTCAGCCGCCGTTGTATGACGGCGAATGCTTACAGGCTGAGGACGGCCGAATCGTCCGTGTCTGCGCCCGCCCCGAGCAACTGCTGCACGTCACTTGCGCCAACGCCTTCGAACTGACCCGCGCCGCGTATCACTTGGGCAATCGCCACGTCGCCCTGCAAGTCGGCGATGGCTGGCTGCGGTTGCTCGACGATTACGTGCTCAAAGCCATGCTTGAACAGCTTGGCGCGCAGGTCGAAGCCATTGAAGCACCGTTCCAGCCGGAACACGGTGCCTACGGCGGCGGCCATCACCATTCGCGGCACGGCGACGAAGACTTCAACTACGCGCCCAAACTCCATCAGTTCGGCGTACGCCTGTGAATCCGGCCTGGGCGCTGCTGCGCCTGGCCAGTCCACAATTGCCGATTGGCGGCTACAGCTATTCCCAAGGTCTGGAAATGGCCGTGGATAACGGTCGCGTGAACAACCCGGACAGCGCCCGCCGCTGGATCAGCGATCAATTGCTGCTCAACCTCGCCCGCTTCGAAGCGCCGCTGTTGCTCGCCCATTGCCAAGCCGCTGCCGAGGAAAACTGGGACGACTTGCTGCGCATCTGCGAAACCCACCGCGCCAGCCGCGAAACCCGCGAGCTGCATCTGGAGAGCCGGCAGATGGGCTATTCGTTGCAGCAACTGCTCAATGGCTTGCCTGAACTGGACGCGCCAGCACGCCACTTTCTCGATCAATGCGCCGAACCGCACCTGGCACTTGGTTGGGCACTGGCGGCCCGCGCCTGGGGCATCACTCCGCAGGACGCCCTCGCCGCGTGGTTGTGGAGCTGGCTGGAAAACCAGCTCGCCGTCCTGATGAAAACCCTGCCGCTGGGCCAGCAAGCCGCCCAGCGCCTGACCAGCGAACTGCTGCCGCTGCTGCAACAAGCCCAGCAGGACGCCACCCGAATCAACCCCGAACACATCGGCAGTGCCGCGTTCGGTCTGTCCCTGGCGTGCATGGCCCATGAGCGCCAGTACAGCCGCCTGTTCCGTTCCTAGGGCCTGTTATTTTGGAGAAGCATATGAACACACAACCTCTGCGCGTCGGCATCGGCGGCCCGGTCGGTTCCGGCAAAACCGCGTTGACCCTGGCCCTGTGTCTGGCGCTGCGCGAGCGCTACAACCTCGCCGTGGTGACCAACGACATCTATACCCGCGAGGACGCGGACTTTCTGGTGCGCAACGAAGCGCTGGCACCGGAACGCATCATCGGCGTGGAAACCGGTGGCTGTCCGCACACGGCAATCCGTGAAGACGCCTCGATCAACCTCGAAGCAGTGGATCAATTGAACCGGCGCTTTCCGGGGCTGGATCTGATTCTGGTGGAGTCCGGCGGCGACAACCTGTCCGCGACCTTCAGCCCGGAATTATCCGACCTGACCATCTACGTGATCGACGTTTCTGCCGGCGACAAGCTGCCGCGCAAGGGCGGGCCGGGTATTTGCAAGTCTGACCTGCTGGTGATCAACAAGATCGACCTGGCGCCGCTGGTAGGCGCCTCGCTGGAGATGATGGACAGCGACACAAAACGCATGCGCAACGGCAAGCCGTTCGTGTTCAGCAACCAGAAAACCGGCCAGGGCCTGGAAGACATCATCGCCTTCATCGAACGACAGGGCCTGCTGACCGCAGCCTGATTCACTTATCAACAAGGAAGCTTATCCATGACACTCAAACGCATTCTTGGCGCAGTCGCACTGTTGCTGACCCCGGCACTGGCCTTCGCTCACCCCGGGCATGGCGACAGCGGTTTGATCGCCGGGATCAGCCACCCGATCGGTGGCCTTGATCATTTGCTGGCGATGATTGCCGTCGGTTTGTGGGCAGCGCAGCAGCAAGGTGCGGCGCGCTGGGCGCTGCCGTGCACCTTCGTCGGCACCATGTTGATGGGCGGCATGCTGGGTTTTGAAGGGCTGGAGTTGCCGGCGCTGGAAAGCGGGATTGCCGCGTCGGTGCTGGCGCTCGGCCTGGCCGTTGCGTTGGCGGTGCGTCCGCCACTGGTGATGGCGGTGGCGGCCACGGCGTTGTTTGCATTGTTCCATGGTGTCGCGCATGGCCTGGAGTTGCCGGACATGTCCAGCCCCTGGGCGTATGCCGCAGGATTTGTAGCAGCGACCGCTGCGCTGCATGCTGCAGGTTATGCGGTGGTACGTTTCCTGCCTCAGGCTGCTGCGCCGCTGGTGCGACTGGCGGGTGCGGCTTCGGCAGTGACTGGCGCATGGCTGCTGGCCGGTTGACTTCTGTCGCCTGATACGGCCCATTCGCGAGCAGGCTCGCTCCCACATCGGAATGCATTCTCCTGTGGGAGCGAGCCTGCTCGCGAAGGCGGACTGACAGACACAACCTCTCTCTAACCGGTCTCTCTGCTACCATGTCGCGCAATCGCCCCAGCCGTGACGACGTCCGCCCATGCCCCACGCTTCTCGCTCCAAATCCCTGCCTGAATTGACCGCCCTGTTCAGTGAGGTGCAACAGCACTTTTTGAACGTGATCGTGCCGCTATGGCAAGGCCCGGGCTGGAACGCCGACATGGCGCTGCCTTACGAGGCGCTGGACGCCACGCATCAACCATTGCCACCACAACGCTATCGGGCGATGGCCTGCGCGCGGCAGCTCTATCTGTTTTCCAGCCTGATCGACGTTGTGGATAACGCAGAAGTCCGTGCGGCAGCGCTGTTCCGCTCCCTGCAACGGCATTTCCATGATGCCGAGCATGGCGGCTGGTTCTACAGCATCGATCCGCAGGGCAAACCGCTGGATGAGCGCAAGGATCTCTACACCCACGCTTTCATCCTGTTTGCCTGCGCGCATTACTGGGAAAAGTCCCGCGAGCCGCTGGTGGAATCGACGCTGAACGCCGCGCTGGAAGTCATCGGCCGACGCTTTGCCACCGGTGATGGCCTGTACGAGGCCTGCCTGAATCGAGACTGGAACACGCTGGAAACCGGCCCGCTGCAAAATCCGTTGATGCATCTGGCCGAAGCCTTCCTCGCCACCCTTGCCGTACGCGAAGACGCGGCAACGCAACAGGCCCTCAACGAGTTATGCACAGCGATGCACAAGCGCTTCGTCGACCCGCAACATGGCGTGTTGATGGAGAAACCGTTGGGGGCTGTGGATAACTGGTACGAGCCGGGGCATCAGTTCGAGTGGTATTTCCTGCTGGAATCGTCACCGCTATTGCGCGGGTCGAAACTGCATACGGCGCTGGACAAGGCCTTCGCGTTTACCGAGCAGTTCGGCGTGGTACAGCCGTCCGGCGCGGTGCGGGCGATGCTTGATCTGGAGATGGACGGACGCCCGAGAGATTCGACCCAGCGGATCTGGGCTCAGGCTGAATACCTGCGCGCACTAACGTTGCGCCCGGACAGTGAAGCCGTAGTGCTGCATCAGTTGCAGGCGCTGCAACAGCGTTTTCTGCATGCCGGTGGCTGGTATGAGTGCCGCGATGAGCAGGGTGAGATCAGCCGCAAGGACATGCCGTCGACGACGCCGTATCACTTGGCAACTTGCTATAGCGGCCTGGCTGAATATCTTCGCTGATTTCATGGCAATTGAGATTTATCGTGGCGAGGGGATTTATCCCCGATGGGCTGCGCAGCGGCCCCGCTCTTTTCAGGGCTGCTTCGCGCCCCATCGGGGATAAATCCCCTCGCCACAAACTGTGTTCTCAGTAGAGAGCCGGGTTACATCAGGCAATCCACTTCTTGTCACCGGTAAAGCTGATGGTCAACCAGCGCGCCGCATCCGGCGTGCCCAGCTTCGCCGAAATCCCCTCGCGCAATGCATCCAGCTGACCGACACTGCTCAGCGCATAATCCGCCGGCAACACCACATGAATCTCGATAAACCGCGCCCGCCCGTGTTTCTGCACGTAGGACACGTAATCGTCGAAACCATGCTCGGCCTTGGCCACTTCCATCACCTGCCGAACCTGTTCATCAAGGGTATCCGGCGCAATCCCGAGCACATCGCGCAACGCCGGGCGAAGAATCTTGAACGCCGGAGTCAGCATGGTCAGCGCCAGCACGATCAGGATCAGCGGATCGACAAACTTCGCCCACTCGCCATAGCCCTGGGACTTGAGCAGCAGCGCTGCAAGGAAACTGATCAACAGGCCGACCGACAGCATCGCGTCCACCAGCCAACTGATGTTGTCGAACTGGATCAGGCTGGATTTGAGCTTGCGATTGCGCCGACGCACATAGAAGAAGTAGGCGAATTCAACAACGGTAAACACTGCCGCATAGATGATCACCAGACCCAACTCGATCTCGCGACCGCCGTTGATGATGCCGAACACGCCGTTGAGAAACGCGTAGATGGCGATCAACAGCAGGAAACTGCCTTCGATCAGCAGCACCATTGGCTCCAGATGCCAGAAACCGAACTGGAAGCGGTGATTGCTTTGTTTGGCGATCAGCTTGGCGGTGATCAGCATCAGGACTTTGATGAACGTTGCAATCAGCGAGAAAAAACCATCGAACAGGATGGATTGGGAACCAGATACAAAACCGGTGACGATCCCGGCGATCGCCACGGCGAACATCAGGATGGTCGATTGTTTGAGCAGCGACTGCTCACCTCGGTTACTCACTTTAACTCCTCGAAAAACCTTGAAAACCGCAGGGTGCGGTTGGGTTGTTACGAGAGGAGTTTACCTTATCGCCATGTTTTGGCCGATTTGGCCTCTTCGCCAGCAGGCTCGCTCCCACATTCGAGCGCGATCTTATGTGGAAGCGAGCTTGCTCGCGAATGGGCTCACTGGGGTCTTAAGCCTTGTTACGCTCGATAGCAAAACCCGCCCAGGTCTGGCTCACCGGCATCAACTCAAGGCTGTTGATGTTGATGTGCGCTGGCGTATTCATCACCCAGAAAATCGTCTCGGCGATGTCCTGCGGCTGGATCGGCTCCGCACCGGCGTAGGTGGCGTTGTAGCGTTCCTGGTCGCCAGCGAAACGTACCAGCGAGAACTCGCTCTCGCACAGACCCGGCTCAATGTTGCTGACCCGCACGCCGGTGCCCTGCAAGTCGCAGCGCAGGTTCAGCGAGAACTGTTTAACGAATGCCTTGGTCGCGCCGTACACGTGGCTGCCCGGGTACGGGTAGTTACCGGCAATGGAGCCGAGGTTGATGATGCCAGCGCCACGGCCATGGGCGATCAGGCGCGGCAACAGCAAACGGGTCGCGTACATCAAGCCTTTGACGTTGGTGTCGACCATGGTGTCCCAGTCATCCAGATCGCATTTCGGCGCAGGGTCCACACCCAGTGCCAGCCCGGCGTTGTTGATCAGGCCACGCAACTTGGCGAACGACGGCGGCAGGTTGGCAATCGCCTCCTCCATCGCCTTGCGATCACGCACATCGAGCACCAGGCCATGCACTTCGGTCTGCTTCGACAGTTCGGCGCACAGGGCATTGAGACGTTCTTCACGACGGCCGGTCAGCACCAGTTTCCAGCCAGCCTCGGCAAAACGACGGGCACAGGCTTCACCAAAACCAGACGTCGCGCCGGTGATAAACAGGGTGTTGGACATCGTGTTCTCCTCGCTTCGGCTGCCGGAGCAGCCCTTGAATAGAAAATCAGCACGCAGCATGCCCGGCCCCGCATTCACGGGCAACTCCTCTAAGCTGTACAAAAAACAACCAACACGAGCAACGCCTTAACCAACGTGGCTTGTAGCCATGTGCACGCACGTTATCCACAACCCCTTCCACAGTTTCCGGGGGCAAGTGGAAACGCGCAAAGCCGCGCCACACAAGGCTTTGCGAGGGAAATAGAAAGTTTTTTGCTTGACCCTGAACTGACAGATGTGCGGGACATGGCATTTTGCACGACCGAGCAGTTACCGGGGTGATTGCGCGGGGCCAGTAATTACGGCCCTTAGCGCGGTCTTTCCAGAGTTTAATCACAGACTTATCCACAGGACTGCGCACAGGGAAATGTCTGTTCCGGGGTGACCACAAAAAGGTTGACAAAGGCGCCTTACGCTATCGCCAAAACGCCTGATCAAAAAACAACCACAAGCCTGCAAGCCACGGCCTGCAAGGCCTTCAGCCAGCTACTCCCACGTTATTCACAGCCAGCTCCACAGCAAACGGGGACAAGTCAAAACTGTGGAAAAACAGCCATTTGCAGCGTCTATATGTCGCGCTTTGGCAGGTTGGGGAATTTGTTTTCCACAATTTCACAATCGACTTGATATGGAAGATGGATTCACGGTAGGAGCTGCCGAAGGCTGCGATCTTTTGATCTTGTTTTC
>NZ_JACSZV010000014.1 GCF_014472415.1 Pseudomonas sp. N40(2020)
TAGTCCATTACTGTGTCCCATGACTAACTCGTCGTATCGTTTTGTCAGTCGGGCATCTAGCCCGGTCATTTGATATCCATGCCGTCCTTTTATAGACCAGGATCGGGAGATGTGTAGATACCAATGCCCATCGCTGGCAAGCCAGCGATGAGGCCAGTGCAACCCCCTCAAAACATCAGCCCGACTACTGAACCAACTGATTGATCTCAATGATCGGCAACAACACCGCCATCACAATCACCAACACCACCCCGCCCATCACCACAATCATCAGCGGCTCAAGCAACGCCGTCATGCCCATCGCCCGTCGTTCAATATCGCGAGACAAGGTCTGCGCCGCGCGTTCAAGCATCGGTGGCAGCGAGCCGGTTTTCTCGCCGCTGGCAATCAAGTGAATCAACACCGGCGGGAACACATTCTCCACCCGCAACGCCGCCGCAAGGTTCACGCCTTCACGCACCTTGGCGGTGGCATCGCTGACGCTCAGGCTCAAGCGGTCGTTGGACAAGGTTTGCCGCGCCGCTTCCAGCGCCCGTAACAACGGCACCCCGGCGCCGCCGAGAATCGCGAGCGTCGAGGCGAAGCGCGCGGTGTTCAGCCCCAATATGAAACGCCCGAACAGCGGCAACTTCAGCACCCGATGATGCCAACTCAGGCGCGCCGCCGGATTACGCAAATACAAACGCCAACTCCAGAACGCCCCGGCCATGACCGCAGCACACAACCAGCCCCACGCCCGAATGAAATCACTGGCGGTGAGCATCGCCAGCGTCAGCCCCGGCAAATCCTGCCGCGCCTGGGAAAACGCACTGACCACCTGCGGCACCACGTAGCTGAGCAGGAAGATCACAATGCCGATCGACACCAGCCCGACCACGCCCGGATAGATAAACGCGGTGAGAATCTTGCCGCGCAAATTGTTGCGCTCCTCGATGTAATCGGCCAACCGCTCCATCACCTGCGCCAGATCGCCGGACTCTTCCCCCGCCGCGATCAACGCCCGGTAGATCTCGGGAAAATCCCGTGGTCGCGCGGCCAGCGATTCGGCCAGTCGCATGCCGCTGCGCACGTCAGCACGCACGGCGCTGAGGGTGTGGGCGATGTGCTTTTTCTCGGCCTGCTCGACCGTGGCACTCAACGCCGCTTCCAGTGGCAGACTGGCGCCAAGCAGGCTCGCCAGTTGCCGCGTGGCCCACGCCAGATCGTTGTCCGAGAGTTTCGCGCTGAATAATCCACCGCCGCCATGCTGGGCGACGTTGCTTTCCTTTTGTACCGACAACGCTGTCAAACCGCGCCCGCGCAAGGCACTGAACGCGGCCGTCTGACTCTCGGCCTCCAGATGCCCGGACTCGATCTTGCCGGTCGCGTCGGCGGCTTCAAAACGATAGCGATTCATCAGGCGTCCCGTGTCACACGCAGAATTTCTTCAGGCGCGGTGGCGCCGCTGCGAATCCAGCGCTCACCGTCCTCGCGCAGGCTGAACATCCCGGCCTTGGCGGCGGCCGCGCGCAAGGCCTGCTCCCCTGCCCCTTGGTGAATCAGCGTGCGGATGTCGTCGTCGATGCAGAACAATTCGTGAATGCCGGTGCGACCGCTGTAACCGGTGTGATTGCACGCCGCGCAGCCGACCGGCCGCCATGTACCGGGCGCTGCCGGGTCTTCCTGTTTGCATTGATTGCAGAGTCGGCGCACCAGTCTTTGCGCGAGCACGCCGAGCATCGACGACGCCAACAGAAACGGCTCCACGCCCATGTCGATCAAACGGTTCACCGCCGACACCGCGTCGTTGGTGTGCAGCGTCGCCAGCACCAAGTGGCCAGTCAACGAGGCCTGCACGGCGATTTGGGCGGTTTCCAAATCGCGGATCTCGCCGATCATGATGATGTCCGGGTCTTGCCGCAGAATTGCCCGCAGTGCCAGGGCAAAGGTCATGTCGATCTTGGCGTTGACCTGAATCTGGCTGATGCCCGGCAGGTCATATTCCACCGGGTCTTCCACGGTGAGGATGTTGCTGGTGCTCGCATCCAGCCGCGCCAGCGCCGCGTAGAGGCTGGTGGTCTTGCCGCTGCCCGTGGGGCCGGTGACCAGCACGATGCCGTGGGGCTGGCGGATCAGGTGATCGAGCTTGGCCAGCACCTGCGCGTCCATGCCGAGGGTTTCCAGATGCAAACGCCCGGCCTGTTTGTCGAGCAGACGCATCACCACCCGCTCGCCGTGACCGGTAGGCACAGTGGAGACACGAATATCGATCGGCCGACCCGCCACGCGCAACGCGATCCGCCCATCCTGCGGCAGGCGTTTTTCGGCGATATCGAGCTGCGCCATGATCTTGATCCGCGACACCAGTGCGCCGTGCAACGCCTTGCGCGGCGAGACCACGTCGCGCAGGGTGCCGTCGACGCGGTAGCGCACCACCGAATGGGTTTCGAACGGCTCGATGTGAATGTCACTGGCCTCGTCCCGTGCGGCCTGGGTGAGCAAGGCGTTGATCATGCGGATCACCGGCGCGCCGTCCTGGGTGTCGAGCAGGTCGGTGATCTCCGGCATGTCCTGCATGAGGCGGTCGAGATCGACTTCGTTTTCTGCCGCGCCGACCACCGCCGCGGCGCTTCCGGTGTCGGCGTAAGCGCTGGCGAGCAAGCCATCGAGTTCATCATCGCGCACGCGCTCGACCGTCGCCGCACCGAACTGCCGGCGCACTTCGCTGATCGACCAGCCCGGTGTCGACGGGCACACCGTCAGCACCCCGTCGCGCAGCAGAATGCGTTGGGCCTTGGCCCAGGCGTATGGCAACGAACTCATCTCAAGCCCTCCCCAACGCGAATGATCTCCCCCGTGGCAATACGATCCCCTGTAGGAGCTGCCGCAGGCTGCGATCTTTTGATCTTTGGCCGTTTGGGTCCGTCGAAGAGCAAGATCAAAAGATCGCAGCCTTCGGCAGCTCCTACAGGTCCGTTTTCCAAATCAAAGGGCGATAGCGGAGTCATTGGATCGGCACTGCTTTGATGGTTGCGCGTGGGCCAGAACTCGGCACCATCGCAGGCACACCCTGCGCCGCCGCAGGCAACTGCGGCGCCTGCATATCGGGCATCGCCCAGCTGCGTTCCGGTTGCAAACCACCCTGTGCGCGGCGCATGAAGTCGTAGCGATTCAGCGTAATGCTGCGCCCCGCCTCGCTGTCGCGAATGATGTACGGGCGCAGGAACACCATCAGGTTGGTCTTGCTGATCGCTCGCCGTTCGTTGCGAAACAGCGCGCCGATGCCCGGAATGGTCGACAGCCACGGCACTGCGTCATTGCTCTGGCTGTAGCCATCCTGCAGCAAGCCGCCGAGCACCATGATCTGGCCGTCATCGAGCAGGATGCTGGTGTCGATCGCACGTTTGTTGGTGACGATACCCGCCGAGGTCGAACTGGCGGAGGCGCGTTCGTCAATGCTGCTGACTTCCTGATAGATATCGAGCTTGACCGTGCCGCCCTCGGAAATCTGCGGACGCACGTTGAGCTTCAAACCCACCTCTTCGCGGGTCACGGTCTGGAACGGGTTGTTGCTGGTGCCGCCACCGCCGGTGACGTAGCTGCCGCTGACAAACGGAATGGTCTGGCCGACGAAAATACTCGCCGCTTCGTTGTCCAGCGTCAGCAGATTCGGCGTCGACAGCACGTTGGTGCCGCCCTTGCTCTTCAGCGCTCGCGCCAACACTTTCAGATCAAGAATCTTGCCGATGCCGGGAATATCGACCGTACCGTTGACGTAGCCGAGGTTCAAACCCTGCGGCAGCGCATCAATGCTGGTCTTACCGCTGAGATTGAATCCGGAACCACCAAGATTCGCGCCACCAATCACGCCATTGCCACCCAGATTGCCGGTCTGCCATTGCACACCGAATTCGCTGGCATCGTCCTCGCCGACTTCGACGATCAGACTTTCGATCACCACTTGCGCACGGCGCTGGTCGAGCAAGTCGATGACTTCACGCAGGTTGCGATACAGCGGCTCCGGCGCCGAAATCAGCAAGGTGTTGGTGGTCGCGTCAGCTTGAATCGTCACGCCGCCTGCGCTGAAGGCGACGTTCTGTTCGCTGGCCTGAGTGCCGCTGCTGCCGGTTGGGCTGCTGCCCTGCGCATAACTGCCGCCAGTGCTGCCATTGCTGGAGGTGGTCGAGGTCGTGCCGCTGGTTTGCGTGCCGCTCTGAGCGCTCGAACCGCCATTGCTACCGTTGCTGCCCATCGCACTGAGCACCGAACGTGCACTGTCACTGGTGCCGCTGTCGCTCTCGCCAGTGAGCAAACCGCGCAACGCCTGCGCCAGTTTTGCCGCTTGCGCGTTACGCAGATACACCACATGCAAGTTGCTCGGATTGCTTTGCGCGTTGTCGAGTTTGTAGATCAGATTGCGCGCCAGCTCAGTACGTTCGGGGCTGCCCGCGCGGATGATGATGGTGTTGGAACGCGGATCGCCAATCACGGCGATTTTCTGCGTCGGGTCGTTGCCCGGTGCGTCCAGCAAATCGGCCACCATCGGTGCGATGTCAGCGGCAATGCCGTTCTGGATCTGCACCACATCAGTGTCGATTGCGCTCTGGGTGTCGATGCCCGCGATCAACTGCGCAACCCGATTGAGGTTCTCGGCGTAATCGGTGACGACAATGGTGTTGTTGCCGGGGTAAGCGTTGATCGGGTTGTTCGGCGAGACGATCGGGCGCAGCACCGGAATCAGGTTCACCGCGTTCTCGTATTGCAGGCGAAACGTGCGGGTCAGCATGCCATTGCCGGCCGGTTTGTCCGCGTTATAGATCGGCCCGCCAAGCAGTTTCGCGTCGGCCTCCGGCACCACCTGGGCGACGCCACCGACATCGACCACGGCAAAGCCCTGCATGCGCAACGCCGACAGCAGCATGTCGTAAGCCTGACGCGCCGGCACCTGCCCTTCTGAAACCAGCGTCATGTTGCCTTTGACCCGTGGATCGACCAGAAACTGCTGGCCGGTCGAGCGCGACAACGCGCGCACCACCGCTTGAATATCGGCATCGACGAAATTCAGCGTCACCGGTTGCTCGCCCAGTGGATTGCTCGGCAATGTGGTTCCACGAGCAGCGCCACCGCCACGGCTGCGCTCGGTGATGTTGTGCAATTGCTTTGGCGCCGGCCGCGCTTGAGCCTGCGCCCGCTCGCGGTCGAGTACCGCATCACCGCTGCGCTGAGTGTTGGCCAGCGGCCGGCCGAGTTCGCTGTCGACCAGCAACGGCGGCTGATTCTGCGGTGTGCTGGTGTTGCTGCACGCGCTCAACGCCATCAGCAGCATCGGCAGTGCCATGCGTACCGGTTTGGATCCTGACCCCTTCATGAAGCTTCCTTAGCGCCCAGCGCCTGATCCATGCGAACGGTGCCTGACAAAGTGCCGGCAGTGACTTCGGTCGAAGCGTTTTCCACGCGTTGCAGACGGGCCTCGACCACTTGCAGAGAAAGTTGCGACGGCTGGCTCAGCAGCCAGTCGAGTACTGCGTCGGCTGGCGCGGCGTCGAAGGTCAACTGCCATGAACCGGCATCCGCCGCCTGTAATTGATAGTGCCCAGCCAGACCACTGGCCTGCAGGGTTTGCTCCAGTGACTGGCCAACGCTTTGCCCGTTCGGGCGCACGCTGACGTCACGCAGCAGCACTTCCAGCGCTTCGGTCTGGGCGCGCAACTTCGGGGTTTCGGTTTGCCAATAGCTGATTTTTTTCAACGGTGGCTGGATCAGCGCAACCCAGATCAGCAAACCGAGCAGCGCGACTGCCATGCCGCCGACCATGCGTTTCTCACGCAACGCCAACGGCTGCCAACGCGCCTGCAACTGACTGTTGAAGCGCTGCCAACGGGCGCGGTACATCGCAAGCGCGGCCTTATTCATCGTCTGCCTCGCTGCTGTTGTCTTGGTTTTCACTGGTGCTGGCTTCAGCGGCCGGACGTAAGGTCCAGCCATCGTCATCGGCCGTCACGCTGATCCCGGCCTGGGTCAGGGTGCTTTGCCAATCCTTGTCATTGCCGGAGCGACGGGCATCGCTCAACAGGCTCAGTTGCAACGTCCCGTCGACATAGGCCAGACGCTCGACGCTACCGGCCATGAACGGCATGCCGGTGCCCGCCTGCAACACCAGGCGACTGAAGTTCTGCGCCGGATCATCGACCGCGCCTTGCTGCCGCGCCGCCAATTGCTGGCGGGCCTGCTGCAGCGGATTGAGGATCACCGGCAACTCGGGGAACGCCTGCTTCACCCGTAGACTCATTTGCGTCTTGAGCTGCTGCCCCTGACTGGCTTCGCGAGCCGCATACAGATTCAAACCGATCACCCACACCGCCACGGCCAACGCTGACAACCCGAGCGCCCGCCCCCAACCACGATGTTCCGTGCCTTGCTGTTCAAGCGCACCGTGCAGGCCCCAACCCGGTACCGGCCCGGTCCAGCGCTGGGCTTCGCTCATCGGCAGCTCGGCACCCGGTGGCGGCTCAGCACCGATCCAGTGCAGCGTGACGCCCGGCTCCCACAGCGTGTTGTCGACGCCTTCATCAAACAACGGTTGCACCCGCGCCGATTGCAGACTTTCGCGCAGCAACAGATGGCCGTCCTGCACGCACGCGACAAGGCCCGGCAGCACCGGCAAGCTGTAGGCCGCCGGGTACAAACCGCGCAGGTTCAGGCCGGATTGCTTGAGTAGCTGCGCAAGGTGCAGCAAGTGTTGACGCGGCGCCCACGCAATCTGCACCCGCCCCGCTTCATCACGCGGACTGTGGGCGATGTGCATCTCGCTGCTGTTGCCGAGCATCAGCGCCTGCGCCGCGCATTGCACCGCTGCTGCGGTCTTATTGGCCGGCAGCGGCGGTAAATCGATACTCGCCACGAGGCTGTCCGCCGGGTGCAAAAAACACAGCAACGGCGGCTGTTTCGGCATCTGCCCCAACTGCGCCAATGTCAGCCAGTCTTCACGGCTGACCTGGCCCTGACGATCCAGCCATGCGCATTTCACCGTGCTGTCCAAGTCCAGTTCCGCCAATGGCGGCAGCGCAACCCTTAACTGAGTCATACGCCCACCCGCGACCAGATCACCTGCGGCAAACGATCCTGGCTTCGATGCAACAACGCCTCGAGGCTGACCCGGCGCTGCTCGCGTCGCGCTTCACCGCGCAGGCGAAACCAGTCGCTGGTTATGCCGACCTTGACGCTGCTGACTTCCAGATTCGGCATGCGCAAACGGTTGACGACGTCGCCACGGTTGATGAACCAGCGCCCGGCGTCGCGCTCATTGATCAACGCCTGCGCGCGCTCCAGCGACAGCCCCGGCACATACGCCGCCAGGACGGGCGCGGTGGCCGTGTTGCCGTTGACCCAGGTGGTCGCGGGAATCACCGTCAGGTACGGCGCCAGTTTGCCGATCACCGCGTCATTCACACCGTCGACGCTGCGCAAATCATCGAGACTGCGCAGCATCGGCAGCGTCGGATTTTGGGGTTTGCGTGAGGCATTGGGCGATGTGGCCCGACCGCTGTCGAAGCCGTTGTTGTTCTCGGCCATCTGCGGATTCAACAGTCGCGGGTACGACTCGATCACCCGCTGACTGATTCGCTGACTCAAACCGGCGCTGACCCCGATCAACTCGCACAAACGCTGAAACGCCTGCACCTGCGACTCATCGACACGCTCGTTGGCCACCAGATTGCGCAGGTTAAACTTGCCCTGCTCGTCCTCCAGCCGCCCCTCGAAACCCTGCGCCACCAAGCGCTGCGCCCACGGCTGATCGAGCCGGGTCAGCGGATCGCGCTGGCGTGCGTCCCACAGCAACTGACGGCTGATCTCCAACCCGCCCTGCACCACCCAACGCCCCTGCACACGCTGTTGATCGGCCTCCAGCGCACGGGTGGAAACGCTCTGGCGCGTCAACATACCCGCCGCAATCACCGCCACCACGGCGGCAATCAGCAACGCGCTGATAATCGCCATGCCTTGCTGCTTCGCCCCATCAGGCGAACGTCTGTTCATGGCCGGCCTTACAGCTGCCAGGAACCGATATCGGCATTGACGCCGTCGCCGTCCGGCTGACCGTCGGCGCCGAGCGAGAAAATGTCGATCTCGCCGTTGGCACCCGGATTGAGGTACTGATAAGGACGGCCCCACGGATCATTCGGCAGACGCTCCAGGTACGAACGCCAGTTGCTGTTCTTCGCATCCGCCGGCCGCTCCACCAGCACCTTCAAGCCCTGATTCATGCTCGGGTAAGTGCCGTGGTCGAGGCGATACAGCTTCAAGGCCTGCATCAAACCGCCAATGTCCTGCTTCGCCGCCGTCGCTCGCGCCTGATCCGGCCGGTCGAGCACCTTGGGCACCACCATCGCCGCCAGAATCCCCAAAATCACCACCACCACCATGATCTCGATCAGGGTAAAACCCTGCTGCCCACGGGGCTTGCGGGGCGACTGCTCAGGCGGTTTGCACGGTGCGATATCCATCTCGACATTCCTTTGGCTTGATTCGATTCGACGCGCAGTGTTGCAAGAAGATATGTCAGGGATGTTGAAAATCCTCGGGAGTTTTCGTCGTCAAGCCGTCAAGGACGGGGGTTAGCGTCGAGGGCTGTGCTTTGGTTTTGGGCCATTTATGCGTGCGCGTTCGCGAGAAGCGGGTTTCACCCTGATTGAAGTGCTGGTGGCACTGGCGATTATTGCCGTGGCGATGTCGGCGGCCGTGCGCGTGGCGGGGTTGATGACGCAGAGCAACGGGGTGTTGCGGGATCGCTCGATTGCGCTGATTGCGGGGCAAAGCCGCATGGCGGAGTTGCGGCTGGAGGGGCGATTGCCGATGGGGATGAAAGCGGTGGAGTGTGATCAGGGCCGACTATTGCTGCGCTGCGAGCAAGTGATTGGGGCGGCGGAGAATGGGCGGTTGCTCAAGGTTGGCGTGCAGGTGTTTGACCGGAGTCAGGATGCGCCGCCACTGGCAAAACTCGAAACCCTACTCACCCGCCCCCTGTAGGAGCTGCCGCAGGCTGCGATCTTTTGATCTTGTTTTTCAGGATCAAAATCAAAAGATCGTCCAATCGCGGCCCGAGCCTGCGGCAGCTCCTACAAAGATATCTCAGGCAGCAGAAACAGCGCATGTGCCAGCGCCATCGCCATCGCTGGCAGGCCAGCCCCCACAAGTTTCAGCGTCGTACACGACATCTGCGATCAACACAAAACCCTGTGGGAGCGAGCCTGCTCGCGAAGGCGCCAGAATGAACACCCGATTAGTCACCAAGTGATCCCGACACCCGCATCACCCCGGCAATTGCAAATTATCCAAGGCCCGATTCACCGCCAGTTCGCCCAACATGATCAACTGCGCAATCCCCAACAACGCCCGACGCTGCGACGCCGGTAACAGGCTGGCGACGTTCTGCGCGATGGTTTGGGCCGAAGCGAGTGTTTCACTGGCATCGATCAGCAGTTCTTCATTCTTGTGGTCCGCCGTCACCGCATACATCCCACGGCTTTTACGTGGCGGCGGCGTGGAACCGGGCGGACAAAGGTAATGGTCGAGCGCGCGGTCTGCGGCTTCGTGGAGTTTTTTGGAATCGAGGGATTCGTAGGGGGAAACCGAGTCGGTTTCGGGCGGGTTGGGTGTTGGTTTGATCATGGTGAAACTCCTTGATGACTGGAGCCGCCACCGTTCGCGGTCAAACAAACAGGGTGGCAGCTGTACGCGGGTTGACCGACCGGACATCAAGGAATCCGGCACACCCGAAGGTGTCCCACGCACAGCCACCGCGACATGATTTCAGACAATGCCTGAACACGTGCAGAACGCTGGCGCGCCTTGATATTGGGCGGACGGTCAAATCCGATCGCTGATTCGTCAGCGACCGCACCACAATAGAACCCGCCCCCAAGGCGCACAAGCCGGCGGATTCTGGCGTAGCTGTAGGCAAAGGCGCAAGGATATGTAGCCTGAGAGAGTGTCTGGAGATGTCTTTTTAAACGTTGGTGTTTATCGAGACCTAATGCGCCACCTCCCCCCTCAACTAGATCCGTCCCATTACCCGCAGTACCAACCTTCGAGCACTCATAGCTGAGCATAGGCGGCTTCAAAATCATTGAGTGCTCGGTCCACTTTGTATCGAAGCATCAGCGATGCGGAAAGCTTCACCATTGCTTCAAACAAGACATGCCCTGATTGAATCTGGCATTGACCAACACATTTACCGGCGTACTCGCCAGGTTCATACGCGTAAACAGTGTAAAAAACCCTGCCTGACTCCTCACGACTCAACCCCGCCGTGAGATGTGTGACAGAGCTATCCGTCTCTGGGGGCTCAGGTCGTGAAAACTCCAAGACATCATCGAACGGAATGAACATCGCTGAAGCGGACATCACAAATAGACTCGCGATATCTAACGCCTCCTCAACGCTTTTGAGCTCAGGCGTGGCGTACTCGTGCTCAAGAAAATTTCGCATATCGACAACTTTACGCAACAGACTTGGCGCCAATAACCCAAGCGCCCTCACTCGCTCGATCTTCTTCGGCACGTTCCATCTAAGTGATGGATAGCCAAAAGAGATCAGCAGCTGATCAAGCTCACCGACAATGGCTCGTTTCACATTAGTCGTTGCGTTGACAAGCGCTGCCAATCCCCCCCGCTCAAAATCCTCTTCTGCCAAGGTCAAAAATTCTATTGGTGAAATTTTCAGATCCGTCATACCAAAATCACCACCGCCCAACGCCACTCCACTTTTGCTCATGTCAAATCCATGAGCGACGCAAAACTCTTTGATTTCCATCTCACCTCCTGGCTAATTGACGGCTAACAGGCATACGTTGGAAATTAGTGTATCAGCGACAATTCAACTTATTCGGCCGATTTGAGTAGTTGGTCTGCGTGCCCTAGGTATGCTCTTGGGGACGGATTTATTCTTTCAGAAAATGAGTAGTCCCTAATTTCTCCGGGCGCGATGCCGAAAGCAGCGATAAGGTGGGCGGCGCTTGCCGAAGGCCAGGAAAGAACAATCACAATCCCCCGCAATCTTCCGCCGGGTATCCGGAGTTTTTGTCGAGTTAGAAATCGACTGAAGGAACTGTCAAATGAAGGCTTCAACCCTCGTACTTGTCGCACTTTATTGCATGGGTATCAGCGCAGCGTTTGCCGATGGCTCACAGGCGCCGAACGACAAGCGTGGGCCAGCCGACATAGTCGTCGGTGAGCGTTTGGCTGCGGCCAAGTCGAAGCTCGTCAAGCAAGGATGGAAGCCGACGCGGATGCACACCACCGACGGTTATGAATACAGTGGCGTGGAGAAGGAGCTGGCTGCACGCAAGTTCTTCGAACTGGATACCTGCTCGTTTGATAGCTCGCGCTGCATCTTGTACTACTCGAAGAAAGGCGCTTGCCTGCGGGTCGATACCATCGGTGAGCAGTTCAATGACATGACGGTGACTCGATGGACCCGCGAGTGTCCTGAAGCGCCTCAATAACCACGTAAAACTTAACCGACCCGCTCCCACAGGTTTCAGCGACGAACACAATGTCCGTGACCAACACAAAACCCTGTGGGAGCCAGCCTGCTGGCGATAGCGGATTATCAGGCAGCAGAAACAGCGTATCTGCCATCGCTGCCAGCCCTACTCCGCATCACCCCGGCACTTGCAAATTATCCAACGCCCGATTCACCGCCAACTCACCCAGCATGATCAACTGCGCAATCCCCAACAACGCCTGCCGCTGCGACACCGGCAACAGGCTGGCGACGTTATGGGCAATGGTTTTGGCCGAAGCGAGTGTTTCACTGGCATCGATCAGCAGTTCTTCATTTTTGTTGTCCGCCGTCACGGCATACATCCCACGGGTTTTACGTGGCAGCGGCGTAGAACCAGGCGGACAGAGGTAATGGTCGAGCGCGCGATCGGCGGCTTCGTGGAGTTTTTTTGAGTCGAGGGATTCGTAGGGGGAAACCGAGTCGGTTTCGGGCGGGTTGGGTGTTGGTTTGATCATGAGTGAATCTCCAAATCATAGAAAAGGAGCCATCATCTTTCGCTACCAAACGAAGGGGTGGTGGCCATACGAAGGTTGGTAGACCGGTGACTTGGAGAACCGGCGCGCCCGAAGACGCCCTGCGCATGGCCACCATAAATACACAGCCCCAAAAAGGCCTGTATCGGGTGACGCTCTGCGCCAAGTCTAAGCCGGGCTACCAAACCCGATCGCTGATTCGTCAGCGACCGGACCACAATAGAATCCAACCCAAAAGCGCACAAGCCGGCGGATTCTGGCGTAGCTGTAGGCAAAGGCGCAAGGATGTGTAGCCTGAGAGAGTGTCTGGAGATGTCTTTTTAAACGTTGGCGTTTATCGATGCCTCATTGCGTCACGTCGACCTAGATAGATCCGTCCCTTCGCCCTCCCTTTTCGACTCGTTAATATTTACAGTAATGGGGACGGATTTATTTAGCGCAGAAGTTCGGCCGAATGGGTTCTTCCGTCATTTGCTGCGATCATCGAAGTTGTAGATAGCCGGATCCCGTTTGTTGCTTGCGAATTCGAAACTGAGCCAGATGCCCCCAAACATCTCCGATTCGTAGCGGGATTCAGTGAAAAATAAATCCGTCCTTTTTTCGCACCTTTTTCGCTAAATTTACTATCATGAGCATCTAGCCTGCGTGGCACACTGCGAAAGTAGACGAAGCTGCACATTTGTTCATATGGAGATGGAAAGCGTATGCCTAATAATGTTTGTCTAATAAACACGGTAATACCAAGCTCAAAAAAGCAAGCCACAATAAATCTCCACAATAGAAATTTAATTATTACAGGTGTGAATGGCTGCGGTAAAACACAGTTCATTAATGGGCTTTTTGACTATCTATTCAAGCGTATTGATCAGCGGCAAAACGCCTCACCCCAACAGTTCGAACAAAATTTCGACTCATACACTTATCAACTTAGCTTAATAAATGAAGCCGACCAAAATTATCAGTATTTTACCGCAGAAAAGGAAAACACTCGAAAGAAAATATTAGAAGCGAAGTCGCCCCCGGTAAACGTTGAGGACTTCGAGAAATTCACTATTGATTACCACAAGCAAAGCGCGGTGTTACTGAAATTTGAAGCTACTCGCCAAGCGAGCATCAGACCGCCTAACGCCTCGAAGAGTACGGACGCTCTCAAGCAAGAAATACGCACAATTGGTGATGCATCGACACTTTTCGAGGAATACTTAGTAAGTCAGAAAACCGCCCAGGCGTTTGCCGAATCTCCTAACATAGGTAATAATCCGACGGAGGCAAAATCTATTAAGGAATGGTTTGAGAAACTTGAGAGGGACCTCAGAGAATTATTTGAAGACTCTAGTCTAGAACTGCACTTTGATTATACCCTTCAATCA
Source organism: Pseudomonas sp. N40(2020) (assembly GCF_014472415.1). Classification (GTDB taxonomy): domain Bacteria; phylum Pseudomonadota; class Gammaproteobacteria; order Pseudomonadales; family Pseudomonadaceae; genus Aquipseudomonas. The sequence goes on from NZ_JACSZV010000014.1 coordinate 13,388, forward strand.
TTCCACATAAGACAGCAAGGAAAGATGCCGTTTCGACTTCAGCAACTCTCCTCTGGATTCTCATCTATCCTCTCTATCTATGCGACCTTGCTTACAAAAATCCAGCTAAGTTCCTGTTCGATCGACGAGATCTACGGCGTGGTGCTTATCGATGAGATTGATGCACATCTTCATGTTTCTCTACAACGTAAAATCTTATCTTTTTTGACTAAATCCTTTCCACACATCCAATTTATCGTTACAACACATTCGCCCTTTGTAGTTTCATCGGTCAGAGATGCTGTGATTTATGACCTATCAACTCTGGAGCAGGTCGAAGATCTCTCGATGTATTCCTATGAGTCAATTTTGTCAGGATTATTCAACACAGCACCAGTATCTGAAGTAATGAAAGAAATGATAATTGAAATGGGCGAAATCATGAAGTCTCCAGATGTGGACATCACCAAACTAGAACACTATGTCCGCGAGATTGGAGAACATGAACAGCATTTAGATAGTGAGTCAGCGTTTTTTGTCAAGAAAGCTCGACTAGCCATTAGTAAAAGCAAAAAGACAGGAGAATCTAATGTTTAACACCCTAAGATCTCCTGAAGTTCCTCCTTCGCTCGCCGCAAGACAAAAGTATGACGGAAACGATGTATACACTGAGCTATGCAAAATTTTTCATGACAAGTGCTATATATGCGAAACAAAGGAGCCTCATGATATAAATGTAGAGAATTTTCACCCTCACAAAGGAGATGAAACCAAAAAATTTGATTGGAATAATCTCTATTTAGCTTGCAGTAGGTGCAACAATATAAAGCTTGCAGAATTTGACGACATCATAGATTGCTGCGATACCGCGATAGACGTATCCCGGGCGATCAAACATATTCCGCCGACAACTCCTTATGCTAAAACCGTTCAGCTCGTGTCGATGTCCGATGAAGCTAAAATTGAATTAAGTACGCGACTCCTTGATCGGGTATACAATAGCGACCACACTGTAAATAAAAAAGTTTCAGGAGCCTTCTTGCGCCGCAAGGTTTTCGACCAGTACAACCTACTTTTAGACCAAATCAACTCTTATTATAACCCGGTAGCAACGGACGATGAAAAAACATTAAGCCTGGAGCGAATGAGAAAACTCATCCACGGATCTGCTCCTTATTCTGCTTTTATTCGGTGGTGTATTTTAGATGACAACGAACTCAGCGATTTACTTGTTGATTTCATGGACTAATTATAACCAATATCAAACCATCCTATCTTGAGCCGACAAGAATTATGGAATTACTGTGACCGACGACAAAAAAGGGGACAGATCTATTATTCAGAATAATAGACCCGTCCCCATTTTTATTTCTAGGATCAAAAATAAATATGCCGCTCCCCCTCTCATGCATTTTTTGTCACAGCAGTGAGAGCTCGTCAGTAGCCCACATTGTTCCTGAGTCGTTAGGTGGGAAAAATGCCCCGATAGGAAGACCGGGAGTTACCTGTGATCGCTGCAATCAATACTTTGGGCAAAAAGTTGAGTCCAAGGCGCTGCATAGCTTCCCATTTAACGGCTATCGCCTTCTGCAAGGAGTGCCCTCGAAGAAGGGACGCTTCGTTCGGATGGATACCATGTTTGGCAAAGTGGAGGCATCCGGAGCGCCCGGAATCATTCAACTCGAACCGCGAAACGACGAACTGAAAAATCTAGTTAAAACTGGGCGGGTTTCCCAGTTTCATCTGATAGCCGAAGTCTCAGAACCACTCGCAGTGGTTCGTATGCTACTGAAAATTGGACTTGAGCAATTAGGTAAGCACTTTTATGACGTCGCAGTCTCGAGTCGGGTGGAAGAGGCTCGTGCTTTCGCTCGAAGACCGGGGAGAGGCGATAACTGGTGGTTTGTTCTTTGCACTAATCCAAGCGAGGTATTTGACACGAAAATTCAAGATGAAGTTTCCATTGAGATAAGGGAGCAAGAGGGGATACTCGTTTCCATCATGCATCTCCCTGGAGTTACAACTATAGTCCCGTTGGAAAAGCGAGCTATACCGCCAACTTCGGCAAGCCTGCTGGAGCCTCGCTATCGGATTATTCGAACTACGTGCTAATGAGCGAAAGGGGGACTGATTTATTTCTGAGCAAAATAAATCAGCCCTCCCTTACTTCCAATTATTCTCCCCACTCTCATTATTTTAAGGTCATTCACCCTTTTTGTGTTTATGAACTTCCAGATCAGGATGTTTGGGTTTGTTTTCTTCAGTAACACGACGGCGCTGGTCCTTTTTGCCGGTGGATTCAGCGATCGGTTTGGGGCCGGGTTTAATACTCATGTGTTCAACTCCTTCGATTGATAACGTGCCTGTAAGTGATGCCGCACGCATGGACAGTGAGGCTACGGGGCGACCAACTCGGCTAGCTTGGCCGCGATATCGGCAAATGTATCTTCAACAGTGCTCAAGCCGCTTCTCGAACCGAGTAGAGGACTGACTTCGCGCAGCGATTCGTAGGTGGTGTCGTGAATGATCGGAACCAGCAGATCCCTTGCGAGGAGAGCGGATAGCTCTTTGTCGGCGATGCCTTCGGCTGCTAGGCGACGAAGCAAGGCAGGAGTCACCAGCACAATTCCCACTCGAGACTTTGCCAAGCCTTTATCAATTTCCCGCAGTAGGGAAGAGCCTAGAAGAACGTCTTTCTCGCTGAACCAAACGGAAACACCGAGCGACTCAAGTACATCATGCAGCTCCTTCGCAGATCCTTTCCGGTCGTCCCAGGCGTGACAAAGAAAGACGTCACGTAGATCAGGTGCTGTCGCGCGCCTCTCGAAATTTTCGCGTACCGGTGTGAGCGTCCTTACCTCGGCGGAGGTGTAGGCGACAGAGGATCCGGGTTTAGACCAGCGCGGCTTTGGGCTGCTAGATGAACCGCCACTACTGCGACCACTCCCGCCATTTGACGGAGATGAATAGGATGGTGAATAGGACGAGGATGAATACGATCGCGATCCGTATCCGCTATATCCGCTGCCACATGCGGGACACGCTGCTCTTGCACTTGCCGAACGATGACCATGTACCGGTGCTGTGCATCTAGACATGTCTTAAACCTTCCAGTTGTAGATGCTTACCCAAGCAATGATTAAGCAGCGGTTGTACCGAGCCATCAGCTTTTGAAAACACCGCAGCCCATCCTTAATAGCTCGAAATCAACCTGCGCTTCAGACCATGATTCCAATATGCTGGCACAAACAATAGCTCATAGCGTGAATTCCGCTAGCTGTCGTAGCGTGATTGTTCGCTGACGGCTTCATTCTCCATTCTTTTCCTTCCCTACAGTTCAGGCCGGATCAGCCTCGGCAACACCACCCCCTCCGCCAACCTCTCCACCCCCAACCGCACCCTCTCCCCACCCTGCTCAATCACCACCCCATCCCCCTCCACCGCCAACAACTTCACCCCAGGCCCAACCTTCTCCCCCTGCAAAAAACTACGCGGCGGCCCATCGTTCAGGCTCAGTATCGCCACCGCCCCCCGACTCCCCGCCATCACCCCGCTCACCTTGATATCCACCGGCGCCGTTTGATTGGAAAACCACTGCAATGCCGGACTATCACTACGCACCGCGAGCAATTGCGGGGCTGCCGGCGGGGTGTGGGATTCGGCGGAGGTCAGCAGCAGCGACGACCACGTCGCCACGCCAACCAGCGCGGCGAGCAGTGCCACGGCCTGAACCATTTGCGGTGGGGAAAAGCGTGCGGTGAACATCATGGGCTGAATCTCCTTTTAGTCCCTGCCCACAGACTACGCGGCAATTCTCACGGTTTTATTTCACACGCCTTACATGTTGGCCGTGCAGGATGATCCTCAACGCAAAGGAGCGCGCAATCGATGAACAGGCAACGGGGCTTTACCCTGATCGAGTTGATGGTGGTGCTGGTGATCATCGGTATCGCCAGTGCGGCGATCAGCCTGAGCATCAAGCCCGATCCGCTGCAATTGCTGCGCAAGGATGCCGAGCGTGTGGCGCAGTTGCTGCAAGTGGCGCAGGCCGAGGCCCGCGCTGATGGCCGGCCGATTGTCTGGGTCAGTGATGCCAAGGGTTTTCGTTTCAGTCGGCGCAGCGACAGCGGCAAGGGTTTCGAGCATTTCAGCCAGGACCCGCAACTACGCCCACGGCCGTGGCAGAGCCCGAAGATGGAGGTTCGCGTGGAGCCGAAACAGAAAGTCGTGCTCAACGCCGAATGGATCAACCCGCCGCTGCAACTGACCTTGTCTGATGGTTTCAATCGCCTGAGCGTGTTGCGCGATGGCGCCGGCCGGATCAGCGTGCAATGAAAGACCAACAAGGTTTCACCCTGATTGAGGTGATGGTCGCGATTCTGCTGATGGCGGTGGTGAGTTTGATTGCCTGGCGTGGGCTCGACAGCGTGACTCGGGCTGACAGTCATTTGCAGGCCAGCAGTGAGCAGAGTGACAGCCTGTTGCGGGCGTTGAATCAGTTGCAGCGGGATGTGGACATGCGCGCGGGGATTGAATTGACCGAGCCGAAGAAAGTCGGTGTGGATGATGAGCCGCCCAGCGCCCCGCCCGCGCTGACTGTGCGCAGCAGTGACAGCAAGGGGTTTCGGCTGGACATCATTCGCACGGCGGCGGATCAGCCGGGGGCGTTGCAGCGGGTGCGGTGGTGGGTCAAGGGCGATACGTTGTATCGGGCGGTGGCGGCGGCGCGGAGTCGGTATCCGTTGCCGGCGCCTACTGCTGGGGTTGCTGTGTTGAAAGATGTTAGCGATGCACAGATTCGGGTTTGGGAAACGGATAAGGGATGGCGGCAGTTGAGTGGTAATCGGCGGGAGGATCCGCAAGGGCTGGAGATTCGGTTGACTCGGCAGACGCCGCAGGGGGTGGAGAAATATCGGCAGGTGATTGGGCCGTTGGAATGAGTCCCGCCTGATATCCCCGACCCCTTCCCCCCTGTAGGAGCTGCCGAAGGCTCGGGCCACGTTCGGACGATCTTTTGATTTTGCTTCTGAAAAACAAAATCAAAAGATCGCAGCCTTCGGCAGCTCCTACATTGGGATTGAGTGCCCCCGCACGCGGCGCATGCCGCCCCACTCAAAACAATGAGCGTTAGCTCGAGTAAAGCTCTTGATCTTGATCTCAGAGCCCGTCGGAAGGCTGAGTGGAGGGATTGATCCGGGGGTGGGAGCGAAGCGACCGTTCGACGAAGTCGAACACATCGAGAGGAGGTGCAGCGCAGCAAACCGGAGGCGATGCGCCCGGATCAATCCCGCAGCGAAGGAACCCGAGCCACAGCGAGGGCCGCACGTCAGGGCAAAGACTTTTTGGTTACTTTTGAGGCGTTTGTCAAAAGTGACCCGCCGTCAGGGCGGAACCCTAAGCAGCCATTACCGCAGCAACGGATATGTACACCATCCACCCCACTAGCTAAGGACGACGACACCACCCGGCAACTCGGTGCATTTGACGCCGTAAGCATCCCGAATCAACAACGCGACACCCGCGAGTTGATCAAGACTGAAGCGTGCCTGCACCCGGCGTTGGCCGAGTTCGCGGTTGAGCAGCAGCAACATGCCGGGGCGGTAGCGATTAATCTCGTCAATCATCTGACTCAACGTCGCCCCATTAAACACCAACACCTGCTGCCGCCAATTCATCACCGCCGCCGTGTCAACGCTCTGCACAATGCCAACCTGCCGCGCGTCATAAGTCACCTGCTGCCCCGGCTCCAGACGCAAACGGCGCCCTTCAACATCCACTTCCACCGCACCATCAAGGCAAGTCACACAGACCTGCTGATCGGTATTACGCAAATTGAACCGCGCCTGACTCGCCCGCAACCACCCGCCCCCGGCCTGCATCGCCAACGGCAACCGCGCGGTCTGCACCTCAACTTCACCACTGACCAATTCAAAACCCTGCACACCGTCATCGACCGAGCGCTGATTGATTCGGGTCTGCGTGTTCAACTCCAGGCTCACACCCTCCGCCGGTTCAAAACGCCGCTGCTGCCCGACCTCGGTGATGAAATCGGCACCCAACCCGCCGAAGCCCCCGGGGATCGTCCCGCGCACCAAAAAGAACGCCGCCGACGCCGCAATGGCACCACCCAGAAACGCCCGCCGCCCAAACCCACGCGGCGCCTGCAAACCCTCTGCCGCCGGTTGCAGCAAATGCCACAGAGCTTTGGTCTCTTCGAATGCGCTCGCGTGTTCAGGACTCTGCGCGCACCACTGGCGTAACGCCCGGGCGTCGGCGACGGTGGCGCGGCCCGAGGTCAGCAGGATCAGCCAGTCGCGGGCTTCGCTTTGCAGGCGCTCGGCGGCCGAAGGCTCGGCAGGTGTCAGTCGAAAGATGTTCAAGACGCGCAGATTCTCAACGGATTAATCGGGCACTACTCTGAAGACGGTTTTCCGGCCCCGCGACCGAACCGCTGAAACACTTTTCTTTCAAGTTTGGCGGCGCAATGGCCCAAGGCAGCCTTGATTTCCTTCTCGACCATGCGCGTGGAAATGCCAAAGCGCTGGGAGATTTCCAGGTGCGGCGCCTCTTCCAGACGCGCCGCGATAAAAATCCGCCGACGCCGCGCCGGCAGTTCGTATAGCGCCTTGAGCAGCGACTGGATTTCCTTTTGCCCACCCACCACCCGCGCCGGGTCGAGCGCCTCGTCACCGATTTGCAGCAGCTCTTCGACCTCGGTGCCGGTAAGCAGGCGTGCATCGGCCTGGCGCCGGTCGGCGGCGATGTTCAGGGCCATGCGATAGAGGTAGGCGTTGGGCCGGGCGATATTGGCCGGCGTCTCCATGCGATCAACGCGCAGGTAGGTTTCGTGCAGCACGTCGTTGGCCAGATCCTCCGAGCCCAGACGCCGACGCAGGCGCACCCGAAAGTCCTCGTAGGACGTCAGGAACAATTGGACCAGCGAACCTTGTCCGGTGTCTTTCATCCCCCGGAAACTCCTTCCCATGTGGTGCATTCCATGCGTTTTCCTGACGACTCCGGTAACAACAGCAACGTGACCGGCTGACGCAAGGCACTGGGCGTAGGCCGGTCGATCCTGAGATTGCGAAAGCTTTCCACCAGCGCGGTATCGCGCCGTACATCGCCGGTCGAAGTGACCAACCGGTTGTGTTGCACCAGGCCATCGCGCCCGACCCAGACCTGCAACACCGCGCGATAACCGCCCGGACGGGTCAGCGGCGACCGGCACAGGTTGCGCTCGATCGCCGCTTGCACTGCCGTGGCATAACTGCGACTGACGGCCACGCTTTCGGGCGACTGTTTTTGCGGCGGCGCTGGCACGTCTTCGACCTGCGCCACTTGCAAAGTGAACGCATCACCACGGGCATAGCGCGCCATCAAACCACTGCCACCGAGCAGGCGGCGCAGCGCGTCGGCGGCGGTGTATTCGCCATCCACCGCCAAGGAGCGTCTACCGCGACTCAACTGACTGTCGACCAACACCGCCACACCGGTGGCGTGGCTGTACTGATCGAGCGCCCGGGCCAGATCCTGTGCAGGAATGTGCAGCGTCATGCGCATGTCTGCCGGCACCGGGTCCGCTGTCGCAGTGCCCGTCAGCCAGGCAAGCAGCACCCCCAGACCCAGCCGGCGCACAAGAGTCGTTGAACGCTGAAGACCGTCCCTGGAACTGCCTCGCTGCACGGCTGACGTATCCCTGAAAATCGTCATCCTGAGGGCTGTTTATGAATCTGGTGTGACGGCCACTGCAAAAAAACCATCACGGGATTTGCGCACGGCGTGCACTAGACTTCTTGCATAGCGCGGCCCCTTCGGGCCGGCCAGGAGGCCTGCATGAAATCACTGTGGAAAATCGCCCTTGGCGGGCTGTTGCTGAGCGCCTTCGTCAGCGCCCACGCCGAGCAACCGCTGGGCTGCGTGGAAGTGACGGTCGGCGGCTACAAGGCGCCGAATTACGATTGCCTGAGCCAGCAGATGGGCAACAACCCTGAAGGCGCGGCAGCGGCGGAAAAGAATCAAGAGGCGCTGAACGTGCCGGTGAACAAGCGACCGCCGAATCAGGTTGGCCTAGCGACACCGGCCGCGACCAGCACGCGGATGGGCAACACCTTTGGCACGTCGGTGAAACCGCAGCGCCCACCGCAATGACACCCCACCGATCGTTCCCACGCTCCGCGTGGGAATGCCTCAACGGACGCTCCGCGTTCGGCTCTGGAGGGGACGCGGAGCGTCCCGGGCTGCATTCCCACGCAGAGCGTGGGAACGATCATGGGGGGCTCAGTCGCTTGGGGTTTGGCGAAAGCTCACGGCCAGGCGATTCCAGCTGTTGATTGTGGTCACGGCCATCGTCAGGTCGACCATTTCCCCTTCGCTGAATTGCTCGCGTGCCTGCTGATAAACATCATCCGGCACATGACTTTCGGCGAGCAGCGTTACCGCCTCGGCCCACCCCAGCGCCGCACGTTCGCGGGGATTGAAGAAGTTGCTGTCGCGCCACACCGCAATCGCATACAAGCGCCGGTCACTCTCCCCGGCCCGCCGCGCGTCCACCGAATGCATGTCGGTGCAGAACGCGCAGCCGTTGAGTTGCGAGGCGCGGATCCTGATCAGTTGCAGCAGCGGCTGCTCGATGCTCAGGTTGCTGGTCAGCGCCTCCATGGCAATCATGGCTTTCATCGCCTTGGGCGAAGCGTTGTAGTAATCCAGGCGCGGGGGCATGGCTGTTCTCGGTAGACGGAATAATGACTTCACCGTAAACGCCGACAGCGACGCATTACAGCCCCAATTGCACGGAAAACCGGCACACCACTGAACCCTGCCTTTACGCACATCTGATCGTTCCCACGCTCTGCGTGGGAATGCAGCCATGGACGCTCCGCGTCCACTGTGACGCAGAGCGTCACGGGAGGCGTTACCACGCGGAGCGTGGGAACGATCAGGTAAAGATCGCAGCCTTCGGCAGCTCCTACAGGGATTGGGGCCAATTTTGGGATTTTCGGCTGCGCAACTACTGATGAACAGGCAAAGCGGAGTAATCTGGCGGGCAATCAATTCGCGCCTCGGAGCCCAGTCGGTATGGAACTTCACGTTGTGATCAACGGCCGCAAGGATCTGGCCGGTCAGTTGTATCAACAACTGCGTGGTGCCATCGAGTCCGGGCGTCTGGCCGCTGGCACACAGTTGCCGCCGAGCCGCTTGCTGGCCGAGCAACTGGGGATTTCGCGCAAAACCATTTCCGACACCTACGCCCAACTGACCTACGAAAACTTCCTGACCGGCGTGATCGGCAAAGGCACCTACGTCAACGCACGCCCGGCGCAAGTCCAGCGCAAGCAAAGCCACACCGAGCTGGCCAGCGCCGAGGTGATCGAGCGCTGGAGAAACCTGCCGGTGTTCCTGCGCCACCCGACGCTGGAAGGCTCGTTGCGCTACGACTTCATTGGCGGTGCCACCAGCAAAGGCCAGTTTCCCCATGACGACTGGCGCCGCTGTGTCTCCCACGCCATGCGCCAGATGGCCGGTTCAAAAGGCTTCTACAGCGTGCCCGAAGGTTTGCCGGCGCTGCGCAATGCGATTGCCCGGCACATCGCGTTTTCCCGCGGGGTCAACTGCAAGGACGAAGACATCGTGGTGTGCAACGGCGCGCAACAGGCGCTGGACCTGATCACGCGTGTACTGATCAGCCCCGGCAGTCGGGTGGCGATGGAAGATCCGGGCTACCCGCCGGCACGTTTGCTGTTCGGCACCCACGGCGCGGATGTGGTCGGCGTGCCAGTGGATGACGAAGGCATTGTGGTTGAGCAAATCCCCGAGGGCACGCGGCTGATCTACGTCACGCCCTCGCACCAGTTTCCCCTGAGCATGCCGATGAGTCCGGCGCGTCGCGAAGCCTTGCTGGCCCGCGCCTATGATCTGGGCGCAATCATCATCGAGGACGACTATGACAGCGAGTTCCGCTACGAAGGCCGGCCCACCGACTCACTGTTCAGTCTCGACCAGCGCGGCATCGTCGCCTACGTCGGAACGTTCTCTAAAACCCTGCTGCCGGAGCTGCGACTGGGCTATGCGATCCTGCCGCCGGCGATCCTCGAAGCGGTGATCCGCGCCAAGCAACTCACTGATCTGCATGCCTCCACCCTGCCGCAATGGGCCTTGGCGAAGTTCATCGCCGAGGGTTGCCTGCTCAAGCATATCCGCCGCTGCCATACGATTTACGCCCAGCGCCGCGAACGGATTCTGGCGCGCATGGCCAGCGATCTGTCGCCGTGGCTTGAGGCCGTGCCACCCAGCGCCGGGTTCCACATGGCCGCGCTGTGCAAGAAGCCGATCGACCTGCCATTGGTGATCGAACTGGCGAAAAAGGTCGAAGTCGGGCTGTACGCCATCGACGGTTTCTATTATCAGCAACCGGTGAAAAGCGGTCTGTACTTCGGCTTTGGCGCCATCGAGACGCTGGACATCGATATCGCACTGGATCGCCTGCGCGACATCCTTCAGCAAGTCGCTTGAGTGATTGGCCTAACGGATTAACCGCCGATTGGTTATTGGTGATACGGGGTGGCAGGCCTATCCTGCACAGGCGTTATCCCTCAATGAGCAGGATTCGTCCGGCCTGATTCAGGAGTGTGAGCAATGTCCAACGAAGTGATCAACACCGTCCAGGTGCAGGCCGCCGCCGGCCGCTCGGATGAACTGGGCAGGCAACTGCAGAAGATCGTCGAAACCCTGCGCGAAACGCCGGGCTGCGACTCCTATATAGTCGACCGCTGCCCCGATGACAGCCACCGCTGGACGGTCAGCGCCCACTGGCAGTCGGAAGCGGCGATGCAGGCGCATTTCAACCGGCCCGAGGCGCAGGGGTTTATCGACTTGATCGATAGCCGTCTGGCCAACAGCGTGGATTTCAACAGTTTTCCTATCGTTTAGACGCAAGATCAAAAGATCGCAGCCTTCGGCAGCTCCTACACCGATTTCTGTAGGAGCTGCCGAAGGCTGCGATCTTTTGCTTTTGATCACCCCGCAAATCAGATTGGTCACCCGATCTTCCAGAATATTGGCCGTTTGAATGCGCCACCCCGCGCTCTACTGTGATCACCGACCTCCCCACTTCACAGGTGATCCGCCATGAAAGCCCTGCACGTCATCGCCGCCGCCCTCGCCTTGACGATTTCCGCCTCGGCGCTCGCCCATGACTCGTCCGAGAAAGTCACGGTGCTGCAAGACCAGATGCTGAAAAACGCCCCCGGCAAAAAGGCCATGATGATCGAAGTCGACTACAAGCCCGGCCAATCGTCCATCGCCCACAAACACGAGGGCACCGCCATGGCTTACGTGCTGGAAGGCGAAGTGATTTCCCAGGTCAAGGGTGAACAGCCGACCACTTACAAGAAGGGTCAATTCTGGTACGAACCGGCCGGCTCCGAACATCTGATGTCGAAAAATGCCAGTAAAAGCAAACCGGCGAAGTTGCTGGTGTTTATGGTGTTGGCCCCGGACGAGCAGGTGTTGATCCCCCTGAAAGACTGATGGCTGTCCGGCCAGCCATAACTAAAAAGGCTCAAATCGCTGATTGGAGCCTTTTTATTGCTCGGCGCAATTAACCGATGCCGTTTAAAGCAAATGAAACTATCCACCCGCTGATAAACCGATAAATTGTCAGCTGCCTTACAGGTTCTCCGGTTTAGTCTGAATTAACGCCGAGCGCCCTTTTAAAACTCGGCAATTGCAACTTTCCGACTGAAGTTGTTTCACGGGAGATCCACCATGAAACTTGCGTTGGCCAGTACGTTGGTAATTTCCGTTTTAGCCCTCTCCGCCTGTTCCGTACCCACCGCTCCCCGAGCGGTCTCATCCCTTGACACGCTACTGCCCCATCCGACCGGCCGCAGCAGCGCCACTCAGGTGAAAAGCGGTCCCGGCGTCGCGCTCGGTGTCGTTTACAGCCCAAGCACCCAAACCAATCGTGAATACCTGCGCGACTATCAGGCCAATGCCGGCACCGGTTTCGGCCAGAGCCTGCTGGTGAAACCGATCCATGACGCCTATGTCGCGACGTCAAAACCGGACATGGCGGTGGAATGGGTCAACGCTTCCCTGCAACGCCAGTTCGGCTCGGTGACGGTCTACCCGGATATGCAAAGCCTTCGTGCGGCCAGGCCGGATGTGGTGGCAATCATTGGCACCCACAGCCAATTGATCACTTCGCGCAGTTCCGATATCCAGGCGCACGTGAGTGCGGACTTTTATGATGCGCAGCTCAATTACATCGGTACGGCCAAAGGCTCGGACGCGAAAGAACTGACACCGATTTGGGCGGACTTCAAACGTTCCGAAGAGATTGTTGCTGACATCAATCAACAACAAGACGTTCAAGTAAGGGCATTGCAGAAGTTTGACCAGTCGCTCAGTAATTTATTGACCAGGCCGACAGATAAAGTGTCGATGCTCGAGAGCAAACAAGTTCAGAAGTTGTATTGATATAAAGAGCCTCATCGCTGGCAAGCCAGCTCCCACAGGGATCTGCGGTGAACACAAATTCTGTGAACACCCGAGAAACCTGTGGGAGCTGGCTTGCCAGCGATGAGGCCTGAATAATCAACACAAAATCCATCAGACGTAAAAAAGCCCCGGCATCTCACGATACCGGGGCTTTTTCATTCAACGCTTACTTAAGCCAGCTCAGGCTCGGCATTGGCAGTGACAGGTGCCACCACCGCTTGCCCACTCAATGCCAGATCCAGCAGCTCACGGTTGGCGACCGCATACATGGCGTAGTCAGTGCCGCTCGCAGCACGGATTTCCACCAGCATGGCGCGCCAGCGCGAGATCATGCCTTCGTGCTGTTCCATCCACAGCGCCAGGCGTGCTTCCACGTCCTGAGTGCCGTCGCCCTGTTGCAGGACGGAGATGGTGATCGCACGTTGCTGCCAGTCAACGTCATCACGGAACGCTTCACGGGCCAGGGCCTGCCAGTTGTTTTCAACCGGCAGAGCACTGATCTGTTGCAGGTACCAGGTGACATCCAGCGCACTGCCCACGGCGAAGTAGGCCTTGGCCACTTCGGCAGGGTTCTGGCCGGTCACGTCGGAGGCTTCGATGATCGGCAGCAGGGTGTACAGGTGCGAGGTACCCGCGACCATACGCGCCAGCAACTCCGGCACACCGGCTTCGACGTACGCCTGATAACGCGCCTGCCAGTTTTCACGGATTTCGCCGCTGAGCAGTTCGTCGAGCTTCAGACCCAGCTCTTTCAGGTGCGGACCGAAGTGCGCTGTGTCACGGGCAGCGTTCTGCTCGTTGCGACGGGCACGCAGGAACCAGCGCGTAGCACGGCGACCCAGACGCATCAGCTCGTCCATCAGCTCCAGTTGCACGTCAGCGCTGACTTGGTAGTCCAGCGCTTCAATCTGACGGAACCAGTGCGGGAGATGGAAAATGTCGCGCACGATCACGTAGGCGCCAGCCACGTTCGCCGGGCTCATGCCGGTCGACTCTTTGAGTCGTTGAACGAAGGTGATGCCCATGTGGTTGACCAGATCGTTGGCGATCTGGGTGCTGACGATCTCGCGCTTCAGGCGGTGACGACGCATGGCTTCGGAGAACTTGCTGACCAGGGTCGGCGGGAACGCCGTTTCCATGTCGCGGGTCAGGTAATCGTCGTCCGGCACCAAGGAACCCAGCAGCTGTTCCTTGAGGTCGATCTTGCTGTACGAGATCAGCACCGACAGCTCAGGACGGGTCAGGCCATGGCCTGCCGCAACGCGCTCGTTGATCTGCTCTTCGGTCGGCAGGAACTCGATGGCTCGGTCCAGCTTGCCGCGGCCTTCCAGATCGCCCATCAGACGTTTGTACTCGGCGATGCGCTCGTAGGCACGACGCGCCGCCAGGGACAGGGCCTGAGTCTGCTTGTAGTTGTTGCCCAGCACCAGACCACCGACTTCGTCGGTCATGCTCGCCAGCAACTGGTTGCGTTGCTTGTCGGTCATGTCGCCGGCCTGAACCACTTCGTTCAGCAGGATCTTGATGTTTACTTCGTGGTCGGAGCAGTCCACGCCACCGGCGTTGTCGATGAAGTCGGTGTTGGAACCGCCGCCATTGAGGCCGAATTCCACACGACCCAGTTGGGTCATGCCGAGGTTACCGCCCTCGCCCACAACCTTGCAGCGCAGTTCGTTGCCGTTCACGCGCAGCGCATCGTTGGCCTTGTCGCCGACATCGGCGTGGCTTTCGGTGCTGGCCTTGACGTAAGTACCGATACCGCCGTTCCACAGCAGATCCACCGGTGCCTTGAGCAAGGCGTTCAGCAGTTCGGTCGGGGTCAGCTTGTCGGCCTTGATGTCGAAGCGTTCTTTCATCTGCGGCGAGATGGCGATGCTTTTCGCGCTACGCGAGAAGATACCGCCACCTTCGGACATGATGCTGGTGTCGTAGTCGGTCCAGGCCGAACGCGGCAGATCGAACATGCGCTGACGCTCGACGAAGCTGGTCGCCGGGTTCGGGTTTGGATCGATGAAGATGTGCAAGTGGTTGAACGCGGCAACCAGTTGCAGCTTGTCAGACATCAGCAAGCCGTTACCGAACACGTCACCGGCCATGTCGCCGACGCCGACCACAGTGATGCTGTCTTCCTGAACATTGATGCCGCGCTCGCGGAAGTGGCGCTGTACGCCCACCCACGCGCCTTTGGCGGTGATGCCCATTTTCTTGTGGTCGTAACCGGCCGAACCACCGGACGCAAATGCGTCACCCAGCCAGAAGCCGTAGTCGATGGCGATGCCGTTGGCGATGTCGGAGAAGGTTGCAGTGCCCTTGTCCGCTGCTACCACCAGGTACGGGTCATCGTCGTCATGACGCACGACGTTGGCCGGCGGTACCAGTGCGCCGTCTTTCAGGTTGTCGGTGATGTCCAACAGGCCCGAAATGAAGATGCGGTAGCAGGCGATGCCCTCGGCCGCGATCTCGTCACGGCTGCCGCCCAGTGGCAAGCGACGCGGCAGGAAGCCGCCCTTCGCACCCACCGGCACGATGACCGAGTTCTTCACTTGTTGAGCTTTAACCAGACCGAGGACTTCGGTACGGAAGTCTTCTTCACGATCGGACCAGCGCAGACCACCACGCGCCACGTTACCGAAGCGCAGGTGCACGCCTTCAACGCGTGGCGAGTAAACGAAGATTTCGAACTTCGGTACTGGCTTCGGCAGCTCAGGAATGGCGTGCGGATTGAACTTGAAGCTGAAGTACGACTTGTTCTGGCCGTTGGCATCAGTCTGATAGAAGTTGGTGCGCAGGGTGGCTTTGATCAGGTCGAGGTAACGACGCAGGATGCGGTCTTCGTTGAGCACCTGAACGTCGTCCAGTGCGGTCAGAATCGCTTGTTCCAGACGCTGTTGCTTGTCTTCCAGATCATCGCTGCCGAGCTTGCGCGCCAGGTAGAAACGGGTCTTGAACAACCGGGTCAACTCGCGAGCGATGTCGGTGTGGTTGTTCAGGGTGCTGGCGATGTAACCCAGATCGAAGCCCAGACGGATCTGCTTCAGGTAACGGGCGTAAGCGCGCAGCAGCGCCACGTCGCGCCATGGCAGGCCGGCAGTCAGTACCAGACGGTTGAACGCATCGTTCTCGGCATCGCCGCTGACGATGTGGATGAACGCGTCCTGCAGGGTGTCGTTGAGTTGCTGGATGTCGAGGTCCAGGCCTTCAGCGGCAGTGAACGCGAAGTCATGAATCCAGAACTCGCGGCCATTGGTGTGACGCAGGCGGTACGGGAACTCGCCCAGTACGCGCAGGCCAAGGTTTTCCAGAATCGGCAAAACGTCGGACAGCGCCAGCGGGGTGTCGGCGTGATACAGCTTGCAATGCAACTCGCGCTGGCCGGAGACCTGGCCCAACGGCTGATAGAAGCTCATCACCAGCGGATTTTTTTCGTTCAGGCTCAGCAGGTGCTGCATGTCGACCACGGCCGAATGCGCGGCGAAACGCTCGCGGTAGCCGGCCGGGAAGCCTTTCGGGAAGTCCGCCAGCACGTTGGTGCCGTGGGCTTCGCCGAAGCTTTCGACGGTCAGTGCGGCGTAGTCGTCCTGCCAGCTGCGGCAAGCCTGTACGACTTCTTTTTCCAGCAGCAGCGGGTCCATGTCGATGCGGTTTTTCGGGTCGACACGCAGGATCAACTGCACGCGGGCCAGCACGGACTCGGAGAAGAACGTCCAGAACTCGCAGTCGGTGGCCTTCAGGCGCTCCATCAGAACCTGCTGGATCTTCTGGCGCACTTCGGTGGAATAGATGTCGCGCGGCACGTAGGCCAGGCAGTAGCAGAAGCGACCATACGGGTCTTTGCGCAGGAACACGCGGATCTTGTTGCGTTCCTGGATCTGCACGATCGACATCACGGTGGTGAACAGTTCGTCGACCGGAGTCTGGAACAGGTCATCACGCGGCAGTACTTCGAGAACCTGCGCCAGTTCCTTGCCCAGGTGAGCCTTGGACTGGAAGCCGGAGCGGCGCTCGATCTCTTCGACCTTGCGGCGGATGAACGGGATAACCCGCACACTCTCGCCATACACCGAGGAGGTGTACAGGCCCATGAAGCGGTGTTCCTTGATGACTTTGCCGTCAGCGTCGATTTCACGGATCGACACGTAGTCCGGGTAGGCCGGACGGTGAACGCGGCTTGGGTGCGCAGCTTTGGCGAACGACAGCAGGGTCGGCTCGCGCAGGTAGTTCACCGCGTAGTCTTCGATGTGACGGTCTTCGTTGGTCAGACCGGTGCGCAGCAGTTTGGTCAGGCCGAGGAAGGAGTTCTGGTCGTACTCGATGTGGCCACCATCGGCCTGATCGGTGACCACGAACTCTTCGTAGCCGAGGAAGGTGAAGTGGTTGCCCACCAGCCATTCCAGGAAGCTTTTGATTTCGGTCTTTTCGTCGGCATCGACGGCGAAAGCGCTGTTGTCGAGCTTGGTGAGGATTTCCTGCACCTTGGCTTTCATCGGCTCGAAATCGGCGACCGCGACGCGGACCTCACCGAGAACCTGTTCCAGCTCTTTGCTCAGCACATTCAATTCGGCCGCGTTGGCGCAACGGTCGATTTCCAGGTACATCAGCGACTCATGCAGGACGCCTTCGCCGGTGCTGCCTTTTGGCAGGACTTCCAGCAACTCGCCCTTGCTGCCACGACGCACGCTGAGCACGGTGGTTTGCAGGGTGTGGATGCTGTAGCCGCGGCGGTTCAGTTCGGTGCGGACCGAGTCGACCAGAAAAGGCAGGTCGTGGTGCAGCACTTCGACCGCGGTGTGGGTCGACTGCCAGCCATGGCGCTCGTAATCGGGGTTGTAGACGCGCACTTGCGGTTGCGCGTGATCGAAGCGCTCAAGCAGGCGCCACGCAGAAAGAGTACAGCCAGCGAGGTCGGAGAGGCGACGTTGAGTCAGCTCGTCCAGGGAAATGATGCCGAAGAATTGTTCAGCGAACAGCGCCACTTGTGGCAGTGCCTGTTCACTGATGTGCTGCGCCAGTGCCGCTTGCAGTTGGTGCTGGAAGTCGGCTTTGCTGGCTGCGGTGAAGAACGCCATCTGTGGTACTCCGCTTAAGCTTGTTATTGATGGAAAGCGTCGCGTGCAACACCCCTTCCGGGGCTTGAGTCACCCTGCTCCTGATTCTCGGGCAGAGGAAACAGGGGGACAGGTGGGTGAAGCTGGACGAGACACTCAGGTCACATTCACCTTCCATTGAATGGGCATCTGCAAAAACGACTGTCAGGACCGTCGACAATGCCTTTACGGGTGCTCATCCGATGCGCAGCTTAATGGGTGCGACAATGTGTCTGCTTGCGGTGCTGCGACATATTCGGTCATTGGCACGTAAACCGAGGCTTTGGCACCGGTAAACACTAGCAGTCAGGGCGAAAAACGCTGGTCTGAATGCCCGTATTTACGGGACATTCGTGCCAGGTGCAGACCTTTTGCCGCTACATATCCAGAAACGAAAACGCCCAAGGCCGTTTTATCGACCTTGAGCGTGGCATCGGGTTCAGCGCAGGTGCCTGAAGCAGATCAATTTGAACCTGAAGTTACTACCTGAGCGAAGAACGTTCCCGTTCAGTCTCCTCAAAGCACTTAGTATTTCCAGATCCCACTTGCGCATCCACTACAACTCTAACTAAAACAACAAGATAACTACCCTTCGTTTTTTCTTACAAACTGTAAAGAAATAACCCACAAACATCTCGGAACAAATTCATAGATTCCGACTTGGTTGAAGCGCAACTCAATGCTAACAATATAAGTCTCCTACCGCCCGACGGATCGGGCTTTAAATGCACAAGGAACTTGCACATGTCTCAACTGGAACTCCCAGGAATAATTACCTACGGCGACGGCTCATGGGAAATTATCAATTTGAATCCCAACAAGATTCGCGGTGATATCCGCAAGAATTACCCCTTGGGGAATCCAATGCATGGATTCACTCTTGCGATTCAGAATGACTACCATGCACGCCAGCAAAATCTTGAAGCCAACCTGCAATCTGAATTAAGCCAGGTCGATAGCAGACATCCACCCATTGCGAACATGACACCCGATGCATGGCTGTCTCGCACCCTAAACATAGTTAATGAATTGTTATTCCAGAAAAACACTGAGCTCCAACAACAATTGCAAACCGTAAAAAGCGCAAAACAATATGCAAAGTTGGAGGCCACTTACAATGCAATGATCCTCAACAATCAAATTGCAAGCCTCCAGGGCAAACAAACCAACTTGTACGCTGAAGTGAATCGTCGCCAAGCGGAAGCTCTGGCCATGCAACAGGCTGCCGAAGCCGCACGACAAGCGGAGGAGGCTCGTAAACAGGCGCACGAGCAAACACGTCTGGCCGCCATTGCCGAGGCCAACCGCATCGCTGAAGAGAGGGCGAGAATCGCCGCAGAAGAGCAAGCCAGGCAGATTGATGAGTACAAACGTGCCATAGCTTATGTTGCAGACGCGAACAAATACATCCTTGATAACTATGGCGCGAACCTGCATCAGGTCGTGATGGGCCTACAAAAGGCTATTTCGGGGAAGAAGATCAGAAGCTATAACGAGGCGATGCAGACATTCGAGAAAGTGCGGACCAATCCCAATGCGCGGCTCAGTCCGCAGGATACACGCGCGGTTGTGGACGCGCTAAATGCGCTGGATAAAGCGACCTATATGGACAGTGTCAACAAGCTCGCCAAGGGGTTTGGCGTGACCGGAAAAATCGTCCAGGCACACTCCGTTATCACCAAGGCAGTTATTGGTTTTCAGGATGGCAATTGGAGGCCCTTGATGTTGGAGTTTGAAAGTATCGCTGCCGGAATCGGAGCAGGTGCGATTCTGGCTATCGGTGCTGCGTTTTTCTTTCCGGCGCTTGCAGTTAGCACACCCGGTATCGTGGCGGTCGGCTTGCTGATAGCCGCAGTAGCAGCCTACTTGGATGCTGGCAACGTAGAAAAAATAAATATATTCATCCTCGAAAAACTAGATAGGGCATTGCCAGAAACATAAGAAACCCGATCTAGCAGGATTGAGGCCATCTGTTCGGCCCAATCCTGCTGCAGACCCCATATAAGCACGACATATCGGAGAATGCCTTGTGAATAAAAAGACACCGGAAATAACGGTACCACTATTGGTAGTCGGGATTTTCTGCATTCCGATTTTTTTTATAAATATTCTACTCCCCGCAGCGCCACAAACCAGTTTGGATTTCGCACTCAATGAATTCGTCGACGATCAACTATTTGGCCTGATTGGATTCTGGTCCTCTCTATTCCCTTTCAGCTCAAAAGTAACTGCAAACTATATCGCAATCACAGGACCAATATTTGCCAGCACGATCTTCTACAAGGTACATAAAACAATGAATATTGACCCGACACAGTACCAAACACACCTTATTGCAAGAATTATCGCAGGTATATTTTTTACCACTTTTATTACTCTATTTTGCACGCTCGCATTTTATTTAACCAACACTGACTTGGGGCAGAGCACTGGAAGGCTTGGCAATTTATTCGGCCGCAACGTACTCTTCTATTCCATATACTCTTCAGGAATGCTGATACTTTTTTTCCTGATCCCCTTTTCCTTCCATCGCCTTTTTTTTTACTTCCCAAGTCTCCTGATTAAAAAATCGCAGGAAAAGAAAAGACGGAGCCACTCAAAATGAACGCCCCATACTTTCCTTGAAACGTAAGCCTGCAAAAAAAAATCCAGGCTGGCAAAATCGCGGTTTCGAGCCTCTTGCTCCCGCTCAACCAGGAATACCCCCAATGCAAATGACCACCGCCCTACTCATCGTCAACCCGTGCGATGAAGAAGAAGACAACATGGCCATGCTCTGCTGCCACAGCGACAAGGGCGACATGTTCCTGATGAGCCGCTACCCGGACGAGGATGAGCTGGAGATCACGCTGGATGGCGAGCCTTCGACCCTGGACGGCGTCAAGGTGACCCTGACTCCGACTCTGCTGAAGATCGAGATTGCGGCGGCGGATGCCGATGCTCTGAATGGCGATGATGTGCTGGAGATCACCTTCAACCCGGATATGGTGGATATGGAAGAGGTTGTCGAGACATTGACGAAGATCCTCGACGGGACTGGCACCTTCATTAACGAGGTTTGATGGCGTCCGGGCTGGCCCCATCGCTAGCCGGCTCACTCCTACAGGTCGGTTTACGGCGATCCATTGTAGGAGTGAGCCTGCTCGCGATAGAGCCGGCACAGGCAACTAATCACTCCCCCACTACAAAATTCCAACAATTGCCCCAGTCATTTCCCGCACTTTGCGCAAAATGCCGTTAGTCGCCACCCCCCGCGATGGATTAAAGTAACGCCCCCAGCCCCGGCGTTATCCGAACGCCCGTGGCCACCCTTTCCAGGAACAGTCACCGATGGAACATCGTGAAGCGCTGCTGGCGCTGCGAACCTTTCTTTCAACGCAGATTCTCGGCCAGGAAAAACTCATCGAGCGTTTGCTCATCGCCCTGCTCGCCGACGGCCATATGCTGGTCGAGGGCGCTCCGGGTCTGGCCAAGACCAAAGCGATCAAAGAGCTCGCCGAGGGCATCGAAGCCCAGTTCCATCGCATTCAGTTCACCCCTGATCTGTTGCCCGCCGATATCACCGGCACCGAGATCTATCGCCCGGAAACCGGCAGTTTCGTGTTCCAGCAAGGCCCGATCTTCCACAATCTGGTGCTGGCGGACGAAATCAACCGCGCCCCGGCCAAGGTGCAGTCGGCCTTGCTCGAGGCCATGGCCGAGCGTCAGGTCAGCGTCGGCCGCAGCACTTACGAACTATCGCCGCTGTTCCTGGTAATGGCCACGCAGAACCCGATCGAGCAGGAAGGCACCTATCCGCTGCCGGAAGCGCAGCTCGACCGCTTCCTGATGCACGTCAAGATTGGTTTCCCCGATGCCGCCGTTGAACGCCGGATCCTCCAGCAGGCCCGTGGCGAAGCGCTGAACGGCGAGACCAAGCCCGAGCGCCGGGTCAGCCAGCAGGCGATCTTCGCCGCACGCAAGGAAATCCTCGGTCTGTACATGGCCGACGCCGTGGAGGAATACCTGGTGCAACTGGTCATGGCCACGCGCACGCCGGCCAAGTTCGATCCGGAAATGGCCGAGTGGATCGCCTATGGCGCCAGCCCACGCGGCTCCATCGCCCTCGACCGTTGCGCCCGGGCCCACGCCTGGTTGGCCGGGCGTGATTTCGTCAGTCCGGAAGACATTCAAGCCGTGCTGTTCGACGTGTTGCGTCATCGCATCATTCTGTCGTTTGAAGCCGAAGCCGCCGGCATCGATCAGGATCGGGTGGTGCAGCGGATTCTCGACGTCGTAGCCGTCGCTTGAC
The DNA here is from genome assembly GCF_014472415.1 of Pseudomonas sp. N40(2020). GTDB lineage: Bacteria > Pseudomonadota > Gammaproteobacteria > Pseudomonadales > Pseudomonadaceae > Aquipseudomonas. The sequence continues at coordinate 35,240 of NZ_JACSZV010000014.1, forward strand.
CCCCATGAACGCCCCCCTGCCGTCGGAACCGGGCATCCGCATCAGCCTCGCCGAGCTGATCGAGATGCGCCACCGTGTGCGCGAAGTGCAGCTGTTTTCCACGCCGAGCCAGCGCAGCCCGCTGATCGGCCTGCATCACTCGAAATTCCGCGGGCGTGGCGTCGACTTCGATCAGGTGCGGGTCTATCAGGCCGGCGACGACGTGCGCACTATCGACTGGCGCGTGACGGCGCGCACGCAGGAGCCACACACCAAGCTGTTCCATGAAGAACGCGAACGGCCGATCTTCATCATGGTCGAGCAAAGCACGCGGCTGTTTTTCGGCTCCGGGCTGATGTTCAAATCGGTACTGGCGGCACAAGTGGCGGCGCTGATTGGCTGGGCCGCGCTCGGCCATAACGACCGGGTCGGCGGGCTGGTGTTCGGCGATAACGAGCATTACGAAATCAAGCCACGGCGCAGCAAGCAAAGCCTGCTGCAATTGCTTAACCGTTTGGTGAAGGTCAATCAGTCGCTGCACAGCGAGCGTGTGCCGGATCGCGATTCCTTTGGCGTCGCCCTGCGCCGTGCCCGCGAAGTGCTGCGCCCGGGCAGTCTGGTGATTGTGATTTGCGATGAGCGTGCGCTATCCGACAGCGCCGAACAGCAACTGAGCCTGTTGTCGCGCCACTGCGATCTGTTAATGCTGCCGCTGTCTGATCCGCTCGATCACGCCCTGCCTGCCGCCGGGCTTTTAAGATTCGCCGAACGCGGCGCACAACTCGAAATCGACACCCTCAACTTCGACCTGCGTCAGACCTATCGCGCTCAGGCTGAAGCACGCATCGCCCGCTGGGAATTGCTCGCGCAAAAGCTGCGGGTGCTGCTGATGCCATTGAGCACGCAGAGTGAAATGGTCGAGCAGATGCGCGAGTTCCTCAATCCGCAGCGTCCGGGGAAAGGTCGATGAACGGCCTCGAACAACTGCAACCACTGATGTCCCCGCCGCCGATAGCCTTCTGGCCACCGGCACCGGGCTGGTGGCTGCTGCTTCTATTGCTACCGCTGCTCGGTTTCGCCGTGTGGCGTCTGCGCCGTTTCATCCCGATCAAGAAACGCCCGATTGTGCGAGCCGAACAGCCGCTCGATCCAGTGCGCATCGCCGCCCTAGCCGAACTGGCACAAATGCCCAAACCTTACGACGGCGCGCCGGCCGGGGCCTGGCTGCAACAACTCAACGGTCTGCTCAAACGCCTGTGCCGCAACCACTACCCCTATAGCCAGAGCCACACGCTCAATGGCCGCAAGTGGCTGGCGTTTCTCGACAACCGCTGCCCGGCGGCGGGCCTGACGCGCTGGATGGTGTTGGTCGAAGGCGCCTACAAACCGGAATGCAAACTCGACGACAAGGCCATCGCCGGCCTGACCCAAGCAGTCGACACGTGGATTCGCAAGCATGTTTGAATTCGCCTGGCCGTGGATCTTTGTCCTGTTCCCGCTCCCTTGGGTGATGCGCCTCGTGCTGCCCGTGGCCGACAGCGGCGAGCCGGCGCTTAAAGTCAGCTTCCTGTCTGATCTGGAAGGTCTCGCCCGCCGCCGTGCTCGGGCCAACCTGCCGGCGTGGCGTCAGCAGGCACCGTTCATGCTGCTATGGCTGTTGCTGTTGACCGCCGCCGCGCGTCCGCAATGGCTCGGCGAACCGTTGCCGATTGCCGCCAGCGGTCGTGATCTGTTGGTGGCGGTGGACGTGTCCGGCTCGATGGATTTCCCCGACATGCAATGGCAGAACGAAGACGTCAGCCGACTGACTCTGGTGCAACACCTGCTCGGCGACTTCCTCGAAAGCCGCGACGGTGACCGCGTAGGCTTGATCCTGTTTGGCAGTCAGGCCTACCTGCAAGCACCGCTGACCTTTGACCGCCACACCGTGCGCGTCTGGCTCGACGAAGCGCGGATTGGCATCGCCGGCAAGAACACCGCCATCGGCGATGCCATCGGTCTGGCACTGAAACGCCTGCGAATGCGCCCGGCGCAGAGCCGCGTGCTGATTCTGGTCACCGACGGCGCCAACAATGGTGGTGAAATCGATCCGCTGACCGCCGCAAGACTGGCCGCCAGCGAAGGCGTGAAGATCTACCCGATCGGCATCGGTGCAAACCCTGAAGAAAGCGGTTCCACCGCTTTGCTCGGGGTCAATCCGAGCCTGGATCTTGACGAGCCTTCACTCAAAGCCATCGCCGAAGTCACCGGCGGCCAGTATTTCCGCGCACACGATGGTAAAGAGCTGCAAGCAATCAAGGAAACCCTCGACCAGCTCGAACCGGTGACCCAGCAACCGACTCAGGCACGCCCGGCGCAAGCCTTGTATCAATGGCCGCTGGCGCTGGCCCTGTGGCTCAGTTTGTTACTGGTCGCCCGCGAATTGTGGCCGGACAACCCGTTGCAACGCCTGTTCACCAAGCAGCTATATCTGCAAAGTCCGCTGCCTGACTGGCGTGAACGCCTCAAGCGTCTGCGTCTGCGGAGGCGCCGATGATCGCCCTCTGGCCGCACTGGTTCCGTCCGTGGTGGTTGTTGCTACTGCCACTGCTCGGCTGGTTGATCTGGCAGCTCTGGCACCGCCAAAAGCGCGCCGGACGCTGGCAGATGATTCTGCCGCCAGCGTTTCACGCCACTCTGCTCAGTGGCGGTAACGGTCGTGAAAGTAAATTGCCGTGGGTCGCCCTCGGCGTGGCGTGGTTGCTGACGATTCTGGCGCTGCTCGGGCCGAGTTGGGAGCGCGTCGAACAGACCAGCCAGAAACCCGCCGATCCGTTGGTGGTGGTGCTGGAGCTGACTCCGGAAATGCTCGCCACCGATTCACCGCCGACGCGACTGGAACAGGCGCGGCGCAAGCTGTTCGACCTGTTGCAGGCACGCAGCGACGCGCAGACCGCCATTGTCGTCTACGCCGGCAGCGCCCACACGTTAGTGCCGCTGTCGGATGACTTGGCGACCAGTCGCAACTTGCTCGACGCGCTCAAGCCTTCGTTGATGCCGCAAAGCGGGCATCGTGCGGATCTTGCGGTGGACAAAGCGCTGGCCTTATTGAAACAAGGTGCGCTGGGTCAGGGCCGGATCCTGTTGATCGGCTCGTCACTGAGCGAGGAAGAACGCCAAGGCATTCACCGCGCACTGAGCGGGCAATCGGCGCAATTTTTGATGCTCGGCATCGGCACCGCCGAAGGGGCACCGATCGCTCAGGAGGACGGCAGTTTCCTCAAGGACGAACAAGGCGCGATTCGCGTGCCGCAACTCGACAGCCCGGGCCTTTCGGCGTTCCTCAACAGCGTCGGTGGTGAATACCAGCCAGCCCGCCTGGACGAAGGTGATCTGGGTGCGCTCGGCCTGCTCAACGGCCCGCGCAGCTTGCGCGATGACGGCCAGACCGTGCGTCTGAATACCTGGGCCGATCAAGGTTACTGGCTGCTGTTGCCACTCTTGTTGCTGGCTGCGTGTGCGGGGCGACGCGGCTGGTTGTTCTGCCTGCCGTTGCTGTTCTGCCTGCCGCAACCCAGCTACGCTTTTGACTTCGAAGACCTGTGGTTGCGCCCCGATCAACAAGGCCTGCACTTGCTCAAACAAAAGCGCCCGGCCGAAGCGGCGCAACATTTTGCCGATCACCAGTGGCAAGGGGTGGCGTTGTACGAGGCCGGCGACTACAGTGGCGCCGCCCAGCGTTTCGCCGAAGGCAGCGATGCTCGCGCCCACTACAATCGTGGCAATGCCCTGGCAAAAAGCGGTGAGCTGGAAGCGGCAATTGATGCTTATGAGCAGGCACTGGAACTGCAACCGGACTTGCGCCCGGCGCAGACCAACAAGGCGCTGGTGGAAAAACTGCTGAAGCAGCAGACCACGCCGCCGCCCAGCGAGCCGGAGACCCAACCGTCGGAGCAAAATCTGCCTGGTGATGAACCGCCGCCAGCGACTACGCCACCACCGGCAGTAAAAAGTGAAACCCAGAGCGAGGCCCAGCCCGCCGAATCGGCCAGCGAACCACCGCCGACTACCCCGCCGCAACCGGGCCCCAATGAAGTGCCGGGCAGCGAACCGGACGAAGAACAGAACGAGGTGCCGCTGCTGCATCCCGGCGAGGGCAACCTCGAAGGCGAACAACGTCAGGCACTGGAGCAATGGCTGGGCAAGATCCCGGACGACCCGGGCGAATTGCTGCGACGCAAATTCTGGTACGAACAGCAACAACATCAGGATCAGGAAAACACTCGATGACCCGCTTCACCGCTCTCTTGCTGCCACTGCTGATCTGCACAGCCACCGCACAGGCGGCCGAGCTGACGGCCAGTGTGGATCGCAGTCGCCTGAACTCCGGCGAGACGGTCGAGCTCACCCTCGAAACCAGCGATGTCACCCAGTTCGGTAAACCCGACCTGACGCCGCTGGAGACACAGTTCGAAGTGCGCGGCACGCGGCAAGTCAACCAGCTCAACACGCTCAATGGCGCTGACCGCGCGACCACGCGCTGGATTATCACCCTGCTGCCGAAAGAGAACGGCAGCGTGGTGATCCCGCCATTACAAATGGGTGACACACAGAGCCAGCCCATCACAGTGCAAGTGGTCGAGAGCGATACCCGCGAAGACAAGAACAGCCTTGATCCGGTGTTCATCGAGGCCAGCCTCGACCAGTCCAGTGTCTACGTGCAGGCCCAGGCGATCCTGACCCTGCGCATCTACCATTCGGTGTCGCTGTACGACGACAGCAGCCTGACGCCGCTGCAACTCGCCGATGCGCGGGTCGAGCAACTCGGCGACACCCGCACCTACGAGAAAGACATCAACGGCGTGCGGCACGGCGTGATCGAGATGCGCTACGCGATCTATCCGCAGCACAGCGGATTGCTGACCATCGCCCCACAGACCTTCAGCGCGACGCTGGTCGACACTCAGCCCTCCCAGGACGCGACCGCGCAAGGGCCGAAACCGGGCAAGCTGCTGCGGGTCAGCTCCACGCAAATTCCGCTGACGGTCAAACCCAAGCCGCTGACCTACCCCGCCGATGCGCCATGGCTGCCAGCGCGCAGCCTGAGCCTGAGCGAAAGCTGGAATCCCGAGCCTGAGCACACACAGGTCGGCGACTCCCTTACACGCAGCCTGACGCTGAAAGTCGAAGGCCTGGCCAGTTCACAACTGCCGGCGCTGCCCGCCACCGAAGTCAACGGCCTGCGCCGCTACCCGGATCAACCGGTGCTGAACAACCACAGCAGCGACCGTGGCCTGATCGGTAGCCGCGAAGAACGCGAAGCACTGGTGGCCAGCCGCAGCGGCTCGATTGAATTACCGACAGTCGATGTGGTGTGGTGGAACACCTTCGAAGATCATCTGGAACACACCAGCCTGCCGGCGCGCACCCTGCAAGTGGCGAACAACCCGAGCCTGCAAGTCGACACCCCGACCGGCAGCCTGCAACCGAGCACGGTCGATAACGATGTGTTGTGGTGGTGGAAACTCAGCACCCTGATCCTCGCCTGCACCACCCTCCTCGGCTTCGGCCTGTGGTGGCGCGCGCGCTGGCAACCGGCAGTCCATCGCGCCGCACAAACCGGCCCGAGCCCGCGCACATTGATGGACGATATCAAGCGTGCCAGCCAGGCCAACGATCCACAGGCGACTCGTCAGGCGCTGGATGCGTGGGCGCGTCAGCAGCCGGAGACGCTGGCCGATATGGCGGCGCGGTTTGTGCCATTGTCGGATGCGCTGGATGGGCTTAATGGTGCGCTGTACAGCGAGACTGGCCAGCATTGGCAGGGTGAGGATTTGTGGCGGGCAATCCGCACGATTCCGGCGGCGGAACGGGTGCAGGATCCGGTGGGTGACAGCGGGTTGCCGCCGCTTTATCCGAAGTAAAAAGCAAAAGATCGCAGCCTTTGGGCAAGCCTGCGCAATTGCCAGTAAACTCTCCCCTCTTTCGCCGCCCCATCATTTTCCTGCGGCCATCACCTCTTTATCTGTAGCGGAGTCCGCCTTGCGTCTGTTTCACACCTCCGACTGGCACCTTGGGCAAAACCTGCACGGCCAGGAGCGCGATTTCGAGCATGCGTGCTTTCTCGAATGGCTGCTGCGCCAACTGCAATTGGCACAACCGGATGTGCTGTTGATTGCCGGGGACATCTTCGACACGGTCAATCCACCGGTCAAAGCCCAGGAACGCCTCTACGATTTCATCGTCAGCGCCCACGAGCAGCAGCCGTTGCTGACCATCGTGATGATTGCTGGCAACCACGATTCCGGTTCGCGGATCGAACTGCCCGCGCCGTTGATGCGCCGTTTGCGCACCCATGCGCTGGGTCGGGTGTTGTGGCTGGATGACGGCCAACTCGACGCTGATCGTCTGCTTTTGCCACTTCCGAATGCACAAGGCGAAATCGCCGCATGGTGTCTGGCGCTGCCATTCCTGCGCCCGGCGGAGGTCACCGGGGCGCATTTGGGCGACAACTATTTGCGTGGCATCGGTCAGGTTCATGAATGGCTGATTGAAGCTGCAAATGCCAAACGCAAGCCGGGTCAGGCGCTGGTCGCCATCAGCCACGCGCACATGGCTGGCGGTTCGGTCTCGGAAGACTCCGAGCGCAGCCTGATCATCGGCAACGCCGAAGCGCTGCCGGCCAGCGTGTTCGGGCCGAGCATCAGCTACGTCGCCCTCGGCCATTTGCACAAGCCGCAGAAGGTCAATGGCGAAGAACGTATCCGCTACAGCGGCTCGCCGATTCCGCTGTCGTTTTCGGAAATCAGCTATCAGCACCAGATTCTCGACGTCACCCTTGATGGCGAAACCCTGGTCAGCGTCGAGCCGAAACTGATCCCGCGATCGGTCAACCTGCAACGCATCGGCCCGGCGCCGCTGGCGGAGATCCTGCTGCAACTGGCGGACTTGCCGAACATCGATCTGCTCGCTGAAACCCTGCGCCAGCCGTGGCTGGAGGTGCGTGTGCGTCTCGATGAGCCGCAACCGGATCTGCCTCATAAAGTGGAAACCGCGCTGCAAGGCAAAGCCGTGCGGCTGGTGCGTATCGCTGCTGAATACGCCGGCAACCGTGGCGCTGATGGCGCGGAAGAAGGCACTGCGCTGATCGAGCTGGATCAACTCACGCCGCAGGAGTTGTTCAGCCGCGCGTGGCTCGATAACTATGGCAACGAGGTCGATGAACAGACGCTCAAGGACTTCGCCGAGCTGCTGCAAGACGTACAAATGGAGGGCGAGCAGCCATGAAGATTCTCGCCATTCGTTTGAAGAACCTCGCCTCGCTAGCCGGCCCGTTTGAGATCGATTTCACCGCTGAACCGCTGGCCAGCGCCGGTCTGTTCGCCATTACCGGCCCCACCGGCGCCGGCAAAAGTACCCTGCTCGACGCCTTGTGCCTGGCGCTGTTCGGCGCCGTGCCGCGTTTGAACAACACCGGCCGTGACGCCAAAGTCCCGGACGCCGACGGCGAGATCGCCACCGGCGACCCGCGCACCTTGCTGCGCCGTGGTACCGGAGAAGGTTTTGCCGAGGTGGATTTTGTCGGTGTCGATGGCCGTCGCTATCGCGCGCGCTGGGAAGCCAACCGCGCCCGGGAAAAGGCTGGCGGCAAGTTGCAGGCCAGTCGGCAGAGCCTGCGCGACATCGATCAGGATCAACTGCTCGCCAGCCAGAAAGGCGAATACAAAACGCAACTGGAAGCCGCGCTGGGTTTGAACTTCGAACAGTTCACCCGCGCCGTGCTGCTGGCTCAAAGCGAGTTCAGTGCGTTCCTCAAGGCTGACGACAACGACCGCAGCGAACTGCTGGAAAAACTTACCGACACCGCGCTGTACACCCGCCTCGGCCGTCGCGCCTTCGACAAGACCAAAGAAGCCCGCGAAGCGCACAAGCTGTTGCAGGATCAGGCCACCGGCGTCACGCCGCTGGCTCCCGAAGCACGCGCCGAGCTGGATGAGCGCTACAACGCCGCGCAGCAACAGATGAAGTTGCAACAGGCGCAGCTCAAACAGCTGGAGCAGCAGCACAGCTGGCTCAAGGATTTACGTCTGTTGCAGGACGCGCAACAAGCCGCCGCCGAGCAACTGCACAGTGCCCAACAGCAAAGGGAAGGTCTGGCAGGTGAACGGTTAAAACTGACGCGACTGGAACAGCTCGGCCCACAACGGCACAAGTTCGCACGCAAGACTGAACTCGACGCGCTCTTGTCCCCGCTGGCCGCGCAGATTGCCGCGCACACCCGGCAACACGCTGAACTGACTGAGCGCCAGACGCACCTGGAGCAAAACCTCGAGGCTGCGAAAGTCGCCCTGAGCGAAGCACAGCAACGGCAAACTGAAGGTGCCCCGCTGCTGCGTCAGGCCTTTGAAGAGCAAAGCACCCTCGCCCGTCTGGCCAAGGACGTTGCCCTCAGTGCCGAAGCAAAACAAAACGCGCAGCAGGCCTGCACCCAAGGCCAGAGCGCCATTGCGGCGCTGCTGGAAAAGCAGACTCAAGTCGCCGAACGCCTGCAAAAGATTGCCGCCGAACTGGAACAGAGCGCCCATCTCGCGCCGTTGAGCGATGCGTGGAATGCCTACCGCGATCGCCTGCAACAGCTGATGTTGATCGGCAATCGCTTGAACAAGGGCCAGACCGAACTGGCCTCACTGGAGGAGAACGCCAGCCGCAGCGCCGAAACCTTCGCCACGCAGAAACAGCAACTGGAAGTGCTGTTCAAAGAGGCTGGCGCCGAGCCGGATGCCGTCGCCGAGCAGATCGGCATCCTCGGCAATCTGTTACAGGACAACCGCAAACAGCTGCGCGCCATCGAAGACCTGTCACGCCTGTGGGCCACCCGACAGGATCTGGATAAACGCAGCACCGACCTGCAGCAGCGTCAGCTCAGCGCCCAGCAAGAACGCGAGCGCCTGACTCAGGACGGGGTGAAAACCAAGGCCGAACTGACCGTCGCCGAGCAAACCCTTAACGTCACCCGCGAGCTGCTTGAGCGTCAGCGTCTGGCGCGCAGTGCCAGTGTCGAAGAGCTGCGCGCGCAGTTGCAGGATGATCAGCCGTGCCCCGTGTGCGGCAGCAACGAACATCCGTATCACCAACCCGAAGCGCTGCTGCAAAGCCTCGGCCGCCACGATGAGAGCGAACAGGCCAACGCCCAGCAAGTGGTCGATCAGCTCAAGGAAAAGCTCATCGAACTGCGCGCCGAAGTCGGTGGCGTCATCGCACAGCAAAAAGAACTGCTGCAACAACAGGAGCAACTGGCCGCCCAGCAACAAGCGTTGGCGCCGAGTCTCGATGCTCACCCGCAAGCGGCGCAGTTGATGAACCAGGACGCCGACAAACGCGACACCTGGCTGACCCGGCAAAACGAGCAGTTGAACCAGAGCATCACGCAGGATGAACAACGGCAAAAAGCCCTACTCACCCTGCAACAAGACGCCGCGCGTCTGACCCAGCAGTTGCGTCAGGCCGAAACCGCTCATCAGCAAGCGGCGCAGCATCTGAGCAATCAGCAGCGCGAATTGAGCAGCGACCGCCAGCGCCTAGATGAAGAACTCAGCGCGTTCGTTAACCTGCTGCCGGCCGACACGGTTGAGGCTCTACGCCATGAGCCGGCGGCGACGTTCATGCAGCTTGACCGGCAGATCGCCGAGCGCCTGACGCAAGTCGATCAGCAGAAAGAAGAACTGGCCGAACAGCTGCAACGCCAGCAGACGCTGGAGAAAGAACAGGATCGCCAGCAAACCCGCGTCCAGCAATTGCAAAACGCCGAACAGCAGTTCAATGCCCTGGCCGAACAGCAGCAAACCTGCCAGCTACAACTCATGCAGTTGCTTGGCGAGCACAGCAGCGCCGAACACTGGCAGCAGCAACTGGAACAGGCCGTGGAGCAGGCGCGCAACGCTGAAACCACAACCGCTCAGGAACTGCAAAACGTGCGCACGCAACGCGTGCAAACCGCCGCCGAACTCAAGGCGCAGCAGGAGCGTTTGCAGGCGCTGGAAATTGAAGACAAGGATCTGGCCAGCAAGATTGCCGACTGGCGCGCCCGTCATCCGGAGCTGGATGACGGTGGCCTCGAAGATCTGCTGCGCGTCGACGACGGGCAAGTCGCTGAGCTGCGCCAACGCTTGCAGCTCAATGAAAAAGCCATCGAACAGGCCATGGTGCTGGTGCAGGAGCGCGACCAGCGCTTGCTCGATCATCAGGCCCAGCACAACGACAATCTCGATGCCGAGCAACTGGCCGGCGCCCTCGCCGATGTGCAAAACCAATTCAACGTCAGCGAGCAGCAATGCGCCGAACTGCGTGCTGAACAGGCCGAAGACCAGCGCCGACAGAACGCCAATCAGGCACTGGCGCAGCAGATCGCCGACGCCTATGCCGAGTACCAGCGCTGGGCACGCCTGAGTGCCTTGATCGGTTCGGCCACCGGCGACACTTTCCGCAAGATTGCCCAGGCCTACAACCTCGACTTGCTGGTGCATCACGCCAACGTGCAACTGCGCCAACTGGTCAAACGCTATCGTTTGAAGCGCGGCGGCAGCATGCTCGGCCTGTTGGTGATGGACACGGAAATGGGCGATGAGCTGCGCTCGGTGCATTCGCTGTCCGGCGGCGAGACCTTCCTCGTATCGCTGGCGCTCGCGTTGGGGCTGGCGTCGATGGCGTCTAGCACGCTGAAAATCGAATCGCTGTTTATCGACGAAGGCTTTGGCAGCCTCGATCCGGAATCCCTGCAACTGGCGATGGATGCCCTCGACGGCTTGCAGGCCCAGGGCCGCAAGGTCGCGGTGATTTCCCACGTGCAGGAAATGCACGAGCGGATTCCGGTGCAGATTCAGGTGCAGCGTCAGGGCAACGGTTTGAGCACGTTGGAGGTGAAATGAACACGCTGTATTCCTTCCGCCGCTGCCCCTACGCGATGAGGGCGCGGATGGCCCTGCGCTATTCGGGCGTGCCGGTAGATATCGTCGAAGTAAGCCTCAAGGCCAAACCGGCCGAGATGCTGGCGATCTCGCCCAAGGGTACGGTGCCGGTGCTGGATGCGGATGGACGGGTGATCGATGAGAGTCTGGAGATCATGCGCTGGGCGTTGGCACAGAATGATCCGCAGGATTGGCTGCTGGAGGGAGATGAGAGGATTGCCGACTTGATCGAAGCCAATGATCAAGTGTTCAAGGTTCATCTCAATCGCTACAAGTACGCTGAGCGTTATCCCGAGCAGCCGATGGAGGTTTATCGCACGCAGGGTTCGTTGTTTCTGCAGAAGCTGGATGAGTTGCTGACGGATCGCGATTACTTGCTGGCTGATCGCCCATGTCTGGCGGATATCGCACTGCTGCCGTTCGTTCGCCAGTTCGCCCACGTTGATCGCGATTGGTTTGCGCAGACGCCTTACGTACGCTTGCAAGCGTGGCTACAACACTTCCTCGAATCCGACCTCTTCACCTCGATCATGAAGAAGTAACCCCGGTAAAGGTTCAGGCCAAGACCTGGCACATGCCAAGTGCCATGCAATCCACTTCGAACGGCCCGAGAAAATCACCCGCAACTTTCACCGGTGGGTTGCCGGCCATCAGCCCCAGGGTATTGGCGCGTTCGATGTTATGCGCGATGTTGTGGTTGGCCTCTATGGCCCTTGCCAGCGCACCCACCGAGCCCTGACCGACGCCCAGCAACGAAGCGCCGTTGGTCATGAACGCCAGACCTGCGATGACCCAAAGTCTGTAGCCTTTCATGCTCCGCCGACTCCTGCGAGTTCAGCCCGATCGACCATCACGCTTTGCGAACGGTGTTCAAACTGGATGCCGGGGTTGGCGACTTGAATCGGTGCGTCGAAGTTGTGTTCCATCTGCGATGAGACGCTGACGATCAGCACCAGAGCTAGGTAAAGACCGATGGCCAGGTAGGCGCCGCGTTTGGCAGAAGAGATGATTGCGCTGGCCATGGTGTTCTCCCGTGGGCATGTTTCAGAGCCCACAGAATCGATCAAAAAAGCCGCGGTAACCACTCAGGGTTTCCCATAGTAACCATCAGCTTCGTTGATTATTTAGCCAGTCTATCCGGGTGCTTGAAGAAACCTATCGTGGTGCTTTGTGCACACGTGTAGGAGCTGCCGAAGGCTGCGATCTGATCGTTCCCATGCTCAGCGTGGGAATGCCTCTTGGGACGCTCTGCGTCCAGTGACGCGGAGCGTCACGGGCTGCGTTCCCACGCGGAGCGTGGGAACGATCCCAAGGGCAAGATCAAGACTGCAGCCTTCGGCAGCTCCTACAGGGAGTCGCGCGAGTCGGGCATTTTAGTGTTGGGCTTTGTGATCCAGCGCGGCGTAGAAATTGGCGCTCTGTTGCAGGTATTTCTGGGTGTAGCTCTGGGTGTGGGATTTTTTGCTGTTGATTTCAACGTTGGCGCTGGCTGGCAGAACCACGGTAGCGGAGATGGCGGAAGCGGCAATCACGGAGAAGAGATTGAAGTTCATGGCGGTAACCCTCGTGTTCGGTTGGCTTGCTTGCCCGGTTGGGCTGTGGAGCAAACTTAACGCTCGAGGGTTGACCGCTTGAAATACTTTGTAGCACTAGCAGTTATCAGCGCGATTAATACAAAGAGGCAGGCCCCGTGAACCGGGGCCTGTGGCTTATTGTCGCACTAGAAACTTCAGGTCGCTCGGGGCGTCCATCGGCAGTTTTTGCACGGTTTTGCCGAGCAGACCAGTCTTGCCATCGCGTTCGACGACGACAATCTCGTTACTTTTCTGGTTGGCGATCAGCAGGAATTTACCGCTTGGATCGAGGCTGAATTCCCGTGGGTGATCACCTTCCACTGAACGTCGCTGCAGCTCTTTGAGCTGGCCGGTCGCCGGATCGATAGCCAACACTAGCAACTGATTGGCAGTGCCACGGTTGCTGACATAGAGGAATTTGCCGTCGGCGGACGCGTGCAGAGCAGCCGCAGCTTTGTCTGAAGTCGGCTGGCCGGCCGCAAGATCGATCATTTGCGTCTGGGTCAGCACGCCGTCGTTGTAATCGAACACCGCAACCTGGGCGCTCATTTCCATGGTCAGCCAGGCGTGTTTACCGTCAGCGCTGAACAGCAGGTGACGCGGGCCGCTGCCTGCCGGCAAGGCCACTGCGGCCGTCATCGCTGGAGTCAGTGGCAGGTCCGGGTTGGCCTTCGGATCGAAGAGATAGACGAAGACTTTGTCCGCGCCCAAATCATTGGAGAACACGTAACGGCCGTCCGGCGAAGAAACCGTCGAGTGCACATGGTTCGACGCCTGACGCTCGGGATTGATCCGGCTCGCCGGGTGGGCGCTCATCTGCACCACCGGTTTGAGTTTGCCGTCGGCGCCGACCGGCAACACCGCGAGGGTGCCGCCCGGATCTTCCATCACCGAATAGTTGCTGACGAACAGATGGCTGGCGTCACCGCTCAGGCTCGAATGAGTCGGCTCATTGCCCAGGCTTTGCACCTGATTGATCAGGCTCAGGGCATGGGTTTTCGGATCGATCGCGTAACTGCTGACGCGACCGACCGGGTCGGTCTGGCCCGGGCCGTTTTCGTTGACCACGAACAGACGTTTCTGGTCTTTGGACAGGGTCAGCCACGACGGGTTTTCGCTTTTGACCACTTGCAGCGGCTTGGCGGCAATCTGGCCGGTGGCACTGTCGAAGTTCATTCGATAGATGCCTTGGCTGGTGTCGGCAGTGTAGGAGCCGACCAGCAATTGATAGCTTTCGGCAGATGCCGTGGAAAGGCCCATCGCGCCGACACTGCCGGCCATCAACAGTGGCCAGAATTTACGCATTGTCATCAGTTTCTTCCTCGTCGTTGCTGCCGCCAAAGGCTTCGCTGCAGACCAGGCGGTGTTCGCCGGAATCGCCAACGATCAACCAGCTCTGCAGCGTCACATCAAACATCGCTGCGTCAACCTGAGCAGGCGTGAATACCCAATGCTTGGCCGCTCGGCCATCAATGCATTCGATGTGCAGATTGTCGTCTTCGTCGAGGGAGAATTCGAAGGCGTGCAGGCCATCGATTTCGACCATATCGCAGTGTTCGAGGACGTCGAGAAGGGTTTGGGCAGTCATGGCAAACAGTCTTTCTAGGGGGAAAGCGCCAATGATAGCTCATTGTCGTACCCGGCCCCTGTAGGAGTGAGCCTGCTCGCGATGGCGGTGTGTCAGTTAACAGAGAGGTCGACTGAATGACCGCGATCGCGAGCAGGCTCACTCCTACAGGTAATGACGGCGTGAGTTACAGAGCATCGCGCGACGGTTTGCCGTCGACCAGTCGCTGAATACGCAACGGGTTGGCGTTTTTCAGCGGCTCAGGCAGCAAGCTGTCGGGGTAATTCTGGAAGCACACCGGGCGCAGGAAGCGATCGATTGCCAAGGTTCCAACCGACGTGCCGCGCGCATCGGACGTCGCTGGATATGGCCCGCCATGCACCATCGAATCACACACTTCTACACCGGTCGGATAACCGTTGAGCAGAATCCGCCCGACCTTTTGTTCCAGCAGTGGCGTCAGTTCCGCGAACTGCTCAAAGTCCGCCGGCTCGCCAATGATGGTCGCAGTGAGCTGGCCATGCAGCCCATTGAGCGCGGCGCTGAGCTGCGCCTGATCAGCGACCTCGACAATCACCGTGGTCGGACCGAACACTTCTTCCTGCAGCACTTCATCGCCATCGATCAACAGGCTGACATCAGCCTTGAACAACTGCGGCTGGGCCTGATTGCCCTGCTGTGGATGACCGGCCAGATGCTCGATACCGGAATGCGCCAGGAGTTTCTGCAAGCCTTTGCCGTAACTGCCGAGGGTGCCGGCGTTGAGCATGGTTTGCGCCGGTTGATCGCCGATCAGCCCGGCGACCTGTTGCACGAACGCAGTGAATTGCGGCGAGCGGATACCGATGACCAGGCCCGGATTGGTACAGAACTGACCGCAGCCCTGCACCACCGATGCGGTGAGGTCACGAGCCACGGTTTCCGAACGCGCAGCCAACGCCTGGGGCAGGACGATCACCGGGTTGATGCTCGACATCTCGGCAAACACCGGAATCGGTTGCGGGCGAGCAGCGGCCATGTCGCACAACGCCCGACCGCCCTTGAGCGAGCCGGTGAAGCCCACCGCCTGAATCGCCGGATGCTTGACCAGCCACTCGCCGACGCCACCGCCGTAGACCATGTTGAACACGCCGGCTGGCATCGCGGTTTTTTCCGCCGCGCGAATCAGCGCATCGGAGACCAGTTCAGCCGTGGCCATGTGGCCACTGTGGGCCTTGAACACCACCGGGCAACCGGCCGCCAGTGCCGAAGCGGTGTCGCCGCCTGCGGTGGAGAACGCCAACGGAAAGTTGCTCGCACCAAACACGGCAACCGGGCCGAGGCCGATGCGGTACTGACGCAGATCCGGACGCGGCAATGGCTGACGATCCGGCAGCGGCAGGTCGATGCGCGCGCCATAGAAATCGCCACGGCGCAGCACTTTGGCAAACAGGCGCATCTGGCCGCTGGTGCGACCGCGCTCGCCCTGGATACGCCCGGCCGGCAACGCGGTTTCGCGGCAGACAACGGCGACGAAATCATCACCAAGCGCGTCCAGTTCATCGGCAATCGCATCAAGGAACTGCGCGCGACGTTCAGCGCTGAGGCTGCGATAAGCCGGGTACGCGGCAGCGGCGGCCTTGGCGGCGGCGTCGACTTCCTGCTCGGTGGCCTGAATGAAATCGTGGGGCAGTTGCTCCCCCGTCGAGGCGTCAACGCTGTGCAGTTTGACGTTGCCGGCAGCGCTGCGCTGACCGCCGATGTAGTTGTGACCGAGAATCTGAGTCATGGGATCTCCTTAAAGGGTGCCGATGCTGCCCGGTTCGAAAGCCGCTTCGACCGGAGCAATGCCGTTGACCAGTGGCGCGCCGAATTCGGCCTGGCTGATTTCAAACACATCACCCGGCTGAGTGCGGATGCCATCGGCGAACGACAGCGTCGCGGTGCCGAAGAAATGAATGTGCACGTCGCCGGGACGCAAAAACTGGCTGTACTTGAAGTGGTGGTATTCGAGGTTGGCCAGGCTGTGGCACATGTTGGCCTCGCCGCTGAGGAACTGGTTCTGCCACAACACTTCACCGTTACGCAGGATGCGACTGGTGCCTGCAAGGTGTTGGGGTAGCTCACCGACGCGAAGTTCCGGGCCATAACTGCAACTGCGCAATTTCGAGTGGGCCAGGTACAGGTAATTCTTGCGTTCCATGACGTGGTCGGAGAACTCGTTGCCGACCGCGAAGCCCAGGCGATAAGGCTTGCCGTCGTGACCGATGATGTACAGGCCGGCCATCTCCGGCTCTTCGCCAGCGTCTTCGGCAAATGACGGCAGCGGAAACGGTTGGCCCGGACGCACGACGATGCTGCCGTCGCCCTTGTAGAACCACTCGGGCTGTACACCGGCCTGCCCTGTCGCTGGTTTACCGCCCTCCACGCCCCATTTGAAGATGCGCATGGTGTCGGTCATCGCTGCTTCGTCGCCGGCCTGCTGGTGCATTTTGTCCCGCGCCGAGGCGCTGCCCAGATGGGTCAGCCCAGTGCCGCTGACCAGCAGGTGCGCGGGGTCCGGGTGATCGAGCGGCGGCAGGATGCGCAGGTCTTTGAGCAATTGCGCATAGTCGTGACTGTTGCCCAGGCCGAGGGTTTGTACTTGCTGCTCCAGAGTGCCGCCAGCTTCGATGGCGGCCAGTGCCAGATCGCGTGTGGTGCGAGCGTCTTGTACTTCGCGCACCAGACCGTCCTCGACCACGCCGACGCGGCGCTCGCCGTTGCTTAATTCGAATTGAACCAGATGCATATTTTTCTCCTATTCATCAAAAACACCGCAGATCCCTTGTAGGAGTGAGCCTGCTCGCGAAAGCGGTGTGTCAGTCACCCACAATGTTGAATGTAATGGCCTCTTCGCGAGCAGGCTCACTCCTACAGGGGCCGGTGTCAGCCATTCAGGTACGGCTCGCGCCGCGTGCACTGGAGGCAAATTGGTCGACCGGCAGAACGTGTTTGCGCTCAAGCACGCGGTAGACGATCCCTGTGAGAATCAAGCCGAACACCATCACGCCTGACAGGAAGTACAACCCCGAAGCCAGATTCCCGGTGTACTCCTTCAACGCCCCGATCACGAACGGTCCGATGTAGCCACCGAGATTGCCCACAGAATTGATCAACGCGATCCCCGCCGCCGCACTCGCGCCGGCAAAGAACCGCCCCGGCAAGGTCCAGAACACCGCCGTGCAGGAAAACAGCGCGAACGCCACCAGACACAGCGCTGCCAGTTGCGCCACCGGCAGCGACAGCCAGGCACTCAGGAACAGACCAATAGCGCCCAGCACATACAGCACCGCCAGATGGCCATAGCGATCGTTCAAGCGGTCGGAACTGCGCGGCACGATCAGCAAACCGATGATCCCGAAGATGTACGGCACCGACGACACGAAACCGGTCACCAGATCAGTGCCGCCAAACTGTTTGATCAAGGTCGGCAGCCACAGGCCCAGGCCATAAATGCTCAGGGTCACCGGCAGATAAAACAGCGCCAGCAGCAACACACGCTTGTCTTTGAGCGCATGCAACGGATTGCCATGGCGGGTCTGGCCGTATTCCTGAAGATCCTTTTTCAGTTCGCCGGTCAGCCAGTCCTTCTCGGCCTGATCCATCCATTTCACTTGTTGCGGGCCATCCGGCAGCCAGCGCAGCACCGGCCAGGTCAGCAGGATCGCCGGGGTGCCGATGACGATGAACAGCCACTGCCAGCCGTGCAGACCGAGGATGCCGTCCATGCCCAGCAAACCGCCAGACACCGGGCCGGTAATCATCATCGCGATGGGTTGGGAGAGGATGAACAGCCCAAGGATCTTGCCGCGATGGCGTACCGGGAACCATTGGGTGATGTAGTAGAGAACGCCGGGGAAGAAGCCCGCCTCCGCCGCGCCGAGCAGAAAGCGCATCACGTAGAAACTGTGCGGGCCCTGGACGAACGCCATGCCGATGGTGATGGCGCCCCAAGTGATCATGATCCGCGCGAACCAGCGCCGCGCGCCGAAGCGTTCGAGCATCAGGTTGCTGGGAATCTCGAGAAGAAAATAGCCGATGAAAAACAGCCCGGCGCCCAAGCCATAAGCCGCATCACCAATGCCGATGTCGGCGCCCATGTGCAGCTTGGCGAAGCCGACGGCGGAGCGATCCACATAGGCGATCAGGTACAGCAGGATCAGGAAGGGAATCAGTTTCAGTGTGATGCGACGAATAAGCCGCAGTTCCTGGCTCATGGGATCGGTCTCCGATTGTTGTTTTTATAGAACCTCGGGGGACGCCTCTCGCGGAAAATCGCCAGGGCCATCCCTCCGTCGAAAACGACTATATAGTAATACTATTTACCCAACAACCACTTCCAAAGCGGCAAATTTGCGCTTATGTTAGGCCTTAGCTCGAACACTATAGTCATACAATAAGAGAATCGATCATGTCTGAGAAGAAACCCACCCTGCGCTCGGCCCAATGGTTTGGCACTGCCGACAAGAACGGCTTCATGTACCGCAGCTGGATGAAGAATCAGGGCATCGCCGACCACCAGTTTCATGGCAAGCCGATCATCGGCATCTGCAATACCTGGTCGGAACTGACCCCGTGCAACGCGCACTTCCGCCAGATCGCGGAGCACGTCAAACGCGGGGTGATCGAGGCCGGTGGCTTCCCGGTGGAATTCCCGGTGTTCTCCAACGGCGAATCGAACCTGCGCCCGACCGCCATGCTCACCCGCAACCTGGCGAGCATGGACGTTGAGGAGGCGATTCGCGGCAACCCGATTGACGGCGTGGTGCTGCTGACCGGTTGCGATAAAACCACCCCGGCGCTGCTGATGGGCGCAGCCAGCTGCGACGTGCCGGCCATCGTCGTCACTGGTGGGCCGATGCTCAACGGCAAGCACAAGGGCAAGGACATCGGTTCCGGCACCGTGGTCTGGCAGCTCAGCGAGCAGGTCAAGGCCGGCACGATCACCATCGATGATTTCCTCGCGGCCGAGGGCGGCATGTCGCGCTCAGCAGGCACCTGCAACACCATGGGCACCGCGTCGACCATGGCCTGCATGGCGGAAGCACTGGGCACTTCCCTGCCCCATAACGCAGCCATTCCGGCGGTGGATGCGCGGCGATACGTGCTGGCGCACATGTCCGGCATGCGTGCAGTGGAGATGGTCCGTGAGGATTTGAAACTGTCGAAGATCCTGACCAAGGAAGCCTTCGAAAACGCCATTCGCGTCAACGCGGCCATCGGCGGTTCGACCAACGCGGTGATTCACTTGAAAGCCATCGCCGGACGCATCGGCGTCGAGCTCGATCTGGATGACTGGACGCGCATCGGTCGCGGCATGCCGACCATCGTCGACCTGCAACCGTCCGGACGTTTCCTGATGGAAGAGTTCTACTACGCCGGTGGATTACCTGCCGTGCTGCGCCGCCTCGGTGAGGCCAATCTGATTCCGAACCCGAATGCGCTGACCGTCAACGGCAAGTCTATCGGCGAGAACACCAAGGACGCGCCGATCTACGGCGAAGACGAAGTGATCCGCACCCTCGACAATCCGATTCGCGCTGACGGTGGTATCTGTGTGTTACGCGGCAATCTGGCGCCGCTCGGCGCTGTGCTCAAACCGTCTGCTGCCACGCCCGAGCTGATGCAGCATCGCGGGCGTGCAGTGGTGTTCGAGAACTTCGACATGTACAAGGCGCGGATCAATGACCCGGAACTGGATGTCGATGCCAACTCGATTCTGGTGATGAAAAACTGTGGGCCGAAGGGTTATCCGGGCATGGCCGAAGTCGGCAACATGGGTTTGCCGGCCAAGCTGTTGGCCCAAGGCGTGACGGATATGGTGCGCATTTCCGATGCACGGATGAGCGGCACCGCTTACGGCACCGTGGTGTTGCACGTCGCGCCGGAAGCCGCTGCGGGTGGGCCTTTGGCGACGGTGAAGGAAGGCGACTGGATCGAACTCGATTGCGCCACTGGCCGGTTGCACCTGGATATTCCGGATGCCGAGCTGGCGGCGCGCATGGCTGACCTGCAACCGCCGCAGCAACTGTTGGTGGGTGGTTATCGTCAGTTGTACATCGATCATGTGTTGCAGGCGGATCAGGGCTGTGATTTCGACTTCCTGGTCGGCTGCCGTGGGGCTGAAGTACCGCGTCACTCTCACTGACCTTATCCACTGATCGTTCCCACGCGCAGCAAAGGAATGCCTCTAGAGACGCTCCGCGTTCCAGCTCTGAAATGGGACGCAGAGCGTCCCGGGCGGCATTCCCACGCAGAGCGTGGGAACGATCATTACACGCCTCAAGATTGTCTGGTGCCTGCTATGATGCGCGGCATCTCCATCGCTCAGGATCGCGCCGCTCCCCATGGATTACCGCAAACCTTCCGACCGCAAAAGCATGCACTCGCGCATCGTCCAGGAACTGGGCATGCAGATCGTCTCCGGACGCTTCAAGCCCGACGACAAACTGCCCGCCGAAGCCTTGTTGTGCGAGGAATACGCGGTCAGCCGGCCGGTATTGCGCGAAGCCACACGGGTGTTGGTGGCCAAGGGGCTGGTGTACTCCAAGCCGCGGGTGGGCACGGTGGTCAAGGCGCGCCGCGAATGGCATATGCTCGACCCGGACGTGCTGCACTGGCTGATGCAAAGCAGCCCGCAGAATGAATTCTTCAATGTGCTGACCAGCGTGCGCAGCATCATTGAACCGGCCGCTGCCGCCCTCGCCGCTCAGCATGCGACTGATGCCGACATTGCCGCCATCGGTGAGGCTTACCAACGCATGGAAGCCGCGCCGACGCCGGAAGCCCTGCTGCAACCGGATCTGGATTTTCACAGCCGGATTGCCGATGCGACCCACAACGACTTGCTGGCGAATCTGTGCAACATGCTCTCGGTGGCGATTGCCGAGGCGTTGAAGCATTCGAATCAGCGACCGAATCTGCATGAGCTGGCGTTGCCGAGGCACAAGGCGATTCTCACGGCTATCGAGAATCGTGATGCGCTGGGGGCGCGGCATGCGACGTTGGTGCAACTGGATGATGCGCGTAGTGCGCTCAGTGTTGTGCTTGGCACTGAACTTTCTTAGGGCAAAGTCAAAAGATCTTGACCCACAAAAAAGCCGCAACCCTAAGGTTGCGGCTTTGTTGTTTCAGCCCTGCAGATCAATGCGCAAACAACGAATTCCCCTTCTGCCCCGCCAGTTTCTCCGGCTTGATCAGGAACTTCGCCAGTGCCGGCAGTAGCCACAGCGCACCGAACATGTTCCATAGCAGCATGAAGGTCAGCATCAGGCCCATGTCAGCCTGGAACTTGATCGCCGAGAAGATCCAGGTGCACACGCCGATGGCCAGGCACAGACCGGTGAACAGCACCGCTTTACCGGTGGATTTCAGGGTCTGGTAATAGGCTTCCTGCAACGGCAGGCCGGCCCGCAGGAAACTTTCCAGACGGCTGTAGATGTAGATGCCGTAGTCCACGCCGATGCCTACGCCCAGCGCCACCACTGGCAAGGTCGCGACTTTGACGCCGATGCCCATGAACGCCATCAGCGCGTTGCCCAGTACCGAGGTCAGTACCAGCGGCAGGACGATGCACAAAGTCGCCGCCCACGAACGGAAGGTGATCATGCACATCACCGCCACGCAGATGTACACCAGAATCAGGATGGTCAGCTCAGCCTGTTTGATGACTTCGTTGGTGGCCGCTTCGATCCCGGCATTACCGGCAGCAAGGATGAACTCCAGACCGTCCTTGTTGTTGTCCTTGGCGAATTCCTGCACCGCCTGCACCGCACGATCAAGGGTTTCCGCCTTGTGATCGTTGAGGAACACCAGCACCGGGGCCAGCGAGCAGCTGTTGTTGTACAGACCGTCAGCGCGGGCAATCGAGTTGTTCAGCACGTCGGGGTTGCGTGACAGGGTTTCCCATTTCAGGTTGCCCTCGTTCATGCCCTTGATCATTTGCTTGGACACGGTCACCAGCGAGATCGCCGACTGCACGCCCTCGGTGTTCTGCATCTTCCACATCAGCTCGTCGATCGGCGCCATGGCCTCAAAGCGTGAGCAACCTTCAGCCTTGGTCTTGACCATCACCACCAGTACGTCGGAACTGGTCGAGTAGTTGCTGATGATGAAGTTGTTGTCCTTGTTGTAGCGCGAGTCCGGACGCAACTCCGGCGCGCCTTGGTCGAGGTCGCCGATTTTCAGGTTCTGGCTGTACCAGAGGCCGCCGCCGAAGGCGATCAGCGCCAGAGCCACAGAGATGGGGGCAACTTTCGGGCTGGCAAAGTTCGACAGCAGGCGCCAGAACGGATGTTCGCGGTTGGCGTCCTTCTTGCTCTTGTCAATCGCCCGCTTGCTGATGCCGACATAGGAAATCGCTACCGGCAGCAGGATCAGGTTGGTGAACACAATCACCGCCACGCCAATGGACGCGCCGATGGCCAGTTCGCGGATCACGCCGATGTCGATGATCAGCAGCGTGATGAAACCCACCGCATCCGCCAGAATCGCGATCATCCCCGGCAGGAACAGTTGCCGGAACGTGCGCCGCGCGGCAGTCAGGGCGTTGTCCGCCTCACTGGATTGCAGGGCGATACCGTTGATCTTCTGCACGCCGTGGGAAATGCCGATGGCGAAGATCAGGAACGGCACCAGCATCGAATACGGATCGAGGCCAAAGCCGAAAAAGTGCATCAACCCCAGTTGCCAGACCACCGCCACCAGCGTCGTGCTCAACACCGCGATGGTGCTGCGCACGCAGTTGGTGAACCACAGCAGCAAAATCAGGGTGATGACGAAGGCGATGCCGAAGAACAACACCACCATCACCAAGCCATCGATCAGGTCGCCGACTTTCTTGGCGAAACCGACGATGTGAATTTTGACGTTGGGATTCTGTGCTTCGAACTTGTTGCGGATCTTGTCTTCGAGTTCATGGGAGAACTTGCGATAGTCCAGCGCCAGCAACTTGCCCTGATCCTGCGGGTCCGGGTAGGACTCCAGCAGCGGGATGTCGACGATGCTCGATTTGAAGTCGTTGGCCACCAGACGCCCGACCTGACCGGACTTGAGCACGTTGTTGCGCAGCAGATCGAGGCTGTCCTGCGAGCCGTTGTAGCTCTGCGGGATCACTTCGCCGCCGGCGAAACCCTCTTCGGTCACTTCGGTCCAGCGCACGCTCGGACTCCACAGTGACTTCAGACCGGAGCGGTCAACACCGGAGATGTAGAACACCTCGTCGTTGATCTGACGAAGGGTCTCCATGTACTCCTTGGAGAAGATGTCGCCGTCGGTGGCTTCCACCGAAATACGCACGGTGTTGCCCAGGTTCGCCAGATCGTTGCGGTGCTCCATCATCTTCTCGATGAACGGATGCTGCAGCGGGATCATTTTTTCGAAACTGGTGGACGGCCGGATCAGCGTGGCCTGCCAGAACAGGAAAATGCTGACCACCAGACAGATGAGGATCACGGCCGGGCGGTTGTTGAAAATCAGACGTTCGAGGAGCGTCGCTTTTTCCTGCTGAGGAGTGATTAAGGAAGTCATAGCCCCGCCTTCTTATTGTTGATCTCGGCGCCGTTTGGCTGGGTGGTATGAACGCCACCCTGCCCGGTCAGAATCAGGTTGCCGTCGCCGGCGGCGGTGACCGACGACAGGGAAATGCGATCCGGTCGGTTGAACACGCTGAAGGTTTCGCCATTGTCGCTGCTGCTGATCACCGAGCCGCCGTTGCCGACGATGACGATGGAGCCGTCCTCAAGCAGCGTGGCACCGGACAAACCGAACTCCAGCGAACCGCGTGCAGCCTTCAATTCAACCTGGTCCCAAGTGCTGCCGAAATCAGTGGAGCGGTAGAGGTTGCCGCGCAAGCCATAGGCCAGCAGCGTCTGCGGTTGCGCAGTGCCGATCACGCCGAACAGCGAGCCCTCGTACGGGCCTTCAAGTTTTTCCCAGGTCTGGCCCCAGTCGGCGGAGCGGAACATGCTGCCCGACTCGCCGACGATAAACAGCCCAGCGTCTTTTACCGCCGCGATGGCGTTGAGGTGGAACTGATCTTCGTTGTCGAGGCGATCGCTGACGTCTTCCCAGTTCTTGCCGCCATCGGTCGTTTCCAGCAGTGCGCCGTAAGCACCCACGGCGAGGCCGCTGTTGACGTCCTTGAACCAGACGTCGAGCAGCGGCGATTCGCGTTTGAGGTCTTCGAATTGCTTGGTCCAGGTCAGACCGCCGTCCTCGCTGGCGAGAATCTGCGCGTCATGGCCGACCGCCCAGCCGTGTTTGTCATCGACGAAATAAACCGCCGTCAGCAACTGCCGGCTCGGCACCTTGGCCTGGGTCCAGGTCTTGCCCTGGTCATCGGAATAGAGAATGTGCCCGCGATCCCCGACCGCCACCAGCCGTGCTCCGGCGTGGACGACATCGAGAATCAGGCTTTTCGCCGCTTTGGCGGATGCGCTGGCATAGACCACGTCGGCTGGCGCCTCGGCGGCAATCACAGGTGCCGACAACGTGGCAAAGCCCAGCAGCGCGAGTGCTGTGGTCAGCAACGCGGTGTTGCGTAACGCCGGCGGGCGGCAACGACTCATAGACCTTCCCCTATTTATTATTGTTAGGCCATTGGCCTTCAAGGGCGCCGCAAGGGTGCTCCGCCAATCGCTGGTAAGAAGCATAGTCCTCAAACCCGCAATCCAGAGCCCCTTCGGAAGCTGGCTCATCCTATCGGGCTTTAGAAACGTCTGACAATCGGCGCCACGTTATCTTTTGTTAACCGCATGAGCGCGTGAATTCCCCTGTAGGAGTGAGCCTGCTCGCGATAGCGGTGTGTCAATCGGCGAATTCTTACCTGATACATGGCTATCGCGAGCAGGCTCACTCCTACAGGTTTGGCGGTGGATGTGGAATTTGAATACATGACCATTCGCCGGGGTGATGCGGCAAAAGTTACTAAGGGGACTTGCGCAATCGGTATTATGGTATACCATCAGACGCACAGACACTCTTAATCCCCCAACGGAGCAGCTCATGAGTTTCGAAATTCGCAAGATCGTCAGCTATGTCGAAGAGACCTTTATCGAAGGCGGCAAAGCCACTGACAAGCCAGTGACCATGGTCGGCCTCGCTGTCGTGATGAAAAACCCTTGGGTGGGTAACGGCTTTGTCGAAGACCTGAAACCGCAGATCCGCGCCAACTGCTCCGACCTGGGCGCCATGATGGTCGAGCGTCTGGTCGGCATCATTGGCGGTGCCGAGAAGATCGAGGCTTACGGTAAAGCGGCAGTGGTCGGTGCTGACGGCGAAATCGAACACGCCTCCGCCGTGATCCACACCCTGCGCTTTGGCAACCACTACCGCGAAGCGGTCAAGGCCAAGAGCTACCTGAGCTTCACCAACAAGCGCGGCGGCCCGGGCACTTCGATTCAGATCCCGATGATGCACAAGGACGACGAAGGTCTGCGTTCGCACTACATCACTCTGGAAATGCAGATTGAAGACGCGCCGCGTGCCGACGAAATCGTCGTGGTGCTGGGTTGCGCCGACGGTGGCCGCCTGCACCCGCGCATCGGTAACCGCTACATCGATCTGGAAGAACTGGCCGCCGAAAAAGCCCAGTAATCACAATAAAAAGGCATTGCAGGAGCGCTCCATGATTCGGCTCACCGCTGAACTCACCCCGGCGGGCACCAGTTACCTGGCGACCGGCCAAGGCCAGCCCGTGGTTTTGATCCACGGCGTGGGCCTGAATAAAGAAATGTGGGGCGGCCAGATCGTTGGCCTGTCGACCCAGTACCGGGTGATCGCCTACGACATGCTCGGCCACGGCGCCAGCCCGCGACCGGCCAGTGGCACCAACCTGCTCGGTTACGCCGATCAGTTGCTGGAGTTGCTCGATCACCTGAACCTGCCCGAGGCAGCGGTGATCGGTTTCTCCATGGGCGGGCTGGTGGCGCGGGCGTTTGCCCTGCATTACCCGCAGCGCCTGCAAAGCCTGGTGGTACTCAACAGCGTGTTCAACCGCAGTGAAGAACAGCGTGCCGGGGTCATCGCGCGCACCGCGCAGGCTGCCGAACACGGCCCGGATGCCAATGCCGAAGCAGCGCTTTCACGCTGGTTCAGCCGCGAGTATCAGGCGGCCAACCCGGCGCAGATCGCCGCGATCCGCCAGACACTCGCCGGCAATGATCCGCAGGGCTACTTGACCACTTACGAATTGTTCGCCACTCAAGACATGTACCGCGTCGATGATCTGGGCAGTATTCACGCGCCGACGCTGATCGCCACGGGTGAACTCGACCCCGGTTCTACCCCGGAAATGGCCGAGCAACTGGCCCGACGCATCCCCGGCGCGAAGGTTGCCGTGCTGCCCGAGCAACGGCATATGATGCCCGTAGAGTCCCCGCGACTGGTCAACCAGACGTTGCTGGAATTTCTCGAATTCGCACACTCCCGACAAAACCATATAAAGGGGATCGTTGCATGACACTCGCACGCTTCCAGATGTGCATCGGCGGAGAATGGGTCGATGCCCTCTCCGGCAAGACTTTCGAAAGCCTCAACCCGGCCACCGCCCAAGCCTGGGCCGAACTGCCCGATGCCGATGAGGCCGATGTCGAACGCGCCGTTCAAGTCGCCCAACAGGCCTTCGACAGTCCCGCGTGGCGTGGCCTGACCGCCACCGCGCGCGGCAAACTGCTACGTCGCCTCGGGGACTTGATCGCTGAAAACAAAGAGCATCTGGCGCAGCTGGAAAGCCGCGACAACGGCAAGCTGATCCGCGAAACCCGCGGTCAGGTCAGCTATCTGCCGGAGTTCTTCCACTACACCGCCGGTTTGGCCGACAAGCTTGAAGGCGGCACCCTGCCGCTGGATAAGCCCGACCTGTTCGCCTACACCGTGCACGAAGCCATGGGTGTGGTTGCCGCGATCATTCCGTGGAACAGCCCACTTTATCTGACCGCCATTAAACTGGCCCCGGCCCTCGCCGCCGGCAACACGATTGTGATCAAGCCGTCCGAGCACGCTTCAGCGACGATTCTGGAGCTGGCGCGTCTGGCCCTCGAAGCCGGGATTCCGCCGGGCGTGGTCAACGTTGTCACCGGGTACGGCCCGAGCACCGGCGCCGCTCTCACCCGCCATCCGCTGATCCGCAAGATCGCCTTCACCGGCGGTGCGGCCACCGCGCGGCATGTGGTGCGCAGCAGCGCCGAGAACTTCGCCAAGCTGTCGCTGGAACTGGGCGGCAAGTCGCCGAACATCATCTTCGCCGACGCCGATCTGGACAGCGCGATCAACGGTGCAATAGCCGGGATCTACGCCGCCTCCGGACAGAGCTGCGTGTCGGGTTCGCGGCTGTTGGTGCAGGACGAAATCTATGACGAATTCGTCAGCCGACTGGTGGAACGCGCCCAGCGCATCCGCATCGGCAACCCGCAGGAAGACAACAGCGAAATGGGCCCGATGGCCACCGCGCAGCAATTGGCCGTGGTTGAAGGTCTGGTTGCCGATGCCATCGCCGAAGGTGCGCGTTTGCGCACGGGCGGCAAGCGTCCTGCAAATCTCGGCGAGGGCTGGTTTTACGAGCCGACGCTGTTCGAGTGCGACCGCAACTCGATGAAGATCATGCAGGAAGAAGTCTTTGGCCCGGTGGCTTCGGTCATCCGTTTCAAGGACGAAGCCGAGGCGCTGGCCATCGCCAACGACTCGCAGTTCGGCCTCGCCGCTGGCATTTGGACCCGTGATCTGGGCCGCGCCCATCGCCTGGCGCGCGATGTGCGTTCGGGGATTATCTGGGTCAACACTTACCGCGCGGTGTCGGCGATGGCACCGATCGGCGGCTTCAAGAACAGTGGCTATGGACGCGAAAGCGGCATCGATTCGGTGCTGGCCTACACCGAACTGAAAACGGTGTGGATCAATCTTTCTCAGGCGCCAATGCCTGATCCGTTTGTGATGCGCTAGGAGTCCTGCGAAATGATCGAACCCGGCATTTACAAAGACGTCATGAGCTCGTTCCCGTCCGGCGTCACGGTGGTCACCACCCTTGACCCTGCGGGCGGCATCGTCGGCATCACCGCCAGCGCCTTCAGCGCGCTGTCGATTGATCCGGCGCTGGTGCTGTTCTGCCCCAACTACGCCTCCGACACCTACCCGGTGCTGCGCGACAGCAAGCGTTTCGCGATCCATTTGCTGTCCGCCGGGCAGACCGCTGAGGCCTACGCCTTCGCCGGTAAAGGCAAGGACAAGGCCAAAGGCATCGAATGGCACTTGAGCGAACTCGGCAACCCGATCCTGGCCAAGGCCACGGCGATCATCGAGTGCGAATTGTGGCGCGAATACGATGGTGGTGATCACGCGATCATCGTCGGCGCGGTGAAGAATCTGATCCTGCCGGCGCAACCGGTGACGCCGATGATTTATCACAAGGGCAAGTTGGGCGCCCTGCCCACCCTGACCTGATTAACGCGCTCCCTGTGTAGGAGCTGCCGCAGGCTGCGATCCTTTGACTTTGATTTTTAAAGACAAGATCAAAAGATCGCAGCCTTCGGCAGCTCCTACAGGGGAATGTGTGTGTGAGGAGGAATGATGAATAACGAAAAGTACGAAAAAGGCCTGAAGATCCGCACTCAGGTATTGGGCGAAGCCTACGTGCAACGTTCAATCGACAACGCCGATGACTTCACCCGCCCCCTGCAGGAAATGGTCACCGAATACTGTTGGGGCCACGTCTGGGGTCGCGAGGGCTTGTCGCTCAAGGAGCGGAGCATGATCAACCTGGCGATGATCTCGGCGCTCAACCGCCCGCACGAACTCAAACTGCATGTGCGTGGCGCCTTGCGTAACGGCCTGAGTCGTGAGCAAATACGCGAAATTCTGCTTCAGGTCGGCATTTATTGCGGCGTCCCGGCAGCCGTGGACAGTTTCCGGCTCGCCCGTGAAGCCTTCGCCGAAGCCGACGCCGAGGCCTCCAGTTAACCCCTCGGCTGTTTTGATGCCCGTCTGGCATGGACAGCCACAGTAAAGAGCGGACCCCATGAAACGCCAGCCACTCGACGACAGCTTCAAGGTCAATCGCAACCCCGTTACCCTGCGCGAAATCGTGCTGGATAAACTGCGTAGCGCGATCATGAATTTCCAGCTCATGCCAGGGGATCGTCTGGTCGAACGCGATCTCTGTGATCGCCTGGGCGTCAGCCGCACCTCGGTGCGTGAAGCCTTGCGTCACCTGGAATCCGAAGGTCTGGTCGAGTTCGCTGATGCCAAGGGTCCACGGGTGGCGATCATCACTCTCGCCGATGCCGTCGATATCTACGAATTGCGTTGCGTGCTCGAAGGCCTGATCGTCCAGCTGTTCACCCTGCGCGCTAAAGCCAAGGACATCAAAGCCCTGGAAAAAGCCCTCGATGAGAACCGCAAGGCCCTCAAGGACGGCGAGTTGCAACAGGTGATCGACTCGGTACAAGGCTTCTACGACGTGCTGCTCGAAGGTTCGGGCAACCATGTCGCGGCCACTCAGTTGCGTCAGTTGCAAGCACGCATCAGTTATCTGCGCGCGACCTCGGTGTCCCAGCAAAACCGTCGCGGCGCAAGCAATCAGGAAATGGAAAAAATGGTCGCGGCGATCAAGAGCGGCGATGCGCTGGCGGCGCATCAGGCGTGCGTCGATCACGTGCGTGCCGCCGCTGCTGTCGCCCTCGACTACCTCAAGCGCAAACAGGAAGAAACAGGCGACGTGCCTGCGATCACCCTGCCCATCGCGCTGAAAGAACCCCGTATAGGTCACTGACATGTCCAGCCCGAGCTATTGCCCGAAATGCGGTGGCCCTGACCTCGGTCAGCAGGTGCCGCCGGGCGATACGCACGAGCGCCTGATGTGCCGCGGCTGCGGCTACATTCACTACGTCAATCCGAAGATCATCGCCGGCTGCATCATCGAGCAGGACGGCAAATACCTCTTGTGCCAACGGGCGATCCCTCCGCGTCCGGGCACCTGGACGCTGCCAGCCGGCTTCATGGAAAGTGGCGAGACCACCGAAGAGGCGGCCTTGCGTGAAGTCTGGGAAGAAAGCGGCGTGCGTGCGGAAATCGTCTCGCCGTATTCGATCTTCAGCGTGCCGAAGATCAGCGAGGTGTACATCATCTTCCGCGCCATCGCCCTGGAGATTACCGGCCAATACGGCCCGGAAACCCTCGACTACAAATTCTTCGCCCCCGAAGACATCCCGTGGGAGCAGATCTACTACCCGGCGATCCGGCAGATCCTCGAACGCTATATCGAGGAACGCCAGGCCGGGGTGTATGGGATCTACATGGGCAATGATGACAGCGGCAAGATCCACTTCATCCGCTGATTACGGCGCCATGCCTTCGACAATGATGATTTCCGCCCTCGCCCATTCCTCGCGATAACGCTTCGCCTCTTGATACGCCGCCGAGCGGTAGCAGGCGACCGCTTGCTCGTAGCTATCGAACTCGATCACCACGCTGCGCTGTGGCGTCTTGCGCCCTTCCATCGCTTCGCTGCGCCCGCCTCTGGCCAGAAACCGCCCGCCAAACTCAGCGAACGCCTTGGGCGCGCGCTGGGTGTATTGGCTGTATTGGTCGGGATCGGTGATGTCTACGTGAGCAATCCAGTACGCCTTCATAGTGACCTCTTTGCTTATTTTGTATTATGGTATACCAATATATTTCCAACGAACCCTGAGAGTCCAGCATGGCCTTCAACAGCATCGAAGAAATCATCGAAGATTATCGCCTCGGCAAAATGGTTCTGCTGGTCGATGACGAAGACCGGGAAAACGAAGGCGACCTGTTACTCGCCGCCGATTGTTGCACGCCCGAGGCGATCAGCTTCATGGCGCGTGAGGCACGCGGGCTGATTTGCCTTACGTTGACAGACGAACACTGCCAGCGTTTGGGTCTTGAGCAAATGGTGCCGAGCAATGGCAGCGTTTTCAGCACCGCGTTCACTGTGTCGATTGAAGCGGCAGTTGGCGTCACCACCGGGATTTCCGCCGCCGATCGTGCCTGCACGGTCGCCGCCGCCGTGGCCAAAGACGCCCGCGCCGAAGATCTGGTGCAACCCGGGCATATCTTTCCGCTGCGCGCCAAGGAAGGTGGCGTGTTGACCCGCGCCGGTCACACCGAGGCCGGTTGCGATCTGGCCAGGCTGGCGGGTTTCACCCCGGCGTCGGTCATCGTCGAAGTGATGAACGACGACGGCACCATGGCCCGTCGCCCGGATCTGGAAGTCTTCGCGCGCAACCACGGGATCAAGATCGGCACCATCGCCGACCTGATCCACTATCGTCTGAGCACCGAACACACCATCGAACGTATTGGCGAACGGGAGCTGCCGACGGTGCATGGCACTTTCCGTTTGATCACTTTCGAAGACCGTATCGAAGGTGGGGTTCACATGGCGATGGTCATGGGCGATCTGCGCCGTGAGCATCCGACGCTGGTGCGGGTGCATGTGATCGATCCGCTGCGAGATCTGGTCGGCGCCGAGTACAGCGGGCCGACAAACTGGACGCTG
Organism: Pseudomonas sp. N40(2020); assembly: GCF_014472415.1. Taxonomy (GTDB): domain Bacteria; phylum Pseudomonadota; class Gammaproteobacteria; order Pseudomonadales; family Pseudomonadaceae; genus Aquipseudomonas. Next base: position 66,839 of record NZ_JACSZV010000014.1, read on the forward strand.
TGGGCGGCGTTGCAACGAGTCGCGGCCGAGGGCCATGGAGTTGTCGTGGTGCTGGCCAATCATGAATCGTCGCAGGCGTTGCTGGAGCGGGTGCCGCAACTGACGCAGCCGCCACGGCAGTTCAGTCGGTCGCAGTCACGGATTTATTCGGAGGTGGGGACCGGAGCGCAGATTCTGCAGAACCTTGGGGTTGGCAAACTGCGGCACCTTGGGCCGCCCCTCAAGTACGCCGGCCTGACCGGGTATGACCTGGAAGTGGTCGAGAGTATTCCGTTTACCGAATAACCCACGACCGCCGCAAATCCAATGTGGGAGCGAGCAGGCTCGCGAAAGCAGGGTTTCAGTCGCTGGAGAGTTGGCTGATCCACCGCTTTCGCGAGCAAGCTCGCTCCCACAGTGTTTCGCATTTCAAGCCCCAAAAAAACAGATCCGCCAGATAACCGGTAAGGCAAAGTGCTTGCACAAAGTTTGGAATACCATAATATGATATTCCATAGACCGGACTCTCCAACGAACGTCCATCTACTGCTCCCGACAGGCGGGCAACAACGCAAGGCCCGCTCAAAAACACAACAATGAGGGCGTGAAAATGGTGTTGAACAAAGCTGCAACCGCAATCTTTTTTGCGGGACTGCTCAGCGTGACCGGCCAGGCTGCAATGGCCGCCGAAAGCGTGAATTTCGTCAGCTGGGGCGGAAGCACCCAGGATGCGCAGAAACAGGCTTGGGCTGATCCGTTCAGCAAGGCCAGCGGCATTACCGTCGTGCAGGATGGCCCGACCGACTACGGCAAACTCAAGGCCATGGTCGAAAGCGGTAACGTGCAATGGGACGTGGTCGACGTCGAAGCCGATTTCGCCCTGCGCGCTGCTGCTGAAGGCCTGCTCGAACCCCTCGATTTCAAAGTCATCCAGCGCGACAGGATCGACCCGCGCTTTGTCAGCGATCACGGCGTCGGCTCGTTCTTCTTCTCCTTCGTCCTCGGCTACAACGAGGGCAAACTCGGCGCCAACAAGCCGCAGGACTGGAGCGCCCTGTTCGACACCAAGACCTACCCCGGCAAACGCGCCCTCTATAAATGGCCAAGCCCCGGCGTGCTCGAACTGGCTCTGCTGGCCGATGGCGTAGCGGCCGACAAGCTCTACCCGCTGGATCTGGATCGGGCCTTCAAAAAACTCGACACCATCAAGAAAGACATCGTCTGGTGGGGCGGCGGCGCGCAGTCGCAGCAACTGCTGGCATCCGGTGAAGCGAGCATGGGCCAGTTCTGGAACGGCCGCATTCACGCCCTGCAAGAAGATGGCGCGCCGGTGGGCGTGAGCTGGAAACAGAACCTGGTCATGGCCGACATTCTGGTGATTCCAAAGGGCTCGAAAAACAAGGACGCGGCGATGAAGTTCCTGGCCAACGCCAGCAGTGCCAAAGGCCAGGCCGACTTCTCCAACCTGACCGCTTACGCCCCGGTCAACCTCGACAGCGTGGAGCGTCTGGATTCGACGCTGGCTCCCAACCTGCCGACTGCTTACGCCAAGGATCAGATCACTCTTGATTTCGCGTACTGGGCCAAAAACGGTCCGGCCATCGCGACACGGTGGAACGAATGGCTGGTCAAATGAAAATGGCGGCCACTGCGTCCCGTCCCTCCACTGCCACCGGGAGCGCCGCACGCGCTGCCGGCTCGGCCGAAGGCAAAAAGGCGATAGCGATGCCGCAAGCCGAGTCCCTCAAACAACGCTGGCGCGGTGCCGGCAACATCCTCCCGGCGCTGCTGTTCCTCGGCCTGTTCTTTCTCGCGCCGTTGATTGGCCTGCTGTTGCGCGGCGTGCTGGAGCCGACGCCAGGCCTTGGCAACTATGAACAACTGTTCGCCAACTCGGCCTATGCCCGCGTGCTGCTCAACACCTTTTCGGTGGCCGGGCTGGTGACGATTTTCAGCCTGTTGCTGGGCTTTCCGCTGGCCTGGGCGATCACGCTGGTGCCGCGCGGCTGGGGTCGCTGGATTCTCAACATCGTGCTGTTGTCGATGTGGACCAGCCTGCTCGCCCGCACCTATTCGTGGCTGGTGTTGCTGCAAGCCTCGGGCGTGATCAACAAGGCTTTGATGGCGATGGGCATCATCGATCAGCCGCTGGAAATGGTGCATAACCTGACCGGCGTGGTGATCGGCATGAGCTACATCATGATCCCGTTCATCGTCCTGCCGTTGCAGGCAACCATGCAGGCCATCGACCCGATGATCCTGCAGGCCGGCTCGATCTGCGGCGCCAGCCCATGGACCAACTTCTTCCGGGTGTTCCTGCCGCTGTGCCGGCCGGGTCTGGCGTCCGGCGGGTTGATGGTGTTCGTGATGTCGCTCGGTTACTACGTCACCCCGGCGCTGCTCGGCGGGGCGCAGAACATGATGCTGCCGGAGTTCATCATTCAGCAGGTGCAATCGTTCCTCAATTGGGGTCTGGCCAGTGCCGGCGCCGCGTTGCTGATCGCGATCACTTTGGTGCTGTTCTACTTCTACCTGAAGCTTCAGCCGGAATCCCCGGTTGGCGCCAGTAACGCGAGGTAAGCCGACATGCTCCTGACTCCCAATGCCATGAGCCGGCGGATGCGCTTCGGCTTGTATGCAACCACCGGGTTGATCGGTTTGTTCCTGCTGTTGCCGATCGTGTTTATCGTCTTGCTGTCGTTCGGTTCATCCCAGTGGCTGGTGTTCCCGCCGCCGGGCTGGACACTGAAATGGTACGGCCAGTTCTTCTCCAACCCCGACTGGATGAACGCCGCAGCGGCCAGCCTTAAAGTCGCCGTGTTGACCACGATTTGCGCTGTGGCCCTCGGTTTGCCGACCGCATTTGCGCTGGTTCGCGGGCGTTTTCCCGGCCGGGAAATGCTCTACGGCCTCTTCACCCTGCCGATGATCGTGCCGCTGGTGATCATCGCTGTGGCGGTGTATGCGCTGTTCCTCAAGCTCGGCTACACCGGGACGATGTTCGCCTTCGTCGTCAGCCATGTGATCGTCGCGCTGCCGTTCACCATCATCTCGATCATCAACTCGCTGAAGCTGTTCGATCAGTCGATTGAAGACGCGGCGGTGATCTGCGGTGCGTCACGCCTGCAAGCAGTGTTCAAGGTGACGTTCCCGGCGATTCGGCCGGGCATGGTTGCCGGCGCCCTCTTCGCCTTTCTTGTTTCGTGGGACGAAGTGGTGCTCAGCGTGATGATGGCCAGCCCGACCCTGCAAACCCTTCCCGTGAAAATGTGGACCACCTTGCGCCAGGACCTGACTCCGGTGATCGCCGTCGCTTCGACGCTGCTGATCGGCCTGTCGGTCTTGGTCATGGTGATCGCCGCCGCCCTGCGTCGGCGCAACGAAATCAGCGCCTGAGCGCCCAGGAGTACGACATGAGTGCCGTGATCAAAGACGCATCCCAGCAGAACGACAAACCCCTGGTCAGCCTGCGCAACCTGAACAAGCACTACGGCGACTTCGCCGCCGTGGACAACATCTCGCTGGACATCAAGGACGGCGAGTTCCTGACCTTCCTCGGCTCCAGCGGCTCCGGTAAAAGCACCACGCTGTCGATGCTCGCCGGTTTCGAAACGCCGAGCAGCGGCGAGATCCTCGTCAACGGCCAGTCGCTGGTCAACGTACCACCGCACAAGCGCGACATCGGCATGGTGTTCCAGCGCTATTCGCTGTTCCCGCATCTGTCTGTACGCGACAACATCGCCTTCCCGTTGGCGATCCGTAAACTGGCGGCGGCCGAGCGTAACAAGCGCGTCGATGCGATGTTGAAACTGGTGCAACTCGAACAATTCGCCCATCGCCGCCCTTCGCAACTGTCCGGTGGCCAACAGCAACGGGTCGCCATTGCCCGAGCGCTGGTCTACGAGCCACGCATTTTGCTGATGGACGAACCGCTGGGTGCGCTGGATAAAAAACTGCGTGAGGATTTGCAAGATGAATTGCGCCAACTGCATCGGCGCCTGGGCATCACCATCGTCTATGTGACCCACGATCAGGAAGAAGCCATGCGTTTGTCGCAACGCATTGCGATTTTCAGTCACGGCAAGATTGTCGGTCTGGGCAGCGGTTATGACCTTTATCAGAATCCGCCGAATGCCTTTGTCGCCTCGTTTCTCGGCAATTCGAACTTCCTCAAGCTCAAGGCGCAGGGTAACGCGGCGGCGAGTTTTGAAGGGCAGTCGCTGTCGATTCGACTGACCTCGGGTTTGCACACCGATCAGGATGTGTTGCTGATGGTGCGTCCGGAAAAAGCACTGGCATTGAGTGTGCAGCAGGCGACTGATGAGCCATTGGCGGCGGGTTGGAATCAGGTGTCGGCGAAGGTGGTGGAGGTGCTGTTTCTGGGTGAGAGCCAGACGTGCAGCGTGGTCACTTCGGGCGGGACGTCGATGACGGTGAAGGCGCTGTCGGCGGCGGGCATGCCGCTCAAGGCTGGCGATGAGGTCCGGGTGCGTTGGGCTACGGCGGACGCCTGTGTTTATACCGAATGGACTGAAAGCGACCTCAACAAAGCCGCCGGGGCCCACTGATAGTGGGGTGTCAGTTGGATTTACCCCCTCACCCCAGCCCTCCCGAAACGTCGGACCGCCCCCAAGGGGGCGAGGGGGAAAGGGAGCCGATATTCATGTTCTTCAAGACCTGAGTTCGGCTCGGAATTTCAGGTCGGTGTATCTCGAACGTTCACCTCAGTCAGTCCCCTCTCCCCCTGGGAGAGGGTTAGGGTGAGGGCAACAGACGACGCGGTATCATTTAATAGCCGCAAAACCCTCTATCTGATCCGGCCACGCCGTCAACACTTCAAACCCGGTCTCCGTCACCGCCACCATATGCTCCCACTGCGCCGACAGCGACCCGTCCCTGGTCAGCACGGTCCAGCCGTCCGGCATGTTCTTCACATGACGCTTGCCGGCATTGAGCATTGGCTCGATGGTGAAGATCATCCCGGCCTTGAGCTTCATCCCCTGATTCGGGAAACCGTAATGCAGGATCTGCGGTTCATCGTGGTAGATCTTGCCGATGCCGTGCCCGCAATACTCGCGCACCACGCTGAAGCCTTCTTTCTCCGCCAGGCTCTGAATCGCATGGCCGATATCCCCCAGCGTCGCACCCGGGCGCACGGCGCGGATACCGGCGCACATGGCGTCGTAGGTGGTCTTGATCAGATGCTGCGCCTCAGGCGTAGCCTCCCCGACCACATACATGCGGCTGGTGTCGCCAAACCAGCCATCCTTGATCACGGCGATGTCGAGGTTGACGATGTCACCATCCTTCAACGGTGTGCCTGACGGAATGCCGTGGCACACCACGTCGTTGACCGAGGCACAGACGGTTTTCGGGAAGCCGTGGTAGCCGACGTTGGCCGGAACGGCTTTTTGCACATTGACGATGTAGTCGTTGCATAGCCGATCCAGTTCATCGGTGGTCACGCCAGCCTTGACGTGGGGCACCAGCATCGCCAGTACCTCGGCGGCGAGTTGGCCAGCGGCGCGCGATTGCGCGATCTCGGCCGTGGTGTTGATCTTGATCTGGTTTCTCATGCGCTGACGGCTTCCTGAGTCAGTTGTTGCAAATCCAGCCCACCGTTCTGCTCGGCGCGAATCAGCAAGCGGCAAATGGCACTGTGGTCGAGGTTGGGGTGCAGCTCGGCGAGCATGCCGATGCGCATCCAGTGCTCGGCCTGCGCGTTGATCGAGCGGCTGAGTGCATTGCTGGAGATGCGCAGATTTTCGTGCATGTCCTCTGAAATTTTGACGATGCCCATAGTCGAATCCGATACGAAGTGTATATGGATCGTATATTAGCCAAGCCTTTCGGAAGATTGCAAACCCTCAGCTGAGGGCCGCATCAAAAAACGATGAGATGAGCCGACTCGAGCGCCGCTCCGCCAGGCAGTACAGATAGGTCTCGGTATAGAGCTGATCGTCTTCGATACGGATGGTGCGGATGTTCGGATCCGCAATGAATTCCGCCTCGGACACCACGCCCAAGCCCAACCCACGCACTACCGCCTCCCGTAGCGCCTCGCGGCTGCCGATTTCCATGGCGATACGCGGTTTGACCTGTGCCGCGTTGAGTGCCTGCTCAAGCACCAGTCGCGTAGTCGAACCGGGCTCGCGTTGCAACAAACGCTGCCCCTGCAGTTCTTCCAGCCGCACGCTTCCACGATTGGCCAGCGGATGCTCATGATGGGCAAAAAGGATGATCGCGTGCCGCGCATAACGCACCGCACACAACGCCGGATCATCGTGACGACCGGCCAGCACCGCAATGTCGGTCACGTAGTTTTCCAGATCCGACAACACCTGCGCCGAGTTGCCCACGCGGATCGACACGTCGATACCCGGATGCTGTTGCAGATAGCTGTCGACCATCTCGATCACATGAAACGGCCCTACCGCGCCAACCTTTAGCTGACCACTGTCGAGCCGCCCGGAGTCGCGCAGCAGGTTATGCGCTTCCAGTTCCAGCAAGGCGATGCGCTGCGCAATCGGCAGCAATTGCCGACCAACGTCCGACAGCTAAATGCGCCGCCCACGGCGATGAAACAACTCGACGTTGTGCTGGCGCTCCAGGCTTTGTACCTGCGTGGTCAAGGTCGGCTGGCTGAGCCCCGTGGCCCTCGCACCGGCACTGAAACTGCAGTGGCGAGCAACGGCGAGGAAGGCCCGCAGTTTGGCGCTGGACATCCATAGACTCCATCAATAGTTAAGTACGGATTCGCATATTGAATTGATTGAATGACTGTCACGTGACAGACCTAGCCTGTGGCAAATCCCAACCACACCGTGGAATGCCATGAAAACAATCAAGCAGTTTCTGCGTGCCGCCAGTCTCACCGTGCTTGCCCTGAGCGCCAGCCATGTCTGGGCCAAAGACAAACTGACCATTGGCCTGATCCCGTCCGAAGATTCCCAGGCGATGATCGAAGCGAGCAAGCAAGTGCTCGACGATCTGCAAAGCAAAATCGGCATGCCGGTCGTGCCGTTCGTGGCCACCGACTACAACGGCATCATCGAAGCGCTGCGCTCGGGCAAACTCGACGTCGCCTACCTGGGGCCGTTCTCGTATGTGCTGGCGACCTCGGTGGCCGATGTCGAAGCGTTCTCTGTGGCCGTCACCAAGAAGACCGGTCAGAGCGCTTACAAAAGTGTGATTCTGGCGCGCAAGGACAGCGGCATTCAATCCCTGGCAGATCTCAAGGGCCATACCTTCGCGTTCGTCGACCCGAGTTCGGCATCAGGGCACCTGTTTCCCAAGGCAGGTCTTGAGCAGGCCGGTTTTGCCCCGGACGGCTTGTTCAAAAGGGTGATTTTTTCCGGCTCCCATGACGCCAGCATCCTTGCTGTCGAGAATAAAAAAGTCGACGCCGCCGCTGTCGCCGACCGCATATTTGCCAGTGCCGTAGCCAAAGGCGTGGTGAAGCAGGATGACTTCGAAGTGGTCTGGAGTTCGAAGCCGATTCCTGAGTCGCCGATGGTCTGGCGCAAGGCGCTGGATCCTGAGCTGAAGCAGAAAATCGCCGCCGCACTCGCCTCGATCAAGGATGTGCCGTGGGGCGATCAGGGTGTACTCAATGGCTTCCAGCCCACTACGGACGCGGCTTACGACGTAGTGCGCGAAACCGCCAAGGTGCTCGATCTCGATTTGCGGAGCATGAAATGATCAGCATCCGCCAACTCACCAAGCATTACGGCAGCAACACGGTATTGCGCGGCATTGACCTGGAGGTCGGTGCCGGGGAATTCGTCGTGGTGCTGGGTCAGTCCGGCGCCGGAAAGTCGACCTTGCTGCGCTGCATTAATCGCTTGGCGCAAGCCGACAGCGGCACGCTGAGCGTGGCCGGCATCGATGCCCTCACCTGCCCCGACACCACTGTGCTGCGCCGTGAAGTGGCGATGATTTTTCAGCACCACAACGTCGTGCCGCGCCTGAGCGTATTGAAGAATGTGCTGACCGGCCGCCTCGGTTCGGTGGGCACGTTCGCCTCGATCCTGCAGCTGTTTCGCCGTGACGACGTAGCGCTGGCCATGCAGTGCCTGGAGCGCGTCGAACTCGCGCACAAGTCCCGCGAGCGAACCGACTCGTTGTCCGGCGGACAGAAGCAGCGCGTCGGGATTGCCCGCGCGCTGGCCCAACGACCGAAGGTGATTCTGGCTGATGAACCGATCGCCAGCCTCGACCCGAAAACCGCGCGACTGGTCTTGCAGTACCTGCGCGATGCCACTCGCGAGCTGGGCATCACCGTGTTGTGCAATCTGCATCAGGTCGAATACGCCCGCGAGTTCGGCGACCGCGTGGTCGGCCTGGCTCACGGCAACCTGGTGTTCGACGGCAAAGCCTCGAGTATGACCGACGCGGATCTGGCACGAATCTATCCGGGCCAGCCTTCGGAGCTACCTGCAGACACCCTGACGCCCACCCTGACCTACTGCGCCGCATCGAGGGCCTGAACATGCAATCGCAAAACTATCAGTGGGTTGGCAATCGCCCCCGTGGCACACGCAGTTGGCTGACCACCGGTGCCATCGTCCTGATCGTGTTGTGGACGCTGAACTGGAGCGCTCAAGGTGCCCAACTCAGCATGGGAGAACTGGCCGCCGGATTGCCGCAGATTGGCGACTTTCTCTCGCGCACTTTTCCACCCGATCTGAGCATCCTGCCGCGTCTGGTCGCACCCGCCGTGGAAACCTTGCAGATCGCCATATGGGGCACGTTGCTCGGAGTGCTACTGGCGATTCCTCTGTCGTTTCTCGCGGCGCGCAATCTCAGTCGCAATCGACTGGTGTTCCACCTCACCCGGCAGGTGCTGAATTTCACTCGCAGCATCAATGAACTGATCCTCGCGCTGATCTTCGTATCGGCGGTCGGTCTCGGCCCGTTTCCCGGTGTGCTGGCGCTGGCGCTGCATGGCCTTGGCATGCTCGGCAAGTTCTTCGCCGAGAGCATTGAAGAGATTGATCAAGGCCCGATTGAAGCGCTGCAAGCGACCGGTGCGCGGCCGTTGCAGGTAATCGTGTTTGGCGTATTGCCGCAGGTGATCACTGCGTGGATTGCCGTGATTCTCTACCGCTTCGAGGTCAATCTGCGTTCGGCCACCGTGCTTGGAATGGTCGGCGCTGGCGGCCTGGGTTTCGAACTGGTGAGCAGTCTCAAACTGTTCAAGTACCAGGAAACAGCCACCTGCATCATCGTCATCACTTTCATGGTGATCGTCGCCGATGCAGTGTCGAGCCGGCTACGCGCAGCGATCCAGAGCGGTTCAGCCCATTAGCAGCGGTTTTTATCGGTCCAGCCGATTCAAACCTGCGATTTATCGATTTGTGCCGTTGTCAGCCACCATCGAGTATGTGGCCACATGACAACAACAAGAAGGATCCACCATGACTGCCCGCTTCCAGAACCCCGTCGATACCCGTTTCGGCTGGGGCAGCCTGCAAGACCTTGCCACCATTACCGAACAGCAAACCGTCGCCCTCGTAACCTTTCCCGAGGCACGTGGACTGGGGCTGGTGGATCGCCTGCAAGCTCTGCTTGGTGATCGTCTGGTCTACATTTTCGAAGACGTCCAACCGAATCCCGACGTCGCGCATTTGCGCAGCACGTATGAGGATTTCTGGCAGCGCGCCGGTGGATGCGACGTGGTGCTCGCCGTCGGTGGCGGCAGTGCCATCGACACCGCCAAGGCGTTGATCGTGGGCACCGAGTCCGGGCGTTTCGATGAATTTCTGGCCTTGCTCGCGACCGGCCAGCCCTTCATTCCAGCTCGCTGCAAACAGCTGATTGCCGCGCCGACCACCGCTGGCACCGGCAGTGAAGTAACGCCTTGGGCGACGATCTGGGACAGCGCCAGCCACAAAAAATACTCGCTGCACCTGGAATGCACTTGGCCGCGTGTGGCAATCATCGACCCTCAACTGATGCTCACCGTGCCCGCCAGCGTCACCGTTTCAACCGGGCTCGACGCACTGTCCCATGCGCTGGAGTCAATCTGGAACGTCAACGCCAACCCGGTCTCCGACACTTTCGCGATTTCTGCCATCGAAGACATCCTCGAATGCCTGCCACAGCTACAGCAGGACTTGTCCAGCCAGGAGCTGCGCACGCGTATGGCGCTGGCCGCGCTCAAGGCCGGGCTGGCGTTTTCCAACACCAAAACCGCGTTGGCGCATTCGATTTCCTACGAAATGACCCTGCGTCACGGTCTGCCTCACGGCATCGCCTGCTCCTTCACCTTGCCGCTGGTGCTGGGTCTGGCCTGGGGGCATGACGTCACCCGCGACCGCACCCTGCAGCGGGTATTCGGTGAGGATTTGCCCAAGGCTCAACAGCAATTGCGCGAGTTCCTCCATGCCTTGGGCGTGAAGACCGAATTCGCCGACTACGGGGTCTCGGCCAAGGACGCCGAAGCCATCATTCACCTGGCGATGCAGGGCGCGCGCGGCAAGAACTTCATCGGTTCCCAAGCCGCCTGACGTCAGCCGATCCCTCAACCGCTGAAGCACAGCCGGCGGCGTAAGACGCTGCGGTGATTTCCTGTCGCACCAAAAAAGAGTGCACCCGTCGTCGACAACCGACGGGAATCCACAACAATAAGGAAAAGATCATGAATCGTGCAGAAACAATGCCTGGTCTCGCCGTAAGTTCTGCCTCGTTCCGGGTTGCGCAGTGGCGCATGCTGCTGGCGGCGATGTTCTGTTACCTGTTTTTCTATACCGGGAGGCAGACCTTCGGTTTTGCCATTCCGGGAATTCAGGCCGAGTTCGGCCTGAGCAAGGAAACCCTCGGCTGGGTGTCTGCTGCGATGTTGTGGGCCTACGCCATCGGCCAGGCTATCAACGGTAACCTCGCCGACAAATTCGGCGGCCGGAAGATCATGACCCTTGGTGCGGTGCTGTCCTGCGGCGCCAACTGGGTGACCAGTTTTGCTGGCGGCTTCGCCAGCCTGATTCTGCCGTGGGGCGTGAATGGCTACTTCCAGGCATTGGGCTGGGCGCCGGGCGGTCGACTGATTGCCAATTGGTGGGCGGCCGGTGAGCGCGGCAAGGTCTACGGTTTCTACACGTTTGCCGCCGGATGCGCTTCGATCCTCTCCTACGTCACTTCCATCGTCGTGCTGGAAGTGCTGCAACTTGAATGGCGCTGGATCTTCCGCCTGCCGGTGCTGCTGATGCTCGCCGGCGGGATCATCTTTTACCTCGTCGCCCGTGAACGTCCGCAGGATCTCGGCTTCCAGCCCGTAGCCGATACCGGCGTTGCCAACGCCGACGATAAACATCAGGAAGCGGCACAGGGCGAAGCCGAGTCATCGGGACAACGTTACAAAGCCGTGCTGAAGAATCCCCGCCTGCTGATCGCCGCGCTGTCGCTGGGCTTTCAAAACGCCGCACGCTACGGCTTGATCGTCTGGGTGCCGGTGCATTTTCTCGGCGCTGACTGGAAAAGTGGTGACGGCATGATCGACCCGAAATGGATCACCGTCGCCCTCCCGGTCGGTATGGCGGTCGGTGCTTTGAGCAACGGCTGGGTGTCGGACAAACTCTTCGGCTCCAAGCGTTACCTGGCGATCATGCTCTACATGTTCCTCGGTGCCGCGACCAGCCTGTGGATGTGGAGCCTGCCGCCGCACAGCCTGATCGGGCTGGTCGCCCTGTTCCTCTGCGGTTTCTTCGTCTACGGGCCGGCCTCGAGTTTCTGGGCACTGTGCCCGGATCTGGTCGGCGCCAAACGCGCCGGTACCGCGACCGGGATCATGAACTTCTCGTCCTACCTGTTCGCCGGGCTGGCCGAACCATTGATTGGTCGTCTGCTTGACTCCACGGCAAATACGTCTCTCATCTTCATAGTGGTCACCAGCGCCTGCCTGTGCAGCGCGGCGGTGGCAATGTTCATCCGACGCTGACGGGGCTTGCATGTACCAGTATCACAAGTGGTTGCGTTCGTTTCACGCAGTGGCCAAAACCGGCAGCTTCACCCTTGCCGCCGAGTATCTCAGTGTCGGTCAGCCGACCGTCAGCGAGCAGGTCAATGCGCTGGAGAAAACCTTCTCGGTGGAACTGTTCCATCGCCGTGGACGCTACATCGAGATGAGCGCCGCCGGGCACAAGCTGTACGCAATCACTCAAGGCCTGTTCGGTCAGGAAGACGAAGCGGTGCAACTGTTGCAAAGCTTTAAACAACGCAAGAACGGCATGCTGCGTCTCGGCGCAGTGTCGCCGCCAATAGCCATGAACCTGACGTACGAACTGATGCAACAGCACCCGGATATCGAACTGGAAACGTCGTTTTCCTCGGAAAAGGAAACCCTGGCCCGGTTGTTCAACTTCGATATCGACGTGGCGATTCTGGCGCTGTCGGAATTCGACCAGCGCTTCCATACGCGCCTGTATCACCGTTATCCGATCATTGCCGTGGTACGTGATGACCACCCGTGGGCCAGCCAGGCACAGGTACACGTCAACGAAATCAGCCGCGAAAAATGGGTGCTGCGCGAGAAGAGCTCGCGCACCCGGCAACTGGTGGAAGAAAGCTGCAAGCGCCTGGGCGTAGAGCTCAACTGCGTCATGCAGTTGAACAGCCGCGAAGCGATTGTGCACGCGATTGCCAAAGGCATCGGGATTGGCCTGGTGTCCGCTGTCGAGTACACCGAAACCCCGGGAACAAGACCCATCACTTTTGTCGATCACCCTTTTTCCATCGAATACCACTTGTGCTGTCTTGGCATCCGCAGGAACCGACCGGTGATCGCTGAGCTGTTCGATTCGGATTCGCCGTTGGTCACCTGACTCGACCGCCACGCTTATCCCTGACCCGCCCTCCCTCAACACCGAGGGACGGCCAACGCTTACCCGAAAACGGAGATTGACCATGCAGTACAACCAACCGACTCACCTGCAAGCCGCCGTCCTCGACTGGGCCGGCACCGTTGTCGATTTCGGCTCGTTTGCGCCGACACAGATTTTCGTCGAGGCTTTTGCCGAGTTCGGCGTGGCGGTGTCGCTGGAAGAGGCGCGCGGCCCGATGGGCATGGGCAAATGGGATCACATCCGCACCCTGTGCAACCTGCCGCAGATTGCCGAACGTTATCGCGCCGCCTTCGACCGCCTGCCGACTGACGAAGACGTTACTGCCATCTACGAACGCTTCATGCCACTGCAGATCGAGAAAATCGCCCTGCATTCGGCGTTGATCCCCGGCGCACTCCAGGCCATTGCCACTCTGCGTGACAAGGGCTTGAAAATCGGCTCGTGCTCCGGTTATCCGTCGGTGGTGATGGCCAAGGTCGTCGAGCTGGCGCGTGAGAACGGCTACGTTGCCGATCACGTCGTCGCCACCGACGAAGTGCCCAATGGTCGGCCGTTTCCGGCGCAGGCGCTGGCCAATGTAATTGCTCTGGGCGTGGATGACGTGGCGGCATGCGTTAAAGTCGATGACACCTGGCCGGGTATTCTCGAAGGTCGCAGCGCCGGTATGTGGACGGTGGCGTTGACATGTTCCGGCAACGCACTGGGCCTGACCTACGAGCAATACAAGGCGCTGCCGTCGGATCGACTCGCCGAAGAGCGCGCACGAATCAGCGAGATGTTTGCCCCTTCACGTCCGCACTATCTGATCGACACCATCGCCGAATTGCCCGACGTGATTGAAGATATCAATGCTCGTCTTGCCCGAGGCGAAACTCCGCAGGGTTGCTGAGCCAATCCTCTGCTGGAGCTGTGGAAGGCTGCGATCTCTTGATCCTGATCTAAAAACATCAAAAGATCGTTGCCTTTGGCAGTTCAACACGCAGGGGTGCATCAAATCCGGGGCAAAAAAAAGCTGCCAGGAAGGCAGCAGAAACTTTAAGAACACGCGATGTGTTGACCCAAGCTTAGTCGGCGGATAATGACAGTGTCATGACAGGTCTGAATTCATCCAGTCGCCCCCGCGCCGTCATCAGGATGTCATCAACCCCACGGCAGAATCCTCGCAAACCGTCTCCAGCCTAGACGGATGCTTTGCAAGGATTGCCATGAAAGAAGATGCCTCGCTGTTTGCCGCCATCGACCTGGGTTCGAATGCCTTTCGCCTGATGATCGGCCAGTCGGTGCGCAGCCGAAAGGGCTTGATGATTCAGGAAGTCAAAACCTTGCGGGAACCGGTGCGGCTCGCCGAGGGTTTTGAGGGCGGTGCGCTGGACACTTCGGCTCTGGATCGCGGCTGGCAGGCACTGGCCCGCTTCGGCAAAAAATTACGCGGTTTCGAGCCGGGACGAGTGCGAGCGGTGGCCACCAGCGCGGTGCGTGAGGCGGACAATGCGCAGTTGTTTCTGGCCAGCGCAGAGCGGCATCTGGGTTTTCGCATCGATGTCATTTCCGGGGATGAAGAAGCGCGACTGGTGTATGCCGGTGTGGCTCACACCTTGCCCGGGGTCGAGGACATGCGCCTGGTGGTCGATATCGGCGGCGGTTCCACCGAACTGATTCTCGGCCAAGGTTCGCAACCGTTGCTGACCGAAAGCATTGCCATTGGCAGCGGCACCTTGAGTACACGGTTTTTTAGAAACGGTGCTGTTTCCCCCGGCGCCCTGCAAGAAGCCGAACGCTTCGCCATCCTGCAATTTGAAAAAGTCGCTCGGCGCTATCGTGCTCAGGGCTGGCAACAGACCATTGGCTCTTCCGGCACCGCGCGCATGCTGGCGAAGGTGCTCAAGGCCAATCGCCTGAACGACTTCGGCCAGGACGGCATTACCTACGCCGGACTCTTGCGTCTGTCGCTGCTTCTGCTGAAAGTGACCAATGTCCAGCAACTCAAACTCGCCGGTCTGCAACCCCACCGCCAAAGCATCCTGCCCGGCGGGCTGGTGCTGATGCTGGCAGCGTTCAAGGTGTTCGGCATTGCGCAGATGGTGCCGTCCGAGCCAGGTCTGCGCCTCGGTGTTTTGCACGGTTTGATGAGCAAACACTGATCCTGTCCCACATGCACCGCCCGCCCCACGGCTTTTGTTCGGCAACACCGCCGATCCCCGTCCTGATCCCCTCGCCAATTCAGTTCTATAGTTAGATCAAAATCGCTGGCCTTTTCCGCCCGTCGGGTGGTTGCGGCAGCCCCCTTCACAGCCTATGTTGCATGCGAGCTTTTCCCGCGAACGGAACGCGATCCATCACCAACAAGAGGTGAAGAATGTCAAAGGAATCCCGCCCTGCTGTCTTGGGGCTGATAGGAAATACCCCGCTGGTACGAGTCACTCGCTTCGATACCGGCCCCTGCACACTGTTCCTCAAACTCGAATCACAAAACCCTGGCGGTTCGATCAAGGATCGTATCGGTCTGGCGATGATCGACGCCGCCGAACGTGATGGTCGCCTTAAACCGGGCGGCACCATCGTCGAGGCCACTGCCGGCAATACCGGCCTGGGTCTGGCGCTCGTTGGCCGTGCCAAAGGCTATCGCGTGGTGCTGGTTGTCCCGGACAAAATGTCCACCGAGAAAGTCCTGCACTTGAAAGCCATGGGCGCTGAAGTGCACATCACCCGCTCGGATGTCGGCAAGGGCCATCCCGAGTACTACCAGGACGTCGCCGCACGACTGGCGAAAGACATTCCCGGCGCGTTCTTTGCCGATCAGTTCAACAACCCGGCCAACCCACTGGCCCATGAATGCAGCACCGCGCCGGAGATCTGGGCGCAGACCGAACATGACCTGGATGCGATCGTGGTCGGCGTTGGCTCGGCAGGCACCCTGACCGGACTGACGCGGTTCTTCAAGCGCGTGCAGCCGGATCTGGAAATGGTCCTGGCCGATCCGGTTGGCTCGGTGATGGCGCAATACAGCCGTGACGGCTCGCTGCCGACCCCCGGTTCGTGGGCGGTCGAAGGCATTGGCGAAGACTTCATTCCGTCGATCACCGATCTCTCCAGCGTTCGCCACGCTTACTCGATCAGTGACGAAGAAAGCTTCGATCACGCTCGCCAATTGCTCAAAGCCGAGGGCATTCTGGGCGGCTCATCCACCGGCACCCTGCTCGCCGCAGCATTGCGTTATTGCCGCGAACAGACCGAGCCGAAACGCGTGGTGAGTTTTGTCTGCGACACCGGCACCCGCTACTTGTCGAAGGTTTACAACGACCAGTGGATGACCGACCAAGGCCTGTTACAGCGCAAGGGCTATGGCGACCTGCGCGATCTGATCGCCCGGCGTTTCGAGGACGGCCGCGTCATCAGCGTCGGTCCAGACGACACGTTGCTGACCGCGTTCCAGCGCATGCGCCTGGCGGACGTTTCGCAACTGCCAGTGCTGGTTGAAGGCAAGGAACTGGTCGGTGTGATCGACGAATCAGACATTCTGCTGGCCGTTCACGAAGATGCCGCCCGCTTCAGTCAATCGGTCTCCAGCGTGATGACCGACAAACTGCAAACCCTCGCCCCCGGCGCGCCTCTCGCTGAACTGGAATCGGTGCTCAGCCGCGGCCTCGTCGCCATCATCGCCGACGCTTCAGGCTTCCATGGCCTGATCACCCGCACCGACATGCTCAACCAATTACGGAGATCCCTCGCATGAGTCAGCACGACAAAAACACCCAAGGCTTCGCGACCCGGGTGATCCATGCCGGGCAAGAGCCTGACCCGACCACTGGCGCGCTGATGCCGCCGATCTACGCCAACTCCACCTACCTGCAAGACAGCCCCGGTGTGCACAAGGGGTTCGATTACGGACGCTCGCATAACCCGACGCGTTTTGCCCTTGAGCGCTGCGTGGCGGATCTGGAAGGTGGCACCCGGGCGTTTGCCTTCGCTTCCGGGCTGGCGACGATTTCCACGGTGCTGGAACTGCTCGATGCCGGTTCACACATCATTTCCGGCAATGACCTGTACGGCGGCACCTTCCGGTTGTTCGACAAAGTGCGCCAACGCAGCGCCGGGCATCGTTTCAGCTACGTCGATCTGACTGACCTGTCAGCGTTCGAAGCATCGCTGCAGGACGACACGCGCATGGTCATGGTCGAGACGCCGACCAACCCCTTGTTGAGCCTGTCGGATCTTGCCGCCATTGCGCGCATCTGCCGGGCGCGCGGCATCATCACTGTCGCCGACAACACCTTTGCCAGCCCGTATATCCAGCGGCCGCTGGAGTTGGGTTTCGACATCGTGCTGCACTCGACCACCAAGTATCTGAACGGCCACTCCGATGTCATCGGCGGTATTGCCGTGGTCGGGCAGAATGCCGAGCTGGCGGAGCGTCTGGGCTTTTTGCAAAACGCGGTCGGCGCGATTTCCGGGCCGTTCGATGCATTTCTGACGTTGCGCGGTGTGAAAACCCTGGCGCTGCGCATGGAGCGCCATTGCAGCAACGCACTGGATCTGGCGCAGTGGCTCGAGCAGCAGCCGCAGGTCAAACATGTCTACTACCCGGGTCTGGCATCACACCCTCAGCATGAATTGGCCAAGCGGCAGATGCGCGGTTTCGGCGGGATGATTTCCGTGGACTTGAACACTGATCTGGCCGGCGCGCGACGCTTTCTTGAGAACGTGAAGATCTTCGCTCTGGCCGAAAGCCTGGGCGGCGTCGAGAGTCTGATCGAGCACCCGGCGATCATGACCCACGCCACGATCCCCCCTGAAACCCGCGCAAAACTGGGGATCGGCGATGGGCTGGTGCGTTTGTCCGCGGGTGTCGAAGACATCGAAGACCTGCGCGCCGATCTGGCCCACGCACTCAAGCAGATCTAGTCCTGCAAGAACGACAAAGCCCGCACGATGCGGGCTTTGGTGTTCGAGTAGGCGGCCAGCGCTGGTCTCTGGCTTACAAGGTTTATCAGGCTTCTCACAGTACCGGGCTAATTTGAAAAAGTAGTGCCTCGGCTGCTTCACACGGCGTAAGGGCTGGATCTCAGCGCGGAGATCTTTCTAACCGTGTACCCTTCGGAACGCGCCCCGCGCCCCCTTGCTATCCGATTGCGCATCAGTCTGCGTCTTCACCT
This sequence comes from Pseudomonas sp. N40(2020), assembly GCF_014472415.1. GTDB lineage: Bacteria > Pseudomonadota > Gammaproteobacteria > Pseudomonadales > Pseudomonadaceae > Aquipseudomonas. The sequence continues at coordinate 84,813 of NZ_JACSZV010000014.1, forward strand.
ACATCTTTGAGCCTAGCAAACGCACGGAAAACCGGGTTGGCGTTTTTAGACTGATTTCCTTCTTGCCCCTGCCTGCAAGGAAGTGAAACGACTATCGCCCATATCCTTGTCATCCCGCAGGATGGGCAGCGAATGCCGATCTATACTTCTCCAGTTGCGTTTCCAAGCGATCGAAATTATCGACACCCGTGCGCCAGTCGGTGCACCCGTGCCAATTGCCAAACAGCTTGACCCGAGTCAGTGAGTCGAACGCCAAAAATCTAACGGCGGGCATTGCCCAATTGCGGTGTGGCTGATGGGTCGTGGAGAAGATCATGAAACACAAGCTTTTGTCAGGCGTTGTATTAGCGGTAGCAGCAACGATGACTGCGCACGGAGTTTGGGCAGCACAGCCACAGGCACTGGCCTCGGATGGGGCGGATCGTGTGGGTGCCGGTGCGGTTGCGTCTGATGGCGCTGACCGGGTCGGTGCGGGTGCCGTCGCGTCTGATGGCGCTGACCGGGTCGGTGCGGGTGCCGTCGCGTCTGATGGCGCTGACCGGGTCGGTGCGGGTGCCGTCGCGTCTGATGGCGCTGACCGGGTCGGTGCGGGTGCCGTCGCGTCTGATGGCGCTGACCGAGTCGGTGCCGGTGCCGTCGCGTCTGATGGCGCTGACCGGGTCGGTGCGGGTGCGGTTGCGTCTGATGGCGCTGATCGAGTCGGTGCGGGTGCGGTTGCGTCTGATGGCGCTGACCGGGTCGGTGCGGGTGCCGTCGCGTCTGATGGCGCTGATCGAGTCGGTGCCGGTGCCGTCGCGTCTGATGGCGCTGACCGGGTCGGTGCGGGTGCCGTCGCGTCTGATGGTGCTGACCGGGTCGGTGCGGGTGCCGTCGCGTCTGATGGCGCTGATCGAGTCGGTGCGGGTGCGGTTGCGTCTGATGGCGCTGACCGGGTCGGTGCCAATCGCCTCGCCTATTCCCGCGTGGGTGTCGGCTCGGATCGAGTCGCCTCAGCATTGATGACGGGCAGTTATTCCGACCAGTTCAACAGCCCTCAATAAACTCTCCCTCGACCCAACGGTCGGCTCCGAAGAGCCGTCCGTTCGGCGCCGCACTAGCACATTTGTGCTAATCGACCGCCCTGCCGCCCGGCGCTATATTCCCCCGCAACCCCCAATGTTCCTCAACACTGCCGCTTGGCGGTGCGCAGGATCGTTGTGCCTGGAAATCAGAACAACACCAAGGAAGAAACACCATGAAACTGCATGCACACCTCTACAAAGTCACCGTCGTCAGTGCACTGCTGCTCGGTCTTGTCGGTTGCCAGACCATCAAACCCACTGAAGCCAGCATGAAAGAGCGCGCCCAGACCGTCATTGGCAAACCGGTCTCGAAAATCGACAACATCCGTAACGACAGCACCCTCACCTACTACACCGCCCACACCCCGGCCGGTGAATACAACTGCCAGTTGCCCAGCGGCGCAATCATCGCTGTGGCGAGCATGGGCATCATGACGCCACCGCTGTCATGCCTGCCGAAAGGTGCCTCGCCGCTTCCATTTCAATAATGCCTCTTCCTCGGTAAAGGACTACGTTCCGTCATGAAAACCCTGATCGCAACTCTCACCCTCGCCTCCCTGTTTTTGACCGGCTGCGCCACACCAAAACAATGGGAAGCCACTGGCGGCAGCAAGAACGATGGTGTCGTCCAGGTCTCCTACGAGCTGGGCCAGTTCGAAAGCGGCCAGACCAGCGCCGAACAAGGCCTGACCGTCGCTGCACAGCGCTGCAAGACCTGGGGCTACAAAAACGCCGAGGTCACCGGTTCTGAGAAAAACATCTGCCGCACCATGGGTCAGTACAACTGCCTGCAAACCACCATCACTCAGGATTACCTCTGCAAGCGTTGACTCAAACCTGCTCGACCGGCTCGGTTTGCCGGTCGCGCAGGGCACGCAAGGTCGCGCGCAACTCGACCGGGCGTACCGGTTTGGACAGGATGGCAATTTGGCGGTCGTGCAAGGCCGCCTGTATTTTTTCGATCTCATGCCCGGTGATGATCATTGCCGGCACCGCCCAGCCGCGTTGGCGGCGCACTTCGTCAATACACTCGATACCAGTGGCATGGGCGCCAAGATCATAATCGGCAACAATGATGTCGCAATCGGTGGTCAAGTCCTGCCCCGTCAGCTCGGCCTGCACCACGCAGCCCCAGCGCTCCAGCAACGCCGATGTCGCCATCAATACGTTGCGATCATCCTCCACCAGACACACCTTCAGCCCGGTCAACAGGCCGAACTGGCGCGCTTCATCGCGATTGACCGATAGCTGCGGCGGCGCAGTCGTGGACAGCCCCGACATGATGACAGCCGTACCCCGACCGATTCGCGAGCGCAACGCGACATCAAGATCAATCAACTGCCCCAGGCGCTTGACGATCGACAGGCCCAGCCCCACACCTTCGACATCTTTGTCACGCACTTGGCGAACCCGGTAGAACTCCTCGAATACCTTTGGCAAATGCTCTTCGGCAATGCCGCTGCCCTGATCGTAAATCACGATAGCCAGCCCTGCTCCGCGCGTGCGCACACCGATCAGCACCGGCCGCTGCGCACCATATTTGAAACAGTTGGAAAGCACGTTCTGCACCATGGTCGCGAGCAGCGACGGATCGGTTCGAACCCAGTAATGACAGGGTCGCAAGCGCAGTTCCACGCCAGCCCAACGCGCGGCTTCGGCATTCTCGCGGATCAGATCGGCAAGCCATTCGCCCAGATTCAGGGTTTGCAGTTTTGGCAGAATCCGCCCGTTATCGAGGGTGTACAGGTCGAGAATCGAGCGGAACAACTGCGACACATTCAGCAGCGAACGGTCGATGTTGTCGACCAGCCGCCGCTCCTCATCCCCCAGCCTCGACTCACGCAGGCACGCGGTAAACAGGCCGATGGAGTGAATCGGCTGACGCAAATCATGGCTGGCCTGGGCGAGAAACCGCGACTTCTCCAGATTGGCCGCGACCGCTTCCTCGGAGGCCTTGCGCGTGCGTTCCAGCAGCAGGTGCGCGTAGAACGGGATCACCGTGCTGGTGAGCATCAGCATCAACACCATGAACGGTTGCGCCTGCCACACCGGCGTCAGGCGATAAACGCAGAGCAGCGCCAGCAACGCCAACACCGTGGCAATCGCCAGATAGCGCGAGCCGTATCGCATGCCGTTGCCGAGGTTGACCCAGATGATCACCGCATAAAGCGGCAACGCAGCTTCGCCGCCAACCACCAGCCCGAAACAGGTGCCGGTGTAATCGTGAACCATGGCGAAAATCCGTCGTGCCGGGTAATGCCCCGGCCAGCGCACAATCGTCTGACGCAGCACAATCGAGGCCAGCAAAAACAGACAGATATACGTGACCACAGGCAGGTAGGTATCGAAGCGTTGGCCCGGCAGAAAACCCAGTACACCGATATAAACCACGGCAATGCCAGCGATGATAATGCGCAGGTTGGCCTGGTCGAGTTCGGTGTTTTTCTCGAACTTCGTCGTTAACGTCCTTGTGCCGCAATCGTCATATTCGGAATGAGCCTACAGGCAACAATTGCGCCCGGTGCTAAGGTGCATGACTTATGCAACGCCTGACCCAGGGAGGGTCACGCCATGACATGCCGAATTATCATAGCCGACGATCACCCGATGTTTCGCGAGGCCATGCTGCGCACTGTCCAGCGTCTGCTGCCCGACGCGAGTATCGAAGAGGCTGGCGACCTGGCCAGCGTAATGGCGCTGCTGCCCTGCGGCGACGAGCCGGACACGCTGATTCTGGATCTGCGCTTTCCCGGACTCACCTGCGTCAGCCAGCTCGCTGAACTGCGCCGACGCCTGCCGCGTACCACCTTGATCGTGGTGTCGATGGTCGATGATGAAACGTTGATCGGTGAAGTCATGATCGCCGGCATCGACGGCTTCATCGGCAAAAACATTGCCCCGGGCGAGATCGGCCAGGCGATCCTGGCGATCCGTGAAGGTGAAGTGCTGGTGAAATTCGCCCCGTCAGGCTTGTTGCCGCTGGAGACCGGCTCCGCCCTCACGCCCCGTCAGCAGGACGTGTTGCGATTGATCGCCCAAGGCAAGACCAACAAGGAAATCGCCCGTGAGCTGGATATTTCACCGTTCACGGTGCGGATTCATGTCTCTTCGTTGCTGCGCACGCTGAACGCGCCATCGCGGGCGGCTGCGGCGGTGCGTTATTCCGGGGTGGGTGAATGACATTTTATCGATTACTGGCGTTTGGCATGGAGTTCGCCATCACGACCTGACAGGAAGTCTCGGCCATAACCGTAGCTTCAAGCGCGCGCAACGGCTGCACCGGACTACCGCTGGAGCAGATGCGCCAGCGCTCCTTCAGAATTTTTCCGGCACACGTTTGAAGGGGTGATCCAGCTCCTGATAGTCACCGGGTTTCTGGCGTTTGGGCAGAATCACCGGCTCACGCTCGACTTCCTTGTACGGGATGCGGCTGAGCAGATCGGTGATGATGTTCAAGCGTGCCCGGCGCTTGTCGTTCGAATCAGCCACTCTCCACGGGGCGTGTTCGGAATCCGTTGCCGCAAACATGGCATCACGAGCCCGTGAATAGTCGTACCAGCGGCTGTAGGACTGGAGGTCCATGGGCGTCAGTTTCCAGATCTTGCGCCCGTCCTGGATACGCGCTTGAAGGCGTCGGGTCTGCTCCTGCTCACTTACCTCCAGCCAGTACTTGAGCAGGATCACGCCGGAATCGACGATGGCACGCTCCACCGCCGGGACAGCGTTGAGGAAACCGTCCACCTGCTCTTCACTGCAAAATCCCATTACACGTTCGACGCCGGCACGGTTGTACCAACTGCGATCAAAAATCACCACCTCGCCGGCGGCCGGCAAGTGTGGAAGGTACCGTTGAATATACATCTGACTTTTTTCGCGATCAGTCGGTGCCGGCAGCGCTACGACACGGAAGACCCGCGGACTGACACGTTCGGTCAGCGCCTTGATCGTACCGCCCTTGCCTGCACCATCGCGACCCTCGAAAACGATGCAGATCTTGATGCCCTTGGCCTTGACCCATTCCTGAAGCTTCACCACCTCGATATGCAGGCGGCGCAACTGCTCGAGATAATCCTTGTTTTTCAGCTTTGCCGGTGCAATGGCGCGGTGTTTGGCGGTTTTTTTCTTGTCCTTGTCTTTTACCTTTGCCATAACCCAACACCTCATCTAATCGTCGGTAGCTGAACAGCGTAGGTGCAGAGGCTGTTTTAGGCCAATGACGCCGCTCTTCTCGCCCTCTACGACCTATGGGTCTACCTGCGCCATCAGTTCCGGCACCGACTCCGGCCGTTTGGCATAACGCTGCGCCAGCACCGCACAGACCATCAGTTGAATCTGGTGGAACAGCATCAGCGGCAAAATCAGCACGCCGATGGTGCTGCCGGCAAACAACACCTGAGCCATCGGCACGCCAGTGGCCAAGCTCTTTTTCGAGCCGCAGAACAGGATGGTGATGCGGTCTTCCTGGCTGAAGCCAAACGCCTTGCCCAACAGCGTCGATGCCACCAGCACCAGTGCCAGCAAGATGCAGCAGACCAGCACCAGGCCCAACAGATCAACGACTGGAATCTGACGCCAGATACCCTCGTTGACCGCCTCGCTGAACGCACCGTAGACCACCAGCAGAATCGAGCCCTGATCGACAAACTTCAGCCAATTCTTGTTACGCCCCACCCACGCGCCAATCCAGCGACGGGCGATTTGACCGGCAATGAATGGCAGCAGCAGTTGCATGCTGATTTTCAGGATCGCATCGAGGGTCGAACCGCCGTCGCCATGCACATTGAGCAGCAGTGTCACCAGTAACGGCGTCAGGAAAATCCCGAACAGGCTGGACGCGGCCGCGCTGCAAATTGCAGCCGGAATATTGCCCCGGGCCAGCGAAGTGAAGGCAATCGCTGACTGCACAGTGGCCGGCAACGCGCAGAGGTAAAGCATGCCCATGTACAACTGGTCGCCGATCAATGGCGACAGCAGCGGTTTCAGCGCCAGCCCCAATAGCGGGAAAAGGACAAAAGTCAGGCCGAACACCAACAGGTGCAGGCGCCAATGGCCCGCACCGGCGATGATCGATTCCCGCGACAGTTTGGCGCCGTGCAGGAAAAACAGCAGCGCGATGGCAATGTTGGTCAGCCAGCCGAAGCCGACCGCGACCTGACCGCTGGCGGGCAGAAAGCTGGCTAGCAGCACGACGCCTATCAGCGTCAGGGTGAAATTGTCGGGGAGGAATCTTGGGCGCGTCATGATGTGTTTATCCGGGGGTTGCCAGTGCGTGACGACGACTCTAACGTGACAGCCAATTACCGACTAACGCCGAAGAGCCTTCAGATGCCGCCTAAAGGACATGACAAAAGTATCCGGCGCAGTATTCCCGGGCTGCCAAGCCTGCCACGCCCGCTGTACGGACGCACCGAATCGCTGCCCAATCGCGCACTGACCCGGCGCCACAGTCATCCTTGGGTGCAACTCTCCTACGCAATTCAGGGTGTGCTTGAGGTGCAGACCAGCGCTGGGCGGTTCGTTGCGCCGCCGGAGCGCGCGGTGTGGATTCCGGCCGGCGTACCGCATCGGGTATTCAGCTCGCCACATACCGAGATGCGCAGCCTGTACATCGATTGCAGCGTCGTCGGTTGGGCGGTTGAGCATTGCCATGTGCTCGGCGTCAGCGATTTGCTCAGGGAACTGATCCGTGCGTTCAGTCAGGTGCCGGTGGAATACGACCAGAACGGCGCGCATGGGCGCCTTGCGCAGGTGATCCTCGATCAACTGGTCGATGCCCCGCACATTGACCTGATGCTGCCGTTGCCGCAGGACCCGCGCTTGCGGCAGATCTACCAAAGCCTGGAGCAACGCCCGGAACAGCAAACCACGCTGAGCCACTGGAGCGAGAAACTCGGCGTCACCGAAAAAACCCTCACGCGTCTGTTTTTGCGCGACACCGGCCTGACCTTCCGCGCCTGGCGCCAGCGCCTGCGCCTGCTCGGCGCCCTGACACCGCTGGAGAAAGGCGAGCGCGTCACGGACGTCGCGCTGGCCTGTGGTTATGACTCGACGTCGGCGTTTATCGCGGCGTTTCGTCAACAGTTTGGGGAAACGCCGGGGGAGTTTTTTCGTTGAGGCGCCAAACATGTTTTCCGGAAAACGAGCAAGCATCGGGTTGCCGCTTTACCCCCCGACACTTCGGTTTTATCGAACTCTGACCAAGAAATAAACGATTTTTCTTTGCCACAAACTCGTCGTTAGCATGGCCTCGTCTGACCCTCTTACAACCAAAGACAGGGAGCGTGACATGCCAGCCACGAACATCAATATCGGCGAACCCTGGATGTGGGGTGCCTTCATCGTCTTCGTTCTTGCCATGCTGGCATTGGATTTGTTTGTGTTCGGGGGGCGCAAGGCGCATCGGGTATCCGTTCGCGAGGCCTTGGCCTGGGTCATTGCCTGGTGCTTGTTGGCCCTGTCGTTCGCAGCCCTGCTTTGGTGGTATCTGCACGGCACGTTCGGCGGCGAAATCGCCCGACAGAAAACCCTGGAATTCCTCACCGGTTATCTGATCGAGCAATCGCTGTCGATCGACAACATGTTCATCTTCGTAATGATCTTCAGCTACTTCGCAGTGCCGCCGGAATTGCAGCGCCGGGTGTTGCTGTACGGTGTGCTTGGGGCAATCGTGATGCGCGCGGTGATGATTTTCGCCGGTGTGTGGCTGGTCTCGCAGTTTGAATGGCTTCTGTATGCCTTCGGCGTGTTCCTGATCATCACCGGGATCAAGATGCTGGTGTTCGCCGATCAGCAGCCGGATCTGGAAAAAAATCCTTTATTACGCTGGGTGCGCGGGCATCTGCGCGTCACCAGCGGTTTTCATGGCGAACGGTTTTTCGTGTTGCAGAACGGCGTACGCTGGGCAACGCCAATGTTCCTGGTGCTGGTGCTGATTGAGGCCAGCGATCTGATGTTTGCGGTCGACAGCATCCCGGCGATCTTCGCCGTCACCACTGACCCGTTTATCGTCTTCACCTCGAACATCTTCGCGATCATGGGCCTGCGCGCGCTGTACTTCCTGCTGGCGGACATGGCCGACCGCTTTCATCTGCTCAAGTACGGCTTGGCGATTGTGCTGGTATTCATTGGCGGCAAGATGACCCTGATGCCGTGGTTTCACATGCCGGTGGAGTGGTCGCTGGCGGTGGTGGGTGGGGTGATCCTGGGGTCGGTGTTGTTGAGTCTGCTGCTGACCAGAGACAAAACGCCGGAGAACCAGTCGCCATAAGCCCCTGTGCGAGTAAGCCTGCTCATTTCCCGGCAATCAGCTCTGCTTGTACCCGCGCACTTCATCAACGCCACGGTTAGCCAACTGGTCAGCCCGCTCGTTGCCGTGATGGCCAATGTGTCCGCGCACCCACTTCCACGTGACCTTGTGGCGGTTGACCTGCTCATCCAGCTCTTTCCACAGATCAGCGTTCTTCACCGGTTCCTTGGCAGCGGTTTTCCAGCCGCGCTTCTTCCAGTTGGCCATCCACTCGTTGATGCCCTTCATGACGTACTGCGAGTCGGTCACCAGCAGCACTTCACATGGTCGCTTCAAAGCTTCAAGGCCGCGAATGGCGCCGAGCAGTTCCATGCGGTTGTTGGTTGTGTTGGCTTCGCCGCCCCACAACTCCTTCTCAACGCCCTTGCACACCAGCAAAGCACCCCAGCCACCCGGGCCAGGGTTGCCCTTGCAGGCGCCATCGGTGAACAGTTCTACGTTATCGACGCTTTCGCTCATGCCAATCTATCCAGAAAAAATACATGCCTCGCCAATCGCGGATTGACGATGACCGCGGCCGGAGCAGGTCCGGCCACTGTAAAAAAGAAGGTTTACGGTTCGATGCGGCGGCGGTTGACCTTGGCCATCGGCAGCGGAATCAGCTTGCCCATCGGCTCGCGACGCTCCTGACGCAGGGGCCGCAGCCCGACCACAATCTTGCGCGCCACCAATAAATAGAAGCCACCGCCCGACAGTTGCCAGTCACCGGCCTTGCGTTCCCAGCCTGCCAGTCGGGCCTGCCACTTGGGCGACGCAAGCGGCGGACGATAGCACCCGAAGCGGCGTTTCTCCAGCGCAAAACCCAGCAGATTGAGCCAGTCGGCGACCCGCGACGGCGAGATGCAACGGGCCTGGCGCAACGCATCATGGGCGAATACATGACGCAGGCCCCAGGTGCTCCATGGGTTGATTCCGATGATCAGCAGGTGCCCGCCGGGGCGCACGCTGCTCGCGGCTTCGCGCAACAGGCCATGGGGCGACAGGCAGAAATCCAGACCATGCTGCATGACCACCACATCGGCGGCGTGTTCGCTCAATGGCCACGCCTGCTCTTCGCAGACGATCTCGACACCCGGCAGCGGTGCACCGAGCCGCACGTTGCGCTGCACTTGCGGTGCCGACGGCGGGGTGTCGGCCGATGGGCCGTAATGCACGAGATAGCCGCCAAAGAAGCGGCCCAACTCGTCTTCGAGCATGCGCCGCTCTTCATCCAACAGAAATTGCCCGAGCGGGCCCGACAGCCATTCACGGGCGGCGCTGATCAACGCCAGCCAGTCCGGATCAGCCTGAGCGAACGCTTTATCGGTCATGTCATTCTCCAACGCGCCAGGAACTACTAAGATGCGCCAATGTTTTCCGCTTGGCGAATTCCGACGATGATACAGATCAGTGCCCTGCCCGCGTTCACCGACAACTACATCTGGTTGTTACAGGATCACCGTACCCAGCGCTGCGCCGTGGTCGACCCGGGCGATGCCGCGCCCGTACAGGCTTGGCTAGCGGCGCATCCAGGCTGGGTGCTGAGTGACATCCTGATCACCCACCATCATCATGACCACGTTGGCGGCGTCGAGCGCCTGAAGCAGGCCAGCGGCGCGACCGTTTATGGTCCGGCCAGCGAAAACATCCCGGCGCGCGATATTGCCCTCAAGGACAACGACAAGGTCAGCGTGCTCGGCTGGGACTTCGATGTCTATGCCGTGCCCGGTCACACCTTGGGACACATTGCCTATTACCACCACGGCCTGCTGTTCTGCGGCGACACGCTGTTTGCCGCCGGGTGCGGCCGGTTGTTCGAAGGCACCCCGGAGCAGATGCATCATTCGCTCGGCCGCCTCGCCGCCTTGCCAGAAGATACGCTGGTCTACTGCACCCATGAATACACCCTGAGCAATCTGAAGTTTGCCGCAGCGGTCGAGCCGGGCAACCCGGACATTGCCGCCCGTCTGGAAAAAGTCACCCAGCAACGGCAAAACGGTGTCATGACCCTGCCCTCGACCCTGGCCCTGGAAAAGCTTACAAATCCGTTTTTGCGCACCACTGAAACATTAGTTACACAAAAAGTGGACGAACGGGCAGGCGCTCAAAACCGGGCGCCGAGTGAGGTTTTTGCGGCTCTGCGGGCATGGAAAGATACGTTCTAAGTGCCTCGACGCCGGGTCCAAAAATTCTGAATGGTTGACCGCAGGGGGTGCGCTTTCTAGAATCGCCCGACATTTTTGCCCGGAACTTACTTCCAGCCAATGTCGTCATCCATACGTAAGTCCGTCAATTCAGACGCATTGACCCGCTTGGCGCAAGCCATCGCGGTGGCTGTGTCCGCCACGCTGGCGGGCTGTTCCAGCCATGCTCCGCAGACTGAAGCGACGCATACGCCGAACATCGCTGCGCGAGCCAAGCAGAAGCCGATATGGCTGACCGAGAAGCCCAGCCCACAGGTTCCCCAGGACATCTGGGAACGCATGCGCCAGGGTTTCCAGCTGCAGGAAGGTCTGGGCGTGAACCCGCGAATCGAGCAGCAGCGCCTGTGGTTCGCCAGTAATCCCTCTTTTCTCGAGAATGCCGGCGAGCGCGGCAGCCTCTACATTCATTACATCGTCGAACGCCTCGAAGAACGCAACATGCCGCTGGAACTCGCCCTGCTGCCGGTGATTGAAAGCGCCTACAACCCGATGGCCTATTCCCGGGCCAACGCGGTGGGTCTCTGGCAATTCATCCCTTCCACGGGACGTTACTTCAACTTGCGTCAGACCCGCTTCTACGACGGCCGTCGCGACATCACCGCCTCGACCACCGCGGCGATGGATTACCTGACCCGTCTGCACGACATGTTCAACGGCGACTGGTTGCTGGCGCTGGCGGCTTACAACGCCGGTGAAGGCACGGTCAGCCGCGCCATCGAGCGCAACGAGAAGCTCGGTTTGCCGACCGACTACTGGAACCTGCCGCTGCCGGCGGAAACCCAGGCGTACGTGCCGAAACTGCTGGCCCTGTCGCAAGTGGTGCTGGCGCCGGAAGCCTACGGCGTGAACCTCAACCCGATCGCCAACGAGCCGTACTTCCAGGTCGTCGAAATCAACCAGCGCATGGACCTGTCCAAAGTCGCTGCCGTTGCCAACATCGATGAAGACGAACTGTTCCAGCTCAACCCGGCCTTCAAGCAGCGCACCACCATCGACGGCCCTCAGCATTTGCTGGTGCCGACGTCCAAGGCGCAACTGCTGACCGCCAGCCTGCAGACCATGCGGCCTGACGAACTGATCAGCCCGCGCTCACTGAAACCGGTGTTTGAAGGCGCCGATCCTTCGGAAGTGGCGCAGCTAAAGCGCGCTTACCGCGTCAAGCGTGGCGACAACCTCGGCTCTATCGCCAAGGCCAACAAGGTCGAAGTGAAGGACCTGCAACGCTGGAACAAACTGACCGGCAAAAACCTCAAGGTCGGCCAGACCCTGGTGATGCAGGACACCACCAAGCGCACCCCATCGCGCAACAGTGGCCGGGTCAACACCGTGATCGCGGCCAACAGCAAGACCAAAGACAAAGGCGACAGCGCGCAGCAGACCCAGTACAAGGTCAAGCGCGGCGACACGTTGTATGTGGTCGCCAAGCGCTTCAACGTTGAGGTGCAACATCTCAAACGCTGGAATCCGGGTGCCGGAAAAGCGTTGAAGCCTGGGCAGATGCTCACGGTTTATCAGCCGCACTGAGTAGAAATCAAAAGATCGTCCGATCGCGGCCCGAGCCTTCGGCAGCACCTGCATTGATCCCTGTAGGAGCTGCCGAAGGCGCGGGCCGCGATCGGACGATTTTTTTTTGCATTAACACTGCATTAACCGCCTATCTTTTTCCTGTCCATACAAGCTGTTACTGTACGGCCCACAAAGCCCAAGCCGCCTGGATCGGATCTGACTTGAAGCGTCCCCTCCTCCTGCTCCTGATCAGCCTGGCCTTGAGCTCACCCGCAAACGCGACGATTACCGAAAGTCACGGTTATGCGCAGTTCGGCACGCTCAAGTACCCGGCCAGATTTACCCATTTCGACTGGGTCAACCCGCAAGCGCCCAAGGGCGGTACGTTGCGGGTGATGGCGTTTGGCACCTTCGATACGGTCAATCCGTACACGTTCAAGGGCAGCAGCCCTGTATCCACCGGGAATTTTCTTCAGTACGGCATTAACGAGCTGAACGAGCCGCTAATGGTCGGCACCGGCCAGTACTCGCCGTCCGGCGATGAACCGGCCTCCAGTTACGGCTTGATCGCGCAATCGGTTGAGTACAGCGAGGATCGCAGCTGGGTGGTGTTCAATCTGCGCCCTGAAGCACACTTTCACGATGGCACGCCGATCACCGCCTACGACGTGGCGTTCTCCTATCGCCTGCTGCTCAAGGAAGGCCACCCGCTATACCGCACGGCGCTACAGGAAGTGCTGCGGGTCGACATTCTCAACAAACAGCGCATCCGCTTCGTGCTCAAGCGCTCTGGCAATCCCCTGTTGATCCTGCGCCTCGGTGAACTGCCGGTGCTGGCGCAGCACTATTGGAAGGATCGCGACTTCAAGGCCACGACCTTCGAGCCGCCGCTGGGCAGTGGGCCGTATCGCATCACCTCGGTGACGCCGGGTCGCCAATTGATCTTCGAACGGGTCAAGGACTACTGGGGCAAGGACTTGCCGGTCAATCGCGGCAAGTACAACTTCGATCGCATGGAGGTCGAGTTCTACCGCGACAGCGACGTGGCGTTCGAAGCGTTCAAGGCCGGTGAGTTCGACATCTACATCGAGCATCAAGCCAAGAATTGGGCCAACGGCTACAACTTCCCCGCCGTGCGCCGCGGCGAAGTGATCAAGGCGCAGATCCCGCATCAGATTCCGACCCAGAGTCAGGGCCTGTTCATGAACACCCGGCGCGCAACCTTCGCCGACGTCAAAACCCGCGAAGCCCTGGGCCTGATGTTCGATTTCGAGTGGACCAATCGCGCGCTGTTCAGCGACGCCTACAAACGCACCACCAGTTACTACCCCAACAGCGAATTCAGTGCCAGCGGCGTACCGGTCGGACATGAATGGCTGATGCTCAAGCCGTACAAGGATCAATTGCCGGCCAAACTGTTCACCGAACCGTTCACGTTGGCGCAGACCGACGGGCGCGGCATCCCGCGGGAAACCATGCGCAATGCCCTGGCGCTGCTGGCAGAGGCTGGCTGGAAGCTCAACGGTCAGCGCCTGCGCAACGCCGCTGGCCAGCCACTGAGTTTCGAACTGCTGCTGGTCAACCCGAATCTGGAACGCATCCTTCAGCCGTATATCGAGAACCTCAAGAGTATCGGCATCGACGCCCGCCTGCGCACGGTAGACCGCGCACAGTACAAACAACGTCTGGACCAGTTCGATTTCGACATGATCCTGATGACGCTCAACCAGACACTCAGCCCGGGCCTTGAGCAGTGGCAGTACTTCCATTCCAGTCAGGTCGGGGTCAAGGGCAGCAAGAATTACGCTGGCATCGCCAACCCGGTGGTCGATCACCTGCTTGAACAATTGCTCGCCGCGCAAACCCGCGATGAGCAGGTCGCCGCCGGCAAGGCCCTCGACCGCGTGCTGCTCTGGCAGCACTACATCATTCCCAACTGGTACATCAATTATCACCGTCTGGCCTACCGCAACCGGTTGGCCTTCGTCACCACGCCGCCCTACACCCTGGGCCTGAGTGCATGGTGGCTGAAGTCTTCGGAGAAAGATCAATGAAGCCTATCCGCGCCCTGCTCCTGCAGGCCAGCGGCATGCTGTTCGCCGGGCTGGCCTTGGCCGCCCCGCAACACGCCGTGACCCTGTACAACGAGCCGCCGAAATACCCGGCCGATTTCAAGCATTTCGATTACGTGAACCCCGACGCGCCCAAGGGCGGGATCTTTCGCCAGGCCGGGTTCGGCGGGTTCGACAGCCTCAACCCGTTCATCAGCAAAGGCGTACCGGCCGATGACATCGGACAGATCTACGACACCCTGACCAAGCACAGTCTCGACGAGCCCTTTACCGAATACGGCTTGATCGCCGGCAAGATCGAAAAGGCCCCGGACAACAGCTGGGTACGGTTTTACCTGCGACCCGAAGCACGCTTCAACGATGGTCACCCGGTGCGCGCCGACGATGTGGTGTTCAGCTTCCAGACCCTGACCAAGGAAGGCTCACCGCTGTTTCGCGGCTACTACAACGACGTCGCCGAAGTTGTCGCTGAAGACCCGCTCAAGGTACTGTTCAAGTTCAAGCACACCAACAACCGCGAACTGCCGCTGATCCTGGGTCAACTGCCAGTATTGCCAAAACACTGGGGGGCCGATCGTGACTTCAGCAAGGGCAATCTGGAAATTCCGCTGGGCAGCGGCCCGTACAAAGTCACCGAAGTGAAGGCTGGCCGCTCGGTGCGCTACGAGCGGGTCAAGGACTACTGGGGCAAGGATCTGCCGGTCAATCGCGGGTTCTACAACTTCGACACGATGACCACCGATTACTACCGTGACAACACTGTCGCGCTGGAAGCGCTGAAAGCCGGACAGTTCGACTACTGGCTGGAAATGACCGCCAAGAACTGGGCCAACGCCTACAACGTCCCGGCGGTGACTGAAGGTCGTCTGATCAAGGAATTGATCCCCAACAGCAACCCGACTGGCATGCAGGGTTTTGTCTTCAACCTGCGCCGCCCGGTGTTCCAGGATGTCCGAGTACGTCAGGCGCTGGGCCTGCTGTTCGATTTCGAATGGACCAACAAGCAGTTGTTCAACGGCGCGTATACACGCACGCGCAGCTATTTCGAGAACTCGGAAATGGCCGCCACCGGATTGCCCGACGCTGACCAGGTGGCGATCCTCGACCCGTTCCGCAGCAAACTGCCAGCGCAGGTATTCAGCGAAGCCTTCGAGAACCCGAAGACCGACGCCAGCGGCATGATCCGTACCCAACAACGTGAGGCCTACCAACTGCTGCAAGAGGCTGGCTGGAAGATCGTCGACGACAAAATGGTCGACGCCACCGGCAAACCGGTGGTCATTGAGTTCCTGCTGGCGCAGACCGACTTTGAACGCGTGCTGTTGCCGCTCAAGCGCAACCTCAGCGACCTTGGTATCGAACTGGTGATCCGCCGCGTCGACGTCTCGCAGTACATCAACCGCGTGCGTTCGCGGGATTTCGACATGATGGTCGGCAGCTTTGCGCAGTCCAATTCGCCGGGTAACGAACAGCGCGAATACTGGATGAGCGCCGCCGCCGACAAACCGAGCAGTCGCAACACCATGGGTCTGAAGGATCCGATCGTCGATCAACTGGTCGAGAACCTGATCAACGCCGATTCGCGCAAAAGCCTGGTGGCCCACGCCCGAGCGCTGGATCGCGTGTTGCAGTGGGGCTATTACGTGATCCCCAACTGGCACATCAAGACCTGGCGCGTGGCGTACTGGAACCACATCGGCCATCCGAAAGTTTCGCCCAAGTACGACATCGGTACGAGCACCTGGTGGGTCAAGCCCGATGCCAAACCGGCAATAGAAGTCGAAACCAAACTGCAAGCCGACCCTGCGGGCACGGAGTAATCAGATGCTGGCGTATATATTTCGGCGACTGCTGCTGATCATCCCGACCCTGTTCGGCATTCTGCTGATCAACTTCGTGATCATCCAGGCTGCGCCCGGTGGCCCGGTAGAGCAGATGATTGCCAAGCTGGAAGGCTTTGAAGGCGCCACCAGTCGCATCGCGGGCGGCGGTGCCGAAGTCTCGGTGGCCGGTTCCTCTTATCGCGGCGCGCAGGGGCTGGACCCGGCGCTGATCAAGGAAATCGAGCACATGTACGGGTTCGATAAATCGGCCCCGGAACGTCTGTGGATCATGGTCAAGAACTACGCCTCGCTGGACTTCGGCGACAGTTTTTTCCGCGACGCCAAGGTCATCGACCTGATCAAGGAAAAGATGCCGGTGTCGATCTCGCTGGGCTTGTGGAGCACGCTGATCATGTACCTGGTGTCGATCCCGCTGGGGATCGCCAAGGCCACACGACACGGCAGCCATTTCGACGTCTGGACCAGTTCGGCAATCATTGTCGGCTATGCGATCCCGGCGTTTCTCTTTGCGATTCTGCTGATCGTGGTGTTTGCCGGCGGCAGTTATCTGGACTGGTTCCCGCTAAGGGGCCTGACCTCGAACAACTTTGATGAGTTAAGCCTCGGCGGCAAGATCCTCGATTACTTCTGGCACTTGGCACTGCCAGTGACCGCACTGGTGATCGGCAACTTCGCGACCATGACCCTGCTGACCAAAAACAGCTTCCTCGACGAGATCAACAAACAGTACGTGGTCACCGCCAAGGCCAAGGGCCTGACCCGCCATCGCGTGCTCTATGGTCACGTGTTCCGCAACGCCATGTTGCTGGTGATTGCCGGATTCCCCTCGGCGTTCATTGGCATCTTCTTCACCGGCTCGTTGCTGGTGGAGGTGATCTTCTCCCTCGACGGCCTGGGCCTGATGAGTTTCGAAGCGGCGATCAACCGCGATTATCCGGTGGTGTTCGGCACCCTGTTCATCTTCACCCTGCTCGGGCTGGTGGTGAAACTGATCGGCGACCTCACCTACACCCTGGTCGATCCACGCATCGACTTCGAAAGCCGGGAGCATTGAGATGAACCTGTCCCCTCTCAACCGCCGCCGCTTCGAACTGTTCAAGGCCAACAAGCGTGGCTGGTGGTCGCTGTGGCTGTTTCTGATCCTGTTCGGCCTGAGCCTGGGCGCCGAGCTGATCGCCAACGACAAGCCGCTGGTGGTGCACTACGACAACAGCTGGTACTTCCCGGCGGTCAAGCGCTACCCGGAAACCACCTTCGGCGGCGAATTCCCGCTGGAAGCCAACTACAAGAGCCCGTACATCCGCGAACTGCTCAAGGCCAAGGATGCGTGGGTGTTGTGGGCGCCGATCCCCTACAGCTATCAAAGCATCAATTACGACCTGAAAGTCCCGGCCCCTGCCCCGCCCTCGGCGGACAACTTGCTGGGCACTGACGATCAGGGCCGCGATGTGCTGGCACGGGTGATTTACGGTTTCCGCATTTCGGTGCTGTTTGCCCTGACGCTGACCGTGTTAAGTTCGATCATCGGCGTGATTGCCGGGGCCTTGCAGGGTTTCTACGGCGGCTGGGTCGATCTGGCCGGTCAGCGGTTTCTGGAGATCTGGTCGGGTTTGCCGGTGCTGTACCTGCTGATCATCCTCGCCAGTTTCGTCCAGCCGAATTTCTGGTGGCTGCTGGGGATCATGCTGCTGTTCTCGTGGATGAGCCTGGTCGACGTGGTGCGCGCCGAGTTCCTGCGTGGCCGCAACCTTGAATATGTGCGAGCTGCACGGGCGCTGGGCATGCAGAATGGCGCAATCATGTTCCGCCACATCCTGCCCAACGCCATGGTCTCGACCATGACCTTCATGCCGTTCATCCTCACCGGCGCCATCGGCACCCTCACCGCTTTGGACTTCCTCGGTTTCGGCTTGCCGGCCGGCAGTCCGTCGCTGGGTGAACTGGTCGCGCAGGGCAAATCCAACCTGCAAGCGCCGTGGCTGGGCATGAGCGCGTTCGCTGTGCTCGCGCTGATGTTGAGCTTGCTGGTGTTTATCGGCGAGTCCGCTCGCGATGCCTTCGACCCGAGGAAGTGAAATGAATCAGGACAATCTGATCGAAGTGCGCGACCTTGCCGTCGAATTCGGCTTTGGCGAGCGCATACACCGGGTGGTCGAGGGCGTCAGCTTCGATATCAAGCGCGGCGAGACCCTGGCCTTGGTCGGTGAATCCGGCTCGGGCAAATCGGTGACGGCGCACTCGATCCTGCGCCTGCTGCCCTACCCTTTGGCGCGGCATCCGGCCGGCAGCATCAACTACTCCGGGCAAAACCTGCTGGGCCTGAGCGAAAAGACCATCCGCCACATCCGTGGCAACCGTATCGCGATGATCTTTCAGGAGCCGATGACCTCGCTCAACCCGCTGCACTCGATCGAGAAGCAGATCAACGAGGTGTTGGGCATCCACAAGGGCCTGACCGGCAAAGTCGCGACCAAACGCACGCTGGAACTGCTGGAAATGGTCGGCATCCCTGAACCGCACAAGCGCCTCAAGGCCCTGCCCCATGAACTGTCCGGCGGCCAGCGCCAGCGCGTGATGATCGCCATGGCCCTGGCCAATGAGCCGGAACTGCTGATCGCCGACGAACCGACCACTGCGCTGGACGTGACCGTTCAGCTGAAAATCCTCGATTTACTCAAGGAACTTCAGGCTCGATTGGGCATGTCACTGCTACTGATCAGTCACGATTTGAACCTGGTACGAAGAATTGCGCATCGCGTATGTGTCATGCAGCGCGGTTGCATCGTCGAACAGGCATCGTGCGAAGAGCTGTTCCGTTCGCCGCAGCATCCGTACACTCGGGAATTGCTCGGCGCGGAGCCCAGCGGAGGCCCGGCGACCAATAAAATCGGGGCGCCGCTGCTTGAGGTCGAGGATCTGAAAGTCTGGTTCCCGATCAAGAAAGGCCTGCTCAAGCGCACGGTGGATCACGTCAAGGCAGTGGACGGCATCAATTTCAGCCTGCCTCAGGGTCAAACCCTGGGGATTGTGGGGGAAAGCGGTTCCGGCAAATCCACGCTGGGTCTGGCGATTTTGCGGCTGATCGGCAGCAAAGGCGCCATCCGCTTTGAAGGCAAGCAGCTAGACTGCCTGACGCAGAACGAGGTGCGCCCGTTGCGTCGGGAGATGCAGGTGGTGTTTCAGGACCCGTTTGGCAGCCTGAGCCCGCGGATGTGCGTGAGCGACATCGTTGGCGAAGGCCTGCGGATTCACAAGATGGGCACCGCCGCCGAGCAGGAAGCGGCGATTATTGCGGCATTGAAGGAGGTAGGTCTGGATCCGGAAACCCGGCACCGCTACCCCCACGAATTTTCCGGTGGGCAACGGCAACGAATTGCCATTGCCCGGGCTTTGGTGCTCAAACCGGCGCTGATCCTGCTGGACGAGCCGACTTCGGCGCTCGACCGGACGGTGCAGCGGCAAGTGGTGGAGCTGTTGCGTTCACTGCAAGCCAAGTACAACCTGACGTATTTGTTTATCAGCCATGACCTGGCTGTTGTTAAAGCGCTGAGCCACCAGTTGATGGTGGTCAAGCATGGCCAAGTGGTCGAACAGGGAGACGCGCAAAGTATCTTTGCCGCCCCCCAACATCCGTATACACAGCAGTTGCTGGAAGCCGCTTTTTTGGCACCAGCCACTGCGCAATAACCTGAAAGAGGAGCAACACATGGGTTTTCTCGCCGGTAAGCGCGTACTGATCGTCGGTGTCGCCAGCAAGCTGTCCATCGCATCCGGCATCGCTGCCGCCATGCATCGCGAGGGCGCTGAGCTTGCCTTCACTTATCAGAACGACAAACTCAAAGGTCGTGTCGAAGAGTTTGCACAAGGCTGGGGTTCGAGCCCTGAGCTGTGCTTCCCGTGCGACGTGGCCAGCGATGAAGAAATCGCCAAGGTCTTTGAAGAGTTGAGCAAGAAGTGGGACGGCCTGGACTGCATCGTCCACTCCGTCGGCTTCGCCCCGGGCGACCAGCTGGACGGCGACTTCACCGAAGCCACCACCCGTGACGGTTTCCGCATCGCTCACGACATCAGCGCCTACAGCTTCGTGGCCCTGGCCAAAGCTGGCCGCGAAATGATGAAAGGCCGCAACGGCAGCCTGCTGACCCTGTCGTACCTGGGCGCCGAGCGCACCATGCCGAACTACAACGTCATGGGCATGGCCAAGGCTTCGCTGGAAGCCGGCGTGCGTTACCTGGCCGGCTCCCTGGGCCCGGACGGCACCCGCGTCAACTGCGTATCGGCTGGCCCGATCCGTACTCTGGCAGCCTCGGGCATCAAGAACTTCCGCAAGATGCTGGCCGCCAACGAAGCGCAAACCCCACTGCGCCGCAACGTCACCATCGACGAAGTCGGCAACGCCGGCGCCTTCCTGTGCTCCGACCTGGCGTCGGGCATCAGCGGTGAAATCATGTACGTGGACGGCGGCTTCAACACCACCGCCATGGGCAACATCGAAGAATGATCTTCGGTTAGCCGATAAAAAACCCGCCGATTCAGGCGGGTTTTTTATTGATTCAAGAACAAAAGATCACAGCGCAAGAATAGCCAAAGCCACTTTAGTCGATCAGTTTCAAGCCTTGGAAAGATCCATTCTGTACCCTGCCCCCGGTGCTCCCTCATGCATCGCCGCTTGAATGTCTGCGTACAAGGCATTTGCTTCGGTGGTGGTGATTGATCGCGAACAATCACGCAATACCACATGTAAAAGCACATTTTCCTGACCCGGTAGCAGGCCAAGCCGTTCAATGGCTTGCGCGGGCAAACTCGAGTAGTGCCAACGACCCTTGACCTGCATCTCCTCAATCCAGTCAGAACAATCCCCTGCCGCCTGCAACATCCGCTCGGTCAGTACCTCTTCACTCAAACCCGGCGTTACCGCCAATGAAATATCCCGAGCAATCGAAGGCAGACGAGAGACCGCCGTCCATGGATTCAGATCATGCATTTGCGCTTGCACGCGCTCATTCTGGTCACGCAACAGACGAATGTCAGGGATGCCTTTGCGTAACATTGTGAGGCGATCCAATCCCATCCCAAGTGCCAGGCCTCCGTGCTGCTGCGGGTTAATCTTCAAGCGCTCCAGTAGAGATTTCGCTATGAGACCGCACTCCAGCACCTCGACCGGCGCTCCTTCGTTCAACACATTCACTTCGATTCCACCCTCGGTGTAGTGATGAGGGCTATCGCTGTAGACCCAGGATTTTTCAGGAACAGCGGCTTTGAGAATATCGCCAACCAAATGCAACAAATTTTCGTGCGATGCCAGTTCCGGGTCACCCAGCACCCAGATATCCATTTGATGGGGTTCCGCACAATGCCAGCAATCCCGGCTATCACGCCTGAAAGTGATTCCCGGCGCAGCCAACAAGATCGTCTGCCCAGGTTGTCGATCCTGAGCGGCCTGTTGAAGCGCCGCAGGAATCTGACTGGTGGTCTGAGTCCGCAACAATGAATGCTCATCGACCCATCGTGTGTGTTCACTACCCAGCGTGATCTCTTGGGAGTCGTAACCGAGCAATCCGTAATTTTCTTCAGCCGAGACAATCCTCGCCCCGCCTTGCAACTGCGCTTGAGGCCAGCCCTCTTCGGCCAGTCCTTGAAGGACCTCATTGAGTAAAAGCCGTACCGCGTGGTCGGGATTATTTTTTTCGGTCAAATCAGCCAACAGCAATGCCTGATGGACAGCTGTATCTGTCAGGTATTTCCTGGATGCGCGCACTGTGCAATCTCCTTTACGTTTTATATAAAGCCAAACACAAAAGACCATAAATAGACCTAACTACAGAAGACTCACTACCTACAACAACAAAAACAAGCCAAATACAATTTTCAGAACAGTACTACAGCCCCACCTCACACAAATAACCGAATCGCGCACTGCGCAAAACTACACAGACAAAACCATTCTTAAAATGATCAAAATAGCTATTTAACAAAACGGGCAACCTATGTGTTAATCCCCTCACTCCCAGACAACCTTGGGAGCACAAAACAAAAACCAAACAAGGACAACCAAATGAAAGTCGAAACAATCACTAAAGAAAACCTTAATCGAAATACTTCTGGACCTGAAAACTTCGGATGGGCACCGTTAGCCTGGGCTTACTCTGAAGATTAAAAAATTAACGCGCGGCAAAACTTTTGCCGCGCACTTCAGATTCAGGAGAAGCTAATGTCAACTTCAACCATGATATCGACACTTTTCAGGGATGAGGAGTTTTCAATTATCGCCGATTCAAATGCCTTCCTCAGCGAATGTGCGCTACAGGGATTTAGAACGGCCAACATTTCTGAGCTGACGCAACTACCCAACAACAGTATCGTTTTTTCTTTTAGCAACGACGCTGCAAAAGCGATGTTTGAGATTGCCAAAAACACCCAATCCAAAAAGAGCATTTTTTGCGCTACGCAAGTGTTCGAGCCAACCGTGGCTGCGGCACTTTACAGCCTGAGACTTTTGCTAAGCAGCGATTTCGAGCACTCCCTCAGCACGCAACGATCTGTACTGAATATGCTGAACTCTAATCAAGTATTTTCAATATCTGGTTACGAAACCGACGCATCGGTTTCAATTCACCCCCACGCAAAACCTTACGCACTACTTTCTGAAGACGTTTCTGGAAACTTTGTCCAGTCAGTTGCTGAGTTTTTCGAAGTGCATTATGCACACATGAATCCACAGACGCCTTGCCCGTTCACCGTTACAGGCACATTCAGAATTGCAGGGATTTTGACGCTACTCAGAAAACCAAATCCGACATTACCCGCCGAGCTTAAATCCTCCCTTAAATGGCTTAGCGATCGAATACCAGAAGCAGGCGCATATCTATCAATAAAAAATAACACTGCAATCTCATTTAAAATAAACAATGAGGAACATATAAAGCTTCTTGATCTTGCGGCAGGCACCCGAGGACTTAAACTGACTGAGTTTGCTATCGGCGTGAACGAGGCTATCGCGTCGAGCATTGACTACAAAATCAACTCTCAAATGAATGAAGGCATCAGCGGTGTGCATTTAGCTATTGGTGACGGCTCCTCTGGCTTTCACATAGACTTTCTTACTCCCTCCGTCAGCGTGAGCCCAAACACTGGCTCAAAAGCGGAATAGAGCTAAGCGTTTCCGTGTCGTGACAATTTCCGAGTAATTACTCAACGCATACATATGTACCGCCAGCCGCTTTCCTTGCCGCTCGACAATCCACTCCAGCAAGTCTTTTTGCTGCTTACTGGAGAACACCCATGCCCCCTCAGCCAGCCCTTGCACCTGACGAAAAGCACGAACCTGCCATGGTTCAGATCGTGATCGAAGAGCTCTCGGCCCTCCCGACCGCAACCCCGGAGGTCGCACTCGCGCGAACCCTCGATATCCCTCGCAACAGCCTGCTGCGTGAATGGATGGAGCTCTACTGGGTCAGCCTTGATCGCTCGAGCTTTCTCGATTGGGCCAGCACGTTCGACATCGACCTGGACACCCTCAGCCTCAAAGGCGACACGCTGCACGCCTCGACCCTCAAGGACGGCGTCCTCACCACGCGCACGTTCACCCAGCAAGATGACTCCCTGTGGTGGAAAGTCGCGTTTCCGCCCTTGTCCATCGCCCGCAAAATCGACCCCGCAGGACTGGGTCTACCCTCCGTCGGCGGCAAATCCGCCAACCCGCTTTGCCTGATTCCCCGGGCGCTCGTGCTGGCGTTTTACGGTTATCCCGAGCCGGAAAACCGTATGCAGGCTCAGGTGATCATCGATGAGTTAAAAGCCAGCGGATTCGCGCCGATCGCAAGCGACGCGCACACGACGTCGGCAGTGGTTGCCGAGCGCAACGCGCAGACGGCCGACTACCAGGTTCTGGCTACCGCGCTCGAACAGTCGATCGATACCCTCAGACAGACCCAGCCCTTGCAGTTGGACCTTGCACGCGTACGTCTGCGTCACGGATCCTGGCTGACCACCCTCATGCACCGTGGGACGACGGCCATGACGGCAGTGGTTCACAATGAGGCGTTCCTGACCTTGGC
Organism: Pseudomonas sp. N40(2020); assembly: GCF_014472415.1. Taxonomy (GTDB): domain Bacteria; phylum Pseudomonadota; class Gammaproteobacteria; order Pseudomonadales; family Pseudomonadaceae; genus Aquipseudomonas. The sequence continues at coordinate 108,842 of NZ_JACSZV010000014.1, forward strand.
CGAAGATGCCACGCCCTTCGTGACCTGCCGTTACTCATTGAAGGACCGGATGTTTTCGTTCACTCGCAACGATGGTTCGATCATTGAACATCCACAAAGTCTGTTCGATGACGGTCTGCCAGACGACTCGTTGGCTGAGCTGATGAACGCAGCAGAAAAACTCGGCTGCGTCATCGCCAGCGATGAGTTTTTCAACCTCGATCAGCTTCTTGAGTGTTACGGGTTTGAGATACCCGCCACCCTCGACGCCGCCCGCGACTTGATCACTCGGCTGCGACAGCACAAATGGCCACCCCTGCCCTACGTCAGTGAACACATCCAGACGCGCACGCCCATCAAACGTTACAAGCGTGCTTTTGCGAATGTTGAGGACTTTCGTAATATCCATTTGCTCCTTGAAGTACTGGCCTGGAACAAGGAGGCAGGTGCCGAAATCGACCTCGACCATCTCAGTGCGCCAGACCCGGAATCCGCATTGGGCGAAAAGATAGTGACGGGCAAAGAACGATTGCTGAGTTTCAGAGATAGCAGCGAATTTCAGCGGCTCTTGAAGGCTAACCAACTGCCCGCCGACAGCCCGCTGCTTCTGACCCGTTCGGGTCATGTCGGCACACCAGGAAAGAAAAAGAACTGGGAGGACCTGACGACGCAGGTAGAACAAAACAGCACGCTCAAAACCAAACGCGATGAACTTCGGCTGCTGGCCGACAAGGCCGGCGGCGCCTTGCGTACCAGCGGACTGGTGACACTCAAGCAAATGATGGGTTTCTACGAAATCCCGCTGCCTGCAAACGCTCGCGTCGCCGGGATCATCGCGCAGTGGATGAAACCCTACCAGTTGCTCCCCCCAGGCTTTACGAATCACTGGTACATGCTCGGCTCCCCCGGTAGCGGCTCGCCGGGCCTCACCGCCGAGCGACGCAAGTTGATCATCGACGCCAGCGCAGCATTCCTGGCGCACACTTGCGTTGCATTGATCGATTATCTGAGCGAAGGCGTGGTACCTGATCTGAGCGCCACAGTGCTGCAAGCCAAAGCCGATTCGCTGCTCAGCCAGATACTGATTTCGCCACGTGCGCATCAATTGGGCAATCGTTTGCTGGAAAAGCTTCATCCTGAAAAATGGAAGAGAAAGGAAGACATAGCCACCAATCGTGAGTATCTGTTACTGACTGCCTTGATCCTCAGTCTCGATCCTCTGGCAGGCCAGCAGCCAGGCAAGGTGATCGATCAGCCGCTCAATGACAGCTTTTTTTGGGGTGAGTCGTACAAAGATGTCCGACGCTTTATCGATGGGCAATTCGCGCTGCATCGCATCAAGCAGAAAACCCTGGCGACACATTTACTGCTCTCAGGTATCGCTCCGGAATTTCTGGTCCGCGGCATCCCCGCCTCACTCGCCTACATGACCGCGCACTCATGGGTGAAGCTCAAACAAGTGGTGCTCTTCATCGAAAACCACGCCCCCGGCATGACCCGTTTGATGACTTACAACGAAATCATGACACTGTCCGCCCTGCCCATGATTCCCCATCTGCAGGAGTTCCGCTCGAAGAAAGCACCCGGCTCCCTGGTAGCCGATTGGGCCATTGCCAGAGGCGTAATTCAACGCGACTCGGCCCAGACGGATGCGCTCTATGATGCCGCCACACTCAAGGCAGCCGACAATGCGTTTGTCCTGCATGGACAGAGGATGTTCACCCATACCGAGCTGGCCTTTCGCGCGCCCTTCGCAACACCGTACACCGTTGCCCTGCAAGATCTGCGCAAGGTGTTTCCTGACGCGTTGCACCTGGAAGAACGGTGCCTGATATTGCTGCCCAAATGCAGGAAAGAGTCAGCCACACCGACAGCGCCTGACGCGGCGCCGACCGAAAAGTATTCGCTGGTCGAGTTGCACATGGCGCAGAAGCTGACCACCGAATGGAGCAATTGGAGCTCGACACTCCCGCAAGTACAGCTATCGCTGCTGGCACCGTCGTTTGACCAGCTCACGTCGGTTGCCAGCGGGTTTCTGGTGCAGCTCAAAAGCCGACTGGAACGAATGAAGGACGCCTACGTGGCCCTGATCAAGGAATCGTTCTGTGAATTACCGCTTCAGCAACGACTCGATCTGGAGACCGGCCCGCTGGAATTCTTCGCCCTGCATCCGGTAACAGCACACCCCCCGGGCCAGTCTGCCGCAGATAAGCAGAATCCGGCGGCTGGATTGTTTGCCATGATCGTCTCCTGCCAAAGTGAGCTGCCACGAATTTACGAGATATTCATTCGAGAGCGAGCCGTTCATCTACGTCAGGACATCAACTATTCCACGCTGGTTTCGGCATCCGCGAAAACGACCAGCACAAGCCTGCCATTCGACGCAGAGACGTACCTGCAAGGCGCAACGGCAAGAAGCCCAGGCACCTGTCGTGGCCAGATCAAGAGAATCGAAATCGAGCAAGAACAGTTGGCAGTTGGCGCCTATCAACAGATTCCCGCAACATTCACGTCATCAAGAATCCAGACGATTGCCAGCACAGCAGTAGAACGCCTGTTCGCCGTTCAACAGGCGTCGGCGATGGAACGGGCCAACCGTGCGATCGAGCTCCAAGAAGCTGAAGGTATTCATCAGGCCTGGATGGCGTTTTTTCAATCCATCCAGGCATCGACCATTTGACTTTGAACCGCAAAGCCCCGATCAGATGCGCTTCAAGGCCTGTTTATGGGCATACATCGCCCCATCTGCATCTGCCAGCAGTCGATCCACCGTGTCATGCCGCTGCGGGTCATATTCGATCTGGCCGACGCTGAAACGAATGGCATAACCACGGTGCAACGTAGCGTTGCGTTCTTCGAGGATTTCCTTGAGCCGGGCCATGATCGCCGTGGTTTCGATATGGCTGGAACCGGTCAGCAGCGCCACAAACTCATCACCGCCCAAACGCCCGACTACATCACTTTCGCGAAAGGCAATGCGCAGCACATCAGCGAAGGTCTTCAATGCACCATCGCCCTCGGCATGGCCATAGAGATCGTTGATCTGCTTGAAGTCATTGAGGTCGAAAAACAGCAAAGTGGCCGGCCGGTTCAGCCGCGCGCAGGCGTCCAGTGCATGCTGGGCCAATTGCTTGAAACCGCGACGATTGGAGAGCAGCGTCAGCTCGTCCATGCTCGCCATTTGCACGGCCGTCAGCTCTTGCTCGGCCATCTCTGCCAGATCACGCAACAGCGCGCGTTCTTCATCGTCGAGTTCGCGGGGTTTGGTGTCGATCAGGCACAACGTGCCCATTTTATTGCCCGTAGGCACGGTCAGTGGATAGCCGGCATAGAAGCGAATGTGCGGCTCACCGGTGACCAGCGGATTGTCGTGGAAGCGCTCGTCCTGGCAGGCATCAGGCACCAGTAACAAGTCATTCTTGAGAATGGCGTGGCCGCAGAAAGACACGTCCCGCGAGGTTTCAGTGACATTCAGCCCGACACAGGACTTGAACCACTGACGATCCTTGTCCACCAGCGTCACCAAGGCGATGGGCACATTGAACAGACGCTTGGCCAGTCGCGTGAGTCGGTCGAAACGCTCTTCGGGAGCCGAATCGAGAAGGTCGAGGCCGTGCAGCACTTGAATTCGCGCGGCTTCATTGGCGGGTTTTCCGGGAACCAGCATCACACACTCCATCGAGGTCAGTGGCCCTTAGAGTAGCCTGATTCGCCGCCCGATCACACCGTCAACTCCCGGCCACCGGACATGGCCCGCCAGCATCGGCCCAGAGCTTGAACTGGTTCACGAATATATCGTGCGGTACCGGAACCGGCGCTCGCCCTGTTCCGGGATTCCAGCCCCAGAGCACCAGTTTGTCCTCGCTGACGTGTTTGATCAGCGCGGCAAAATCGCGGTCACCGTTGCTGGAACGGTCCTTGATCATTGCGCACAACTTGTCCAGCGGCAGGCCGATCCAGGCCATTTTGTGCGCGGCCGGTGGCAGGCTCCAGTGCGGCGCGCCCGGGGGTGCGTGGAGGCCGTAACTGGCCGGCGGATTGCTTTCGGCATGACAGGTGGCGCAGGGCAAGCCGGCGGCGCCTTTGCCGTCCATGCCGCGCACCACGTTCATCGCGTGTGGCGTGCCGGCATCGAACTGCAGCGGTGAGTCCCCGGGAATGTGGCAGTTCTGGCAACGCGGGCTCTGGAACACTTTCTGAATCGTGCCGAACGCCTTCAAGGCTTCCTGATCGTCGGCGAACAAGTCTGAGGCGTAGCCGCCCAACCCAAGCAAAACCACCGTTCCCAACAGCAGATGTCGTTTCATCTCACACCCCCGACAGTTGCAGCGGCAGCTCGCGCAGGCGTTGCCCGGTCAAGGCAAACAGCGCGTTGGCCACCGCCGGAGCGGTCGGCGGCACACCGGCTTCGCCGATACCGCCGGGTTTCTCGCTGCTGGGCACGATATGCACCTCGACCACCGGCATCTCGTTGAGCCGCAGCACCTGATAATCGTGATAGTTGGACTGCACCACCCCGCCGTTCTTCAGCGTGAGCTTGTTGTGCAGCGCCATGCCCAGACCAAAGGTGATGCACGACTCCATCTGCGCGGCGATGCTCTGCGGGTTGACCGCGATCCCACAATCCACCGCACACACCACCCGATGCACACGAATGGCCAGATTGTCCTGCGAGACCTCGGCCACCTGCGCCACATAACTGCCGAACGACTCGTGCACCGCCACGCCCAAGGCATGGCCGTCGGGCAACGGCGCTTTCCAGTTGGCCTTCTCCACCGCCAGATTAAGCACGCCGAGATGCCGCGGATGCGCCTTGAGCAGCGTGCGTCGATATTCCAGCGGGTCCTTGCCCGCCGCGGTGGCCAGTTCATCGATCAGCGATTCCATGACAAACGCGGTATGGGTATGCCCCACCGAACGCATCCACAACACATTGATGCCGGTCTGCGGCGAGTGCAGTTCGACCTGATGATGGGCCAGGTCTTTGACGTAAGGGCTGTCGGCGACGCCCTCGACCGAGGTCGGATCGATGCCATTTTTGACCATGGTCGCTTCCATCAACGTGCCGGTCATGATCGACTGGCCGACCAGCACATGCTGCCAAGCCAGCGGCAGCCCATCGGCGCCAAGGCCGACACGCGCCTGATGCAAAAACATCGAACGGTAGTAACCGCCGCGAATGTCGTCCTCCCGCGACCACACGGTTTTCACCGGCATGCCTGCCGCTTTCGCCACCTCCACCGCTTCGGCAACAAAGTCCGAGGTCGGATTGGCCCGCCGGCCAAAACCGCCGCCGAGGAATTCTGTGTGGATTTCCACTTGCTCGGGTTTCAGCCCGGTGATTTTCCCGGCGACCATCTGATCCAGCGTCTGAAACTGCGTACCCGTCCAGATCTCACACTTCTCGGCGCTGATTTTTACCGTGCAATTCAAGGGCTCCATCGGCGCATGGGCGAGATAAGGCACGCTGTATTCGACGTCGACTTTCTTCGCCGCTTTGCTGAAATTACCCTTGGCATCCCCGGCCTGACTGGCCGAAGTGCCCGGTGTCGCGGCCAGTTTGCGAAAGCTCTCGAGCAGTTTTTCACTGCTCAGATCCGCGTGCGGCCCCAGATCCCAATCAACCTTCAGCGCATCGCGACCCAGTTTCGCCGCCCAGTAATGGTCAGCAACCACTGCCACACCGGTCGGCACTTGCAGCACTTTATGCACGCCCGGCACCGCCAGCGCCTCGGCGCCTTCGAAGGATTTGACCGTGGCCCCAAACGCTGGCGCGCGGGCGACCATGGCGGTCATCAAGCCTTCAAATTGCACGTCCATGCCGAACTTGGCGCGACCGGTGATTTTCTCCGGGGTGTCGAGGCGTTTGGTAGGTTTGCCAATGACTTTCCAATCCTTGGCCTCTTTGAACGTGATGGATTTCGGGTCCGGCACTGGCAGTTGCCCGGCGGCGTCGGCCAATTCGCCATAAGTCGTGCGTTTATCGCCGGCGATCACCACACCCGACTCGGTGCGAATCGTCGAAGGCGCCACATCAAAACGTTTGGCCGCCGCTTCAACCAGCATTTGCCGCGCCGTAGCGCCAGCCAGTCGATAGCGGTCGAACTCCATCCAGGTTGACGTCGAGCCGCCCGTAATCTGCATGCCGCCAAAACCGGGCATGCCGTAATCCGCTGCCGAGGCCGGCGAGTGTTCAACGCGGATTTTCGACCAATCGGCATCCAGCTCTTCGGCGATCAGCATGGTCAGGCCAGTCCAGATGCCCTGCCCCATTTCCGAATGGCCAAGCAGCACGGTGACGCTGTTATCAGCGGCGATACGCAGGAAAGCGTTCGGCGCGAAGACCTTGCCTTCATTCTCTGCTGCCAAAGCAAAACGATGGGCACCAGGCACGACAAACGCCACCACCAGACCGCCGCCCAACATGGCGCTGCCCTTGAGAAAACCCCGACGCGATACGGGACTGTTCATGGTCTATCTCCCCGTCAGGTTCAACCGATCTCGGACGCACGTTTGACCGCGGCACGAATTCTTGGGTAGGTGCCGCAGCGGCAGATATTGCCGGAGAGCGCCTGATCGATATCGCTGTCGGTGGGTTTGGGAATCTTCGCCAATAAAGCAGCGGCGGACATGATCTGCCCGGACTGGCAGTAACCGCACTGCACCACATCAAGTTCGGCCCAGGCTTGCTGCACCGGGTGCGAACCGTCCGTGGACAAGCCTTCGATGGTGAGAATTTTCTGCCCATGGGCGACGGCGGTGGCCGGGGTGATACAGGCGCGCAACGGCGCACCATCGACATGCACGGTACAGGCGCCGCACTGGGCCATGCCGCAGCCGAATTTGGTACCGGTCAGGTGCGCGACATCGCGCAGGACCCAGAGCAACGGCATGTCCGCGGGGACATCGAGCTCCTGATCCTTGCCATTGATATTCAGGGTCAGCATCGGGAAATTTCCTCAGACTCACGGTGTTCTGAAGGGGCGTTGCTGCGGCAATGAATGCCTGCGCGTGCCTCGGCTTATCCCTTTCAGCTAAGCGTAATTTGCGTTTTAGGCCAGATGCGGCGACCACCGGTCATGCATTGGCGCTCTTAAAGTCGAGTTTGATCCTACAGTTGATAGCGGCTCGCAATGAGCTGACGCACAACAGTCGTCGTGAGCGAAACCGGTCCGCGAACCGTCGCGGGTTGCCCTCCACATTGGTCAGGAGTAGCGAATATGGGATTTGTCACCACCAAAGATGGCGTCGAGATTTTCTATAAAGACTGGGGGCCAAAAGACGCCCCGGTGATCCACTTCCACCACGGCTGGCCACTGAGTTCGGATGACTGGGACGCGCAGATGCTGTTCTTTCTGGGGCAAGGCTTTCGGGTGATTGCCCATGATCGCCGGGGCCATGGGCGCTCCAGTCAGGTCTGGGATGGCCACGATATGGATCACTACGCCGATGATGCCCTGGCCGTGGTCAACCACCTGGGCGTGAAAAACGTCGTGCATGTCGGCCACTCCACTGGCGGCGGCGAAGTCATCCATTACATCGCCCGCCATGGTCAGGACAACGTCGCCAAAGGGGTGCTCATCAGCGCCGTGCCGCCATTGATGGTGCAGACCGAGAGCAATCCGGGTGGTTTGCCGAAATCAGTGTTCGATGATTTGCAGGCGCAACTGGCGGCGAATCGGGCGCAGTTTTATCGCGATATTCCGAGTGGGCCTTTTTATGGCTACAACCGGCCGGGGGCCACGCCGTCGGAAGGCATCATCGCCAACTGGTGGCGTCAGGGCATGATCGGCGGCGCCAAGGCGCATTACGACGGCATCGTGGCGTTCTCGCAGACGGATTTCACCGAAGACCTGAAGAAAGTGACCGTCCCGGTGCTGGTGATGCATGGCGAGGATGATCAGATTGTGCCTTACGCGGACTCGGGGCCTTTGTCGGCGAAACTGCTGCCAAATGGCACGTTGAAGTCGTATCCGGGGTTTCCGCACGGGATGCCGACGACTGAGGCGGAGACGATTAACGCGGATCTTTTAGCCTTTATTCGCGGCTGAGTTGAACAGCAGCCATCCACTTCCCCTGTGGGAGCGAGCCTGCTCGCGAAAGCAATCTGTCAGTTGCACTCGAGCTGAATGACCCC